>JBMOGA010000001.1:0-228631 GCA_049318625.1 Hyphomicrobiaceae bacterium
CCGCGCTAGCCTCCCTGCAAAACAGCAGTGGAGGCGAACGGACATGGCGGCAGGGATTCAACTGGGCGACATCAGCATCCACCGCGTGGTCGAACAGGACGGGCCGTTCTTCAAGGTCCGCGAGTTCTTTCCGACGCTGACCGCCGAGGTGCTCGACGAGAACCGGTCCTGGCTGCAGCCGCAGTTCGTGAACGCCGACGACATGCTGATGCTGTGTATCCAGAGCTACGTCGTCCAGACGCCCCACCACAACATCCTGATCGACACCTGCGTCGGCAATCACAAGCCGCGGCCGTCACGGCCGTTCTGGCACATGAAGGAGGACGACCGCTACGAGAGTGCGCTGAAGGCTGTGGGGCTCGGCTATGCCGACATCGACTTCGTCATGTGCACGCACCTCCACGTCGACCACACGGGGTGGAACACGCGGCTGGACAACGGCCGCTGGGTGCCGACGTTCCCGAACGCGCGTTACCTGTTCTCGGCCAAGGAGCTGGCGTTCTGGACCGAGCGGAGCCGGACCAAGCCGGAGACTTGCCCGTGGATCGCGGATTCGGTGCTGCCGATCGTGGCGGCGGGCCGCGCCGAGGAGGTGGCCAGCGACCACATGCTGAACGACACCGTGCGGCTCGTCCCGACCCCCGGCCACACCATCGACCATTTCTCGGTCGTCGTCGGCAAGCCCGGCGCGGACGCGCTGATCACCGGCGACATGGTGCATTCGCCGCTGCAGATGAAGTATCCCGAGATGGGGATGATGTCGGACTACAGCTCGGCGCAGGCGGGAGAGACCCGGCGCAAGATCTTCGGCTGCTACTGCGAGACCTCGACGCTGCTGTGCACCGGCCATTTCCCGTCACCCTCTGTCGGGCGGGTCGGACGATCGGGCGACGGCTTCAAGTTCATTCCGGCCTGACGCTCATAGCCCCGCGAAGGCGTCCTCCGCCAAGCGGCGCACCTCGGCCTCATGACCGTACTTGAGGCCGGTGGCCGGCGTGGCGGCGGCCGGCCGGCCGACGCGGCGGAACGGCCGCCCGGCGACCCGCTCGAGCTTGCGGTCGAGGTGGGTGAACCAGCCCATGTTCTCCGGCTCCTCCTCGCACCACACGAGGTCGGCGTCGGGCCGCCGGCGTTCCAGCGCGGCCGCCAGCTCCTCATGCGGGAACGGATGGATTTGCTCGATACGGACCAGCGCCACGGCGGCGTCCAGGCCCTGCGCGCGGCGGGCGGCGGCCAGCTCGTAGTAGATCTTCCCGGTGCAGACGATGATGCGGCGCGCCTCCGGCGTGGCCGGGTCGGGCAGGCAGCAGCGGAAGGCGGTGCCGGGGCCCATGTCCTCGAGCGCGGATATGCACGCCTTGTGCCGCAGCAGGGCCTTCGGAGTCAGCACCACCAGCGGCGTGCGGGACGGCCGCGCCATCTGCCGGCGCAGGACGTGGAAATAGTTGGCCGGCGTCGACGCATCGACGATCTGCAGGTTGGTGCCTGCGCACGCCGCCAGCAGCCGCTCCGGCCGGCCCGTCGAATGATCGGGGCCGCCACCGTCGAGACCATGCGGCAACAGGATCACGAGGCCCGAGGCGCGCAGCCAGCGGTCCTCACCGCAGGCGACCGCCTGATCGAAGATCGGCTGGGCGATGTTGAGGAACTCGCCGAACTGCGCCTCCCAGACGACGAGGCGGCGGGGATCGGCGAGGCTGAGGCCGTACTCGAAGCACAGCACCGCATGCTCGATCAGTGGCGTGTTGTGGAATTCCGCCGCTGTCGGATCAGGCGCGACAGGCGCCAGCACCAGGTGGCGCGCGCCGGTCGCCTGATCGTGCAGCACCAGATGGCGCTGCGTGAAGGCGCCGCGCAGGCTGTCCTGGCCGCCGAAGCGCACCGGCGTGCCGGCGTCCAGAAGGGACGCGAATGCCAGGGCCTCGGCAGACGCCCAGTTGAGCCCCTGGCCGGCGTCGATCGACTGACGGCGCTCGTCGAGGAAGCGGGCGACCTTCGGGTCGAGCGTGAATCCCGGCGGCGGCGTGGTGATGGCATGGCCGAGCGCGCGCAGCTTGGCGAGAGGGAGGCCTGTCGGAACATCCGCCAGCAGTTCCTCGATCGTGGCGGGCCTCAACCCACGCCATGCGCCGTCGAACCAATCGGCCCGGTTGGCGCGGTAGGACTTGGCGCCCTCGAACGCCAAACGCATGGCGTCGTCGACCTCGGCCGCCGCGCGCGTAATCAGGCCGGCCACGTCGTGGCCGCGGGCGGCGAGCGTCGCGGCGTATTGCTCGTGGACCGGCGGGCGGGCGTCGATGGCGCGGTAGAGCGCCGGCTGGGTGAAGCGCGGCTCGTCGATCTCGTTGTGGCCGGGCCGGCGGTAGCAGACGAGGTCGACCAGAACGTCGCGGCCGAAGCGGGCCCGGTAGCGGGCGGCGGTGCGGGCCACCCGCATGACCGCCTCGACGTCGTCGCCGTTGACGTGGAGGACCGGCGCCTCGATCAGCCGCGCGATATCGGTCGGGCGATGGGCCGTGCGGCCTTCCTCGGGCGTCGTGGTGAAGCCGATCTGGTTGTTGATGACGACGTGGACGGTGCCGCCGATGTCGAAGGGCGGTAGGCCGGACAGTTGCAGCATCTCGGCGACGAGGCCCTGGCCGGCGAAGCTCGCGTCGGTGTGCAGCAACAGCGGCAGCACGGTGCGCCGTCCCGCCGCGCCGAGCGCCGCCTGCTTGGCGCGGGCGCGGCCCTGCGAGATCACCGGAACGAGTTGCAGGTGGGAGGGGTGCGGAGAGATCGAGACGTGCACGGTGCGGCCGGCGAACTCGCGGTCACCGGAGTAGCCGAGGTGATAGGACACGTCGGACGACAGCCCCATGCCATCGGGAATCGAGGGCTTGCCGAGGATTTCCGGCACCATGTCGGAGAGCGGCTTGCCGAACACGTTGGCCAGCATGTTGAAGCGACCGCGATGCATGCCGCCGACGACGACCTCGCCTGCGCCCTGGCGGACGCTTTCCGAGATCAGCTCTTCGAGCAGCAGGATGAAGGCCTCGCCGCCACCGATGCCGAACAGCTTGCCACCGGGGATGCGCCGCGAGAGCGCCTCCTCGAAGGCGTGCGCGCGGGCGAGCAGCCGGGCGGCCCGCTCCGCGCCGTCCCGCTCGCTCGCGGCCACGTCGGCTTCGGCCTCGGCCGCGAACCAGGCGCGCACGCCGGCATCACGGATGTGGCCGGTCTCCCAGCCGATCGGGCCGCAGTAGGCGGTTTCCAGCGCGGCGACCAGCGGACGAGATTCGCCCGCGTCGAGCCCGTAGCGGCCGGGATCGAGTTCGGGCACCGCCGGCCGTGGTGTCAGTCCGAGCGGATCGAGGTCGGCGGCGAGGTGGCCGCGCAGCCGATAGGCTTCGCACAGCGCCGCGAAGCGCGGATCGGGCGGCGGTTGCGCGCCGGCGAGCCGGCGCTCGGCAAGGCTTTCCAACGCCGCCACGTCCCCGACGCCGACCACCTCCGCCCATGGGCTGCCCGTCGCCTCGTTCATCGTCTCCCCCCGAGAAGCATCGTGCTATGCGGGTCGCAGCTGTCGAGGCCGGCCGAAATACAGCCAGACCGCGATCACCAGATTGAGCAGGTTCCAGGCGATGCCGTTGAGGAAGGCCGCCTGATAGGAGCCGGTCCAATCGTAGATCGCGCCGGACATCCAGCCGCCCAGTGCCATGCCGATAATGGTCATCATCAGCACCAGACTTATGCGCCCGCCGGCCTCGCGGGCCGGGAAGAAGTCACGCACGATCAGCGCGTAACTCGGCACGATGCCGCCTTGCGACAGCCCGAACAGCGCCGAGACGATGTAGAGCGACGTCAGCCCGTCAGACGGCAGATAGAGCATCAGCGCCAAAGTCTGCAGCGCCGATCCGGCGATGAGGGTCGGCAGGCCACCGATGCGATCGGCGACGAGGCCGGATGCCAGCCGGCTGACGATGCCGAACCCGAGCATCAGCGACAGCATCTCGGCTCCGCGCGCCGGGCCGTAGCCGAGATCACCGCAATAGGCGACGATGTGAACCTGCGGCATGCTCATCGCGACGCAGCAGCCGATCGCGGCCGCGATCAGGAGCACCTGCACCATCGGCTTCGAATGGCCGCTCCCGACATCGCCACGGTGCATCGAAACGGGCGTACTGCCATGGTCGACCGGCGCACGGCGGCGCAGCATCAGGGCGAGTGGCAGCAGGGTTACGAGGCAGCAAACGCCGATGATCATGTAGGCCGTCCGCCAGCCGACGGTTTCGATCCCGTGCTGCAGGAGCGGGGGCCAGATCGTGCCGGAGAGGTAGTTGCCGCTCGCCACGATGGCGACGGCAATGCCGCGACGGCGCAGGAACCACAGCGAGATGTCGGCAACCAGGGGCCCGAAGCTCGCCGAACTGCCGAGCATGCCGATCAGCAGCGCCTGGGCGGCGACGAAATGCCAGAACTCCGTCGCCTGGGCAGCCAGCACATAACCCAGACACAGCGTGACGGCGCCGATCAGCAAGGGCACGACGACGCCGAAACGGTCGGTGAGACGTCCCATCAGGATGCCGCCCGCGGCGAACCCGATCATGGTTGCCGTATACGGCAGCGAGGCGTCGGCGCGATCGATGCCGAACTCGCGCTGGATCGTCGGCAGTGCGACGACGACCGACCACAGGCCGATACCGCCGATGGTGCTCACGGTGAGCGCGACGGCGAGCCGCGCCCACGCCTCGCGGCCGTCGGTCGGGTCGTGCGTGCGTTGAGTCTCGACGATCATGCAGCCCTCAAAGTTCCCTCGGGACACTCCCGCTCGCAGTCAGGCGGCGTGCTTGGCAAGGCCCTTCCAGTCGAAGGTGATGCCATGGCCCGACCGCGACGGCGCGGTGGCGTTGCCGTCGACGATCTTCAGCGGCTCGGAGACGAAGCGGTCGAGCCCGAAACCATGGGCCTCCAGATAGCTGCGGTTGGGGCAGGCGGCCAACAGATGAACGGTGACGTCGTGAGCACCGTGCGACGTGACCGGAAGATTGAAGGCCTCGGCCAGATGCGCGATCTTCATGAACACGGTGATGCCGCCGCAGTTCGTCACGTCCGGCTCGGGGTAGGTGACGCCACCGCTTGAGATCAGCTGCTGGAATTCCCACAGCGTCCGCATGTTCTCGCCGGTTGCGATCGGCACGCCGCCATCGCGGACGATGCGGACGTGGCCGCCGATGTCGTCGGGAATGATCGGCTCCTCCAGCCAGACCAGCTCGAACGGCTGGAAGGCGCGGGCGCGGCGGATCGATTCGTCGACCGACCATTTCATGTTGGCGTCGACCATCAGCGGGAAGCCGTCGCCGAGGAATTCGCGCATCGCCTTGATGCGGGCGACGTCCTCGGCGACCCGCGGGCGGCCGACCTTCATCTTGATGGCGCGGAAACCCTTGGCGAGGTTGCCTTCGGTCTGGCGCAGCAGATCCTCGATGGACAACTCGAGATCGATGCCGCCCGCGTAGCAGGGCACCTTCGGGTCATGACCCCCGAGCAGGCTCCACAGCGGCAGCGTCGCCCGCCGCGCCTTGAGGTCCCACAGCGCCATGTCGAAGGCCGACAGCGCCAGGACGGTCGGCCCGCCGCGGCCGCCGTAGTGAAGGGCCCACCAGACGTGCTGCCACAGATGCTCGATGCGGTCGGCGTCATGGCCGGCGACGATTTCGGGAATCTCGCGCCCGAGAATGGACGCGATGGCGCCGCCGTTGCGCCCGCAGGTGTAGGTGTAGCCGACGCCCTCGGCGCCGTCGCGGTCGCGCACACGGACGGTGATGATCTCGAACGCCGTCATCACGCCGTGGGTCGAGTCCGAGAGCGGTGTCTCGAGCGGAATCCGGTAGTGCCCGGCCTCGACGGCCGCGATGATCGCCATGGTCGCTTCCTCCCCGTGTCGCCGAGATCCGGCTTGTCGTTCGGCAAGACGTTAAGACAACAGACGGCCGGCCGCCACGCCGTTCCGCGCTGGGCAGGCCTTCAGCCCTGCGGGGTCGAGGCCTTGCGCGCCCGCGCCCGCTCGATGCCGAGTTGGTGTTCGCGGTAGATGATGAACAGGCCGGCGCCGATCACGATGGTGGCGCCGGTCAGCATGGTCACGGTCGGCGTTTCGCCGAACACGAGATAGCCGATGGCGAGGCCGAATAGCATGGACGTGTATTCGAATGGCGCGATGGTCGAGGTGTCGGCGAAGCGATAACTCTCGGTGAGCAGCAACTGGCCGATGCCTCCGGCGATCCCAGCGGTGATCAACAGTGCCGCCAGCCGCGGTTCCGGCAGGGTCCAGCCGAACGGCACGGTCAACAAGCCACACACCGTGCAGACCAAAGAGAAGTAGACGACGATGGTGGCGGTCGGCTCGGTCTCGACGAGGCGGCGCGTCTGGATGATGGAGGCCGCGCCGAAGCTCGACGCGGCGAGCGACATCAACGCGCCGAAGGTTTCCGCCGGGGTCTGCAAGCCGTCCTTCAAGACGGTGAGGCGCGGCCACAGGATCACCAGAACGCCGATCAGGCCGACGACGATGGCGCTCCAGCGGAACAGGCGAACGACCTCGCCGAGCACGATCGCAGCGAGGGCGGTGGCCAGGATCGGCATCGCATAGCCCAGCGCGATCGCCTCCGGCAGCGGCAGCAGCGCGAGCGCGGCGAAGCCGCAGGCCATGCCGAGCGCGCCGGTGATGCCGCGCCCGAGGTGCCCCATCAGATTGTCGGTCGCGAGGGCGGTCAGCAACTGGCGGCGGTGCCAGAGGAGAACCGCGATCGGGATGAACGCGAAGAACGAACGAAAGAATACGGCCTCACCGGCCGGCACGAAGGCGGTTGCGTATTTGATCATGGCGCCCATGACCGTGAAGGCCAGCACCGAGGTCAACTTGAGGACGATGGCGCGGCGCGGATCGGGCGGGGCCATAGCCAAGGCGGCATCTCCTGATCGCGGACAGCGGGGCTGCCGGCGTCGACGGCGTCGGGTTCGATGGCCACGTAAAGAATGTTTCGGGGCGGGCTGCAACCCGTGCCGGCGACGAGCTGTCACCCGCCGGCACGGGACGGCCCCCGCAGAATCGTCTTAAACGTCGCCACAATCGCCGCATCGGCGGTCGATACCGAAGGCGCCATGTTGCAGCGGCTGAACATCGCAATCGTCGGCGCCGGTGTCGCGGGTCTCGCGGTCGCCACGGCGCTGGCCCGTTCCGGCCACCAGGTCACGGTCTACGAGCGCGTCGGTGACGTTCGGCCGGTGGGCTCCGGGTTGCTGCTGCAGCCGACGGGTCTCGCGGCACTGGACCGCTTGGGGCTGCTGCCGGCCATCATGGCACTGGGCCATCGCATCGAGCGACTGGAAGGGCAGACTTCCGGCGGTCACCCGATTCTCTCGGTCGCCTTTGCCGATCTCGATCCGGGATTGCATGCCCTCGCCGTGCATCGGGCCGCGCTGCATCGCACCCTCGCGGACGGGTTCGCAATTTCCGGGGCGCGGCTCGAGACCGCCGCCGAGATCCAGCGGCTGGAGCCCGGCGCGGACGGCCGGCTGGCGCCCGCCGATGCCAAGGGCAAGGTGTGGCCGGCCGCCGATCTGGTCATCGACGCGTCGGGGGCCCGCTCGGTGCTGCGCGCCGGGGTCACCGACGTGCGTCCGCGGCCCTACCGCTACGGCGCGGTGTGGGCGAACGTGCCGGATGTCGGCCTCGCCCCCGGCGCACTGGCCCAGCGCTACGTCGGGGCCCGCGTCATGGTCGGCTACCTGCCGGTCGGCCGACTGCCCGGCGGCGCCACACCGATGGCCGCCCTGTTCTGGAGCCTGCCGGTGGCCGAGCACGCGCGGTGGTCCGCGCACTTCGAGGCGTGGCGCGCCGAGGTCGTGCGGATCTGGCCGGCGCTGGAGCCGGTCGTCGCGGGCCTCGCGGGGCCGGACGACTTCACATTGGCAAGTTACGTGCACTTCACCGCACCACGGCCCTGGCGGCGCAATCTCGTGCTGATCGGCGATTCCGCCCACGCGACGTCACCGCAGCTCGGACAGGGGGCCAACAACGGCCTGATCGATGCCATCGTGCTGGCCGACCTGCTCGACCACGCGAAAAGTCTGGACGACGCTCTGGCCGGCTACGCCGCACACCGGCGCGGACATGTCCGTTTCTATCAGCGGGCGAGCATGGTGATGACGCCGCTTTTCCAGTCGGATTCGGCGGTCCTGGCGGTGCTGCGGGATCTGGTGTTTCCGCGCCTGCGGGCCAGCGGCTATCTGAGGCGCGAAATGGTCAGGACGCTGGCCGGGTTGAAGACGGGCCCGTTCTCGTCGAGCCGGGCCGAGGCGATCATCCGCCCCCTCGGCCTGCAGGATGCGCGCACGGCCCTGCTCGAGCCGGCGAAGGGTACCTGACGGTTACCGCGTCGAGACGCGGGCCATCGACTTGATGGCGGCACGCGGACGACCGGAGCGCTCGGCGATCTCGCGATCCTGAGCCTCGATCACTTCGCGGGCCGGCTCGTCGCCCTGGTAGCCGCCGACCATCTCGGCCGGCACCTTGCGGTTCGACGTCATCGAACCGTCTTCGTACGTGACGTTGAACAGGACGAATTCGGCGCGTGCCGTCGGTTTCTTGCGGGCCATTACTCAACTCCTCTCTCGAACTTGCGGCCGCCCAAGGGGCGGCCGCCGGTCAACTCCACGACGTCGGACGATGTCAGCCCCGGCCACCCCGGCCGCCGCCGGCCGTGCGGCGCATGCCGCGATCGGCCTGGGGACGGGCAGGCTTCGGCCCGCGGCTGAGAAAGGCGACACCACCGATGTCGCCGGTCTTGTTGCCGGACGACCGCTCCGGCGTGCCACGGCGCGGCTCTTGCGCGCGGCCGCCACGATGGCTTCCTTCGGCCTCGGCGCGGCCCTCGCGCGGCTGGCGGTCCCGTCCGCCGTCGCTGCGACCATGGCCCTGACCCTGGCCCGGACGCGACCGGCCGTCACCGGCACGGGCGGGGCGGCCGTCACGCTGCTGCCTGCCACCCGGGCGCGCGCCGCGATAACCGGCATTGCGCGGCCCAGAGGCGGCGCCCGTGGCATCGGCGGCGATCGAGGTGTCGTTACGGCGGTCCTCGGACGGGATCTTCATGCGCGTGACCCGCTCGATGTCGCGGAGCTGCGTGCGTTCCTCGGCATCGACCAGCGAGATTGCATCACCGGCGGCGCCGGCGCGGGCGGTGCGGCCGATCCGGTGCACGTAGCTTTCCGGAACGTCCGGCATCTCGTAGTTGATGACGTGAGTGACGAGGTCGACGTCGATACCGCGGGCGGCGATGTCGGTGGCGACCAGCACGCGCACGGTCGAGTCGCGGAACGAGGCCAGGGCCTCGTCGCGCTGGCGCTGACTCTTGTTGCCGTGGATCGCGGCAACCGAGATTCCGGCGCGCTCGAGATGCTCGGCGACGCGATCGGCACCGCGCTTGGTGCGGGTGAACACCAGGGTGCGCGACATCGCCTTGTCGGACAGCAGTTCGACGAGCAGGGCGCGCTTGCGGGCATGCTCCACGAAGATCACCTTCTGGGCGACGCGCTCGACGGTGGTCGCCGTCGGGGCGACAGCCACCTTCGCCGGATCCCGCAGCAGCTCGTTGGCGAGCTTCTCGATCTCGTTCGGCATGGTGGCGGACAGGAAGATGCTCTGGCGCCGGCTCGGCAGGCGGGCCGCGATGGTGCGGATCGGCTTGTGGAAGCCGAGGTCCAGCATCTGGTCGGCCTCGTCGAGCACGAAGATCTCGGTCGTCTCGACGACGACGTTGCGGCCTTCCATATGGTCGATCAGGCGGCCCGGCGTGGCGACGAGCACGTCGACGCCGCGCGCCATGGCCTGGATCTGCGGACGATGGCCGACGCCGCCGAAGATGACGGCGACGCGGATGCCCATGTGCTTGCCATAAGTCTTGAAGCTCTCGGCGATCTGGGTCGCGAGTTCGCGGGTCGGGCTCAGCACCAGAACCCGGCAGCCTTTGCGGGCAGCGGGCTTCTGGTTGGCGGCCAGCCGCTCGAGAATCGGCAGCGCGAAGGCTGCCGTCTTGCCGGTGCCGGTCTGGGCGATCGCCATCAGGTCGCGGCCGGTCATGACGACCGGGATGGCCTTGGTCTGGATTGGGGTCGGCGTCTCGTAGCCAGCTTCGGTCAGGGCGCGCGTCAGGGGCTCGCCGAGCCCAAGCTCAGTAAAAGTGGTCAAGGTCCGTTCTTTCTCAAAAAATGCGCGCGGCCATGGCCGCCGAGCCGTCGGAAGGACGACGAGGCCGCGGTTGATGTCTCTAGGACGCCCCGCGTGGCCTGGGCAGTCGGGTGGGAGTTGTTTCAGGGCGCTCAACAGGGGGACGGATTGGGCTTGAAGCCCGACAAATCCCTTCACGCGGCCGGAGCGCCGGAAAACGCCCGAAGCGGGCGATGCGGGTCTCTTGACATGTTGCACCGCACAAGTCAACCCCGAACCAAAGGGCCGGCAGACTTAACCATCACCGGCTGTCCGGCTTGCCAGGCTGGAGATACGGCTTGCAGAAGTCTGATTTTGGTGGCGATAGCAGCGCTTTGGCGATGGCGTCCGCGCGGCGCGGGCCTGGTGGGGACAGTCGTGAACATTCTTGGCATCGTGACGAAAACGCATGATACCGGCGCCGCCATCCTCCGCGACGGCATGCCGACTGCCATCATGGAAGAAGAGCGCTTCAATCGCGACAAGCACACCCAGCTGTTTCCCGCGGGGGCCCTGGCAGCGGCGCTGCGCATGTCGCAGTTGGAGATCGCGGACATCGATGTCGTGACGGCGCCCTGGAACGTCGGGCAGTTGCGCCGGGCGTTCCGAAACATCGTCACCGCCGAACTGCCCGCCAGCCTCAATCTGCTGCGTCCGGCGGCGCACAGCACGCAGAACAGCGGTATCGTCTTTCTGCGCCAGCGGCTGAAACAGGGAATCCGCAGGGGGCTCGGCGCCGGCCGGTTCCCCGACATCGTCGAGGTCGCCCATCACGACGCGCACGCCGCGATCTTTTTCGTCTCGCCGTTCGACGAAGCGGCCGTCCTGGTGATGGATGGTTACGGCGATACCAGCGCGACCAGCGCTTACATCGGCCGCGGCACGAACTTGACCCGCCAGTGGAGCGCCGGTTTCTTCGACAGCCTGGGGGCTCTCTACACCAGCATGACGATCCACCTCGGCTTCAAGCCGTTCGAGGAAGGAACGGTCATGGCGCTCGCGGCGTGCGGAGGGCCGACGTACAGGGACCGCTTTCGCGATATCGTCGTATTGCAGGACGGCGGCCGGTTCACCTTGAACCGCGACTACGTGAGCTTTCATACGCACGGCCTCGTCCGCCCCTTCACGCGCCGTTTTCTCGAAGTGTTCGGGCCGCCGCGGTTGCCGGGCGAGCCGTTGACCGACCGCCATCGCGACCTCGCCTTCGCCCTTCAGGCCGTGACCGAGGACGCCGTGCTGCACATCGTGCGCTCGATGGAAGCGGTGACCCCGTCGCGCAACCTCTGCATCAGCGGCGGCGTGGCGCTGAATTGCGTGGCCAATGCCCGGATCCTGCGCGACACGGCGTTCGAGCGGGTTTGGGTGCCGCCGTGCGCGTCCGACACCGGGGCGCCGCTCGGCAGCGCGCTGTTCCACTGGCACCAGACGCTGGGGAAGCCCCGGCACATGGAAATGCGCCACGCCTTCTACGGCACGAGCTACACGGACGCGGAGATCACGGCCGCCTTGCAGGCGGCCGGTCTGGCGTTCGTGCACATGCCCGACGGCGACCTTTACCGGCGGGTCGCCGGCGACCTCGCCGCCAAACGGGTGGTCGGCTGGTTCCAGGACCGGTTCGAGATGGGGCCGCGTGCGCTCGGCAACCGGTCGATCCTGTCCGATCCGCGCGATCTGCAAATCAAGGATATCCTGAACGCCCGCATCAAGCAGCGCGAGGCGTTCCGTCCGTTCGCCCCGGCCGTGCTCGCGGAACGGGCGCATGAGTTCTTCGAGATCGAGCAGCCCGATCCGTTCATGACGATGGCGCCGCGGGTGCGTCCCGAGATGGTGCCGGTCATTCCCGCGGCGGTGCATGTCGACGGCACGGGCCGCATCCAGACCATCGACAAGAGCGCCAATCCGCGGTTCCACGCGCTCATCAGCGCCTTTGCCGAGGTGACCGGCGTGCCCGTGCTCCTCAACACGAGCTTCAACCGTCAGGAGCCGGTGGTCGCCAGTCCCGAGGACGCGATCTCGTGCTACCTGCGCACGAACATGGACGTCCTGGTGCTGGGCAATTTCTACGTCACGGACCGCAGCGCCGAGGGCACCCGGAAGGCCGAAGCGGCGCACCGCGCGCGGGTCGAACAAAACGCCAGCGAACGCCGGATCCTGCGCCAAATGTTGCGCCCGTAAGACGCCCGCCATGTTATTCGGCATGGCAGCGTCCGCGGTTTGACAAAGCCTCGTCCGCATGCCAGCGTCAATTTGTCTGAAACGAGGGGGGTGAAGGGGTTCTCGAGCCTCATCATTTCTGACGCCGACAAAAAAATTCGATTGTGGAAATGGCGCGCACCCGTAGCGCGCCCCTGGGAGGACGTTCGATGGCCTTGAAACCCTGGCTCGCCGCCGGTGCGGCGGCTCTTGTCGCTCTTTCGTCACCGGTATTCGCTCAAGACAAGAAGGTGCGCGTCCAGATGGGCGGCGCATTCCCCTCGACGACCGCCATTCTCGGCCCAGCGCAGCAGCGTACCGTCGACCTCATCAAGGGGGTCTCTGGCGGTTCGGTCGACATCCGCTTCTTCGAGCCGGGCGCTCTCGTACCGGCCGGTCAGTACTTCGACGCGGTTTCCAGCGGCTCTCTCGATGCGGCCTGGACCGTCACCGGGTTCTTCACCGGCAAGGACATCGCCTTCGCGATGTTCGCCAGCGTTCCGTTCGGGCCCGAGGCCGGCGAATACCTAGCGTGGATGAAGTTCGGTGGCGGCGAGAAGCTGTTCAAAGAACTGCACGCCAAGTTCAACATCGAGCCGGTTCTCTGCGGCATCATTGCGCCGGAAGCGTCGGGCTGGTTCCGGAAAGAAATCAAGTCGTTGGACGATCTCAAGGGCCTGAAGATGCGCTTCTTCGGTCTCGGCGCCAACGTCATGCAGAAGCTGGGCGTCGCGACCCAGTTGCTGCAAGCGGGTGAAATCTTCCAGGCGCTGCAGCTCGGCACCATCGACGCCACCGAGTTCTCGATGCCGGCGATGGACCTGACGCTCGGCTTCCATCAGGTCGCCAAGCACTACTACTTCCCGGGCTGGCACCAGATGTCGACCTTCAACGTGCTCTACTTCTCCAAGGCGAAGTGGGCCGAGTTCTCCGACACCCAGAAGATCCAGATCCAGACCGCCTGCGAAGCGCAGATGATGTGGCAGCTTGCCGAAGGTGAGGCCAAGCAGTCCGCCGCCATCCGGGAGATCCAGGGCAAGGGCGTGACCGTCCACACTTGGTCGAAGGAGATCCTGAGCGCTCTCGAGAAGACCTGGAACGAAGTCGCCAAGGAACAGACCGAGAATAGCCCGGAATTCGCCAAGGCCTGGGACAGCTATTCGAAGTTCCGCGCGGACTACAAGCTCTGGCGGAGCCTCGGCTATCTGCAGTAGTCTGCCAAGGGGACGGCCTTCGCCGTCCCCTTACTCTATGAGCCCGACACCCGACGCGATGAGGACGGCGGCAGCGCCATCTGAGCTGGCCGCCGCCTTTTTGTATATTCTGCTGCAAGAGAGACGTCGCCGATGAAAGCGCTCATCAGTCTATCCGATGGAATCAAGAAGTTTCTCGAGGTGCTCGCGTTCGCGTCGGGCTGGCTGCTGATTGTGCTGATGTGCGTGACTTGCACGGACATCATCGGACGAAAATTCGGCTTACCGATACCGCTGACGAAGTTCCAGGAACTCGAGTGGCACTTGCACGCGGCCGTCTTCTCCATGTGGATGGGCTATAACTACACCATCAATGCTCATCCCAGGGTCGACTCCTATACGGAGACGCTCGGCTTCCGGACAAAAGCCTGGATCGAGTTCCTGGGTTGCGCCCTGTTCGCCATCCCCTTCATGGTCGTGCTGGTCTATTACGGCTGGCACTTCTTCTGGAGTTCCTTCCTGCAGAACGAACGCTCGGAAAATGCCGTCGGGCTCGACGCCCGATGGATTATCAAGGGCGTCTTCTACGTGGGCTTGTGGCTGGTCCTGCTCGGCGTCATCAGCGTCTTCATGCGGCTGTGCGCGGTTCTTTTCGGCAATATGTCGGGAGAAGACGCGAAGCTCGATATCGGCCATTCCGAATTGGAAGTCTGACGGGGAACTCTCATGCTGGACTGGTTCATCGACAATCTTGCGCTGATCATGTTCGGCGTCATGTTCGCGATCATTTTCTGCGGCTACCCCGTGGCTTTCGTGATGGGGGGCACCGGTCTGATCTTCGGTGTGCTCGGGTGGCTGCTCGGCGTCTTTCCGATACAGAACATTTCCAACGTGCTGCTCAGAATGTGGGGCGGGGTGGCCGTCGACCCCGTTCTCGTCTCGATCCCGATGTTCATCTTCATGGGCGCGATCCTGGAGCGATCCGGCTCGGCGAAGGACATGCTGCTCGCGACCGAGTTGATGCTGAAGCGCGTCCCCGGTGGCCTCGCCATCGCGGTGATGGTGATGGGCACGATCCTCGCGGCGCCAATCGGCGTGGTCGGCGCGGCCGTCGTGCTGCTTTCGCTGATCGCGCTGCCGCAGATGATGAACGCGGGCTATGACAAGCAGCTTGCCGTCGGGACGATCGCGTCGGCCGGCACCCTCGGCATTCTCATTCCGCCGGCGATCATGCTGGTGGTGATGGCCGAGATGCTCAATACGTCCGCCGGTGCCCTGTTCGCCGCCGCGACGATGCCGGGCTTCCTGCTCTCGGGTCTCTACCTCTGCTACATCTTCTTCGTTGCGATCCGGAGTCCACACAAGGCGCCCCGCGTCGATGTGAGCGCCGAATTGAAGACGCCCGGCGAGTTCTGGATGATCATGCTCAAGGGCTGGTTCCCGATGACCGCCCTGATGGTCGTCGTGCTCGGCTCGATCTTTGCCGGCTGGGCCACCGCCACGGAAAGCGCGGGCGTCGGTGTGCTCGGCTCGTTCCTGATCGCCGCGGTGAACGGCCGCTTCAATCTCAAGATGGTCAACGATTCGGTCCGCTCGGCGTGCCGCGCCAATGCCATGGTCTTTCTCATCTTCCTCGGCGCGACCTGCTTCTCGTATGTGTTCCGGGCGCTGGGTGGCGACGACCTGATGCTCTCGACGCTCAAGTCGCTCGGGGTCGACACCAAGTGGGAGATGCTGGCCTTCCTGATGGTGCTGATCTTCCTGCTCGGCTTCCCGTTCGAGTGGATCGAGATCTGCCTGATCGTGCTGCCGGTGTTCGGGCCGATCCTGCTCAAATTCGACTTTTCGGATCATCTCGGCGACAAGTCTTACCTGATGCCGTGGTTCGGCACGCTGGTGGCGGTCAACCTTCAGACATCATTCATGACGCCACCATTCGGGGCCACACTCTTCTATATGAAGGGCACGGTCCCTCGAGATATCTCGATGTCCGACATCTACAAGGGCATGTATCCGTTCGTCGCCCTGCAGGTCATCGGTCTGCTGCTGTGCATCGCGTTCCCCGAGATCGTGCTCTGGCTACCGAAAGTGGCCGGTCTGCTCGATTGACGCGGCCGGGGCGGGTAAAGCCACCCGCCCCCGCGATCGTCACGAAGCCCGCTCGTGACGATCGCGGCGTTCGGCAATGGGCCAGGGTGCGGCGGCGGTGCGCTAACGCTGTCGCCGCAATTTCATCATGGGCCTCTAACAGTCTGATGCGATCGGTGGCATGCAAGTCATGTCCCGGCCACGAGCGGCCGGGCTACGGTCGGCCGTCGGCGTTCGTTGGTGTGCGTGGGAGGATCTCGTGTCGGCAGGCAACAGAACCATCGTGGTCCGCGAGGACACGGTCATCAAGGGTCAGATTCGGAACTGCCGGGTGATCGAGATCTTCGGGCTGGTCGAGGGGGAACTGTCGTCCGAGACGGTGATCGTGCATCCGGGCGGACGCTTCAATGGCGTCGCCAAGGTGCTCGATGCCGATGTCCGCGGCCAACTCGAAGGGCGCATCGCCATCAAGAACCTCATGCACATCGCGGCCAACGGCTCGGTGATCGGCAACGTCCAGTACGGCCGCCTGTCGGTCGAACCGGGCGGGCTGTTGAGCGCCGAGGTGCGTAACGTTCCGCCCGAGATATTCGGCGACCTGACCGTCGAGGTGGCCCAGGGCCGTTCGGTTTTGATCACCACCGACGATCTCAACGGCTTCGACGCAGACGGCAGCGCCGACGCGCTGGTCTACTCCGTGGTCGGCGTGACCAACGGCTACATCACGCTCGGCGGGGCGGCCGTACCGTCCAACTCCTTCTCGCAGCGTGATCTGGAAGGGGGCCGGGTCGCCTTCGTCCACGACGGCTCGGCGAACCGGCGTGCCTCCTTCGACGTGGTTCTGACCGACGCCGACGGCGCCACATCGGGCGCTCCCCGCACGGTTGCCGTCATGGTCGGCGGCTGACACGCGCGTCGCGTTGCAGGTCGATCGATCGGTGACGGCCGGCGTGTCCGGCGTGTGCGCCCGATCACGCGTTGTTCCGACACCGTCCGCAATCGGCGGCCCGGAGGTGGGAGTCGGACAATC
Organism: Hyphomicrobiaceae bacterium; assembly: GCA_049318625.1. GTDB lineage: Bacteria > Pseudomonadota > Alphaproteobacteria > Rhizobiales > Hyphomicrobiaceae > JBMOGA01. The sequence goes on from JBMOGA010000001.1 coordinate 16,754, forward strand.
ACCACGCGGTCGGCGGTCTCAATCGCTTGCCAGAGCGCGCGTCACCGATTATCTGCCTGGAGTCATTATCGGATCTGCGGCTGTGGATCCATTCGGCGCGTCGTGTGGGGCGACCAGGCCCCGGAGGCTCGGTTTGCAATGTCGCGTTCGTTCAATCCGGCCGATGCCGACAAAACCCTGTTCGCGGCCCTTCTCGATGCCGCCCGCACCTACGGGCGGCGGCGGCCGATCCTCGAGGACGCCGACCGCAAGCCCCTGAGCTATGGGCAGATCATCCTCGGCGCGCTGGTGCTCGGCCGCAAGCTGCTGGCGTCCACCCGGCGCGGCGAAGCGGTCGGCATCCTGCTGCCGAACACCGCCGGCGTGGTGTTGACGCTGTTCGCGCTCAACGCCTACGGCCGGGTCGCGGCGATGCTGAATTTCACGGCTGGGCCGCGCAATCTGCGCTCGGCCCTCGAGACGGCCCAGGTGCGCACGGTGCTGACCTCGCGGCGCTTCATCGAGGCCGCCAAACTCGATGATGCGGTGGCGCAGATGGCCGAGACGACCACCGCCGACGGCGCGAAGGTGTCGATCGTCTATCTCGAGGACGTGCGCAAATCGATCGGGCCGCTCGACAAGGTGGCCGGCGTACTGTCGAGCCTCGCGGCGCGGCTGGTTCATCGCCGCCATGCTCTGCCGGCCGCCGCACCCGCCGTCATCCTGTTCACGTCCGGCACCGAAGGCCAGCCCAAGGGCGTGGTGCTGTCGAACCGCAATCTGGTCGCCAATGCGGTGCAGGTCGACGTGTTCGCCCAGACCATGCTGACCAAGGACGACATCTTCTTCAACCCGTTGCCGCTGTTCCATTCGTTCGGCCTTTCGGCCGGCATGCTGACGCCGCTGCTGAACGGCATGAAGGCCGTGCTGTATCCAAGCCCGCTGCACTACAAGCAGGTGCCGGCGCTGATCGGCGCCACCCGGTCGACCATCGTGCTGTCGACCGATACTTTCCTCGGCGGCTATGCGCGGGCGGCCGAACGCGACGACCTGAACAGTGTCCGCTTCGTCGTCGCCGGCGCCGAACGGCTCAAAGAGCAGACCCGGCAGATGTGGGCCAAGTTCGGAACCGTGCTGCTCGAGGGCTACGGCGTCACCGAATGCGCGCCGGTGATCTCGTTCAACCTGCCGGAGTCCAATACACCGGGCACGGTCGGACGGCTGCTGCCCGGCATCGAGGCGCGGCTCGAGCCGGTGCCCGGCATCGCCGAGGGCGGGCGGCTGTTCGTGCGCGGGCCGAACGTGATGGAGGGGTATCTTCTGCACGCCGCGCCCGGCGTGCTGGTGCCGACCAAGGACGGCTGGCACGACACCGGCGACATCGTCACGCTCGACGACGCGGGCTTTCTTTCCATCAAGGGCCGGGCCAAGCGGTTCGCCAAGATCGGCGGCGAGATGATCTCGCTGGCGGCCGTCGAGACGATGATTACCGGGCTGTGGCCCGAGCACAATCACGTCATCGTCAACATCCCCGACCCGCGCAAGGGCGAGCAACTCGTGCTGGTCACCGAAAAGCCGGACGCCGACAAGGGAACCCTCGTGCAGGCGGCGCAATCCGCCGGGTTCCCGGAGTTGTGGATCCCGCGCGCGCTGCTGGTGGTCGAGGCGATCCCGGTGCTGGGCTCCGGCAAGACCGATTTCGGCGCCACCCTTTCCCTCGTCGAGAAAACCCGCCCGCTGCTGTAGCATCGCATCCTCGGCTTCGAGTGCAGACGGCGGACCCCATGACAGCCAGTGCGGCGACCGGCAGCGATGCAGCGACGTGGCGGGCGACCCTCGAGCGGGCGCTGCTGGCGCCCATCCGCGCGTTCCGGATCGCCTATCTGCCGTTGCTGATGATCTATTTCGCCTACGGGGCGCTCGGGCTGACCGCGATCGCGCAGAGCTTCTGGGTGCGCAAGGAACTGAGCCTGTCGCCGGTCGACCTCGCCGCTCTCAACGTCTGGCTGACGCTGCCTTGGTCGGTCAAGATGGTGTTCGGCGAACTCGTCGACACCGTGCCGCTGTTCGGCTCGCAGCGCCGCTCTTACGTTTTTCTCGGCGCTGGACTGGTCGCCACCAGCCTGCTGCTGCTGGCCGCCACCAGCGGCAAATGGGTCGGTGGCCTGTCGCCCGACGCCATGCTGGTGCTCGCCTCGCTGCTGAGCGTCACCGGGGTGGTGATCCAAGACGTCGTCGCCGATGCCATGAGCACCGAGGTGGTGCAGCGCACGGCGCCGGACGGCTCGCCCCGCCCGCAGGCCGATATCGACCGCGACCTCGGCATGGTGCAGGTGCTGGGCCGCCTCGCGCTTTATTTCGGCATCTTCGCGACGGCGGGGCTGGCGGGTCTGCTCGCCAAATGGCTGCCCTACGACACCGTGTTCCTGATCGGGCTCGCGGTGCCGGTGCTGTCGGTCGCCGGCGCGGTGCTGGTGCGGCTCGAGACGACCGAGCGGCGGGCGATCGACTGGCGCATCCTCGGCGGCGGTCTGGCGTTCGGCGGGGTGGTCACCTCGCTGGCGTTCACCGGGATTCCCTTCGCGCAGGAAATCGTGCTCGTCGTCTCGCTGGCGGTGATCGTGACCATGCTGCGGCGCGTGACGAGCGAAGTGCCGGCCGCGGTCCAGCGCAGCCTGTTTGCAGCGGCCGCGGTCATCTTCGCATTTCGGGCCACGCCGTCGATCGGCGAGGGCTACCGCTGGTTCATGATGGACCGCCTCGGCTTCGACGAGGCGTTTTTCGGCGTTCTGCAGCAGACCGGCGCGGTGATCGGTCTCGCCGCGGCGTGGCTGTTCTCCGACGCGGTGACGCGCCGACCGGTCACCCAGGTGCTGTTCTGGATCACCATCGTGGGTTCGCTGCTGTGGCTGCCCAATATGGCGCTGATCTACGGATTGCACGGCTGGACCGAGCGGTTCGGCCTCGGCGCCCACGAGATCGCGCTGTTCGACGCGGCCGCCGCCTCGCCGCTGGTGCAGCTCAGCATGATCCCGATGCTGACGCTGATCGCCCGCAATGCCCCGGCCGGGCACCGGGCCACCTGGTTCGCGCTGATGGCCTCACTGATGAACCTGGCGCTGGTCACCGGCGAGGTCGGCTCGAAGATGCTGAACTCGATCTTCGTGATCGGGCGGGGGTCCTACGACGCGCTGGGGCCGCTCGCTTGGGCCGTCGGACTGCTCGGGCTCGCCATCCCGCTCGCGGCGCTGGCCGTGCTCGGCCACCGGGTGGTTGCGACACCTGTCGCCGAGCCGCGGCGCTGATCCTGGGGCTGCGGCTTCCGAGTCACGGCGGGCCGGCAATCCGGCGTGGCGTTCACTTTCCGGCCTTTGCGTCACGCCGCAGCCATTGTCGTCGGCCATGATCCTGCGCTACCAGTCCCGACCCGTCCACAGATCCGAGTGCTTCATGCCGTCGACCGGCCGGTCTCTTCGCTCTTCGCTGCTGTTGCGCGCTCTGGTCGGCTTGGCCGTGCTGGTCACCGGCACGGCGGCCGGCGCTTGGCTGCTGCACGCGAGCCTTGACGGCGAAGGTCCGGCCGCCGGCATCGTCACCGGCGCCATCGCCAAGAACCCTCTGGCCGGCGTTCGGAGCTGGAGCCCAACCGACGACACGCCGGGCGCTCTGGCGGCCGATCTGCTCGCCATCGACGTGGCGACGCTGGTCCGCCGCACCGGGCTTTCGGCGCAGGCCATCGAAGCGCTGCAGCGGCGCGCCGACGGCAGCGATCGTGTTCTGTTGGCCCGCATCCGCATCGCGACGGCCGACCTCGGGCTGCTCGAGTGGCTGCCGTCCGGCTTCTCGGGTCGCGGCGCCGGCTGGCTCGGCGACCCGGCTCCCGGCAAGCCGGGCTTCCGGCAGGTGCGCTACTGGCAGAGCGACTGGCAGGACCTGTTGTCGGGCTCCAGCAGTGCGCTGGTCGACCGGTTGGCGGTGGCGGGCGTCGACGGGATCTACATCGCCGACGCCGGCGCTTATACCGCCGCTCGGAAGGGCCGCCCGAGCGCCGAAAAGGACCTCGTCGACCTGGTCGCCCGGTTGGCGACCCGCGGCAAGGCGATCAATCCGGATTTCGTGGTGGTGCTGGCCAACGGCGAAGAGCTGATCATGCATCCGGCACTCGGCACCGCCGTCGATGCGGTCGCCAAGGAAGATCTGCTGTTTGGCGCCGAGGAGCCCGGCCGGGCCAATCCGCGGGCGGCCGTGGTGGCGAGCCTGCAATTCCTGAAGCGGGCGCGGCGCGAGGGGCGGCCGGTGCTGGTCTCGGAATCGCTGGATGCGCCGCAGGACATCGCCGAGGCGACGCGCGAGCTGGCGGCGCAGGGCTTCGTCGGGAGCATCGCGCCGCTGTCGGCCCGCGCCCGGCCGCCGATCGACTGAGCCCCGGTATGGGACCGGACGACCTCGCTGCGCGGTGGCGTCCGTGATGTACCGACAGCAGCACCCGACAACTGAAGGGCGCAACCGATGCGACTGGTGATGCTGGCCCGCAACCCCGGCCTCTACTCGCACCGCCGCCTCGTCGCGGCCGCGCAGGCGCGCGGGCACGACATCGACGTCGTGAACACCCTGCACGTCCACATGAACATCACGTCGTCGAAGCCGAAGCTGCGCTACGGCGGCCGGGACCTGCCCATCTACGACGCCGTGATCCCGCGCATCGGCGCCTCGATCACCCATTACGGCCTGGCGGTGCTGCGCCAGTTCGAGATGCAGGGCGTCTATCCCCTCAACGAGAGCGTCGCGATCGGCCGCTCGCGCGACAAGCTGCGCGCGCTGCAACTGCTGGCGCGTGAAGGCATCGGCCTGCCGGTCACCGCGTTCGCGCACGGGCCGCGCAAGGCCGAGGAGGTGCTGAAGGAGGTCGGCGGCGTGCCGGTCGTCATCAAGCTGCTCGAAGGCACGCAGGGCATGGGCGTGATCCTGGCCGAGACGGTGGCTTCGGCGAAGTCGATCATGGAGGCGTTCAGCGCCGCCAACGTCAACATCATGGTGCAGGAGTTCATTCACGAGGCGGGCGGCAGCGACATCCGCGCGTTCGTGGTCGGCGGGCAGGTGGTGGCGGCCATGCAGCGGACCGGCAAGGCGGGCGACTTCCGGTCCAACCTCCATCGCGGCGGCAAGGCGGTGGCGGTGGACATCAGCGTGGCCGAGCGCGACACGGCGATCCGCTCGGCGGAGATCCTGGGGCTCAACGTGGCGGGCGTCGACATGCTGCGCTCGGACCGCGGCCCGGTGGTCATGGAGGTCAACTCGTCGCCGGGCCTCGAAGGCATCGAGGGCGCCACCAAGGCCGACGTGGCCGGCGCGATCATCGCCTTCCTGGAGAGCCACGCCCGGCACGGCGAGACCGAGACCAAGGGTACCGATGGCTAGGCGCGCCGAGCCCCGTCGATCGCGGCGCGTTCGACGCGCCACGGCGGCTGGTTCGCCCCGATGTGGCCCATTCCCGCCCAAGGGGTGCGGATCGTGACGCAAACGACCGGTTTGCGGGGCTGGACGCCCGGGAGTCGTATCCGTTCACCGCTTGCGCGAACCCGGCGTGGCACACCGACGGGGCGCATCACCGGCACCGTTCGGCACCCCGAAATCGTTACGCATTCGTGAAGCCATTCGACTCAATCCGCCCCAAGCGCCTTAATCGTCCGCTCAGTGTGTTTCGCTATCGTCTGCGGCTACGCGGGTGGAGTGACATATCGTGCGTCTACTGTTTGACCGTTGCCGCCAATGGGCCGTCATCGCCTTTTTCGACGATATCGCCCGCCGCTTAAGGGCGCGCATCGGCGGCCGCGGCGCCGTTCCCCCTCGAAGGGGTGCCGGGATCGCGTCGTGGCTGGCGGCCATGCTGGCCATCGGCCTCATCTGTGCGGCCGCGCTGACCACCATCCTCGGCCAGTTGCACGATGACGCCCTGACCCGTTCGCACCGGGAATCGGCCGAGTTCGCCTCGGTTCTGGCCGGCCAGACCAGTCGCTCGGTCGAGGCCATCAGCCTGGTTCTGGACGAGTTGGTCCAGCACGTCTCGAGCCGCCTCGGCCGGGACGACGACGCATTCGACCGCTTCGGAGACCAGGAGACGCACCTCTATCTGAAGAACCGGCTCGCCCGCCTGCCCTTCGCCGATGTCGTCACGATCGTGGGGCCGAGCGGCCGGGTCGCCAGCATCACGAGGGCCTGGCCGACGCCGGTGATCGACCTCAGCGACCGCGACTATTTCATCGCGGCCCAATCCGGCCAGAAGGATCTCCACATCAGCGCACCGTTGGCGAACAAGGTCACCGGCACGACGGTCGTCTATTTCGCGCGGCGGATCGATACCCCTTCGGGCACGTTCGGCGGCGTTGTGCTGGTCGGTGCCCGCCCCAACAGTCTGATCGATGCACATGCCACGGACGCGCACGTCGAGGGTCGAAGCCTGGTGCTGGCCCGCCGCGATGGCGTCGTACTGGCGCACAGTCTGGCCCCGCAGGCCGTGGGCACGAAATTCCCGGCGCGCGCGCCCTGGTACCGGCTGGTGGCAGCGGGCGGCGGCGACTATCGAACGCCCGGCTATTTCGACGGGGTCACGCGGCTCGTTGTCGTCCGTCCGCTGAAAATATGGCCACTGGTCGTGAATGTGGCCCAGGCCGAGGATGCGGCTCTGGCCACCTGGTACGAGACGCGCAAGACGCTCGTGCTCGGCGGCTCGGCGGCAGGTGCTCTCGCGGTCGGCCTCACGCTGCTTCTGCTCCGCAACGTGCGCAAGCTGACCCAGGCCCAGACCGGGCTCTGGAAGCAGGCCCACGAGGATGCCTTGACGGAGCTGCCCAATCGCCGGCTGCTCGCCGACCATCTCGACCGGCTGCTGCAGGCGCCGCAGGAGTTGCCGCGCGCCGTTCTCTTCATCGATCTCGACCGCTTCAAGAACGTCAACGACAGCCTTGGTCACGCCTTCGGCGACGAGTTGCTGCAACAGGTCGCAACCCGATTGCGCCTGCATCTGCGCCAGGGCGACCTGCTGGCGCGGATCGGCGGCGACGAGTTCGTCATGGTGCTGGCGGAGGTCGTGGATGCTCGGTCCGCGTCCAATTTCGCCGAGATGATCATCGGTGAACTCGAGCAACCGTTCAATCTCGGCGGTCGCCACCGCGCGCATATCGGTGCCAGCGTCGGCATTCGGCTGTTCTCGCAGGGGGCCGAACACAGCGAGCAGCTGATCGACGAAGCCGATCTCGCCCTCTATCAGGCGAAGATGGCGGGCCGCGGCCGGGCATGCTTCTACCAGCCCGAGATGAAAGCCGTGGCGCGGCAGAAATTGACCATGGACGCACGCATGCGCCGCGCGCTGGAACTCGGCGAGTTCGGACTGGTCTACCAGCCGATCGTGGCGATGGAGGATCGCCGCATCATCGGCGTCGAGGCGCTGGTGCGGTGGAACGATCCGAGCCGGGGCGTCGTCTCGCCGGGCGAGTTCATCGCGCTCGCTGAGGAGACCGGTTTCATCGATCCGCTCAGTCAGTGGATCCTTGTCGAAGCGTGCAGGCAGATGGCGGACTGGCGCGCCGAGTCCCTGTACCTCGATGCGATGTCGATCAACCTCAGCTTCCGGCATTTCCAGCGTGAAGGCCTGATCGAGCAGATGCAGTTGCTGCTGAGCAATCACGATATTCCGGCGCAGTGCATCACCCTCGAGATCACGGAATCGATGGTCATGCGGGACGAGCGGGAGATCAACATCCGCCTGTCCGAGCTGTGCGGCCTCGGGTTCTCGATCTCGCTCGACGACTTCGGCACCGGCTACTCCTGCCTCTCGGTGCTGCGTCATTTGCCGATCCACAAGCTGAAGATCGACCGCAGCTTCCTGCGCGACATGCCGTATGATCCGATCGCCAACAACGTCGCGGCCGGCATCATCGGTCTGGCCAAGAGCCTCGGGCTGCAGATCGTCGCCGAGGGAATCGAGAAAGAGGGCCAGTACGAACTTCTGAAGGCGCTTGGCTGCGATTTCGGGCAAGGGTATCTGCTCGGCCGTCCGATGCCGGCAGCAGAGTTGGCCGCCGCCGTGCGCGCGCAACAGGGGCTGCTCGAAAAGGTGGCGTGACGCCGACCGATCGCGGCGGCGCACACACGCCCGGCGATCCGGCCGTGTGGCGCTGCGGCATGGGCTATGGTGCGCCGCCCAAAAAATTTCTCAGTTCAATCGATTTCGTGCTAACATCAAAAAATCGTCGGCTGGATTTTTTTGGGCGCTGGCGGCTGGGGAACACTCGGATCCTCGCCTGACCAGAGGGTCCTTCATGCGGTCAAACTCGACGGCATTCGGAGCCGACGTCTCGTAATCGCTGCTAGTGCCGTGACGCGCCTTGGGCCGCGACCTTGACCGCGCGGCTCTGAAACAAGCCTTGGGCCGGCCTGTCGTATCGCGCCGAAACGAACCGACCACGCAAAGTGCGGGCACCGCCGCATCGTCCGCGCGCTCGCCCCGGGCGCACACATGCGGCGAGGCCTCCTGCGGTCGATCATCGAGCGGTCGGCTGCCTGCCTCGTCTGCGACGCGCCGGATCGTGCCGCCGTACGCGCGCCGCCGGCCGGGACGGAACGCTGCGGACACTGCGCCTGCTGACCATCGCCGAACGCGCCCCCGATGTTACGGGAGAGGCCGAAAGGGAACGCAAATGACGTGTCGCGGAATGCTCATGCTCCTGGTCGCCCTGCTGGTCGCCGGCTCGAGCGCGGCCGTCGCTCAGATTCCAGCCAATTCGGAAGCGCGCTCCTATGGACGCGGCTGGGATTGCAGGCCTGGTTTCGTCCGCAACGCCAGCCAGTGCGAGCAGGTAAAGATCCCGGAGAATGCCTTCGCGGTCGACAGTCACGACGGCTCCGGCTGGGAATGCCGCCGCGGCTTCACCAAAGCGGGCCAGACATGCCGGCCCGTGCGCATTCCGGACAATGCGTATCTCGCCGGCTCCAACTTTCTCAACACCTGGGAGTGCCGGCGCGGGTTCCGCCGCATCGGCGAGGAGTGCCGCAAGATCGTGGTGCCGGAGCATGGCTTCGCGACCGAGGACGTCACCGGGCCAGGCTGGGCGTGTATGCGCGGTTTCCGGCCGATCGGCGACAGTTGCAGCCGGCTGACGCTGCCGGCGCACGCCTTCTTCACCGGCGACAAGGATACCACCGGCTGGGACTGCGAGCGCGGTTATCGCAAACAGGGCGAGGTCTGCGAGCCCATCCCGCTGCCGGCCAACAGCTTCCTCGACAATTCCGGACGCGACTGGAAATGCGAGCGCGGCTTCAAGAAGACCATGAACGCCTGCCTCGACGTCGTGCTGCCCCAGCATGCCTTCCTCGACTGGACCGGCAACGACTGGGAATGCGAACGCCCCTACCGGCGGCGCGGCAAGGAGTGCGGTATTCCGTAGACGTCCACACCTCCGGGCGAGAGGAAGCCACCATGCGCGAGAGCGTCACCTGCATGAAGGATCTGCTCGACGAGATACAGATCCTGATCCACTCCGCTTCGAAAGCCGACCAGCGGGATGCCGTTCGCAAGCTTCAGCGGGTGGCGGCAATCGCGTCCACGCTGGCTTTTACCGTGATCTGCGCAAAGCACTGAGTTTCTCAAGCCTGACATGAGGTTCCAACGTGAATGCAATGAAAAAGGCGCGAGGTCTGAAAAGGACCTGCCAGAACGCGGAATGCGAACTGCGCTTCTACGACCTGGGACGCGACAGCATCAGCTGCCCGACCTGCGGCGCCGCATTCGTGCCGCCGATCGCGGCCGCGCCCGCCCCGCCGCGCCGGCGCTGGTCGGCCAAGCCGACGGCCCCGATCCACAGTCACGCCGTGGAGCCGGCCGCCGAGGTTGCGGTCGAGGCGGAGGCACTCGTGGTCGCCGATGACGGCGTCGATGACGGTGCCGAGGTCGCGCTGCCGGAGATCGACGACATCGACGAGGTCGACGAGGAACTCGAGGTCGTCAAACACGAGGTGGACTAGAGCAAGATCGGGTCTCGGAACCGCCCCCCGCGGCTCCGTCAGATCGGATGTTGCGCTGGCCGGCTGGCCGCGGGCGCCAAGGTGCCCCGTGCCCGAGCAAGAGAAGGACGAAGATGAAACACCGCTACAAGACAGGCGACAGCGTCACCTACCAGCCGGTCAAGTCGGCGCAGCAGGCGGCCCATGGGACCTACAAGGTCATCCAGCGGCTGCCGCTGGAGGGCGGCGTGCTGCGCTACAAAATCAAGAACATGTCGGAAGTTTTCGAGCGCATCGCCACGGAATCGGAACTGGCTCCGCGGGCCTGAGCGCCGCCACCTCGGCAGCGGCGTCCCGTTCACCGGGGGCTGGCCGGCGCGAGCGATGATGCGGCCTGCTGGTCCGCGGGCGGGGGCGAGAGTGAGGGCGAGATGCCGCTGAGGCGATCCACCGAAAAGCCGTACCTCGGGCAAGCGGGCGTCTATTTCCGCATGGAGGATCATGCCGGAAAACGCATCACCTGCAGTGTCGGCCCCGACGTGCTGCGGGCCGACCGGCCCGACGACGGCACGGCCTCCAAGAAGGGGCTGATGAGCCGGTTCCAGGAGTTGCGAAAGCGCCTCGAACGGCGGGCGTCGGCGCTCTACGACCAGGGGCACGTCCAGCCGCGGATCGATACGCTCGGGTGACGAACCAGGCTTGGCGCCCGGCTCGCTGGCCTCGCATTGGGTGGAAGGAGCCGGTGATGGCGTCGAGGCTGCTCTTGCCACTCAGGGACGGCGTACATTTCGCGATCGACGGTGTCGCGGGCGTCGAGGTTCCTTGCCGCATTTCCTACGGGGCACTGTCCCGCAGGGCGGGAGTCCGCAGCGTCACCGTCGAGTCCGCGCTCGATGTTTTCGAGCAGCATCGTGCCGCCATCGAGCAGGAAGCGCTTGCCATCCATGACGGCGGGCAGGCGTCCGTCGTCATCGTGTGAGGCGGGCGGGCACTGTGTCGTCTTCATCCCCGGTCCGGCCGGCGTATAGTGCCGCCGATTCGCCCCCCGGAGGGACTGCGCCATGACCCGCGATGTGCTGATTGCCCCATCGATCCTGTCCGCGGACTTCGCGCGACTCGGCGAGGAGGTGCGCGCCCTCGATGCGGCCGGCGCGGATTGGGTCCACGTCGACGTGATGGACGGCCACTTCGTACCGAACATCACCATCGGCCCGGCCGTGGTGGCGGCGCTGCGCCCGCACAGCAAGAAGACATTCGACGTCCACCTGATGATCGCGCCGGCCGATCCCTACATCGAGGCGTTCGCAAAGGCGGGCGCGGACATCATCACCGTGCACGCGGAAGCCGGACCGCACCTCGACCGCACGCTGCAACTGATCCGCAGCCTCGGCAAAAAGGCGGGCGTTTCGCTGTGCCCGTCGACGCCGGAGCGTGCGATCGAATACGTGCTCGACCGGCTCGATCTGGTACTCGTCATGACCGTCAATCCAGGATTCGGCGGGCAGGCTTTCATTCCGGCGATGGCCGACAAGATCGCCGCCATCCGGTCGATGATCGGCTCCCGGCCGATCCGGCTCGAGGTCGACGGCGGGGTCAATCCCGAGACGGCGGCGGTCTGCGCCAAGGCGGGCGCCGACGTGCTGGTGGCCGGCAATGCGGTGTTCGCCGGCGGGCGCTATGCGGAGAACATCACCGCCATTCGGGCGTCGGCGCTGGCGGCAGCGGGCCGCGCCGGCTGACCTTTCGGCGGCGGCGGCCGAGGCTGCGGATTCTCCTGTTGCCTCACGGTCGGCGTGCGGGCGATGCTGGCGTCTCCTTCCCCGCTCTCGCCCCCTGGACATGCCATGAAACACCGCATCGCTCTGATCGGCCTCGGGATGGCGGTGACGCCGCACGCCAAGAGCCTCGTCGACCTCGCGGCCCGGGCCGAGGTGGCCGCCGCCGTCAGCCCGACAGCGGCGCGGCGTGACGGCTTCGCGGCCAGGTTCCCGTTCCCGGTCAGTGGCGATCTCGACACCGTGCTGGCCGACCGCAGCATCACGGCGGCGGCCGTGCTGACCCCGCCCAACACGCACCTCGAGATCGTCACCGCGCTGGCCCGGGCCGGCAAGCATGTGCTGCTCGAGAAGCCGCTCGACGTCTCGACGGCCCGAGCCGAGAGCCTGGTTGCGGCCTGCGACAAGGCCGGCGTGACGCTCGGCATCGTGCTGCAGCATCGCTTCAAACCGGCGGCGGAGCGTCTGACGGCCCTGCTCGGCGACGGCGCCCTCGGCACCATCGTGTCGTGCTCGACCTCGATCCGGCTGTGGCGGCCGCAGCGCTACTACGACGAGCCGGGCCGTGGCACGCGGGCACGGGACGGCGGCGGCGTGCTGATGACGCAGGGCATCCACACGCTCGACCTGCTGCTTTCGCTGATGGGGCCGGTCGCCGAGGTGACCGGATTTGCCACCACGAGCGCGGTGCATCGCATGGAGACCGAGGACCTGGTCGCGGCGGCGGTACGGTTCGCCAATGGCGCCTACGGCGTGATCGACGCCACGACGGCGGCGTATCCGGGCTCGGCCGAGCGCATCGAGGTGGCGGGCACGCGGGGCAGCGCCAGCCTCGCCGGAACGGCGCTCTCGGTCGCGTGGCACGATGGGCAGACCGAACAGATCGCGGCCGACGAGTCGCCCGGCGGCACCGGCGCCGATCCGATGGCGTTCCCGCACGACTATCATCTCGGCGTCTGGCGGGACTTCCTCGACGCCATCGAGCAGAAGCGGCCGCCGCGGGTCTCGGGTGCGGCGGGCCTCGCGGTGCACCGGCTGATCGACGCCCTGTTGGCAGCCGGCGCCACGGGTGGGCGCGTCACGCTGTAGGGCGCACCGACGGCGTCAGCGGGCAGTTTGGCCCGATCGCAGCCCGGCCAGCAGCTTCTCGACGGCGGTCGCGATCTCGCTGTCGGAGCGGCCGGGGTTGGCCATGCGGTAGGTGTCGATGGCGCGGGCGAGCTGGCCGATCAGGGTGTCGCGGCGCTGGCGCTTGAGCTGGCGCTCACGGGCGGTGAGAAAGAGGCGCAGCTCGCGCAGCGACCGCTCCACACGGCGGCGCGCGTCCTTGTGGTGCCGGCTCTCCTCGTAGCGCGCGGTGGCGACCTCGGCGGCGCGGCGGCAGCGTGCGGCGCCCAGTTGCATGGCCCAGCGACCAAGCTCGGCGAGGTTGCGGTCGTCGACGGCGGCGCCGTCATCGCACCCGTCCGAGTTGCACAGCCAGAGGTAGCGAACCGGCGGGTTCGCCGACTCCAATCCGAGCGCGGCGCGGGCCGCGGCAATCCATTGCCGCCGGATCTCGGCTTGCCGGTTCGGCGTCGGTTCGCTCGGCTTCCGTGTCGTTGCCGGCATCACGGCCGGCGACACCGGAAAGACCGGCACGGGCGAAATGGAGTGAAGCGGTTTCATCGCACGACCCCGGAGGAATGGCTCCATCAGGGTAGCGACTGATTCCATTAACGCATTCTTGACGCGGCGCCGAACCGCTGGCCGCTAAGGCTTGGCAGCCATACGATCGAGGCCGAACCGCAACGCCTCGTCGAGAATCTCCAGCCCCCGATCGAGCTCTTCCTTTTTGACCGTCAACGGCGGAGCGATGCGCCATACCGAGCCGCGCTCCGGCCGTCTACGGATATTCATGGAAAGGCCGAGCTCGAAGCAACGGGCCGTCGTGGCGGCGCCGAGCGCATGATAGGGCACGCGGCTCTCGCGATCGGTCACGAGCTCGACGCCGAGCAGCAACCCCTCGCCGCGCACATCTCCAATCACCTCGTATTTCTGCTGCAAACTGAGCAGCCCGTTGCGCAGATAGGCGCCCATCTCCTCCGCGCGCTCGATCAGCCGCTCGCTCTCGAGCGTCTCGAGAACCGCCAGCCCGACGGCGGCCGGCAGGGGATCAGAAACATGGCTCGTGTAGTAGGTGAAGCCGGCCTTGTGGGCCTTCTCCTCGATCTCGGGCGAGGTGAGCGTGGCGGCGAGCGGCAGGCCGCCACCCAACGTCTTCGAGACGGCCATGATGTCCGGGACGACGCCGTACTTGGTGGCCGCGAACCGGGCACCGAGGCGGCCGAACGCCGTCTGGGCCTCGTCGTAGATCAGCATCATGCCACGATCGTCGGCGGCCTTGCGCAGGGCCGCGAAGTAGCCCGGCGGCGGCACCAGCACGCCGCCCGCCGAGATGACGGGCTCGACGATGATCGCGGCGGGCTTGCCATCGCTCGCCATGTCGAACATGCGCAGCCCGATCTTCAGGCAGGTCATGTCGCAGGCATCCCGGCAATGATCGACCGGGCAGCGATAGGCGTTGGGCTCCGGAATCACGTGATTGCCCGGCACCTTCGGCCCGTAGCCCTTGCGGTCGCTGGCGAAGGACGCCGCGGCAGCGGCGCCCGTCGTGCCGTGCCACGATCCGCCGAGGGCCACGACCTCGTAGCCGCCGGTCACCAGCTTGGCGATGCGCAACGCCGCCTCGTTCGATTCGCTGCCCGTGCTCACGAACAGCGATTTCGACAGCGGAGCCGGGGCCCATTCGGCGATCTTCTTGGCGAGCCGTGCGACCGTCTCCGGAATCATGCCGGAGAACAAATGGACGGCCTTGCGGCAACTCTCCTCGATGGCGCGGATGATCGCCGGATGATTGTGGCCGAGGGTGGCGCACATCTGGCCGGAGGTGAAATCGAGAATCTGGCGTCCTTCATCGTCTGTGACCACCGTGCCGGTGGCGGAGCGGAACAACGTCGGAAAGGTATCGCCGCCATAGCGGATGAGATGATCCTTGGCGGCCTGTCTGAGCTCTGGATCCATCGTCGCCCTCTCCTTCATCTCGCCCAGTACCCTAGCCATCCCATGCCGCCGGCCAATGGGCGCTTGCAGCAGGTGAGCCATGCGACCGGGGAGGGGTTGGCGGCAGCATCGCCGATTTCTTCGCTTTGGTGAATGTTGCCGTGGGATCTCAACCATCGCTTAAGCCTGAGTGATGCATGATCGTCGCTCACGGTAGGCCGGGTCCCGCGGGGGTTGCCCGGAAGCATGACGCTGCCCTGCCGTACCGGACGAGCCGGTATGTCGAGCCCATCCAGTTTTCAGTCACGCTCGGAGTGCGTCATGTTCAGTATCAAGACCAACTACGCGGCCATGACCGCGTTGCAGGCCCTTTCCAAAACCAACAACAACATGCTGACCACCCAGAACCGGATCGCTACCGGTTACCGGGTCGCCAGCGCTTCCGACAACGCAGCTTATTGGTCGATGGCGACCACCATGCGGTCGGACAATAAGTCGCTCGGCGCGGTCGCCGATGCTCTGGGTCTCGGCGCTGCGACCGTCGACACGGCCTACACCGCCATGAACAGCGCGATCGACGTCACCAGCGAGATCAAGGCCAAGCTCGTCGCTGCGAAGCAGCCGGGCGTGGACCTCGCCAAGGTGCAGACCGAAATCGACGCCCTGCAGGATCAGCTCCGTTCGATCGCCACCTCGGCGTCGTTCAGCGGCGAGAACTGGCTGTCGGTCGACACCGGCGGCGACGACTACAGCGACACCGCCAGCGTTGTCGGCTCGTTCACGCGCTCCTCGTCGGGCGTCTCGATCGGCACCGTCGACATCGACGTCTCCACGACCTACCTGTTCGATGCGAACACGGATGGCGCCGGCGGCGGCGTCAACAGCGGCGCGGCCCAGCCGGAAGCTCTCGGCATCCTGGGCTCCAAGCGCCTCAATGCGACGGACGCCGCGACGGCCGGTTCCACGGCCGGTACGATCGACACGACGGGCACCATCGTCGTCGCCAACTATTCGGCTGATCCGACGGCTCTGACGCCCGCCGGTACGGCCAACGACACGGACGAGTTCGACATCACGAACCTCGGGCCCAACACGATCGACGACATCATCTCGGCGGTCGACTCGGCCATCAGCGAGATGACCGATGCCGCGACCAACCTTGGCTCGTCCAAGTCGCGGATCACGGCCCAGAAGGAGTTCGTCGCTTCGCTCCGCTCCTCGATCGAGAGCGGCATCTCCGCGCTGGTCGACGCCGACATGAACGAAGAGTCGACGAAGCTGCAGGCCCTCCAGGTTCAGCAGCAGCTCGGCATCCAGGCGCTGAGCATCGCCAACTCCTCGGCGCAGAACATCCTCGCGCTGTTCCGCTGATCGCGTCGTAGAGCAAACATTCGGACGGGCCCTTCGGGGCCCGTCTTGCGTTCTGTCCGGTCACTCGAAACTCAACTGCACCTTCATGGCGCGCCCACGATCGCTGGCGAGATCGAAGGCTTCGACGGCGCGGGTGAACGGCATCGTCTCGGTGAGCAGGGGCTTCACATCCACCAGGCCGCGGCCGAGCAGGGACACCGCCAGCTCGTACTCGGCGTGGAAGCGGAACGTGCCGCGCATCTCGATCTCTTTGGCGACCAGCATGTTGAGCGGGAAGTCGATGTTGCCGCCCAATCCGACCTGAACGACGATCCCCCCCGGCCGCACGGCTTCCAGAGCCTCCGTCAGCGCCCGTCCATTGCCCGACGCCTCGAAAAGGATGTCGAACGTGCCCTTGTCGCGCTTGTAGGGCGCGAGGGCATCGGCCCGCTTGGCGACGTTCAGCGTCGCATCGGCGCCGACGCGCGCCGCGAAAGCCAGCGGGCCATCCGCCACGTCGGTCGCGACGATTTCCTCGGCGCCGGCCCGGCGGGCGGCGATGATGGCGAGCGCCCCGATCGGACCGGAACCGGTGACCAGAACCTTGCGGCCGAGCAGCGGCCCGGCGCGGCGCGCCGCATGCAGCGTTACCGCCAGCGGCTCGGCCATGGCCGCCTCCGCGAGCGTCAGTCCATCGGCGATCCGATGGCATTGCCCAGCCGTGGTGACGAGACGCTGGCGGAACGCCCCCTGAACGTGTGGAAAGCGCATCGCGCTGCCATAGAAGCGCATCTCGAGGCAGTGCTGCTGGACACCTTCCTGACAGTAGCGGCAGCTACCGCAGGGTAGACTGGGACTGACGGCGACGCGATCTCCGGGGGCGACCCGGGTGACGCCGGCACCGATGCTTTCGATGACGCCGGCGATCTCGTGGCCGAGCACCATCGGCTCGCGCAGCCGCACTGTGCCGAAGCCACCGTGATGGTAGTAGTGCAAGTCCGAACCGCAGATGCCGCCGTTGGTGATGCGGACCGCCACCTCGCCAGGTCCAGGATCGGGCGCGTCGTAGCTCTCGATTCGGAGGTCGTGCGCTGCGTGAATGACAACGGCGTGCATGGGCGCTCGCAAGGTTGCGGTAGGGTGGACTCGACGGCGGAGCCGACACGCTTCAGTGTATGCGAAAACAACGATACGGGAACAGGAGCGCTGCAATGAGCACGTCGACCCTCGATCTTTTCCGCCTCGACGGGCGGATCGCGCTGGTCTCGGGATCCAGCCAGGGGCTTGGCCATGCGATGGCACGCGGGCTCGCCAGTGCAGGTGCCACGGTCGTGCTGAACGGCCGCGACAGCGCGAAGGTCGCGACGGCGGCCGAGGCCTTCCGTCAGGAGGGCTTCAAAATCTTCGAGGCGCCGTTCGATGTCACCAGTTCGGCTGCGGTCGACGCCGCGGTGGAGCGGATCGAAGCGGATTGCGGGCCGATCGACATCCTCGTCAACAATGCCGGCATCCAAAGGCGCACGCCGCTCGAGGACTTCACCGACGATGGATGGCATGCCGTGATGACTACCAACGTCGACAGCGTCTTCTATCTTTCGCGGGCGGTGGCGCGGCGGATGATCCCGCGGCGGCGGGGCTCCATCGTCAACACCTGTTCGGTGATGAGCGAACTCGGCCGGCCGACGATCGTGCCCTATACGGCCTCCAAGGGGGCCGTGAAGATGATGACCAAGGGCATGGCCGCCGAGTGGGGCAAGCACGGGATCCGCGTCAATGGCATCGGCCCCGGCTATTTCGCGACGGAGATGAATACCGCCCTGGTCGAGGACGAGAAATTCTCCTCATGGGTTGCTGGGCGGACGCCGCTCGGCCGGTGGGGGCGGGTCGAAGAACTCGCTGGCGCGGCCGTCTATCTTGCGTCCGATGCGGCCAGCTTTGTCACCGGACATGTCATTTATGTCGACGGTGGAATAACAGCTGTGGTCTAGACCAAAGACCGGAACGGTTGATGCAGGTCAGTATCGTTAAGAATCCAATGCTAGTTTGCCGCTTGTCCGAACCAAGCCCTACGAGCTGATATGCACATCGTCGTCGTCGACCCCAGCCGCGTAGCCCTCAAGCTCGTTGCGGAGCTCCTCGTCCCCAACGGACACGCCGTCGATCTGTTCACCGATGCCCTGTCGGCCTTGTCGTTCGTCGAGCAGAATCCATCGGTCGAGGTCGTGGTCACGAGCCTCGAGATGGAGCCGATCACCGGCATCGAGCTGTGCTGGCGTGCCCGGCTGCTCGCCTCGCCGCGCCGGCCGCTCTACATCATCGTGATGTCGAGCAGTGGCAGCGACCGCTCCCTGGCGGAGGCGCTCGACAGTGGTGCCGACGATTTCATTCTCAAACCGATGACGCGCGAGGCGATTCGGGCGCGACTCAGGGCAGCCGAGCGGCTGATGATGCTGCAACGCCATCTCGCGATGCAGGCGGAAACCGACTCACTCACCGGACTGCTGAACCGTCGGGCCTTCTTCTCGCGGATCAGCGAACTCGGCGAACGCGCCGACAACATGCCGATCGTCGTGTGCGACATCGACCATTTCAAGCGGATCAACGATACGTTCGGTCACGATACGGGCGATCGGGTCCTGTGCACGGTGGCCCGCGAGGTCATCAAGCTCGGGCAGCTCGCGGTTCGGCTCGGTGGCGAGGAGTTCGCGATGGGATTGCCCGGCCAGACGGTTCGGGAAGCCGTGCGGATCGCCGAACGTCTCCGGCTGGTCTGTGCGACCAGTCGCTTCGAAGCCCGCGGCGAGGCCTTCAACGTGACCACCAGCTTCGGCGTCGCCATTCGCGAGGGCCAGGAGAACATCGAGTTGGCACTGAAGCAGGCCGATATCGCGCTGTACCGGGCCAAGGCTTCGGGCCGCAATCGGGTCGAGATCGAGCCAGCAACACTGTCGAGCCAAGCGGCTTGAGCGCCTTCAGGGCTGGCTGGCGAGCGTAAAGACCGCCCAAGCGGCTTCCTCATGCGTGAGCATGGCTTGGCGGCCGCCGGCCGCGATCTTGTCTTCGAAGGAGCGCTTCGCCTTGGCCAAGCTCTCGCGGCGGGACGACGACAGGATCGGCTTGCCGGTGGCGGGGTCGACCGCGGTGTACTGGCGGACACCAAGTGCCTCCCAAGCCCGCAGGCGATTGACCGCGTAGCGCTCCTCGGGCGACTGCACAGCGGCGCTCTCGCTCCGGCGCGCCGTTCGCAGCAGATCCGCCACCTCGGCGAACGACAGGAGATCGGTCTCGGCGCCACCCGACGGAGTCGTTTTCGCCCCATCGCGCATCACGCCGGTGGTCCACTCGAGACCCACCGCCTTTTCGGCCTGACGCGCCGCGACCGCCGCCCTTCCGGAGTCACGATCGGCGACGACGAAGCCGGCAAAGCCGACAGGCAGAACCACGAGCGTCAGCCCAAGGCCCGCCGACACGTGCGCGCCGGCTTTCCAGGCATCCAGCGCGGCGCTCGAGGTGACCAGAACACCGACGAGGCCCAGCATTCCAACCAGCATCCAGTGGCCACCGCCATAGGCCACGGCAGCGGCGGCAATACCGATCGGCACTCCCATCAGTACTTTCTCGTACGAGGAGTCCCGGTCGCGCATCTCTGGTGGAGCCTCATCGGGCATGACGACTCATAACATTCCACCCAAAGCTTGAGCGAAGGTTGAGATTCCCCGATAACCAGCACGATGGTTCTTGGCCGGCAGCCCGGCGCGCGGTGTCACGCCGTACGTCACGTGCGAGCTGCACCAAAACCACTTTTGCGCGTGTCGTCCGTGATCAACGCAACCTTAAGAAATGTATCATATCAACACCGTTGAGTTTCACCGGGACTCCCAACCTCGCCGGCGTAACTCTCTCCGATTGACTTGAGCGGCCTGCTTCGGCAGGCCGCCTTTTTTTGGGTCAACCGAGGCGACGCCGGAACTCGTCGTAGCCGTAGGAGCGGACCACGCGGTAGGTTCCGTCCGGCGAGAGGATCGCCATATCCGGCAACGGGGTGCCGTTGAACGTCGTGTTCTTCACGAACGAGTACTGCATCATGTCGCCGAAGATCACCCGATCGCCGACGGCGAGCGGCGTGGCGAACGAATAGTCGCCGATGATGTCGCCGGTCATGCAGGTCTTGCCGCCGAGTGTATAGCTGTGGGGCAGGATACCGGCCGCAGCGGCGCCGAGCACCGGCGGCGTGTAGGGCACCTCCAGCACGTCCGGCATGTGGCAGCTCGCCGACGCGTCGAGAATGGCGATGCGCTTCTCGTTGCGATGGATATCGAGCACGGTCGCCACCAGATACCCGGTATCGACGACCAGGCCGGCGCCGGGCTCCAGGATCACCTCGACGCCGAACTCGGCCCGGAAGCTCCGGACAGCGGCGATCAGCTTGTCGACGTCGTAGCCCGGCTTGTTCATGAAGTGCCCGCCGCCAAAGTTGACGGCCTTCACGCGACGCACGTAAGCGCCGAAGTGGCGGGCGATGTGTTCGATCAGTCCGACCGAGCCGTCGGCGAGCGACTCACACAGAGCGTGGGCGTGCAGGATGTCGATCTGGTCCCATGGCAGCTGGCCCAGATCAGCGGCCACGGTGCCGAACCTCGATCCAGGCGCGCACGGGTCGTACAGGGCGCCGCCGAGCGTGGCGTTCGAATAGCCGGGATTGATGCGCATCCCGACCTTCTTGCCGGCGTTCTTGACGGCCGGGAGGAAGCGGGCCAGTTGACCCGGCGAGTTGAAGTAGATGTGGTCTGCGAGGCCGAGCAGCGCATCGACCTCGGCGGCCGTGTAGGCGGGTGCGTAGACATGCACCTCCTTGCCGAATGCCTCACGGCCGAGTCGCGCCTCGTACTCGCCGCTGGCGGTGGAGCCGTCGAGTACGTCGCGAAACAACGGAAAGGCCGCCGGCATCGCGAACGACTTGGTGGCGAGCAGGATGCGGCAGCCCGCTTCTGCCCGCACGCGCGCGGCGGTCGCGAGGTTGCGCCTCAAGGCCGCCTCGTCGAGCACATAGGCCGGGGTCCGAATCCCCGCAGGAATAGCAGGCATGTCCGTCGCCATGTCGGAACCCTCTCCGCTGAGCAGTAGAGGGCGCCGGGCACTGACGACCCGACACCCCGTCCGTTCTCAGACCTTCGCGAGGCCGGCCTGCTCGCTCGGCGCCAACTCGCGGACGTGCCACGGCAGGCCTTGCTTGGCGAGTTCGTCCAGGAATGGCTTGGAGGGCAACTGTTCGACGTTGTAGACGCCCTTGCCGGTCCACTGGCCCTTGAACATCATCATGGCGCCGACCACCGGCGGCACGCCTGTCGTGTAGGACACCGCCTGGGCCGCGACTTCACGGTAGCTCTCGGCGTGATCGCACACGTTCCAAATGATGTAACGCTTGGTCTGGCCACCCTTCATGCCCTCGATGATGCAGCCGATCGACGTCTTGCCGGTGTAGTTCTCACCGAGCGACGACGGCGGCGGCAGCAGCTCCTTAAGGAACTCCATTGGGATGACGGGCGTGCCCTTGTACATGACGGGATCGATCCGGGTCATGCCGACGCTCTGCAGCACATCGAGATGCTTGATGTAGTTGTCCGAGAACGTCATCCAGAAGCGGATTCTCTTCAGACCACGGATGTTCTGAACGAGGCTTTCCTCCTCCTCGTGGTAGATCAGGTACGATTTGACCGGGCCCACCTCCGGGTAATCGATCATGCACGAGATGCTGAGCGGATCGATTTCGATCCACTCCCCGTTCTGCCAGTACTTGCCCCGCTGCGTGACCTCGCGGAGGTTGATCTCGGGATTGAAGTTGGTGGCAAACGATTTGCCGTGGCTGCCCGCGTTGCAATCGATGATGTCGATCGCATGGATCTCGTCGAGGAGATGCTCTTGAGCGTAGGCACAGAAGACGTTGGTCACGCCGGGATCGAAGCCGCAGCCGAGCACCGCCATGATGCCCTTGTCGCGGTAGCGATCCTGGTAGGGCCACTGCCATTTGTAGGTGAACTTGGCCTCATCGCGCGGTTCGTAGTTGGCGGTGTCCATGTAGTGGACGCCGGTCGCCAAGCACGCGTCCATGATCGCGAGATCCTGGTAGGGCAATGCCATGTTGATGACCAACTGCGGCTTGACCCGCTCGATCAAGGCTATGGTCTGGGCGACGTCGTCGGCGTCGACCTCGGAAATATCGATGGGGGTCGGTGCGACGGCCTGGATCTTGCGGCAGCTCTCGAGCCGACGCGAGGCCAAGTGAACCGTCTTGAAGACATCGCGGTTCATCGCGCACTTCTTGGCCGTGACTGAGCCGGCCGCGCCGGCACCGATGATCAATACCGTTTCCAACAGTCGCTCCCGTGCCTGGATCTGGGTCGGTTCGAGCCGGGACTTTTCCGCGGCCAGAGAACGCAACACTCACGGCCACATAGGGCAGTTGGCCTTCACATTCAACACGTCACGGCCGCCGGGGGGCCTGGGGACTTGGGCGTGCATGATTGAGGTGTGCACAATCTAAGATTTAAGCGACGCTTAACTTGGTTCGGGCAAAGATGGTGCAATACCGGCAGCTACAGACCATAGAAGACCATGACAATGGCACAGTCGAACTCCGAGCGCCGTCAGTGGCCGCGCCTCAAGGCCAACTCGAAGGGCGAGATCGTCTACATGCGCAGCGCTCTCAGAGGGCTCTGCTCGCTTCCCTGCAGGGTCGTCGATGTCTCCGACGGCGGTGCCCAGGTGGAAATGGCCGACGTCAAGCTGCCGGACGAAGTCTACCTGGTCATCGACGAGACGGTGAAAATCGCCTGCCGCGTGATGCGCCAGGAAGGGCCACAGGTCGGCCTCCACTTCATCTGAGGCCCGCAGCCGAGCCGTCCCATCATTCGAGGTCGGCAACCACGGTCGGCTCGCCACCCTTCATGCGCCGCGCCAGCGCCGCCTCGATGAAGCGATCGATATCGCCATCGAGCACAGCCTGAGGATTGCCGCTGTCGACACCGGTTCGTGTGTCTTTGACCATCTGATAGGGCTGGAGGACGTAAGATCGGATCTGGTGGCCCCAGCCGATATCGGTGCGCGCCGCCTGATCGGCCTGCGCCTTCTCCTCGCGCTTCTTCAGTTCCTGCTCGTAGAGCTTGGCCTTCAAGCGCTGCCAGGCGACGTCGCGGTTTTGATGCTGCGAGCGCTGATCCTGGGCCAGCACCATGATGCCGGTCGGCTTGTGGATGAGGCGGACAGCGCTTTCCGTCTTGTTGACGTGCTGGCCGCCGGCGCCGCCGGAGCGGAGCGTCTGTGTCTCGACGTCGGACGGATTGATGTCGATCTGAATCGAGTCGTCGATGATCGGATAGATGGTCACGGACGCAAAGCTCGTATGGCGGCGCGCGTTCGAGTCGAAGGGCGAGATGCGCACGAGACGATGAACACCGGCCTCGGTCTTCAGCCAGCCGTAGGCGTTGTGACCCTTGATCTCGACGAGCGCCGACTTGATCCCGGCTTCTTCGCCCGCGCTATCGTCGATCAGCTTGACCTGATAGCCGCGCCGCTCCGCCCAGCGCATGTACATGCGCAAGAGCATCTGCGCCCAGTCCTGGCTTTCCGTGCCGCCGGCGCCGGCGTGAACCTCGAGATAGGTGTCGTTGGCGTCGGCCTCGCCGGACAACAGCGCCTCGACCTCGCGCTTGTGCGCGAGATCTTCGAGCCGGCGCAAGCCCGCCTCGCCCTCGGCGATGGTCGCCTCGTCGCCTTCACCTTCACCGAGCTCGATCAAGGTGAGGGCATCATCGAGACCGCTCTCGATCTCCTTCACGCTGGCGATCTGACTCTCGAGCGCCTGCCGATCACGCATCAGCTTCTGCGCCTTGGCGGGGTCGTTCCAGAGGCTAGGGTCCTCGGCGCGACGGTTCATGTCCTCCAGGCGGGGTGCTGCAGTATCCCAGTCAAAGATGCCTCCGCAGAAGCGTCAGGGATTCGCGGACGGCAGCGGCGGACTTCTCGGCTTCGGCGCGCATCAGCGGCCTCCTCGGTCGGAGCTTCCAGGGTTTGGCGCGAGCCTATAGGACCGGTTGCGCCACTTGTAAACGCACGGGGCAAGATGCTCAGTACAGGCCGCCGCGACCGACGCTGACGTTACGCGGCACCTGCGGCTGCAAGGGGTCGGCCTCCGACGTCAGCCCCTCGTAGCCGAGGAACGAGTTCGGATCGTCCGGCTCCTCGAAGGGCTTGTACGCCTCCCAGATCGCGTCCTTGTCGCCGGGCCCGGCTCTCAGGCCAGTCTTCGGATTGACGCGGACCATCTTGATGCCGGCCGGCTGGCGGAACGGCACCGCTTTCTTGTCCTTCAGGGCCATCTTCATGAAATTCGCGAAGATCGGCGCCGAGATCTGACCGCCGGTGGCGGAGCGGCCCATGGGACGCGGCGTGTCGTAGCCGATGAACACGCCGACCACCATGTCGGGTGAGTAGCCCATGAACCAGACGTCTTTGGACTCGTTGGTGGTCCCGGTCTTGCCGGCCAGTGGCACGTTCGGGACGATCTGCTTCACGACCGTCGCGGTGCCGCGCTGGACCACGCCTTCCAGCATCGAGGTCATCTGGTAGGCGGAATGGGGATCGAGCACCTGACGGCGGTCGTCGGGAACCTCGGGCTCTTCCTGGCCCTGCCACCGGTCGGCCTTGCAGGTGGTGCACTGACGGCCGTCGTGGCGCCACACCGTGCGGCCCCAACGGTCCTGGATGCGATCGATCAGGGTGGCCCGCACCTCCTTGCCGCCGTTGGCGAGCACCGAGTAGGCGGTGGCCATGCGCAGAAGCGTGGTCTCGCCGGCGCCGAGCGACATCGACAGCACGGGCAGCAGATCGTCATAAACGCCGAAACGCTTCGAATACTCCGTGATCAACGGCATGCCCATGTCCTGGGCGAGCCGCACCGTCATCTGGTTGCGCGATTTCTCGATGCCGGTGCGCAGCGTCGACGGGCCGTAGGACTTGTCCTTGTTGTAGTTCTCAGGCCGCCAGACTTCCTTGCCCGGCCCCTGCTCGATCTCGATCGGCGCGTCGAGCACGATCGAGGTCGGTTTGTAGCCGTTGTCGAGCGCGGCGGCGTAGACGAGCGGCTTGAACGACGAGCCCGGCTGGCGCTTGGCTTGCATCGCCCTATCGAACTGGCTGATCGCGAAGGAGAAGCCGCCGACCACCGCAAGTACACGACCGGTGTGTGGATCCATGGCGATGAGTCCACCGCCGACCTCGGGGATCTGCATGAGGCTCCAAGCCCCGGTCGGCTTGTCCGGGTCTTTGGGCGCGACCCAGATCACGTCACCTTGCTTGAGGACCTCGGCAGGTTGCTTCGGCGCCGGGCCTTTCGACTTGTCCGTCGCCGTGAACTTGCCGGCCCACCGCATCTCCTCGAAGGCGATCTCGACGGCCTCACGCTCCTTCGAAAGCGAGCCGTCGGGCTGCCGGCCGGGACGCAGACCAACCACAACTTTGTTCCGCTGGACCTCGATGACGGCGCCGAGGCGCCAAGTCGAAATGTCGGTGGCCACATCGAAACCGGCGAGCAACTGGCCCCAATCGCCGGAAATGTCGATCTGGTTGACCGGTCCCCGCCAGCCGCGATCGCGGTCCAGCGCGACCAGCCCGTCACTCAGCGCTTTGCGTGCATAGCCCTGGAGAACAGGATCGAGCGTCGTGCGAACGGACAGGCCACCCTCGTACAGCCGCGTCTCGCCGTATTGGCTGAGGAGTGCGCGCCGGACCTCTTCGGCGAAGAACTCGGCCGCGAAAATGTGGGCGCCGAACGGACGGAGGTTCACGCCGAGCGGCTTGGCGCGGGCTTCGGCGGCCGCTTCCCGCGTGATGTAGCCGTTCTCGGCCATCTCGCCGAGGATCCAATTGCGGCGAGCGGTGGCCGCCTGCGTCTTGCGGAACGGATGATAGTTGTTGGGCGCCTTCGGAAGAGCTGCGAGGTAGGCCGCCTCGAAGGGCTCGAGGTCCTTGAGTTCCTTGTTGAAGTAGTTCAGCGCCGCCGCCGCCACACCGTACGAGCCGATGCCGAGATAGATCTCGTTCAAGTAGAGCTCGAGGATCTTGTCCTTGGAATAGGCATGCTCGATGCGGATCGCGAGAATGGCCTCCTTGAGCTTGCGATCGAGTTTGCGCTCGTTCGACAGAAGGAAGTTCTTGGCGACCTGTTGCGTGATGGTCGATGCGCCCTCGGCCCGACCCTTCGGATTTTGGACGAACTTGGTGACGGCGCGCGCGATGCCGATGAAGTCGAGACCGCCATGCTCGTAAAAGCGCTTGTCCTCGGCCGACAGGAACGCGCCGAGCACCGTTTTCGGGATGGTGTTGATGGGGACGAAAATCCGGCGCTCGCGGGCGTACTCGGCAATCAACGCGCCGTTGTGTGCGTGGATGCGAGTCATCACCGGTGGCTCGTAGCGGGCCAGGCTCTCGTAATCCGGCAGATCCTTGGACGCGTTCCAGAGCAGGTAGCCCGCAACCGCGGCGCCGACAACGAACACGACGACACCGGCCGCAAAGCCGAAGCCCAAGAAACCGAGCAAGAAGCTACGGCTCCGCCTCTTGCGGTTTTTCTTCGGCTCCGCGGGCGGCGGAAGGATCGGCGCTCGCATCGGCGCTCCCTGCTGGGGGCCAGTGGACCCCGCTCTTCAATGATGGTGGTATCTAATCCGTGACCCTTTGGCCAGCAAGACGACGCCTCATGCGCGCGAAGGATTGATCGGAATGTGGCGCTACAGGGTCTGACCGTGAATTCTCCGATCGGATGGCCCGAGGTCGCCAAACGACGCTGGCATCGGGCCGAATCGGATCGGCGGGCGGCCTTCGCACCAACTCCCCGTTACGGGACCAGGGTCCCGGGCTCGGTTGCAGCATTCCGCCCCGCCCCCCGCGACCGATCAGACCCTAGCGTGAGCGCTCCCCCGCCACGCGGCGGGCGAAGAACGCATCGACGGCCTCGGCGATCGAGGCTGCCACCTTGCGCTGCCAAGCCGGCGTGGTCATCAGCGCCTGATCCTCGGTGTTGCTCATGTAGCCAAGCTCGACGAGGACGGAGGGCGTCTGCGTCTGCTGAAGCACCTTGAAGGCCGCCGACCGGGTCGGCTCCCGCGACAACGCGATCGACTTGCCCAGCTCACGAACGAGCAACCCTCTGAAATCCGCCGAGAAATTCGACGTCTCCCGCCGCAGGAGATCGATCAGGATATTGCGGACCGGATCCAAGGCCTCGCGATCCCCGCCGCCGAGGCCGGCCAGGATATCGACGGCATTCTCCTTCTCCGCCAGCCGCCGGGCTTGCTCGTCGGAGGCCTTCTCCGAAAGCGTATAAATGGTGGCGCCGCGAACGGTGCTTGCGACGTCGGTCGCCTGCAGGGAGTCGGCGTGAATGGAAATGAACAGGTCGGCCGTCGCCTGCTCGGAAATGGCCACGCGCTGGTCGAGCCCGATGAACACATCAGATCCCCGCGTCAGCACCAGATCGTAGCGCTGGCGGCCGTCGAGGATCATCTTGAGCTGCCGCGCCACCGCCAGGACGATATCTTTTTCAAGCACACCTTTCGTGCCCACCGCTCCCGGGTCGAGGCCGCCGTGGCCGGGGTCGAGTACGATCAGAGGCCGCGGCCGTTTCGCGCGCTCGCCGCCGGTGCCCGTCTTCGGCGCGGCCGCCGGCGTCGCTGGCGCCACTGCGGCGGCAGCGGCCGCCGCCCGGAATGTCGCCTCGTCCGCCTCGACGAGCACGACCGACAGTGCGACGCGGCCCCCGGACCGCGCCAGCAGCTCCGCCCGATCGACCGCAACCGGACGCCCCAGGTCGGCGACCAGCCTGGAACGCCCCGGCGCCAAAAGCCCGAACCTGTAGCCCTCGACGACGCCCGCGCGCCCCAACCCCGGCTTCACCGACGGCTTGAAATCCACATCGGCGATGTCGACGACCAGGCGCGGCGGATCGGCAATCAGGAAGACGGCGGGCTCTGTGGGGCCCGAAAATTCCAGGATCAGCCGGGTTCGCGATCCCTCCGGCTCGATCCGGACGGCTTCCACAGCGACTCGCGTTGCAGTAGCAGTTGCCGACGCTGGCGCGGGCGCTGCGTTACGGCCGGTCTGGGCGGCCGCACTGCTCCACATCGCGGCCGCGAGCACGCAGGCGGCCAGACCAACAGCCGAGACGGAACGCCGCATCCAGCCCCCTTTCCCCTCGCCTGGCGCCGGCGTGCCGAAACGGCCGGCCCATTAACGGGAAATCAACGCGAATACCGCGAACCTCCTTGTGCGAGTCGTGTGCGACCCGTCCGAGAAACCATAACATGCTTGCGTTGGCTCGGGCGAACCCGTTACATTTCTCGCGGATGCACAGAGCCGTGCGCCCCCATCGCGCCGTCCGACGGCGGCCCAGCTTCTTTGGAAGCCGATAGGTTGCAAGGCTCACCCATGTGTTTTCCGAAACTCGATGCCGCCTTGGCGCCTAGGGAAAGGGGCGACTTGACGGCTCAGTCCGGTGTGACCTCGTCTCACCATCCGAACCCAATCGTCGAAGCCGAGACGGAGCGATTTGCCAGCTCGGCCGACAGCATCAGGTCTATATGCGCCACGCCGCCACAGCTCCGCACTCGAGTACCCGGATTTCCGGGATGCTCCCGTGCGCCGTGTGTGACCGGCTAGCCCCGGCGACGATCCCAGCCGCACTCGCGCGGCCGGGATCGAGACTTCGCCGTCCGGGTGACCAGCGCTTCCTTTCCCGATCCGCCATCAGCCTCCCCGCACACTCATCAGACGCGCCCCTTCGCCAGGCCTCGGCCAACGGTGCCACTGCGCACCGGTCGCCGGCCTCCTCGGGCGCGCAAGGACCATTTGCACATGTCACACAACAAGATGCTCATCGACGCTTCCCACCCCGAGGAAACTCGGGTCGTGGTGCTGCGCAACGGCCGCGTTGAGGAGTTCGACTACGAGTCTGCCGCCCGCAAGCTGCTCCGCGGCAGCATCTATCTCGCCAAGGTCACGCGGGTCGAACCGTCGCTGCAAGCCGGGTTCGTGGACTACTGCGGCAACCGCCACGGCTTTCTCGCCTTCAACGAGATCCACCCCGACTATTATCAAATTCCGGTCGCCGACCGTCAGGCGCTGATCGACGAGGAGGCCGCCGCCGAGGCGGAGGAAGAAGCCGAAGCCGACGCCCGGGCCGAAGCGAACGAAAATCGCCGGCGCCGGCGGCCGCGCCACGGCCAGCGTTCGTCAGGGCGGTCGGCCGATGATAGCGGTGCGGAATTCTCCGGCCCCGAGCCGATCGATGTGACCGACCTGCTGCCGCCCGAGCCTACGGGTGAGGCGGACGAGTCCGGCCCGGACGGCTCCAACGAGGCCGCTGCGGCGCCGTCCGAGCCGACCCAGCTGACCGAAGCGTACGGATTGTCCCCCGCCTCGGACGCGGTTCGCGAGCCGGCGGTCGATACCGACCAGCAGGACGGCGCGCGCCCGCACGCGACCGAGGCTGCCGACGAGGCCGGTGAGGCTTCGGAAATGTCGGACGTGCCGGTGGCTATCGGCAATGTGGAAGATGTCGGTGTCGAGGAGGTGGAAGCCCCCGAATCCGCCGGCTCCGCCGAGGCCGAGCAGGTTGAGAGCGTCTCCGGGTCCGAGGATGCCCTCGAGGAGCTTCCGAGCCGGCCGCGTCGCCGGCCGCGCAGCTACAAGATCCAAGAGGTCATCAAGCGCCGCCAGATCATTCTGGTGCAGGTGGTCAAGGAGGAGCGGGGCACCAAGGGCGCCGCGCTCACCACGTACCTGTCGCTGGCTGGCCGCTATACCGTTCTGATGCCCAACACGGCGCGCGGCGGCGGCATCAGCCGCAAGATCACCAACGTTCAGGACCGCAAGCGGCTCAAGGCGATCGCCGACGAGCTGGAGGTGCCGGAAGGCATGGGTCTGATCATCCGTACCGCCGGCGCGGCGCGGACCAAGCAGGAGATCAAGCGCGACTTCGAGTATCTGCTGCGGCTTTGGGAGAGCGTGCGCGAGCTGACGCTTCATTCGACGGCGCCGAGCCTCGTCTACGAGGAAGGCGACCTGATCAAGCGTTCGATCCGCGACCTCTACAGCAAGGAAGTCGAGGAGATCGTCGTTTCCGGCGAGGCGGCGTTCAAGGAAGCCCGCGACTTCATGCGGATGCTGATGCCGAGCCACGTGAAGAACGTGGTGCAATACCAGGATCCCGAGCCGCTGTTCACGCGCTACCAGATCGAGCGCCAGCTGAACGCGATGTTCAGCCCCTACGTCCATCTACGGTCGGGTGGCTATCTCGTCATCAATCAGACCGAGGCCCTCGTTGCCGTCGACGTCAACTCCGGCAAGTCGACGCGCGAGTTCTCGATCGAAGAGACCGCGCTGGCGACCAATCTCGAAGCGGCGGATGAAATCGCCCGTCAGCTTAAGCTGCGCGATCTGGCCGGCCTGATCGTGATCGATTTCATCGACATGGAGGAGAACCGCAACAATCGGGCGGTCGAACGCCGTCTCAAGGAGGCGCTGCGGTTCGATCGGGCCCGCATCCAGGTCGGGCGGATCAGCCATTTCGGCCTCATGGAGATGTCGCGGCAACGGCTACGCACCGGCGTGCTCGAAGGCTCGACGACCCAGTGCCCGCACTGTCAGGGTACCGGAATCATCCGTTCGACCGAGAGCGTTGCGCTGGCGGTTCTGCGCGGCCTCGAGGACACTCTGATGAACGGTCCGGCGACATCGCTGGTCGCGACCACCACAACACAGGTCGCCCTCTACCTCCTCAACAACAAGCGCACGTTCATCAACGACATGGAGGCGCGGTCGAGCATCACAGTCACCATCGCCGCCAGCGACAAGGTGCAAGGGGCCAACTTCACGATCGAGCGGGTGGCGCGCGCCCATGAGCCGCAACGGCGCATCGAGCGGACCGCGGTGAAGATGGATTGGGGCTTCGACGGCGAAGGCGAAGCTGATGGTGCCACAGCCGAGACCGATGCCGAGGTCGAAGTGGAGGTCATCGAGGTCGAGGAGGAGGCCCGCGAGAACACCGAGGGCGGACGCGAGGGGGGCGGTCGTCGCCGCCGTGGCCGCCGCGGAGACCGTGGCGACCGGCCCGAGCGGGGCGAGCGGCAGCCGTCGTTCCAGGGTGTGGCCGGCGAAACCGACGGTGAAGTCGGCCCGTTGGTAGCCGGTAACGGGCAAGATCACGATGATGTGATGCCACTCGGTCCCGTGGCCGATGACGAGACCAGTGAGGGCGGGCCGGACGACGGCGGCCGCACCGACGTCGTGCAGGGGGAAGGCGAGGGCGAGGATGCGCGCCGCCGCCGTGGTCGCCGGCGCGGCCGGCGCGGCGGTCGCCGGGGCCGTGATCGCGACGGACGGGTGCCGGGTGCTGCAAACGGCGAGGCTGGTGACGAGGGTATGGACGCCCCGTTCGCCGCAGATGTCGCGACGGCGGACGCCATGGTCGCTGCGAATGCCAACGAGCGCGCGCTCGACCTGCCAGTCGAGCCGAGCCAGCCGGTGCCTGCCGAGCCGAGCCGCGAGGCCAGAAGCGAAATGGCGCCGGTCACCGTTGCGGTGGTGCCGGCCATCGAGGTGCCGGTGATCGCCGACGCGGCGCCGCCCGCCGCGCCAGTTGCCCCGGCAAAGGTCGCCGTCCTCGAGGTCGCCGTTGCCGAGGCGATCGCCGAGCCGGAGGCCCCGGCCGCCGACCCGCGCGCGCCGCGCACGGCACCGGTCTCGAGCACGCCAGTCGTTGCACGGGTCGTGGTCGGCTCCGAGGGTGCGGAAGAAGCCGAGGCCAAGCCGGTTCGGCGCGGTTGGTGGAGCCGGAAGTAGGACAGCTGAACAGGCCGGGGCGTGTCCCCGGCCTTGTCTTATGCGGTTCAGCTGGCGTTGATGCGCCAGGCTTTCAGCCGCTCGATCGCTTCGACCATCGCGTCGGTCGGTCCTGCATACGAGAACCGCACAAACTGGCCGCCGCGCACCTCGTCGAAATCCAGTCCGGGAGTCGCGGCTACGCCGGCCTCGTCGAGCATGCGGCGCGTGAACGCCAAGCTGTCGACCGACAGGCCGGAGATATCGCAGTAGAGGTAGAACGCGCCGTCGGCCGGCACGATGCGATCGAAGCCAGCCTTTGGCATCTCGCGCAGCAGAAGCTCTCGAT
The DNA here is from genome assembly GCA_049318625.1 of Hyphomicrobiaceae bacterium. Taxonomy (GTDB): domain Bacteria; phylum Pseudomonadota; class Alphaproteobacteria; order Rhizobiales; family Hyphomicrobiaceae; genus JBMOGA01. Next base: position 49,121 of record JBMOGA010000001.1, read on the forward strand.
TTGCGGCATAGACCGCCCGGTTCGCCTCGAGCTCGTCGAGCCCGTCGAAGGCGCCGAGGGCTGCAACCTGGGCAGCAGCCGGTGCCGAGATGTAGAGGTTCTGCGCCAGCCGCTCGATCGGACGCACCAGGCGCTCGGGAACCACCATCCAGCCGACCCGCCAGCCCGTCATCGAGAAGTATTTCGAGAAGCTGTTGATGACGACCGCGTCGTCCAGGTGGCACAGGGCACTGCGGGCCGGCATCCCGTAGGTCAGGCCGTGGTAGATCTCATCGGAGACGAACCACACGCCGCGCGCGCGGCAGACGTCGGCGATGGTGGCGAGGCGTTCGGGCTCCAGCATGGTGCCGGTCGGATTGGCCGGGCTTGCGAGCAGGAGACCCTTCAGTTGATGTTGGGTAATCGCCTGGTCGATGCCCTCTGGCGTCGGCATCCATCGGTCCGCGGGGCCGGTCTCGATGTTGATCGGGCGGCAGCCGAGGGCCGTGAGGATGTGCCGGTAGCACGGGTAGCCCGGCGCCGGCAGGCCGGCCGTATCGCCGGCATCGAAGAGCGCGAGAAAGGCCAGCACGAAGGCAGCCGACGAGCCACTGGTGACCACGATGCGGGACGGTGCAATGTCCAGCCCGTACCAGTCCCCATAGAGCCGGGCGATGCGAGCGCGCAGCGGCTCCATACCCAGCGCCAGCGTGTAGCCGAGCGTCTCGCGATCGAGGGCATGCTTCAGGGCTTCGCGCGCGGCCCGTGGTGCCGCCGTTCCCGGCTGGCCGACTTCCATGTGGATAATCCGGCGGCCTTCCGCTTCGGCGGCAGCCGCTGCCCGCATGACGTCCATGACGATGAACGACGGAATCTCACTGCGCGCCGAGGCCGCGGCCGCCAGGCCAGCCAGACTGTCAGTTGGTCGTTGCGCCATTGCAGGCCTCCCTTTCGCTGGCGCGGGGATACGCGTAAGGGCGGCGGGGCGCAAGGAACGGGGGGGACACGGTTTTGCCCGCATTGCAGGGATGGTGTGGCAAGGTTGTTGCGCGAGGCGCCTTGCTATGTCGGGCGCGCCGCGCCTATTTCACGGGAATGGCAGGCGTGGTCAGGAGCAGGTTTCGATCGTGAGCGACGGGCAGCGCGGCAAGCATCGCAGCAGCGGCACCGGACCCCGGCTTGTCTGGACGCTCGTGGCAGTCCTTTGCCTGGTCGCCGGTCTTGCGCGGTCAGCCGCCGCGCAGGGTATTCCCCTCATTCGAGATACCGAAATCGAGCTTCTGCTCAACGACTACGCGCAGCCCATCTTCAAGGCTGCCGGTCTCGGAACCGGCCGTGTCAGTGTCCGGATCGTGCGCAACGACGCCTTCAACGCGTTCGTGATGGACGGCCGCAGCGTCTACGTCCACACCGGCATGCTCATGCAGTCGGACACGCCCAATCAGGTCATCGGCGTGATCGCTCACGAGGCCGGCCATATCTCGGGCGGGCATATCGCCTCGATGCAAGCGCGGCTCGCACGCGAGCAGACGCGGATGCTGTTGTTGCGGGTGCTCGGCATCGGCGCCGCCATCGCGACCGGTCGTGGCGAGGCCATCGTCGCGGCCGACGAGGTGATCATCCGCTCGTTCCTAGCCGAGCGTCGCTCTCAGGAGAGCGCGGCGGATCAGGCCGGCCTGCAGTTCCTCAACGCGACCAAGCAGTCTGGCCGCGGCATGCTCGAGACGTTCGAGCGCTTCGCCCAGCAGGAGTATGTCTCGGACACCTACAAGGATCCATTTGTCCGCAGCCATCCTATTGCCGTCGACCGTCTGCGCCAGCTTCGTGACAACGTCTCGAAAAGCGCATTCTCGGCCCAGAAGGACCCGCCCGAGTTGCAGCTCCGCCACGATCTGATGCGGGCGAAGCTTTCGGGCTATCTGAACACGCCACAGATCGTGAGCAATCGCTATCCGCCGGCGGACACCTCGCTGCCGGCCCGGTATGCCCGCGCGATCGCCAAATTCTTCAGGGGGGGGCCGGGCGCGCTCGAGGGTGCCCTGGCCGACATCGACGGGTTGATCAAGGATCGCCCGACCTATCCGTTCTTCCACGAACTCAAGGGTGACCTGCTGATGCGCTCAGGCCGCACTAAGGAGGCGGTGGCGCCGCTGCGTCAGGCTTTGAAGCTCGCGGGCGGCGCGAACCTTATCGAGGTCCAGCTGGCGACCGCTCTGCTCGCAACAAACGAGCCCGGCGTGCTCGAGGAAGCCTCGACCCTTCTGCGGCGCTCGCTGGTCAGCGACCAGAACCCACGGGGCTTCCGGGCGCTTGCTGATGCCTCTTATCGCAGCGGCAAAGCCTCGGAGGCGGATGCGGCCATGTCGCAGGCGACGATGCTCGAAGGCGACATCAAGCAGGCGCAAATCTTCGCGAAGCGTGCTCAGCGCGGCTTGACTCCCAATTCGCCGCTCTGGATCAAGATGGACGATATCATCAACAGCAAGCCGCGGCAGGAATGACCGGCCGAGCGAACCACGGAGTCCGACTTCATGACTAGCGGCATCAACTTGACGCTCAACGCGCTGACGTCCCGCAAAGGTGCCATGGGCGGCGCAGCGGCCGTACTCGGCTGCAGCATTCTCACCACTGCCGTCATGCTCGGGAGCTTGGCAACCGTCGATCGCGCCGGCGGGTTCGTCACACCGGCACTCGCGCAAGCCGCGGCGCCGAGCACCGATGTCTCCAAGGTCTTCACCTCTGAGCAGCGCCAAGCGATCGAGCAGGTCGTCCGCGACTTCCTGGTGGCGCACCCCGAGGTCCTTCTCGAGGTCACCAAGGAGCTGGAACAGCGCCAGCAGGCGCTGATGGCGGATGCGCAGCGCAAGCTGATCATCGAGAAAAAGGCGAGTATTTTCAAAGCCTCGACCGACTATGTGTTCGGAAATCCCAAAGGCAACATCGCCGTTGTGGAGTTCTTCGACTACAATTGTGGGTGGTGCAAGCGCGCGGTCGACGAACTGACCAAGCTGACCAAGGCCGATCCGAACGTTCGTGTGATCATGAAGGAACTGCCGATCTTCGGCGACAACTCGGCATTCGCGGCGAAGGCCGCCATGGCGTCCATCGCCCAGGGCAAGTACTGGGACTTTCACGTCGCCATGATGCGCGAGAAGCAGGTGACGAAGGAGAATACCTTCCGAATTGCCGAGAAAGTCGGCATCGACGTCGCCCGGCTCAAGCGTGACATGGAAAACCCGGCGTTGGACGCCGCCTTGAAGGCCAATCAGGATCTGGCCCAGGGTCTCGGCATCGAGGGAACGCCGGGCTTCATTGTCGATACGAAGGTGAATGTCGGCTTCGTGCCCGCCGACGGCCTCAAGGAGATGATCGCGGAGATCCGCAAGGCTGGTTGTCAGGTGTGCTGACCGGCACCAATCGGACTCGACTATCAATAGGTTAACGACCGCACCCGCGGCCTTTCGCAGTCGAACCAAAGCTGCTAAACGGCCCGGGTGCTCGGCCCATTCAGTCCTGACTTCGGATTGGGTGGCCGTGCAAATTCGCACCTTGGCCGGCATCCGGCCGGCTCGATGGTACATGATCTGCGCACCGCCCGCCGCTTCGGTCTATCGTCGGTCGGCGGCAGGATCGCCCATCGCGCGCGCCAGCCGTTTCGACGCGCGGTGCGGTCCAGCAACTTCGGGGGCAAGTCACGTCGATGGCTAAAGACATCAAAGAGCCGGCTGTCGGAGAGCAGGTGCTCATTCGCGAGTTGGCTCAGCTCCTCATCGAGACCGGTCTCACCGAGATCGAGATCGAGAAGTCCGGCCTCAAAGTCCGCGTCGCACGCAATGCCCACATCACCGCCGCGATCCCGGCCATGACCGGCGCACCGCCCGGCACACAGGCCGTCGCGGCCGCCGCTCCCGTCGTTGAAGATATCGCCAGCCACCCGGGCGCCGTGAAATCGCCGATGGTCGGCACGGCCTACCGGGCGCCCGAGCCGGGCGCTGCGACCTTCGTGGAGATCGGGACCCGGGTCTCGCAAGGACAGACGCTGCTGATCATCGAAGCGATGAAGACCATGAATCACATCCCCGCGCCGAAGGCCGGCACGGTGACGCAGATCCTTTTCGAGAACGGCCAGCCCGTCGAGTTCGGCGAGCCCTTGATGGTGGTGGAGTAGCCGTTCGCCGTTGGTGCCTTGGCCGGGCGCAGCAGCCCGCATCCGTGCAGTTGGGATTCCGATGTTCGACAAGATCCTCATAGCGAACCGCGGCGAGATCGCGCTGCGCATTCAACGCGCGTGCAAGGAGCTCGGGATCGCCACGGTTGCCGTGCACTCGACGGCCGATGCCGATGCGATGCACGTCAGGCTCGCCGACGAGAGCGTCTGCATCGGACCTCCGCCCGCCTCGGAGAGCTATCTCAATATCCCGCGCTTGCTGGCCGCCTGCGAGATCACGGGCGCCGATGCCATACACCCGGGCTACGGATTCCTCTCCGAGAACGCCCGGTTCGCCGAGATCCTGGAAGAGCACCAGATCACGTTCATCGGCCCGACGTCCGAGCACATCCGGATCATGGGCGACAAGATCGAGGCCAAGGAGACCGCCAAGCGTCTCGGCATTCCAGTCGTGCCGGGGTCCGACGGCGCCGTGACGAACGACGCGCAGGCACAGCGCATCGCCAAGGACATGGGATTTCCGGTGCTCATCAAGGCGGCGTCCGGCGGCGGCGGGCGCGGCATGAAGGTGGCTCGCTCGCCGGAGGAACTCGGCACCGCCCTATCGACCGCCCGGTCCGAGGCCAAGGCCGCGTTCGGCGACGACAGCGTCTACATGGAAAAGTACCTCACAAAGCCGCGTCATATCGAAATCCAAGTGTTCGGCGACGGCAAAGGTAACGCCATTCATCTCGGCGAGCGCGATTGCTCTCTGCAGCGGCGTCACCAAAAGGTGTTCGAGGAAAGCCCGTCACCGGCCCTCAATGCCCAGGCGCGCAAGAAGATCGGTGAGACTGTCGCCAAGGCGATGCAGAAACTCAAGTACCGCGGCGCCGGCACGGTTGAGTTCCTCTACGAGGACGGCGAGTTCTTCTTCATCGAGATGAACACGCGGCTGCAGGTCGAGCACCCGGTCACCGAAATGATCACCGGGCTGGATCTCGTCATCGAGCAGATCCGCATCGCGTCGGGCGCGCCGCTGACGCTGACGCAGAACGAAGTCACGTTCTCCGGCCATGCCATCGAATGCCGGATCAACGCCGAGAACCCGAAGACGTTTCGGCCGTCGCCCGGCCGTATCACGTATTGGCACCCGCCGGGTGGGCTCGGCGTGCGCGTCGATTCCGGCGCCTATCAGGGCTATCGGATCCCGCCGAACTACGACAGTCTGATCGGCAAACTGATCGTGCACGGGAAGAACCGGAACGAATGCCTGATGAGGCTGAAGCGTTGCCTTTCGGAATTTGTGATCGACGGGATCGAGACGACCATCCCGCTTTTCACCGAGCTGGTGCGCCATCCCGACATCGCCAACGGCCTGTACGACATCCACTGGCTCGAGAAATACCTGTCGCAGCCGTGAGCCGTCGACGCGCGGCAGAGCTTCCTGGCTCACACCCCCCTCGTCAGGGGCTCAGAAAGCGCCTAACCTCTCCACATCCTCTTTTTTCGCCAGCAACAGATCGTGATGGCCCGCGAGAAACCGTTTCTCGAGATCACGCCCCAGGTTTTGCTCAAGGCCTACGCTTGCGGCATCTTCCCGATGGCGGAGAGCGCAGACGACCCGCAGCTCTATTGGATCGAGCCGCAGGCCCGTGGCGTGCTGCCCCTCGACAGCGTGCGCATCCCCAAGCGCCTGGCCCGTACCGTACGCCAGCAGCACTTCGAGGTTCGTATCGACAGCGATTTCGAGGCGGTCATCGACGGCTGCGCGGCACCGCGGGAAGGTCGTCTCTCGACCTGGATCAACCGGCGCATCCGCTCGCTCTACCGGGAACTCTACGACCTCGGCTACTGCCACACCGTGGAGGTCTGGAAGGACGATCGACTCGCGGGCGGCCTCTATGGCGTGGCGCTCGGCAGCGCGTTTTTCGGTGAGAGCATGTTCTCGGAGGCTCGGGATGCCTCCAAGGTCGCGCTGGTCTATCTCTGCGCCCGCCTGATCCGCGGCAACTTCACACTGCTCGATACGCAGTTCGTGACCGAGCACCTGCGTCAGTTCGGCACCCTCGAGGTCGGCAAGACGATTTTTCATCGCCATCTGGAGAAGGCGATGAAGGGTGAGGGCGATTTCTGGGCGCTGCCGGTGACGGCCACTCCGGACGAAGTGCTGGATATCGTCGCCGCCGCCAGCGCCGCCGCCGCCGTGGACGAAGGCCCCTGACGCTGTCGTGACCGGTCAGCGACGGACGCGGCGGCGCTCGATCGGCTCGGCCGGGCTCTGCTGGGCCGCCGAATCGGGCGTGGCAGGGCGCGACTGCCCGCGTTGGGCTACGGTCTGGGCGCCGGTGCAGCCGGTCAGCCAGACGTCGAACACCGGGTGCTCGACGGCATGGAGACCAGGGCTCTCGGCGAACATCCAGCCCGCGAAGATGCGCTTCTCGGTCCCGTCGAGCTGCACCTCCTCGACTTCGACGAACGTGCTCGTCTTCGGCAGTTCCGTCGCCGGCCGCGAGTAGCAGGCGCGCGGGGTCACCTTCAGCGAACCGAAGCGCGCGGTCTTGTCGAGTTCGACCTCGAGGACGGAGATGCGGGCCGTGACCTTGTCGAGCGCCGAGAAGACGGCCGTCCGATTCTCGAGACGCTGCGCCGACGCCGCTGTTGCGGTCGCGGCCAGGGCGGCAATCAGAATGCTGAGGCGGCGCATCGTTGCGATTCTTGCCATCGGTTCGAGAGGGCGGGACCGGTCGTCACGACCTTCAGCACGCCAGCGCGGCCATCTCGTGGCGACCCGGCGTTATTGCGGCCGCCAGGGCTTGTAGTCCCCGGTCGCCGCCGGACGCTCGGCCGCCGCCAGGATCGAACCGGATGGCCGATAGGCCTCGGACGTGCCGGTCATGTTCGGGCGGTGGGGTTTTTCCCAGGCGCGCGCCGTGTAGCTTTCCATGGTCGGCGGCACATCGTGGATGTAGTGCATCCAGCCGTGCCAGGAGGGCGGGATCAGAGTCGGCTCGGATTGTGCCTTGTAGACGACCCAACGGCGGGGTTTGCCCTGCGGACCGATGCCCCGCTTCTGCTCGAAATAGCGGTTGCCGAGCTCGTCGCTTCCAACAAAGCGGCCCTGCTTCCAGATGGTGAGGCGCGTGCCCCACGTGTTGCCTGTCCACCAGGCGAAGACTTCGCTGAAAATGCCCATGTGATGCTCGCTGCCGAGGCGTGCTGGCCACACGTCGGACCTGGTTTCTCGTCCAACCGAGGTTGCGGAGTAACGCAGCGCCCGGCCGAAGTCCAGAGGCGAACCAGCGCGATCAATTTGCAACACTCTTGTCCACGCCCCGGTTCATCGGGGTCCGGGCCTTGGCCCAGCCTCACGCGGCGGGCCGGCGTCTCGCGCGACAGCCGGATGACACCCACAAACTGTCGGCCGGTTTTCCCAGAGAAATTAACACCTTCCTAAGATTTCGCGGCTCATCATCAACATCTAGTGGTGTTGCAAGGCGAACGCCACAAATTCGTGACGACAGCAGCGAATCGCTGCACGTTCATCGTCGTGGTGGGCAGGTGCCTCTCACCGTTCGAGCCTGGGGGGCAGCCGTCGTCGATGACGGTCTGGCTGGGCTCGGTCGGTGACGTGAGTCGGTCCGTTGTTCTGGACCGGGCGGGGTCGCGCACAGCGACCCTAGCGACCTGTGGCGTAAGTGTAACACACAGCATTTTGCGGGACAGGCTGCCGACGGCAACGGGGATCGCCTCCGAAGCCGAGGTTGGTGTGTCCTGAGGCGAGGGACGAGCACGCGAGCGCCACACCCCAGTTCTGCGTAAGGGGCGCCGCCGGTCGACAAAAAACTGGGGTCGAAATGAAAATCACGCGGCGCTTCACCACGGCGGGACAGTCTGCCTACGAGACCATTCCGTTCCGCCGGGCGACGAGCGAAATCAAGAATCCCGACGGCTCGGTGGTGTTCCGCCTCGAGGGCCTTATGGTCCCGGAGCACTGGAGCCAGGTGGCGGCCGACATCCTCGCGCAGAAGTATTTCCGCAAGGCCGGCGTGCCGCGCCGCCTGAAGAAGGTGGAAGAAAACAGCGTTCCCTCGTGGCTGTGGCGCTCGGTGCCCGACGACGAAGCGCTGGCGGAGCTGGCGCCTGCTGACCATTTCATCGGCGAGACGGATGGCCGACAGGTGTTCGACCGGCTGGCCGGGACCTGGACTTATTGGGGCTGGAAGGGCGGTTACTTCACGACCGAAGAGGATGCGCGCGCCTTCTACGACGAGCACCGGTACATGCTGGCGATGCAGTTCGCCGCGCCGAACTCTCCGCAGTGGTTCAACACGGGCCTCCACTGGGCGTACGGCATCGATGGGCCGGGCCAGGGCCACTACTATGTGGACCACGAGACCGGTCAGGTGACTCTGTCCTCGTCGGCCTACGAGCACCCTCAGCCGCACGCCTGCTTCATCCAGTCGATCGAAGACGATCTGGTCAACGAGAACGGGATCATGGACCTCTGGGTCCGCGAGGCGCGTCTGTTCAAGTACGGTTCGGGCACCGGCACGAACTTCTCGAAGCTGCGTTCGGCCAACGAGCGCCTGTCCGGCGGCGGACGCTCGTCCGGCCTGATGAGCTTCCTGAAGATCGGTGACCGGGCGGCCGGCGCGATCAAGTCCGGTGGCACGACGCGACGGGCCGCCAAGATGGTCGTCGTCGACGTCGATCATCCCGATATCGAGGAATACATCAACTGGAAGGTCCGCGAGGAGCAGAAGGTTGCCGCTCTGGTGACCGGCTCGAAGATCTGCCAGAAGCGCCTCAAGGCCATCATGAAGGCCTGCGTGAATTGCGAGGGCGAGGGCGAAGACTGCTTCGACCCGGCGAAGAATCCGGCTTTGAAGCGGGCGATCCGCGATGCCCGTCGCGATCAAGTGCCCGGCAACTACATCCTGCGCGTCATCCAGTTCGCCAAGCAGGGCTTCAAGGACATCCAGTTCGACGTCTACGACACGGACTGGGACAGCGAGGCCTATCTCACCGTCTCGGGGCAGAATTCCAACAACTCCGTTCGCGTCACAGATGATTTTCTGTCGGCCGTGAACGAAGGCCGCGACTGGCAGCTGACCGCGCGCACCTCGGGCAAGGTCGTGAAGACGGTCGGCGCACGGCAGCTCTGGGATCAGATCGGCCACGCCGCCTGGGCATCGGCTGATCCAGGCATCCAGTTCCACACCACCATCAACGACTGGCACACCTGCCCGAAATCGGGACCGATCCGGGCTTCCAATCCGTGCTCGGAATACATGTTCCTGGACGACACGGCCTGCAATCTGGCCTCCCTGAACCTGATGCGGTTCCGCCGCGAGGACGGCTCTTTCGACGTACCGGCATTCGAGCATTCCTGCCGGCTGTGGACCGTCGTGCTCGAGATCTCGGTGCTGATGGCGCAATTCCCGTCCCGGCAGATCGCGGATCTTTCCTACCGTTACCGCACGCTGGGTCTCGGGTTTGCCAACATCGGCGGGTTCCTAATGGCGTCCGGCATCTCCTACGACTCTGACGAGGGCCGCGCGATCTGCGGCGCCGTCTCGGCGATCATGACCGGCGTCGCCTATGCGACCTCGGCCGAGATGGCCAAGGAACTCGGTCCGTTCCCGGCCTATGGCGAGAACGCGACGGACATGCTGCGCGTCATCCGCAATCACCGCCGGGCGGCCTATGGTCAAGCCGACGGTTACGAAAAGCTTTCGACGCGGCCGGTGCCGCTCGATCAGACCTCGGCCAATGACAAGCGGCTGGTGGCGGCGGCGCAGCGGGCCTGGGACCGGGCGATCGAACTCGGGCAGGCCCACGGCTATCGCAACGCGCAGGCGACCGTCATCGCCCCGACCGGAACGATCGGCCTGGTGATGGACTGCGACACCACCGGCATCGAGCCCGACTTCGCGCTGGTGAAGTTCAAGAAGCTCGCCGGCGGCGGCTACTTCAAGATCATCAACCAGGCGGTACCGCAGGCCTTGAAGACGCTCGGCTACAGCCCGGCGCAGATCGCCGAGATCGAGGCGTACGCCGTCGGCCACGGATCGCTGCGTCAGGCGCCCGCGATCAATCACACGACGCTGCGGGCCAAAGGGTTCACGTCCGAGATCCTCGAGAAAGTCGAGGCGTCGCTGGGCGCGGCCTTCGACATCAAGTTCGTGTTCAACAAGTGGACCGTCGGCGAAGAGTTCCTGACAGGGCCGCTCAAGATCCCGGCAGAGAAGGTCAACGAGCCGACGTTCGATCTGCTCGTTCATCTCGGGTTCTCCAAGAAGGACATCGAAGCCGCCAACGAGCATGTCTGTGGCGCGATGACACTGGAAGGCGCGCCACACCTCAAGCCCGAGCACCTGCCGGTGTTCGACTGCGCGAACCCGTGCGGCCGCAAGGGCAAGCGCTTCCTGTCGGTGGCGAGCCACATCCACATGATGGCGGCGAGCCAGCCGTTCATCTCGGGTGCGATCTCGAAGACGATCAACATGCCGAGCGATGCGACCGTCGAGGACTGCAAGAGTTCCTACATGCTGTCCTGGCGCCTCGCACTCAAGGCCAACGCGCTCTATCGCGATGGTTCGAAGCTCTCGCAGCCGCTGAACGCCCAGGTTCTCGGCGACGACATCGACGAGCAGGAGGAGACGGCGGAGCAACTCGCTGCGCACAAGCCCGCCGCCCAGCGTGCCCAGATCGCGGCCGAGAAGATCGTCGAGCGGATCGTCGAGCGGGTGCGCCAGCGCGAGCGGGAGAAGCTGCCGACGCGGCGCAAAGGCTACACCCAGAAGGCGTCAGTCGGCGGCCACAAGGTGTACTTGCGGACCGGCGAGTATGAAGATGGCCGGATCGGAGAGATCTTCATCGACATGCACAAGGAAGGAGCTGCCTTCCGCTCGCTGATGAACAACTTTGCGATCGGCGTCAGCCTCGGCCTGCAATACGGCGTGCCGCTCGAAGAATACGTGGAGGCCTTTACCTTCACGCGCTTCGAGCCGGCCGGTCTGGTGCAGGGCAACGACACCATCAAGAACGCGACCTCGATCCTCGACTACATTTTCCGCGAACTGGCGGTCTCCTACCTCGCCCGTAACGACCTCGCGCACGTCGACCCCCGCGAGATCGTCGGCGAGACTGGCCTCGGCTCGTCCGATGCCGATACCGACGACACGCTGGCGCTGGAGGTGCCGGCCCGCAAGTTCGTGTCGAGCGGCTTCGTGCGCGGCGGTGTCGTGAAGTTCGGATCGCGCAACGAGGGGGGAGCGGTGAACGCCGTCGCCGAGTTGCAGCAGAACGTGGCCGGTGCATTTCCTATGACGGAAGGCGCGACGGCCCTGGCTCCGGAGCCTTCCGTCACGTTCTCGCAGAAGACGACGCTGCAGACGCAAACTCATCTGACCGTATCGGCACGGTCGGAGGCGGATCGGCGGGCCGAGGCGCGGATTCGCGGCTACGAGGGTGAGGATTGCCGTGAATGCGGGAACTTCACGCTGGTGCGCAACGGCACGTGCCTCAAGTGCGACACCTGCGGCTCGACGACGGGATGCAGCTAGGACACACGTCTCCGGCGGGTTGTCGCGCAACCCGCCGGAGGCCCAGATATTGCCGCGATCCGGTCGCAAACGGCCCATCGGCTTGGTTCCGTAGTGTTGCGTTGGTCCGATTGCATCGATGGACATGACATGACCGCTTCCGCAACCTACACGCCGACCGTCTATCTGCTGGCCGACAACCTGGACGCCGCGCTGGCAGCGGGCGAGGATCTTCTCACCGCGCGCCACGACCTGCGGCATGCGGCGGGCGCCGAGATCGCCGACCGTCTGGCTGAGCGCCATCGCTTCATCGACCGGCTGCGTTCGCTCGAACTCACCCTGGTGCAACGGGTGCTGCGCGCCCGCGAGCACGCCAGCGAGTTGGCGGATATGGACCCCCGTTTCAAGACGATCGCCCTGTTGTTCGCAGGCGGCACGGCCGCGCTGCTCGACGCCGTTGCCGACCTCGGGATGCCAACCCACCTCGACGATCGCCAGCATCAGGACGCCGTCGCCTATCTGCGCAGCCGCGGCGTGATCGGCGAGGAGACGGCCGGGCTCGACCACCTCGTGGAGATCCGGCCGTCGGAGACGTTCCTGATCGCGGAGCGCATCGCGCTCGGCCCGCTGCTCGATCTCGTCGCCACGTTCCTCGATTCGCTGGATTTGCATTTCGAGCTGTTCGCGACGGACGAGCCCGACCAACCAAAGCGCTCGCTGGCCGACGTCATCGCCGAGCTGCGCTGATCGGCTCTAGTCGACCGCCGCCGCGTTGACGCGCGTGCGCGTCTCTGCCGCCCAGGCCGCGAAGCGCCCCGCGGCGATGGCGTCCCGCATCGCCGCCATCAGCTCCTGATAGAACCACGTGTTGTTCCAGGACAGCAGCATGGCGCCGAGGTACTCGCCCGACTTCACGAGGTGATGCAGGTAGGCGCGGGAATACTCGCGCGCCGCCGGGCACGCACTGCGCTCATCCAATGGGCGCAGATCCTCCGCGTGCTTGGCGTTCTTCAGATTGACGCGGCCGGCCCATGTAAACGCCTGGCCGTGGCGGCCGGAACGGGTCGGCATCACGCAATCGAACATGTCGATGCCGCGCGCCACCGCTTCGATCAGATCGAGCGGCGAGCCGACTCCCATCAGGTAGCGCGGCTTGGTCTCAGGCAGGTAGGGGATGGTCGCCGCGATGGTGCGGCACATCAGGTCGTGACCTTCGCCGACCGCGAGGCCGCCGATGGCGTAACCCGGCAGATCCATCGCGACGAGGCCTTCGGCGGAGCGCCGGCGGAGCGTCTCGTTGACGCCGCCCTGGACGATGCCGAACAGGGCCTGGCCGGGCTTGGCCAAGCGCTCGAAGGCGGTCTTGCACCGGTCTGCCCAGCGCAGCGAAAGCTCCATCGCCCGCTCGGCCTCACGGTCCTCGGCGGGCAGTTCGATGCACTCGTCGAGTTGCATCTGGATATCGGCGCCGAGCAGGCACTGGATCTCGATGGCGCGCTCCGGTGTCAGCATGTGGCGCGAACCGTCGATGTGGGACTGGAAGGCGACCCCCTCCTCCGTCACCTTGCGCAATCCTGCGAGCGACATGACCTGGAAGCCGCCCGAGTCGGTGAGGATCGGGCGGTCCCAGCGCATGAAGCTATGAAGCCCGCCAAGACGGGCGACGCGCTCGGCACCCGGGCGGAGCATCAGATGATAGGTATTGCCGAGGAGGATGTCGGCACCGGCCCGGCGGACCTGCTCGGGGTAGAGCGCCTTGACGGTCCCGACGGTGCCAACCGGCATGAAGGCCGGCGTGCGGATATGGCCGCGCGGCGTCGCGATCTCGCCGAGGCGGGCGGCGCCATCGCGGGCGATGAGACGGTATCCGAAAGCCGATTCCTGAATCATGAGCGTCGATATAGCAGCGACGCGTCGCCGAAGGAGTAGAACCGATAGCCGCTGCCTATGGCATGGGCATAGGCGCGGCGCATGACGTCGAGCCCGGCGAACGCCGCGACCAGCATGAAAAGGGTCGAGCGTGGCAGGTGGAAGTTGGTCATCAGGACATCGACGGCGCGAAAGCGATAGCCGGGAGTAATAAAGATGGCCGTCTCGCCCGCGAACGGGCGCACGGAGCCATCTGCATCGGCCGCGCTTTCGAGCAGCCGCAGCGCGGTGGTCCCGACAGCGACGATCCGCCGGCCCTGGGCCCTGGCCGCATTGAGGGCGGCCGCGGTCTCGGCGGTGACCTCCCCCCACTCGGCGTGCATGCGATGGTCGGCGATATCTTCGACCTTCACGGGCAGGAAGGTGCCCCCTCCCACGTGCAGGGTCACGCTGCGCCGCGAGACGCCGCGGCTCTCGAGCCGGGCGAACAGCGCGTCGGTGAAATGCAGCCCTGCGGTCGGAGCGGCAACCGCCCCGTCATGCCGCGCATAGATGGTCTGGTAGTCGGTCGCATCGGCGGCGGTGACGGCGCGCTTGGAGGCAATATAGGGAGGCAGCGGCATCGCGCCGACGGCGGCGATGGCAGCGTCGAGGAACGGTCCCGCGAGAGAGAATGCCAGTTCCACCTCGCCGGCGTCGCCCTTGGCCGTGACGGTGGCCTCGAGTTCGGCGGCAAGACAGACGCGCGTCTCATCGCCGAAACGGACGACATCGCCGACCTCGAGACGACGGGCCGGCCGCGCGAAGGCGCGCCAGCGGGACGCATCGACGCGCTTGTGCAGATTGAAGGCGACGCGGGTGGCCTGCACGCCACGCCAGCGAACCCCGGTGAGGGCCGCCGGGATGACCCGCGTGTCGTTGAGGACCAGTACGTCGCCGGGCAGGAGGAAATCCGGCAGGTCGCGCACGAACTGGTCGGCCAGTTCGGGCAATCCGCCGGGGCGCACGACGAGCAGCCGTGCGGCATCGCGCGGATCGACCGGATGCAGAGCGATCCGGTCGTCCGGAAGCTCGAAATCGAAGTCGGCGGTTTGCACGGCCTTCAGTCTGCCTGTCCGCTCAGTGCAGGAAAAATCATCTCGAGTGCCGCCAGCACCGAAATCCCGAGCCAACTCGCGATCAACAAGGTGCCGCCGGTCGGCGCCGCCATCGGGAACAGCCGCTTCTCGACCAGTGCCGAAAGCGTCAGATCGCCGCTGAAGAATATCACCCCGACGAGAACCATGGTGGCCACGAACAGCCAACTGCGCGGCCGGGCCACCTGCCCCGACAGGGCCGCGAGGCCGACGACCAGACTGGCATGGATCATCAGGAAATCCGAAGCGGTGGCCAGGATCTGGCCACCTCTCAAATGGGCCGCCATGGCAGCCAGCACGACACCGGCTGCACCGAGAAGGCCGGCTCCCCCTACAAGGGCGATCCGCCAGCCACCGGGAAAGCTCGGGGTCGCACGCGACTGCACGGGGTCGCCTCTCAGCCGACGTCGGCGGCGACGCGCAGCGTGGTGATCTTGTCGGGATTGCGGACCGGTTCGCCGCGCTTGATCTTGTCGACGTTGTCCATTCCCTCGATCACCCGACCCCACACCGTGTACTTGTTGTCGAGGAACGTGGCGTCGTCGAAGCAGATGAAGAACTGACTGTTTGCACTGTTGGGGCTCGCCGCGCGTGCCATCGAGCAGACGCCGCGCTCATGCGCCTCGGCGCTGAACTCGGCCGGCAGATCGGGATAGCTCGATCCACCGGTGCCGGTGCCCTTGGGGCACCCCGTCTGCGCCATGAAGCCATCGATCACGCGATGGAACACGATGCCGTCATAGAACTTCTCGCGCGCGAGTTTCTTGATCCGCTCGACGTGCTTTGGCGCCAGATCCGGACGCAGTTCGATGACGACGCGGCCGTGCGTCATCTCCATGATCAGGGTGTTCTCGGGATCCTTGATGTCGGTCATCGATGCTGCCTCGAAGGGGTTGAAAGGAGCGGAGCGGCGCCGGCTGCTACTGCTTCTTGGGCGCGGCCGGCGCGGCTCCCGGCTTGGTGTTCTGGTCGGCAAGGATATAGGCCCTGACGATGGTATCGGGCGTGGCCGGCGGCTCGCCGCGCGTGATCCGATCGACGTGCTCCATGCCTTCGATCACGTTGCCCCAGATGGTGTACTGCCCGGTCAGGCCGCGGCAGCCGTCACCGAAGCAGATGAAGAACTGGCTGTTGGCGCTGTTGGGGCTGTTCGACCGTGCCGCGCCGACGGTGCCGCGCTGGAACACGTCCTTGGAAAACTCGGCCGGAAGATCGCCGTACTTGGAGCCGCCACGGCCGGTGCCGGTCGGGTCGCCGGTTTGCGCCATGAAGCGGTCGATCACGCGATGCCACTTGTGGCCGTTGTAGAAGCCCTCCTTGGCCAGGAGCTTCACGCGCTCGACGTGCTTGGGCGCCAAGTCGGGGCGCAAGGCCACAAGCACACGGCCGGTCTTCAGCTCGATCACGAGCGTGTTGGCAGGGTCCACGGCGGGCTTCTGCTGAGCGTAGGCCGGCAACACGGCAAACAGGGCCGCGATGAGTACAAGAAGTCGCGTCACGGGTCGGCTCCGATCTCGGGTGGATGAACGGTCACTGCACAGCGAGAAGACGGGCGCCTTATGGCCTTTCCGCGGCGGCGTGGCAACCGTTCTACCAGCGGAAGCGGTCGCGCGGCGGCAAGGCTCCTCCGGACGGCAGTTCCTCGGCGAGACGCAAGCCCTCGTTCCATTTCACCATGCGCTCGGAGCGTGAGAACGAGCCCACCTTCAGCTGCTCGATGCCCCATCCGACCGCCAGGTGGACGATCGTCACGTCCTCGGTCTCGCCCGAGCGGGCCGAGACAATGGCATTCCAACCGGCCGTGCGGGCAGCCTCGAGCGCCTCTCGGGTCTCGGTCAAGGTACCGATCTGATTGGGCTTGATCAGCGCGGTGTTGCAAGCGCCCAAGGCGGCCGCCTCGCGAATGCGGCGGGCGTCGGTGCACAGCACGTCGTCGCCGACCACCTCGATACTGTCGCCTGCGGCGGCCGTAAAGCGCGCCAGGCCACCGAGGTCATCCTCGGCGAGCGGGTCCTCGATGGCGATGATCGGGTAACGTCGAAGCCAGCCGAGCAGCATGTCGCCCATCTCGGCGCTGCTCATCAGACGGCCTTCGCGGGAGAGGGTGTAGCGACCGGCCGAGCCGAGCTGGCTCGCCGCGATATCGAGCGAAATTGCGATGTCCTCGCCGGGTGCGAAGCCGGCGCGCTCGATGGCGCGGAGGAGGAAATCCAGCGCCTCGACACTCGTTTCGAAGGCCGGCCAAAAGCCGCCCTCGTCCGCGACGCCGAGCAGACGGCCTTGATCGGAAAGCATTTTTCCGGCCGTGCGGTAGACCTCGGCGGTCCAGTCGAGGGCGGTGCCGAAATCGTCGGCGCCAACGGCAACGACCATGAAATCCTGCACGTCGACGCGACGATTGGCATGGGCGCCGCCGCCGAAGATCTGGATCTCGGGCAGCGGCAGGGTGCCTGGCGTCCGCTCGCCGGCGAGGTGCTGCCAGAGCGGCATGCGCTTGGCGGCCGCTGCGGCATGGGCCACGGCCATCGACGTGGCGATGACGGCGTTGCCGCCGAGCCGGCTCTTGTTGGCGGTGCCGTCCAAGGAGATCATGCGGCGGTCGACCGCCTCTTGATCCTCGACATCGAGACCAGCAATGGCGGCTGATATCTCGGCATCGACGGCTGAAACCGCACGCATGACGTCGAGCCCGCCGAACGCGGCCCCACCGTCGCGCAGGTCCACCGCCTCGCCCGAGCCGGTGGAGGCACCGGCCGGCGCAATCGCCCGGCCTCGCGCGCCGCCGGCCCAGACATCGACCTCGACCGTCGGCCGGCCGCGACTGTCCCAGACCCGGCGGGCGTGCACGCGCTCGATCCGTATGGTCATGCCCCGATCTCCTCACGCCAGGCGGCGGCAACGCTTGCAAGCCGGTCGACCGGTTGACGCAACAGTCGTGTCGCGACCCGCCGCACGCGATCCTTGTCGGTATCGGCCTTGATGTATTCGACCGGCGACTTGCCGTCGACCCGGGCGAGAAACAAGCCCGGCAGCAGATGGGCGGTTCGGCGCTCGAGATCGGCGACCGGCTCCCATACCACGCGGTCGCGATAGGCGCCGACCAAGGCCGCGAAACTTGCGAGGTAACGCGACGCCGCGTCCGGCACCCACAGACACTTCAACAGCATGTGGTTGAGGCAGAAGGCCAGATCGAAGGCCGGGTCGCCATACCAGGCGCATTCGGCATCCAGGAACATCGGGCCTTCCGGACCGAGCAGAATGTTCTTCGGACTGACATCGCCGTGGACCAGCGCGCGCTTGGTGGCGGCCGTCGCCGCCGCGAGGTGCTCGAGGCGCGTGGCAAGTTCGGGATGGGCCTGCGCCGTCGCGCCAAGATAGGGGTCGAGGCGGATCGCGTGGAAGATGTCGTCGGTCGCGAAACGTGCGGCAATCGCGGGATCGCCGGCTGTCCCGGCATGGATGCGGCCGATCGTGTCACCGACGGCCGCGGCCATACGCGGATCCGCGCGACCGGCCGCCAGTTCGGCCTTCCAGAGCGGATAATGCGCCGGATCGTAGAAACGCATCACGATCAAGCCAGCCTCGGCATCGTAGCCAGCCAGCTCCGGTGCGGCCTGGGGCACGATGCGGCCCGCGGTGGCGATCCAATCGTACTCGTTGCGGCTGCGCGAAACCGGCGCGCGCCAATCCTGCTGGACTTTGAGCTTGGCCAGCGCCCGCTTGATGCACCAGATGCCCCGTGCCGCGTCGACGCGCCAGATGTCGGACGAGACGCCTCCCGAGAGTGGGATCAGGGCCGGTTGCTCCGCGGCGTCGATCAGGTGGAGGCGGCGCAGCGCCGCGAGAACGTCCGACGGCGGCGCTTGATTGGCGGCAGCCGGGAGCATTCATCGCGTCCCGAGCTTGGCCGCGAGGCGCGCCGCAACGGCGGGGGTCACAAACGGCCGGACATCCCCACCCATCTGGGCGATCTGCCGCACCAGACTTGCGGCGATATGCCTGACCTCGGGGCTGGCCGGCAGAAACACCGTCTCCAGACCGGGCGCCATGCGGAAATTCATACCAGCCATCTGCATCTCGTAGTCGAAGTCGGTCGCGTCGCGCAGCCCGCGGAAGATGTGGGTCGCTCCGGCCGAGGCGGCGGCGTCGACCGTCAGCCCGTCGAAGAATACCGGCTCGATGGTGCAGCCCGTCGCCGTGGCGATCGGCGCGACGTCGGCCGCGAGCATGGCGATCTTCTCATCGGCCTGGAAAAGCGGGGCTTTGCCCGGGTGGACGCCGATGCCGACCACCAGTCGGTCGACCAGACGCGCAGCGCGTCCGATGACGTCCAGATGGCCGAGGGTCACCGGGTCGAACGAGCCCGAATAGAAGCCGATACGGGGTTTCATGGTCATGAGGCGACGATAGACGGGACGACGGCCTGCCGGCAACGGGGCCAATGGCCGGCTCGGAGATAGTGAACAACCTGGGACACGGTTGCGCTCGATCAATGCTGGAACTCGTGCGCGGGAGAATGGTGAGAATCTTAAAACAGATGAGGAGGCCGCGTGACGGGCTCGGCCATGCATACAAGACACCCCAATGATCCGAACGCTGGACGGCTGAATGCGCTCGAGGCTCAGGCATTGGCTCTGGGGGTCGATCGACGCCTCGCCGCCCTTTTTCGCAAGAAGGGCACCATTCAGCGGCTCGGGCACCATCAGCCCGTCTCGGTGCAGGGGCGTGATAGCTACCTGCTCGTTCTGACCGGAGTGCTCGCGATTGCGACCGCGCTCAAGGACGGCGAGGACCAGCTCGTCGGGCTGATCTTCCCGGGTGACGTGCTGGCGTCGCGACTGGTCGCAACGCTTCCGAAAGTCCGGGCCTATGCGATGGGTCCGACGGAGGTCGTGCGCGTTCTGGCGTCGGACGTCGACGGTGAACTGACCGACGGCGGCGTCTGCGATGTCCTGCTGACCCACGTGGAGAAGCTTTGGACCAGCGCAGCCACGCAGGCCCTGATCATCGCCAGCCTGCCAGCCCAGGAGCGGGTGGTTTCGCTCTTGGTCCGTCTGGCCCTCAGGCTCGGACGGTTCTCGGGCAAGTCGGTCGCACTCACACTGCCGATGTCGCGTTCGGACATGGCCAGCTATCTCGCGCTGAACTCCGAGACGCTCAGCCGGACACTGACGCGCATAAAACTCACCGGGCTGGTCCGGTTGTCGGGACGGCGCGAGGTCAGCGTGCCCGACTGGGCGGCGTTGTGCGAAGCCACGCCCCTCACGCAGACCCTGGTGGCGATGGATCGCGGCCGGGTCCCTCAGCCGACGCCGGCCTGAGGGCGGCCGCCCCCGACGCCATCACTCGCTGGCGTCGGTCGCCGTTCCACCGCTGCTCTCGCCGCCCTCCGCCGTGTCCTCCGACACCCGCTCGACCGACACCACGCGCTCGTCCGCCTCGGTGCGGAAGATCCGCACACCCTGGGTGTTGCGGCTGGCGATCCGCACGCCGTCGACGGGACATCTGATCAACTGACCGGCATTGGTGACCAGCATGATCTGGTCGGCGTCCGAAATCGGGAACGAGGCGACCAGCACACCATTGCGTTCGTTGACGACCATGGCGGCAATACCTTTGCCGCCGCGCCCGGAGGTACGGAACTCGAAGGACGAGGACCGTTTGCCGAAGCCGCGCTCGGACACCGTGAGCACGAACTGCTCCTTGGCGCCCAGTTCGGCATAGCGCTCGGGCGACAGTTCCGCCTCGCCGCCTTCGATCGTCTCGCCGTCGGCCTCGGTATCCGGCGTGATCTCGCCGGCGGCTTCGGCATCCTCGACGCCCTGGGCGCGGCGCATCGCGGCGGCCTGCTTGAGATAGACCGCGCGCTCGGCGGGCGACGCATCCACGTGGGTCAGGATGGCCATGGAGATGACGGTATCGCCATCGGCGAGGCGGATGCCGCGCACGCCGTCGGAATCGCGCCCCTTGAACAGGCGGACCTCGTCTTTGATGGGGAAGCGGATGCACTGGCCCTGTGCGGTCGTCAGCAGCACGTCGTCCTCGGGTGTGCAGATGGCGACGTCGACGATGCTGTCGCCTTCGTCGAGGCGCATGGCGATCTTGCCGTTGCGGTTGATGTTCTCGAAATCGGCGAGCGCATTGCGGCGGACATTGCCCGAGCGCGTCGCGAACATCAGCTCGAGCCGGCTCCAGACGTCCTGATCCTCCGGAAGCGGGAGAATCGACGTGATGGCCTCTCCGTCTTGCAGCGGCAGGAGGTTGATGAGCGCCTTGCCGACCGACTGGGGCGTGGCCGCCGGCAGCCGCCAGACTTTCATCCGGTAGCACATGCCGCGCGACGAGAAGAACAGGACCGGCGTGTGGGTCGAGGCGATGAAGATCTGCGTGACGAAATCCTCGTCGCGCGTCGTCATGGCCGAGCGACCCTTGCCACCGCGGCGCTGAGCCCGGTAGGTCGAGAGCGGAACCCGCTTGATGTAGCCCTTGTGGCTGACGGTGACGACGCAGTCCTCGCGCTGGATCAGGTCTTCGTCGTCGAGCTCGCCCTCGATGTCGACGATTTCGGTCCGGCGTGGCGTCGCAAAATCCCTGCGGATGGTCGCCAGCTCGTCCTTGATGATGTCGATCACCTTGTTGCGGCTCGACAGCGTCTCGAGGTGTTCCCGGATCTCACCGGCAATGGTCTTCAGATCCTCGCCGATCTCGTCCCGGCCGAGGGCGGTCAGGCGCTGCAGGCGGAGGTCGAGAATGGCCTGTGCCTGCTCGGCGGACAGCTTGTAGGTGCCGGCCTCCGAGATGCGGTGGCGCGGGTCGGCCACGAGCTCGATGAACACGGCGACGTCCTTCGCCGGCCAGTCGCGCTCCATCAACTGCTCTTTGGCCTCGGCCGGACCGGACGCGCGCCGGATCAGGTTGATGACCTCGTCGATATTGGCGACGGCGATGGCGAGGCCGACCAAGGTGTGGGCCCGCTCGCGCGCCTTGCGGAGCAGATACTTGATGCGCCGCGTGACGACCTGCTCACGGAAGGTGCAGAAGGCGCTGATCATGTCGCGCAGCGTCATCTGCTCCGGCCGGCCGCCGTTGAGCGCGAGCATGTTGGCGCCGAACGAGGTTTGAAGCTCCGAGAAGCGCCAGAGCTGGTTCAACACCACGTCGGCGACGGCGTCGCGCTTCAGCTCGATGACGACGCGAATGCCTTCGCGGTTCGATTCGTCCCAGATGTCGGAGATGCCCTCGACCCGCTTGTCGCGGACGAGATCGGCGATCTTCTCGATCATCACGCGCTTGTTCACCTGGTAGGGAATGGCGGTGACGATCAGCGCCTCGCGATCCTTACGGATCTCCTCGGTGTGGACCCTGGAGCGCATCACAATGGAGCCGCGGCCCTTGTGGTAGGCGGCCAGAATGCCACCCCGGCCCAGGATCATCGCGCCTGTGGGGAAGTCCGGCCCCTGCACGTACTGGCACAGTTCGTCGATCGTGATTTCAGGGTTGTTGTAGTAGGCGATGCAGGCGTCGATGACCTCGCCGAGATTGTGCGGCGGGATGTTGGTCGCCATGCCGACGGCGATGCCGCCGGCGCCGTTCACCAGCAGGTTCGGGAACTTGGCCGGCACCTGCACCGGCTCCTTCATGGAGCCGTCGTAGTTCTCCTGATAGTCGACGGTGTCCTTGTCGAGATCGTCGAGCAGGAACTGCGTCACCTTGGCCAGTCGCGATTCCGTGTAGCGCATGGCGGCCGGCGGATCGCCATCGACAGAGCCGAAGTTGCCCTGGCCATCGACCAGCGGAACCCGCAGCGAGAACTCCTGCGCCATGCGAACCAGCGCGTCGTAAATCGCCGAGTCGCCGTGCGGGTGATAGTTGCCCATCACCTCGCCCACGGTCTTCGCCGATTTGCGGTAGGGCCGATCGAAGCGGTTGGCGGCCTCGTGCATGGCGTACAGAATGCGCCGATGCACCGGCTTCAGGCCGTCGCAGACGTCGGGAAGCGCGCGGGAAACGATCACGCTCATCGCGTAATCGAGATAGGAGCGCTTCATTTCATCGGTGATCAGGACCGGACGAATGTCGCTCGGCCCCTGATCGGAGGGGGGTGTCGGGTTCTTGCTGTCGGCCAAGGTTGCCTATCCGTCCAACGGGCGGCGCCAGCGTTCGCAGGAGGGCGCCATCGGGTGTCAGTCGCGTTCGCTACCATGATTAACGGATCAGCGGGGGCAGCGCCACGCGGCACCAGGGTTGGTTAGCACTTACCCACGATTTATTCAACTCTTGAAGGGAGTTAGATCACTCCGGTGGACGCCTTGACCGCGCCGGCGAGCGGCGAGCGGCCCGACGGGCGTCGAATCACCCGTCGAAGCGCCGCTAAGGGTCGGGCAACCGTTAACAATTTGGTGACGATATTTTAATCCGTAGAAGGATATTCAGTGATGGCCTCGTAGGATCGAGCCGACGAGGATCAATCTGGGCGGACCGACGTGCGGAACGGACGTGTCATACGATTTGTGACAGAGCAGAGCGGCGCGGCGGCGATCGTCGCGGCCACTTTCCTGCCCGTTCTCGTGCTCGCGTCCGCCATGGCCGTCGAGATCGCGATGGTGGTCGACTACCGGCAGCGGCTGGCCTCTGCGGCCGAACTGACGTGCCGACAGTCGACGCTCTACCTCAACCAACAGTCTGGCCGTCCGAACCGCAATACCGCTGCCGAGGTCGAGACGATCCGGAACATGGCGGATGCGAACATGAAGATGCTGGGCCTCGATGCGGAATCCTGGCCGCTCGGGATCACCGTGGAGAACGGTCGAGCCCGGATCATCCTGGAAGGCCAAGCTCGCCAGGTGATGTTCAACCTCGACAGTGTGCCGGCGATCGCGCCGCGGGTGACTCTCAATTGCTCGGACATTCCCGAAGCCCCGAACCTCGGCCAAGCCAGCACGACCTTGCTCCAGCAGGACTTCGAAACTACCCACCGCGTACCAGCCAACTCGGTCGAGAAGTTCCTCAGTTTCGATGGCTGGATCAGCGGCGAAGCCGGTTTCGAGATCGCCGGCGAGGGCAGCAGCTTTGGCGCTGCGGGTCTCAACCGGTACTACGTTCGCCTGGACATGGGTTCCAATTCTGCGATCGAGACCACCGTGGAACTCGACAACGCCGATTACGAACTCGCCTATCTGTACAAATCGGAAAGTACGCTGCCCGGCTACGGCCAACAGACGATCTGTGGCAGCGCGGCCAGCGTCGCCTGGGCGACCGAGATGGATCAGACTTATCGCATCGAGGCCTCGCTCGCGCCGGGTCTCGCCGAGCCCACCATTCTCGACGTTTGCGTCTACGCCGCCAACTGGGTGGAGCGGCGCGTGAAATTCCGGGCCAATGGCGGCACCTACCGGCTCGCATTCGCGGCTGCCGGACGGGCCGACAGCATCGGCGGGCTGCTCGACAACATCCGGCTGTGCGAGGACACATGCCCCTGATCGCGTCCATCCCGCGGCTGGTCCGTTCGACGAGCGGCGCCGTCGCAATCGAGAGCGCAGCCATCCTCACCCCTCTGTTCCTCATCCTGATCGGATCGCTGCAGTTCGCACTCTACGTCATCGAGTGCGAACGGCTCGGCTCGACGGTTTACGAGCTGTCATCCAGTCGGCAGGCCGAGTTGACGGATCGCAGTCAGAGCGAGGTCGCCGGAACGCTGTGCCAGGGGCTCGCGCTGGTCGAGGAGTGTCCGCACACGATCCGCGTCCAGCTCGCCCCCCTCTTGTCATATCCGTCGATCGGCACGGAGGTCGACGAGAACATCTTCGACCCGGGATCAGCCGGCGCCATCATGCTGTTGCGGACAGAAGCCGCGATGATGTCCTTCATCCCTGGCGTCGGTCGGCTTCCGATCCGCGCGACCGCAATCTACATGCGCAGTTGATCCCCATGCGAGCGCGCTTCTCGTTGTCTGGATTCCTGGCCGATCGCAGAGGAACGGCCGCGATCGAGTTCGTCCTGATCGCCAACGTTCTCCTGGTCCTGTTGGCCGCAGTGGGCGAGATCGCCCTGACGATCCGGGCCACACGCGACGTCCATCGACTGGCCTCGCAGTTGTCGCTGGCCGTTGCGCAGACCTGTGCCAGCACGTCGTGCGTCGAGCAACTCGCCCGGATGGCGGTCGATCGCGGCGACAATTATCTCATCACCGCCGAGCGGCTCCGGGTCTCCGCGCAAGAGGTGAGCAAGACCAACGGCATGCTTTCCACGTCGGATGGTGTCGGCCTGTCGGATCCGAGTGCCGCGGCGCGTGCGTCGGCGGTGCTGGCGGAAGGGGACGTGGGAGTCATCGTCACGATGACCGCCACGGCACTCAGCCCGTTCGCTGCGCTGCTGCCACCCATCGCAACCTGGCGCATATCGGCCACGGCCGTTGCCGTGCGGCGCACCGCTCTGCCGGTCATATGACCATTTGGCGCTGCGGACCGGGGCGCGATCGCGCTTGACGGCGCTCGCGCGACATCCGATCTGGTCGGGCGACAGATGCCACACTCCGGCGACGAGGCCCGCCATGACCCTGCGAATGCGAAAGCTTGTCGGCACGGTCGCGCTGATGCTGTTTCTTGCAGCGTATGCCTTCGTGGCGATGCTCGTGGCGGTGATGCTGCAGGTCCAGGGGAGCAAGATCGCCGAACTCGCCTACTACGTGGTGGCGGGACTGTTGTGGACGATCCCGGCGGGTGCGCTGATCTGGTGGATGCAACGGCCGGATCCGCGCGACGACGGGGTCGGCTGAACGGCGACGCTCGCGGATCCTAGCGGTCCTGGTCCGCGGCGAACGCGGACTAGGCGGCCTCGGCGGGTCTTTGCAGCAGGCGCCTGACAGCCAGAATGGCCCCTTTCGACGCGGCGAGCGTCAACACCGTCATATCGACGACGTCGAAGTTGAGGAACCGGGCATAGCCGGCGGCGCTTTTCACGGGCTTGCCGCCCACTTCGATGGCTACGTCCATGCGCCCCTCGATCGCCTCGAACAGGGCGGCCGCGCTGGCATGCGTCCCGGTCACGACGATCTGGTCGTAGACCTCGTCGAGCGCGTCGAGCATCAGATTGAGTTCCTCACCGCTCGGCACGAACGAGGATTTCGAGGTGGCGCCGCGCCAGGCGAGACGATGCAGCACCGTCCCGGGTACGGCGACGATGGCTCCCTCGAAATGGCCGTCCGCCACCACGTCGGCCAGGCCCTTTTTCGGGCGCGGGCCGAGCAGCCGGTCCAGCATCTGGGGCTCGGAGGAGCGTGTGCAGTCGATCAGCAGCACCTTCTGACCGGCATCGGACAGGGCACGTGCCAGACTGAGGGCCTCGCTCGCTGCATCGACGTCGAGCGTCGAGCCGGCCACGATGGTCCGGAAGCCGATGCGCCCGCGCGACTGCGCGAGAATGACGCTGGTCGCGTCCGCGATCCTGGCGACCGGCCGTGGCGACGCGCCGATGACGCCCATCTGTGCTGCCGTGCCGGCCCCCTGGCGCCGCATGCGGCGCCAATCCAGGTATCCGTAGTGACGCAGAGCGGGAACGGCACCGCCGAGCACGAGAACGAGCAGGCCAGGGATCAGTGGCCAGAACCCTTTGTGCGGCGCCAGCGGACCAGACGGCACCCTGGCGGCCTCGATGGCGCGGATTTCGATGACCGGTTTGGGCTCGAGACCGGCGCCCGTCGCCAACCTGGTCTCCAGCCGCTGCAAGTCGGTCCGTTTCGCGCGCGCGATGGATTCGAGCCGTGCGAGGGCGCCCTCGCCGCCCGCTGGCGCCTGCTGGCCGGTGTTTTCGCGTTTCAAGGTTGCGACACGGGCCGCGGCCACTGCGACGTCGCTCTCCAGCCGCTGGGCAATGCCCTCGATCTCGTCGGCCAATCGGCGCGATATCCGCGTCAACTCGGCGTTGAGCTGCAGCATGCGCGGGTGGTTCGGCTTCATCACGACCGCGCCTTCGTAAATCTGCTTGCGCAGCGCGGCCTGCTGGCTCGACAGCTCCTTGACCACCTTGGACTGCTGGCCGTCCGGCAGGCCCTCGGTGGTGCCGCGGATCGCGGCATCGCGCGCGGCACCTGCGATCGACGCCGCACTGGCGAGCTGCGCCTCGGCCTCGGCGAGTTGGCCGGCCTGCCCACCGAAAACCGGCACGGCATCACCACCGGTCGCGCCCAACCTCCGGAGGTGGGCAATCTCGGCTTCACTGCTCGCCAGCTCCGAGCGCAAAGCCTCGACCTGAGCCGCCAGCAGTGCGCGGGGATTGCCTGCGGCGTCCAGGGCTATTCTGGCGACGCGATTGCGATAGGCGGACGCCAGAGCATTGGCGACGTCGGCGGCCACCGCCGGGCTGGTGGCCGTGAAGCGAATGGCAATGGACCGGCCATCGTCGCGTGATTTCAAGGTCAACCGGCTGCGGAACGCGTCCAGCAGCGACTTCTCGGCCGGTACGATTTCGCTCGGAGCCAGCCCGACCATGTGGCGGAGGCGGCCGACGGTGGCGTCGATCAAGCTCTCGGCGATCGCGGCGCGATCCTTGGCACTCAGCCGGCGGATGACCTCGCCGTGGAGTTCGGCGGATTCGAGCGCGGTCAGATGCGCGCGGGCGTCGGCTCCGGGCGCGGCCAGCGCCAGCCGCGCTTCTGCCGCGTATCGCGCCGGTACGATCGCAAGTGCGCCGTAGGCGGCCAGAGTTGCAGCACCGGCGAGCAGTGCGAGGCGCACTGCGCCGCGACGCACGTCCGAGGGCATCGCCGCGCTTCGGTTGCGGACGTCGATGATGGCGGACTTCACCGGCATACAAATCTCAAGGAATCGGACTGTTACGATCCGTAAGTTTGCGCATTCCGCGTAAGGATTTGCTTAATCCTGCTGGATGAGATTCTGCAAAAAGACGATTTCGGCCGCCCGCTCAGGCGGACGGCCGCTGTCATGCCTGCCCTAAGGCGCGGTCGGCCGCCGCCGACCTCAGCCGGCGGATTTTTCGACCTTCACCGGGCGACGCAGAAACGCCGGCACATTGTCCTCGAAGCCGACCGGCGCCTCGTTGTCCTGACGGCGGGCGGGACGGTCACGCCTCGGCTCGCGCGGCTCGGACCGGTCGGCCCGCTCGGGACGGTTGGCCCGTTCGGGACGCTCGGACCGTTCCGGACGCTCGGACCGCTGGGGACGGCTGGCTCGCTCGGGACGGTCGGCCCGCTCGGGACGGTCGGCTCGCTCGGGACGATCGGCCCGCTCGGGACGGTCGGCCCGTTCGGGACGGTCGCCGCGCGCCGCCCGCTCGACCCGTGCCGACGCAACCGGGATCACCGGCTGATCTCCCAGGCCCGGCGCATCCGGACGTTCGACCCGGCGCGGGCGGGGCCGGCCGCGCTCGGGCGCTTTACCCTCGGCGGCTGGCTTGCCGGCAGCGGGCTCCCCGTCGGACGATCCACGCCGGGGCTCCCGGCGCTCGCTGCCACGGCTTGGCCGGCGCCCCTCGTCCTCGCGCCCACCGCGGCGCGCCTCCACACGCCCACCGCGGCCCCGGCCGCGGCGGCGCTTGCCGGCATCGGCAAACTCTTCCTCGGTCGGCGGGTCGCCGATCCAGACCGGTGCCTCACCGGTGATCTTCTCGATGTCCTTGACGAGGCGGAGGTCGTCGGGACCGACGATGGTGACGGAACGGCCTTCGCGGCCGGCCCGGCCGGTGCGGCCGATCCGGTGCACGTAGTCGTCGCCGGCCCACGGCACATCGAAGTTGAAGACATGGCTGACGTCGGGGATATCGAGGCCGCGTGCGGCCACGTCGCTGGCGGCCAGGAAGGCGATCTTGCCGGCGCGGAAGGCATCGAGCGTCGCCATCCGGGCGGACTGGTCCATATCGCCATGCAGAGCGCCGGCGTTGAAGCCGTGCTTCAGCAACGACTTGAGCAGGATCGCGACATCGCGTTTGCGATTGCAGAAGATGATCGCGTTCCGGACGTCGGGCTCTGTGCGGATCAGCTCGCGCAGGGCCTCCCGCTTGGCGTAGTCCTCGCCGTCGCGGCAGTACCGGAAGAGCTGGGTGATGGTCTTGGCGGTCGTCGCCGGCCGGGCGACCTCGATGCGGACCGGATCCTTGAGGAACTGGTCGACCAGACGGGTGATCTCCGGCGGCATCGTGGCCGAGAAGAACAGCGTCTGGCGCTTCGGCGGCAGCAGCTTGCAGATGCGTTCGATGTCCGGGATGAAGCCCATGTCGAGCATGCGATCGGCCTCGTCGATGACGAGGATCTCGACGCCCATCAGCATGAGCTTGCCACGCTGGAAGTGATCGAGCATACGCCCCGGCGTGGCGATCAGCACGTCCGCCCCGCGGTCGAGCTTGCGATCCTGGTCGTCGAACGATACGCCGCCGATCAGCAGCGCCACCGTCAGCTTGTGATTGACGCCGTATTTCTCGAAGCTCTGGGCGACCTGCGCCGCCAGCTCCCGGGTCGGCGCCAGGATGAGGGATCGCGGCATGCGAGCCCGGGCACGACCGGTCTCCAAGCGCGTGATCATGGGCAGGACGAAGCCTGCCGTCTTGCCGGTGCCTGTCTGGGCTATGCCGAGGATGTCACGGCCGGTGACGGCGATGGGAATAGCCTGGGCCTGGATGGGCGTGGGCGTGGCATAGCCTGCTGCCTCGATGGCCGCGAGGACTTTCGAGCTGAGGCCGAGCTCAGCGAACGTGGTCTCTTCCAAGAAACCTGTCTCCACTCGTGTTCAAACGAGCCGCAAACACGCGCCTCGAAGGAAGCGCGAAGCGGCAACGGAGCGCAGGGGAGATCCGGAAAGCTCGAAAATTGATCGAGGATTTGGGTACTGGCAAAGGGCCTAAGCGAATGGCATGCGATCCCCTGCGCCCAGCACGCATGGGTGCTGCCACAGACAGACTGGATTTGCAAGTCATTCCAGGTCCGGGTAGTCACCGCAGCGGGTGTCGACACGGCGTCACGCCCCACGTGATTCACGGGGAAAATCAAATGCCCGACGACACCAACCTCGTTCTTGTTCCCGGGCTCTTGTGCACCGCGGAGTTGTTCATGCCGCAGATGGCGGCCCTCGGCGAAACGGCGGCCGTGACGGTTGCCGATCACACCGGATCGGCGACGCTCGAAGGAATCGCCGCGGCCATTCTTGCCGCGGCGCCGCCGAAATTCGCGCTCGCCGGCCTGTCGATGGGAGGCTACATCGCGTTCGAGATGCTGCGGCAGGCGCCGGGCCGCATCACCCGGCTCGCTCTGCTCGACACCAACGCCCGGGCCGATCGACCCGAACAGGCGGCCCAGCGGCGCGATCTCGTCGCCCTGGCCCGCGACAAGGGGCTCCCGGCGGCCGCCGAGTTGCTGCTGCCGTTCCTCGTCCATCGTGATCGGCTGTCGGACGCACCGCTGGTGGACATCGTGCGCCGGATGGCCACCGAGACGGGACTCGAGGCGTTCGCGCGCCAGCAGGAGGCGATCATCTCCCGCCCGGACAATCGGCCATTCCTTCCCAGCATCCGGTGTCCTACGGTCATCATCGTCGGTGCGGAGGATGCCATCACACCCGTCAAGGTCGCCGAGGAAATGCAGGCCGGCATAGCGGACAGCCGCTTGGAGGTCGTACCCGAGTGCGGCCATCTCGCCACACTCGAGCGGCCAGAGGCGGTCAACCGCATTCTGGCCGAATGGATGTCGCGCTAACACGCACACGACAGCGCCAGCATCGTTCAGCGCGGGCCGGCCGGCTGGTCCAGGAGAAGGGGAACGCACATGAGAGTCTGCATGGTCGGGTCTGGCTATGTCGGCCTCGTATCCGGCGCTTGTTTCGCCGACTTCGGTCACGTGGTCACCTGCGTGGATACCGACCCCGACAAGATCGCCCGGTTGATGGGCGGCGAGATGCCGATTTACGAGCCGGGGCTCGAGTCGCTGGTGGCCGAGAACCGCAAGGCGGAGAGGCTGTTCTTCACGAGCAGCCTGGCGGAGGGCATGCGCGGCGCCGACGCTGTGTTCATCGCGGTCGGCACGCCGTCGCGGCGCGGCGACGGACACGCGGATCTCTCCTACGTGCATCAGGCGGCGCGCGACATCGCCCGCGTGATGGACCGCTTCACGGTGGTTGTCACCAAGTCGACCGTGCCGGTCGGCACCGGCGACGAGGTGGAGCGGATCATCCGCGAAACCCGCCCCGATGCCGATTTCGCCGTCGTCTCCAATCCGGAGTTCCTGCGCGAAGGCGCCGCCATCAGCGACTTCAAGCGCCCGGACCGCATCGTCATCGGATCCGACGATCCCCGCGCGCGCGAGGTGATGACCGAGATCTACCGGCCACTCAATCTCAACGAGCCGCCGCTGTTCTTCACGAGCCGGCGGACCAGCGAACTGATCAAGTACGCCGCCAACGCCTTCCTGGCGGTCAAGATCACCTTCATCAACGAGATCGCCGACCTGTGCGAGAAGGTCGACGCCAACGTGCAGGAGGTGGCGCGCGGCATCGGCCTCGACAACCGCATCGGCTCGAAGTTCCTGCACGCCGGCCCAGGCTACGGCGGGTCGTGCTTCCCGAAGGATACGCTGGCGCTGGTCAAGACCGGCCAGGATTACGAGGCGCCGCTGCGCATCGTCGAGACGGTCGTGTCGGTGAACGACCAGCGCAAGCGGGCGATGGCGCGCAAGGTCGTCGCGGCCTGCGGCGGATCGGTGCGGGGCAAGACGATCGCGCTGCTCGGCCTGACCTTCAAGCCGAATACGGACGACATGCGCGAGGCGCCGTCGCTGGCCATCGTCACCGCCCTGCAGGACGCGGGCGCCGAGGTGCGGGCGTATGATCCGGAGGGCATGACTCAGGCCGCAAAGCTCCTCGAGAACGTGGCGTATGCGGACTCGGCCTATGACTGCATCAAGGGCGCCGATGCCATGGTCATCGTGACGGAGTGGGACGAGTTCCGGGCCCTCGATCTCGAGCGGGCGAAGGGCCTCTTGCGGTCGCCGGTGCTGGTCGATTTGCGGAACATCTACCGGCCGGAGACGGTCCACAAGCTCGGGTTCAACTACGAGAGCGTCGGACGGGGCCGTTCACAGAAGCCCTGAGCGTTCCCAAACAACAATGAGATGAACATGCAGCTGTCGCGGTCCAAGGACCAGATCAAGATCCTGTTGTTGGAGGGCATCTCTGAGACGGCCGTGGCCATCCTGCGTGGCGCCGGCTATACCAACGTCGAGCGTCATACCAAAGCGCTCGACGGGCCGTCTCTGCGCAAGGCGCTCGACGGGGTGCGGCTGCTCGGCATCCGATCACGCACCCAGATCACCGCTGGTGTTCTCGAAGGCAACCGCTCGCTGATCGCGATCGGCTGTTTCTCTGTCGGCACCAATCAGGTCGACCTCAAGATCACGCGCGACATGGGCATTCCGGTCTTCAACGCGCCGTTCTCCAACACGCGCTCGGTGGCCGAGCTGACGATTGCCGAGATCGTCATGCTGTTTCGCCGGATCTTCCCCAAGTCGGTCGCTGCGCATGCCGGCCAGTGGGACAAGTCGGCCGTCGACAGTCATGAGATCCGCGGCAAGACTCTCGGCATCGTCGGCTACGGCAACATCGGCAGCCAGCTCGCCATGCTCGCCGAGGCGATGGGCATGCGGGTCATCTATTTCGATCAGACCGACAAGTTGCGGCACGGCAATGTCGAGCCGACCGATACGCTCGACGAGCTGCTGGCGAAGTCCGATGTCATCAGTCTGCACGTGCCGGAAACGCCGGAGACGCAGGGCATGCTGGGCGCCGCCCAGATCGCGATGTGCAAGCCGGGGGCCTTCATCATCAACAATGCGCGCGGGACGGTCGTCGATCTGGACGCGCTCGCCGCGGCGCTGAAGTCCGGCCACATTCGCGGCGCCGCCATCGACGTGTTCCCGGTGGAGCCGTCCTCCAACGCCGACAGCTTCGTGTCGCCGCTGCAAGGGCTCGACAACGTCATCCTGACGCCGCACGTCGGCGGCTCGACGGAGGAGGCGCAGGAGCGCATCGGCGCGGAAGTCGCGCGCAAGTTCGTGGAGTATTCGGACGTCGGGGCCACGTGGGGCGCGGTGAACTTCCCGCAGGTTCAGTTGCCGGTGCGGCCGGCCGGCACGCGCTTCATTCAGGTTCAGCGCAATCTGCCGGGCGAGCTCGGCCGGCTCAACGACGTGTTCGCGCGGCGCAAGATCAACATCGCGGCGCAGTACTATCAGACGGACGGCGAGGTCGGTTACGTCGTCCTCGATGCCGATGGTGCGGTACCGGACGCCGAGGATGTGCTGGCCGATATCCGCCGCAACGGCGGTACGGTCCGCGCCCGGCTTCTCTACCGCGGCGGGTGAGGTCCAGCGGTCAGAAGGAGCTGCCTGGCTCGCCCAGGAACGCGATCTCCTCGGCGGTCGACATCCGGCCCAGGATGGCGTTGCGGTGGGGGAACCGGCCGAAGCGCGCGATGACCGCCCGGTGGGCCTCCGCGTACTGCGTGTACCGCTCGTTGTGCAGCTTGCTGATGTAAGCGACGGCGCGAGACTGCTCCTCGCGGCTTTCGGCATGCTCGAACGGCAGGTAGACGAACAGGCGCTGGTCGCTGGTGAGATGCAGATCCATCCCGTTGCGCAGCGCCCCTTTCGCAAGCTCGAGGGCGAGATGATCGGTTGCGAAGGCGCCGGGCGTGTCCCGGAACATGTTGCGCGGCAGCTGATCGAAAACCAGGATGGCCGCCAGCACCCGCTCCGGCGAGAGACCGACGCCCGGGGGGACGCGCACCATATTGTCGTACAGGCCGACGAAACGGTCACGGATCCGGCGATCGACATCGTCCGACTTCGTGAACCACTCGGTCGGCGTCAGCTCACCGAACCAGAACTGCAGCACCTCGTTGGCCCAGGCCGGCGGCGAACTGGCCAGCGGGACGGTCATCGCCGCCTCATGCGCCCGTGGACTGCAGCTTGTCCTTCGGAGCGGCCACGAGCTCGACGCTCTCCCCGCATCCGCAGGCGCTCAGCTGGTTCGGATTGTTGAACACGAACTGGCTCGACAGCTTCTCGGTCTTGTAGTCCATCTCGGTCCCGATCAGGTACATGATGGCCATCGGGTCGATCAGAATGCGCACACCCTTGTCCTCGACGACCTCGTCGAACTTGGAGATGCTGTCGGCCCAGGACATGGTGTACTCCATGCCGGCGCAGCCGCCCTTCTTGACGCCGACCTTGAGGCCGACGACATCCGGGCGGGCGTCCATGATCTCGCGGACGCGGCGCGCGGCGGCGTCGGTCATGGTCAATACTTGAGGCTTCGAGCGGGACGTCGTGGTGGTCATCGTCATTGCAGGTCCTGGTTCAAGGCCGAGGGTGCGTCGACAAATATAGCGCAGATTTGCCGCTTTGCGAGACCCCGACCGACCGGGTCGACGGTCGCCCGGCCGAACCCGCGCCGGGCAAGGCCCCGATCACCTAGAACATGTTCAGCGCGAGCTTGGCCTCGTCGCTCATGCGGTCCTTGTCCCAGGGCGGATCGAACGTCAGTGTCACCTTGGTGGAATTGATGCCGGGGACCGAATTGACGGCGTTCTCGACCCAGATCGGCATCTCGCCGGCCACCGGGCAACCGGGCGCGGTCAACGTCATCTCGACGGCGACGTTGCGGTCGTCGTCGACGTCGATCCTGTAGATCAGCCCGAGTTCGTAGATGTCGGCCGGAATCTCGGGGTCGTAGACCGATTTCAGCGCGGTGACGATGTCGGCCGTGAGCTGCTCGAGTTCCTCGGCCGAGAGCGCGGAGCCCGGAACCGGGGTGCCGGTCGCGGGGCGGCTCTGCTCGGCGATGGCCGGCTCGGCCGGGTCCGACCCCTGGCCGACCGTCAACATGTCACGATCCGTCGGCTTCTCGTCCATCGCACCCTCACGCAAAGAAATCGTGCGCCTTGACCAACGCGGCAGCGAGCGCGTCGACCTCGGCCTTGGTGTTGTAGAGTCCGAACGAAGCCCGGCACATGGCGTGGACGCCGAAGCGCTCCATCAGCGGCTGCACGCAGTGATGTCCGGCGCGGATCGCCACGCCCGACCGGTCGACGATGGTCGAGATATCGTGGGGATGCAGCCCTTCCATCGTGAACGAGACGATGCCGCCCTTGCCCGGCGCCGCGCCATGGATCTTGAGCCAGTTCAGCTCGCCGAGGCGGCCCTGGGCGTAGGTGGTGATGTCGTGGTCGTAGGCCTCGATCGCATCGCGGCCGATCTGCATCATGTAGCGCAGCGCCGCCGCGAGCCCGATCGCCTCGACGATCGGCGGCGTGCCGGCCTCGAACTTGTTGGGCGTCTGCCCGTAGGTGACGTGCTCCGTCGTCACGCTCTCGATCATCGAGCCACCGCCGAGGAACGGCGGCAGGGCGTCGAGATGGGCCTTCTTGCCGTAGAGAACGCCGATGCCGGTCGGGCCGTACACCTTGTGACCGGAAAAGGCGTAGAAATCACAGTCGAGATCCTGGACGTCGATCTGCAGGTGAACCGCCGCCTGGCAACCGTCGACGAACACGGGAATGCCGCGGGCGTGCGCGATGGCGACGACCTCCTTGATCGGCACCACGGTGCCGAGCACGTTCGACATGTGAGTGAGCGCGACCATCCGGGTGCGGGGGCCGAGCAGTGCGGTGAACGCGTCCAGATCGAACGCGCCGGCATCGTCGACCGGCGCCCACTTCAGGACAGCGCCGTAGCGCTCGCGCAGGAAGTGCCACGGCACGATGTTCGAGTGGTGCTCCATGATCGACAGGACGATCTCGTCGCCCTCCTCGATGCGGCCAGCACCCCAGGCCTGGGCCACCAGATTGACGGCCTCGGTGGCGTTCTTGGTGAAGACGATCTCCTCGGCGAGCGGGGCATTCAGAAAGCGCCGCGTGATCTCGCGGGCCTCCTCGTACCGCTGGGTCGCCGCGTTGGAGAGGTAATGGATGCCGCGGTGGACATTCGCGTATTCGAACCGCATCGCATGGTCCATCGCCTCGATGACCTGACGCGGCTTCTGGGCCGACGCCGCGCTGTCGAGATAGACGAGCGGCTTCCCATAGATGTCGCGGAACAGGATGGGGAAATCCGCGCGGATGCGGTCCACGTCGTAGCCGGCGACGGGCGTCACGGTGGCGGAGCGTGGCATGGTCGACTCCTGTCTCATCAGCCGGCCGCGCGCAGCCAGCGCCTGGCCGATGCCATCAACGCCTCGCGCAGCGGCGCGTCTTCGACACGGTCGATGGCCTCGCCGATGAAGCTTTCCGTCAGCAGCGCACGGGCCTCGGCCTCGGGGATGCCGCGGGCCCGGCAATAGAAGACGAGATCCGGATCGAGCTGGGCCGAGGTCGAGCCGTGGCCGCAGGCGACGTCGTCGGCATAGATCTCGAGCTCAGGCTTGGAATCGAACTCGGCGTTCTCCGACAGCATCAGCGCCTGTGCCATCTGCTTGCCGTCGGTCTTCTGTGCCTTCTGGCGGACGACGATCTTGCCCTGGAACACGCCGCGCGCCGCGCCGTCGAGCACGCCCTTGAACAACTCCCGGCTTTCGCACCCGGGCTCGGCGTGATCGACCACGAGCGTCGTGTCGATGTGCTCCGAGCCGCGCGCCATGAAGGCTCCGGACAGATCGAGTTTGGCGCCCGAGCCCTGGAACAGAACGAACATCTGGTTGCGGGCCAGCCCAGGGCTTTCCGTGAACTGGAAGCCGCGGTAGGCCGTTCCGGCCCCAAGGCTGATGATCCAGGTTGCCAGATGGGTATCGTGACCCGCCATCAGCGCCTTGACGTGCGTGACGGCCGCCCCGTCGCCGACCGCGATGTCGGTGAGCGTATTGCTCTGCCCGCCAGCCGCGCCCTCGAGCTTGACGAAGGCCTCGCAGACGGTCACGTGAGCGCCCGCGCCGATGCTGAGGACATTGCGGGTGGTGACCATGCGCTGGCCCGAGCCGGCTCCAGCGAACACCAGCAACAAGGGCCGAACCGCCTGGACACCTTCGGCGACCCGCACGATGGCGCCATCTGTCATGTAGGCCGTGTTGAGTTGCGCCAAGGCGTCCGAGGCCCCCGCGATATGGGTCAGACGCTCGGCCACCTTGTGCGGCGCCTCGGTCAACGTCGCGCCGAGCGGCTTGACGTCGATGCCCTGGACCGGCGCGATCCGCGACAGTTCCGGGCGGTAGCGCCCGTTGACGAATACCACCCGATCCGCCTCGACACCGGCGAGCGAGCCAAGCGCCGCATCCAGATCCGCCGCGGTGACCGCCGTCTCGTCCTGCACCGCCGGCGGCGGGACGTCCTTGAACGCCGTGCGCAGGTCGGAATACTTGAACTCCTCGATGCGACGATGGGGCAGCCCCAGACCGCCGAAAGCGAGGATCGCCGCCTTGCGCGCCTCCACCACAGCGGGACCGCCCGGCAGGCGCGCCGCAACCGACTCGAACTGATCGGTATAGGCCTGCTCCGCCTTCGTTCTCATCACTGCCACGGCCATCTCTCTCTCGTTTCTCGAAT
The DNA here is from genome assembly GCA_049318625.1 of Hyphomicrobiaceae bacterium. Taxonomy (GTDB): domain Bacteria; phylum Pseudomonadota; class Alphaproteobacteria; order Rhizobiales; family Hyphomicrobiaceae; genus JBMOGA01. Next base: position 86,329 of record JBMOGA010000001.1, read on the forward strand.
CCGGCGCTATCGGCCGGTGGGTCGCCCGGACCGCTTGCGCGATCCGGGCAGTCTCAAGTCGTCTGCGGACCCGCTCAGGCCGCCTTGCCCTGGAACTCCGCATAGCCCGAACTCTCGAGCTCGAGCGCCAGTTCCTTGCCGCCGGATTTCTGGATCTTGCCGTGGGCGAGCACGTGCACGCGGTCCGGAACGATGTGTTCGAGAAGCCGCTGATAGTGGGTGATGACGAGCATCGCGCGGTCGGGCGCGCGCAATGCGTTGACACCGTCGGCGACCACCTTGAGTGCATCGATGTCGAGACCCGAGTCCGTCTCGTCGAGCACGCACAACGTCGGCTGCAGCATCGCCATCTGCAGGATCTCGGAGCGCTTCTTCTCGCCGCCCGAGAACCCGACGTTGACGGGTCGCTTCAGCATTTCGATATCGATATTCAGCTTTGCGCCCTGCTCCTTGACGACGCGCATGAAATCCGCGGTCGTCAACTCCGGCTGGCCGCGCTTCTTGCGCAGTGAATTGGCGGCGGTGCGCAGGAACGTCAGGCCAGCGACGCCGGGAATCTCCATCGGGTACTGGAAGGCCAGGAACACGCCCTTTGCGGCACGTTCGTCCGGTTCCATCTCCAGAAGGCTTTCGCCGTTCCACAGTATATCACCGCCGGTGACCTCGTAGTTGTCACGGCCGGCAAGCACATAGGCGAGCGTCGACTTGCCGGAGCCATTTGGCCCCATGATCGCATGCACCTCGCCCTTCGGGATCGTGAGGGACAAGCCCTTGATGATCGGCTTGTCCTCGTCGGCGAGCTTGACGTGCAGGTCCTTGATTTCAAGCATTCATCTGTTCCTGTGAGTGACCTCGGTGCGAACCACCCTGGGCTTTTGCCTGCCACAGGCGGTCGAAGGCATCGCAGGCCATCTGCTCGGCCGCCGCGTGGCGGGCCTTCGCCGATTGTGCCGAGGTCTGGAGCAGATCGAGCTCCGCACCGGCAGCCTGCTTCTTCACGTTCTCGAGGGCGCGATCCGCCTCCATCAGTCGTCCGCGAGCCTCATCGGCCAGCGTCTCAGCCTTCAGCCACGCCTGCTCGAGCCGCGAAATTTCCCGTTCCATTTCGTTCCTCCAACGCGGTGCCGGCATCTTCCCGGTGCCAGTCACCGCTTACCGACCTACCCCACAACCAGCCGAGGTGCCTTTCGCCATCTCTTCGACCGGCCGTCCAGATTTCACCGGTTGTCACACTTCGGCATCCGGCAACCCGGGACGTTACTCCTCCTCGCCACGCTCGGCGAGATGAGAAAGCGTCAACCCACCGACCCTTCCAAGCTGATCCCGATTAATTTTTGAGTCTCCGCCATGAACTCCATGGGGAGCTGCTGCAGCACGTCACGCACGAAGCCGTTGACGATCAGCGCCACGGCCTCCTCCTGGGAAAGGCCCCGCTGGCGGCAATAGAACAGCTGGTCGTCCGAGATCTTCGACGTCGTCGCTTCGTGCTCGAAATGGGTCGAGGCGTTCTTGGCCTCGATGTAGGGCACCGTATGGGCGCCGCACTGATCGCCGATGAGCAGCGAGTCGCAGTTCGTGAAGTTGCGGGCGTTGGTCGCCTTGCGATGGGCCGAGACGAGGCCGCGGTAGGTGTTCTGCGAATGCCCCGCCGCGATCCCCTTGGAGATGATCCGGCTCGACGAGTTCTTGCCGAGGTGGATCATCTTGGTGCCGCTGTCGACCTGCTGATAGCCGTTGGAAACGGCGATCGAGTAGAACTCGCCGCGGCTGTTGTCGCCGCGCAGGATGCAGCTCGGGTACTTCCAGGTGATCGCCGAGCCGGTCTCGACCTGGGTCCAGCTGATCTTCGAGTTCACGCCGCGGCAATCGCCGCGCTTGGTCACGAAGTTATAGATGCCGCCCTTGCCGTTCTTGTCGCCCGGGTACCAATTCTGAACCGTCGAGTACTTGATCTCGGCGTCGTCGAGGGCAACGAGTTCGACCACGGCGGCGTGAAGCTGGTTCTCGTCGCGCATCGGCGCGGTGCAGCCTTCGAGATAGGATACGTAGGAGCCGCGATCCGCGATGATCAGCGTGCGCTCGAACTGACCGGTATTCTTCTCGTTGATGCGGAAGTAGGTCGACAGCTCCATCGGGCAGCGCACGCCTTCGGGCACGTAGACGAACGAGCCATCCGAGAACACCGCAGCATTGAGTGCGGCGTAGAAATTGTCCGACTGCGGCACGACAGAGCCGAGATACTTCTTTACGAGTTCGGGATGCTCCTGCAGGGCCTCGGAGATCGAGCAGAAGATCACGCCCGCCTTGCGCAATTCGGCCTTGAAGGTCGTCACCACCGAAACGCTGTCGAAGACGGCATCCACAGCGACCCGCGTGCCCTGCACGCCGGCCAGAATCTCCTGCTCCTTGAGCGGGATACCGAGCCGCTCGTAGGTGCGGATCAACTCCGGATCGACATCGGCCAGCGACTTGGGACCCTCGGTGCCCTTCGGCGCCGCGTAGTAGTGCAGGTTCTCGAAGTCGATCTTGGGGTAGTCGACCTTTGCCCAGGTCGGCTCCTGCATGGTCCGCCAGCGGCGGTAGGCATCGAGGCGCCATTCGAGCATCCAGGCCGGCTCTCTCTTCCGCTCCGAGATGAAGCGGACGATGCCTTCATCGAGGCCCTTCGGCGCGAGGACCGACTCGATGTGGGTCTCGAAGCCGTACTTGTACTGGTCGACGTCGATCTTCTGGACCTGATCGATCGTCTCCTGAACTGCTGGCATCCCATTCTCCCACTCGCCACGACGGGCGACAAACCTCAGGCGACCGCGCGCCGGGACGCGACGGAGGTCGCGATCCCTTCCCACGCAGACAAGAACGATTCCAAATCGGCTTCGGATGACTTCCACCCGAAACTCAATCGGATGGCACTACGGGCCAACTCACGACCAAGGCCCATGGCGGTCAGCACCGCGCTGGCACCGACCTTGCCAGACGAGCACGCGGCACCGGCACTGACGGCGACGCCGGCCAGATCGAGCTTGATCACCAGCGTCTCCGCGCTCTGGCCCGGCCACGCCAGACACGACGTATTGGGCAAGCGCGGCGCGGCAGATCCGATGATCGCGACTTGCGGCGTCAACCGAAGGACCTCGCCCTCCAGCCGATCGCGCAGAGGGGTGAGCCGATCGGCCTGATCGCGCTCGCACCGCGCGGCTTCGGCAGCGGCCGCGAAGCCCGCGATGCCGATCACGTTCTCGGTTCCGGCCCGGCGGCGCCGCTCCTGCCCACCACCGACAAGGAACGGGGGCAGCCGCGTGCCGTCGCGCACCACCAGGGCACCGATGCCCTTGGGGCCGCCGAGCTTGTGGGCCGTCAGGCTCAGAAGGTCGACGCCGAGTTCGCTCAGCACGACCGGCAGACGGCCCGCCGCCTGGACCGCATCCGTGTGCACGATCGCGCCGTGGGCCCTCGCCAGCGCCGCAGCGGCGGCGACGGGCTGGATGACGCCCGTCTCGTTGTTCGCCACCTGCAGCGTGAGCAGTATCTTGCGGCCTTGGCCAGCCCTGGCCGCCAAGGCTGCCTCGAGTGCCGCCAGATCGGCCGTGCCGTCCGGCGAAACAGGCAATCCGACGATCTCGGCACCCGAAGCCCGCGCCGGCGCCAGCACAGAATCGTGCTCGATGCCGGCCATGACGATCGAATCCCATCCGGCCGACATGATCGCCGCGTTGGCCTCGGTGGCCCCGCTGGTGAACACGACCTCGGACGCCTCTGCGCCCACCAAGGCAGCGACCGTCTCGCGGGCGGCTTCGACCAGACCGCGGGCCCGGCGCCCCTCGTCATGCACCGACGACGGGTTGCCGAAGACCTCCATGGCCGCGCCCATCGCCGTCACCGCTTGGGGCCGCAGTGGCGCCGTCGCGTTGAAGTCGAGATAGGCCCGCGTGGCGCGGCGGAGCATCATGGCGCTATCGCCGCGTGATCGACGTCGACGCGCACGGGCGGGGGCGGCGGCGGCACATCACCCGCGAGCACCTGCGCCAGCGTCACGCCCGACAGGAAATGGCGAATGTGACCGCCCAGCGCGTGCCAGAGGCCGTGGGTCAGGCACTTGTCGGGACCGAGGCAGCCGACGCCCTCCTCGCCCATGCAGCGGGTCATTCTGGTCTCTTCCTCGACCGCCTGCATGATGGCGGCGATGGAGATCTCGTTTGCTGGCCGGCCCAGATGATAGCCACCCGAGCGGCCGCGCGAACTGCCGACGAGGCCGGCGCGGCGCAGGCGCAGGAAAATCTGCTCGAGATAGGCAACCGACAGGCTCTGACGCTCTGCGATCGCCGACAGCGGCACGGCCTGGGGGCCGTCGTGCCTCGCAAGGTCGGCCATCGCCATCACGGCGTAGCGCCCGCGTGTGTTCAGTTCCACCGGTATCCTCCCGTCGTCAGCCGCTGTGCGAAGCTCAGCTTGCCATTCGGCAGACAAATTGGGTAATCAAACGGCTCACGAGCGACCGCCGTTGTTTCGAATGGTTCTAAATCCTCGCCGGGACTATGGTAATTCCTAGCCCCAGAGTCAAGTATTCTGGGCTGCTCGTGGACGCTGGCATCCTGCTCGAACTGAACCGACACCGACCGGGTGCCGCGTCTGCTCGGTGTGTGACTGTGCCGGCGGCTGGTCTCAATTGAAATTTGGCGAAAGCGCCGCCCGTCGAAAGGACCGTCGAGGACGATGCCCGAACTCATCATCAATGGCCCCGCCGGCCGGCTGGAAGCCCGCTATCACCACGAGACCGCGCCGGACAGCCCGATCGCGCTGATGCTGCATCCGCACCCTCAGTTCGGCGGCACCATGAACAACCAGGTGGTCTATTCGCTCTACCACACCTTCGCCGAGCGCGGCTTCTCGGTGCTCCGGTTCAATTTCCGCGGTGTCGGCCGCAGCCAGGGCTATTGGGACGGTGGACCGGGCGAACTGTCGGATGCGGCGTCGGCGCTCGACTGGTTGCAGATCGTGCGGCCGGACGCCAAGAGCTGCTGGATCGCGGGGGTGTCGTTCGGCACCTGGATCGCGATGCAGCTGCTGATGCGCCGGCCGGAAATCGACGCCTTCATCTGTGTCGCCCCACCGGCCAACCTCTACGACTTCTCGTTCCTGGCGCCGTGCCCGGCCTCGGGACTGATCATCAACGGCGAAAAGGACCGCGTGGTTCCGGCCCCCTCGGTGGTCGAGATGGTCGCCAAGACCAAGACCCAGCGCGGCATCAAGATCACCCACGAGGTGATCCCCGGAGCCAACCACTTCTTCGAGGGCGAGGACAAGCTCGGGCAGCTCAAGGATACGGTCGCCAAGTACGTCGATCTCCGGATGGAGACGATGATGGAAGAGAAGAAGGCGCAGCGTGCCGACCGCCGTCTGCCGAAGCCGGAACTCAAGGAAGAAGAAGAGCTGCCGGTCGCCGATCTCGGTGACGACGACGAGGATTGAGATCGTCTCCGGTCGGGCTCAGGGGCTCGGCCGGTAGACCCCGCCTGTCAGCGGCCGGGGTACCCCGGTCGTGCCCGGGAACGTGATCGGCAGTCCGGCGCGAGCCCGGACGGCGAGATAGGCCCAGGCCTCGGCCTCCATGCTGTCACCGTTCCAGCCATGGGTCTCGGCGGTGGTGACAGGAGCCTCGACGACCGTGGCGAGGCGCTCCATCAGGGCGCGGTTACGCCGCCCCCCGCCGGCGACGATCCACAAGGCCGGCGGCTCGGGCATGGCGTCCCGCGCTTTCGCAATCGACCGGACGGTGAGTTCGAGCAGTGTCGCGGCGCCGGCCGCGGCTGGCAGTCCCTCGACCAGATCGATGCGGAAATCGTTGCGATCGAGCGACTTCGGCGCCGGGCGGCCGAAGTAGGAGTGCTGCAGCGCGCGCGCCAGGACGACCGTGTCGGCGGTGCCCGAGCGCGCCATAGCCCCGTCGGTATCGACCGGGATGCCGGTGTGGCGCAGCGCCCAGTCGTCCATCAGCGCGTTGCCGGGGCCGGTGTCGAACGCCACCAGCGTGCCGTCGCGGCCGATCCACGTCACATTGGCCACGCCGCCGATGTTGAGCACGGCCAGGGGCCGCGTCGCGATCGTGCCGGCCAGCGCCCGGTGGTAAACGGGCACCAGCGGAGCTCCCTGCCCACCGGCCGCACAATCGGCGGCGCGCAGATCGTCGACGACGTCGATGCCGGTCAACCGGGCCAACAGGGCGCCATCGCCGATCTGGACCGTCAGCCGCCGCTCCGGGCGATGCAGCACGGTCTGGCCGTGAAAGCCCACGACATCGACGGCGGACGGCTGGAGGGCCTGGTTGCCGATGAAGCGGAGCACCGCCTCGGCGTGGCGCTCGGTCAATTCGCGTTCGACGTCGGCCAGCGAGCCCGGCCGGTCGGCGCGGTCGACGATCGCCAGCGCCTCTGTCAGGGCCGTGCGCAGGCGGGCGCGGAAATCCGGCGGGTAGGCAACCGTGGCCGATGGACCGCGCCGCACCCGGGTTTCACCGTCCGTCTCCACCAAGGCGATATCGATGCCGTCGAGCGACGTGCCGCTCATCAACCCCAGCGCGCGTACCGTCGCCCCTGCCATTGCCGCCTCGTCTTGCCCGGGGACCGCGACCCGTGCATGTTCCCCCGCCCGAACTCTAATCGAACCGGAGGGCGCGAGGAAATCGCGCGATTCCCGACATGGCCGAGCAGACGCCGAAATCGGAATTTCTCAACACGCTCCTGGCGCGGGGCTTCGTCCATCAGTGCTCCGACATGGGTGGGCTCGACGCACTCGCGGCAAAGGGCGAGGTGATCGCCTACGTCGGCTACGACTGCACGGCGCCGTCACTGCACGTGGGACATCTGCTCTCGATCATGATGCTGCGCTGGCTGCAGCAGACCGGCGCCGGCAAGCCGATCACGCTGATGGGCGGCGGCACGACCCGGGTCGGCGATCCGTCGGGGCGCGACGAGACGCGCAAGATCCTCACGATCGAGCAGATCGACGCCAATAAGGATGCGATCAAGGGCGTATTCTCGCAGTTCCTGACGTTCGGCGCTGGCCGGCGCGAGGCGCTGATGGCGGACAATGCCGAGTGGCTTGCGCCGCTCAACTACATCGAGTTCCTGCGCGACGTCGGGCGCCACTTCTCGGTCAACCGGATGCTCACCATGGACTCGGCCAAGCTCCGGCTCGATCGTGAGCAGGAGCTCTCGTTCATCGAGTTCAACTACATGCTGCTGCAGGCCTACGACTTTGCTGAGCTGGCGCGGCGCTATGGCTGCAACCTGCAAATGGGCGGCTCGGACCAGTGGGGCAACATCGTCACCGGGATCGACCTCGGCCGGCGGATGGGCACCCACCAGCTCTACGCGCTGACCTGCCCGCTGCTGACGACGTCGTCCGGCGCCAAGATGGGAAAGACGGCGGCCGGTGCCGTATGGCTCAACGAGGGGCAGTTGTCCGCCTACGACTACTGGCAATACTGGCGGAACACGGAAGATGCGGACGTCGGCCGCTTCCTCAAGCTGTTCACGATCCTGCCGCTCGACGAGGTCACACGGCTCGCCGCCCTCGGCGGGGCCGAGATCAACGAGGCGAAAAAGGTGCTGGCGACCGAGGCAACGGCCCTTGTCCACGGGCGCGAGAAGGCCGAGGCGGCGGCCGAGACCGCACGCAAAACGTTCGAGGCGGGACAGCTTTCGGCCGACCTGCCGACGGTGGAGATCGGCGCGGCGGAACTCGCCGCCGGCGTCGGCGTGCTCGCCGCATTCGTGACGTCCGGTCTGGTCAAATCGAACGGCGAGGCGCGGCGGCAGATCCAGGGCGGCGGCCTCAGGGTCAACGATGTTGCCGTGACGGACGAGAAGGCGGTCGTGTCGACGACGGCGGTGACAGGCGACGGCGTCGTAAAGCTGTCTCTCGGCAAGAAGCGGCACGTGCTGCTCAAGCCGGTTTAGGCGGCGGCGCACGCCCGTCCGGTCTCGGTCGCAACGCTTCGCGGCCACCTCGACCGATCAGACCCGCGTTTCAGGGACTGATTCACGCTCTCGGTCGCAGCTATTCGCTGCCACCTCGACCGATCAGACCCTATTGCGTTTGCGGCCGCGACTGGGTCTCCGAACGCCAACCGTCGAGGGTCTGCGGATTGGTCTGCGGCCGGCTCGGCGTCGCCCGCGGCGGACTGGCCGATTGCGACGGCTGCCCCGACCGCACCGGCGGCGCATCCGTGCGCGGTGTCACCTTGGGGCTCGGGTTGGTCATCTGGAACATCTCGCGGAAGATTCCGGGTGCCACCAGCGAGAGCGGGTTCACGATGACCTGCGGCTGCGCCATCGGCCCCTGAATGGCGAACGTGATGCCGAGCACGCCCTCGCCACGCGGCCCGGCCAGCAACTGGCCGAGCCCCGGGATGGCGCCGATCGCCGAGTTGAGGGCCTGCAGCGGCACGTAGGTGCCACCGAGTTGCAGGGTCTGCGACTTGAAGTCGACCTTGCCGCGCAGGATCGCGCCGAACAGCGGGCCGCGCAGGTCCGCATCCTCGAGGACGAACTGGCCCTGACCGATCGAGAACGGGGCCCGCATGGTGTCGAAATCGATGGCCTGCCGCACCGTGCGCGACTCGCGACGGCCTTCGGACGCGACCTCGCCCGGCGCCGCGATCACTTCGTAGACCACGGGATCGCCGAGAACGCGGAAACCGGCCACCTCGAGAAGGCCGGTTTTCTCGACCGGACCCTTGCCTTCGAGATCGACGGTGAGCCGCATACGGCCGTTCTGCGCGTTCGGATAGAACCCGACGAGTTTGAAGAACTGGCCCGCATCCTCGGAGGTCGCGACCAGACGGCGGGGATCGCCAGAGCCGATCGCCTGCACCGTGACGTCGAGGGGCTTGCCGCCGTCGAGCACGCCACGGGCCTGCAGCGCGACCAGCTTGTCGTTGCGACGCGAGAGCTGCAGCCGCAGCCCCTTGAGCGCGACCTCGCCGTGTCCGAGCACGGTGTCGATATCGGCACGCAGATCCAGGCCCGGCCGGTTGGCGGTGCGCGACCCCGGAGCCGGCTCGACGGCGCGACCGACCGTCAGCAACGAGCGGAAGAAGTTGCGGCCGTCGAAGGTCGCCCCTTTGACCCGCATGTCCCAGACGTTGTCGTTGCGCAGCGTGGCGCCAACCTCGAGACGCGAGATGACGTTCAGGATGAAATCGGAGAACTGGACCTCACGCAACTTGCTGTTGGCATCGATGCCGATCCAGCCGCTGATGGCGATGTCCTCGCCGGTGAGGCGGAAGCCCTGCAGTTCGGTCCTGTACTTCGCGCCCTTGGCGATATCGAACTGGAGCGTTGCCGGCCGGCCGGGCGGCTTGCGCCAACCGAGCGGCTCGATGATCAACTCGGCTCCGGTCAGATTGCCTTGCACCTTGGGCTGAAGCTCGCCGGCGCCACGCGTGACGATGATCTCGATCGGGATATCGCCGGTGACCATGTGATTGACGTCGATACCGAGCTGGTTGCGATCCGCGGCATCGAGATTGGCAGTGATGCGGATGGGCGGCTGGACCTCGCCGGTAGCGCGCAGGAGGTGCTGGGCCGAAAGCTTCGCCGCGACGCCCTGGAGCAGCAGGTCGCCCTGAACGTCGACCGCTTCGTTGGAAATGTCGATAGCCAGCGACACCCCTTGAGCGTCCATGCCACCCAACAGGCCGCGCGCCTTCCCTTCCGTGACCCGTGCCTTGCCCGAGATCTGAATGTCTCGGAAGCTCGCGTCGGTATCGAGCGGGATCATCAGGGCAAACTGTCCGTCGAGCTTGCCCTCGACGCCATCGAAGGACGTCCCGAGTTCCCTGGAGATCTGACGCGATTCGCCGTCGAGGGCCGCGAGCGCCGCCGCGAAGGGGCCCTGAGCGCGCAGGGTCAGCTCACCTTGCGGAAAATCGGCCATGACGTCGCGAACCGCGAACCGGCCCTGGCGCAGCGCCAGCCGACGCGCCACCGGACCGACCGAGGCTTCGGGCACCGAGATCTCGAGTGCCGGCTCTTCGAGACGGATCAGCGCCCGCGGGACCTCGATCGCCGGCCAGCCCGCCACCGGCTGGAGGACGACGTCGGCAGCTTCGGCAGCCAGTGTCACGCGTGAGGCGGCCACGCGGCCGACGCGGGCGAGCGCCGGTATGCCGTCGACTCGCAGGGTCGCGGTCGAGAGCCGTCCTTGCCTTATGTTGGCTGCGATCCAGTCGCGTGTCTTCGGAGCGACGCCGCGCGGCCAGAAGACCCGCAGCGTTTCGAGCGAAAGGCCGGCGGTTCGCCCCTCGACCCGGTACCCCTGGCTGTCGGAGCCCGGGAAGCGGGCCGTGAACACGGCCTCCGATCCGCTCGATCGCAGCAGGGCCCGCGTGACGTCCAGGGCGCCATCCTTGCCGTCCCAACGACCGTCGATGTCGAGTTGGTCGATGGGAATGGTCGGCCCCGTCGCGGCGGCGGCGATGCCCTGCTGTGTCCGCAAGGCAAAGCGCCAGCCTGCACCCGGCGCTGCGCTCTCGGCGGCGATGGCACCGATGAAATCGATGCGCTTGCCGTCGAACGACACTGACGACGGTGAAATGTCGAAGCGGCGGTTGGCTGCGTCGTAACCAAGCGCGATGCGCCCCCTTTCGAAGGGGATGCCCTGGCTCTTTGCGGCATCGGTCACGATATGGCCGGTGCCGAGGTCGACGCGCGCCGCGGCCTGCTGCACGTTGCCATCGGGCGTGATATCAGCCTTGAGGTCGACCGAGATCGGCGTCGTGAGGGCAGCCAGGAAACCGCCCTGCTCCGGGTTCAGGGCGGCGGCCGGCACCAATCCCTGGATCTGTGCGGCCAGCATCAGTGCACGGCGATCCTGGCTTTGCTCGACCCGCGCCGAGATGGTCCACGGGCCGCGCGACGATGAGAACGAGAACCGTGCGATGGCCACGCTCTCGCGGCGCCAGCTCTCCAGGTCGATATCTCCATCCGTGATCCGGTAGGCACTGCGTCGACCACCCGAGTCCAAAACGACCGTGGCTTGCCGGAAGCCCAGCTGCTTCAGGTAGTTCGTCTGCTTCGCTCCGGTGGGCGACGACGCGCGCGCGATCACCCGCAGCAGATCCATCTTGGCGAGGTTGTCCGACGGCTCGCCGTCCGGCGCGGCCGTGGACGGGGCCGCGCCCGGGGCTGCCGGCACGGCCGCCCCAGGGGCATTCACGGCCGGCTCCGGGGCGCCCAGGCCACGCCCCACGACAACCAGGGCCTTAGGCTCGATGAGAACGATACGCTCCGGCGTCAGGCGGCCTTCCCAGAGGGCCTCACCGCTGAGCGAAAAGGCGGCCAGCGGGGCCTCGGCCACCGGTTGCTGATCGGCATCGATCAACCGCACGTCGCGCAGGCGGAATTCGACATCGCCTGCCGGCGTCAGCCGCGCGATGGCGTCCTCGATCGTCAGCGTAAAGTCGCCGAGTTCCGAGCTGAGGCTGCGGGCGATCGGCGCGGCAAGGAACTTGAGCGAGATGGGGCCGTTGAGCATGCGGACGTAGGCCGCGCCACCGGCCAACAGCAGCAGCAGCAAGACGGGAACGACGATGCGCCCGGCGAGCCCCGCCATCCGCCATCCCAGGCTCGGATTCGCGTCCTCGGCGGCGGGCCTGCGTGCGGCCGTGCGGGCGTTCTGTTTCGTGCGGCGCGGCACCACCGTCCCGTCGACCCCTCTTGCCCCTTGCGCCGCGTCTCGTGTCGAGATAGCCGGCCTTGCGGGAGCCATCCACGAACCAAGCCGGCGCGTTTCACGTAGCAGGGACACAGGACGGCGAAAAGCGACAAAAGGAAGGCACACACGATGGTCGAGGATGGCGCTAAAGCACCGGACTTCAAGCTGGCGACTGACGAGGGTCAAACCCTCCAACTGTCGAAACTCAAGGGCAAGCCGGTCGTGGTTTATTTTTACCCGAAGGACGACACTTCTGGCTGCACGGCCGAAGCCAAGGCCTTCACGGCGCTGGCCGATGATTTTGCCGCAGCCGGCGCGCTCGTGCTCGGCATCTCGCCGGACAGCGTGGCCAGCCACCAGAAGTTCAAGCGCAAGTACGAGCTTTCGATCGTGCTGGTCGCCGACGAGCAAAAGGCCGCAGCCGAGGCCTTCGGCGTGTGGGTGGAAAAATCCATGTACGGCAAGAAGTACATGGGCGTCGAACGGTCCACGTTCCTGATCGACACGCAGGGTCGCATTGCGCGGAGCTGGCGGAAGGTCAAGGTTCCCGGACACGCCGACGAGGTGCTCGCGGCGGTGAAGGCGCTCGCCTAGAGCTTCAGGGGAAGGCCCGCGTGCAGGACTCCAGCCTCTCGACGCTCGCGGGCCGCTCACGCGCCATCGTTGCATCGGCCGATCTGGACCAAAAGGTCCAGCTCGCTTACGAGACGGCCAAGGCATGGTACGGACGGCGGCTCTCGCTCGGGCCCGTGAGTGCGCGCCATCCCATGCCCGACCGGCCCGGCCGGCCGGCCCTGCCTGAACTGCTGGCGCCGCGGGAGATGCCGCGCCGATCCGCAGGCGGAGAAAAGGGCCGGTTGGCGCTGTTGCATTCGCTGGCCCACATCGAGCTGAACGCCGTCGACATGACCTGGGATCCGGTCGGGCGGTTCGTGCAGACGCCGATGCCGCTATCATTCTTCGACAACTGGGTGCAGGTCGGCCTGGAGGAAGCCAAGCACTTCGAGCTGCTGTCGAAGCGATTGTCGGAGCTCGGCAGCTTCTACGGCGCGTTGCCGGCCCATGACGGACTGTGGCAGGCCGCCCAGGCGACCGGCCACGACCTGCTGGCGCGGCTGGCCGTCGTGCCGCTCGTTCTCGAAGCACGCGGGCTGGATGTGACACCGTCGATGATCGACAACCTCGTCCAGGCCGGCGACCGCCCATCCGCGGACATTCTCGAGATCATCTACCGCGACGAAAAGCGCCACGTGGGGTTCGGCATCAAGTGGTTCCGCTTTCTGTGCGATCGCCACGGTCTGGCCCCCGAGCCGACCTTCCATGCCCTGGTCCGGGCCAATTTCAGGGGCACGGTAAAGCCGCCGTTCAACGACAAGGCGCGCTCGGAAGCTGGATTGACGCCGGGGTTCTATCGGCCACTCGCCGCACTCGGTGTCACCCGATAGATGCTGAACGGCTAACCATGACGCCGGGTTGCTATCAAAAGTTGCGCTTAAAGGCCGCCACGCGCACTGGCTGAGCTAGGCATGCAGGGGAAGCCTATGATAGTTCTGTCACAGGCGTCTTCTATATTGCAAACACTAGGGGTGCGGACGGGACGCGGGCATGTCCGTACCTGTCGTGGAGGTTAGTATGCTTTCCAACTTTACCACCAAAAAGCCGGACAAGGAGCCAAGTGTTGTGAGTGGAACTTCGATCACCCCCCCGAACTTGCCCGCGCAGGCTGGCCGACCGGTCGCTCGCCCCGGCGACCGCGCCGCTCCGTCCGTCATCGGAGCAGATCTGACGATCATCGGCAACCTCGTCTCCAAGGGCGAAGTGCAGGTCGACGGCGAGGTGCAGGGCGATCTCCACGGCACCCACGTCCTGGTCGGAGAGCGCGCCAAGATCACCGGCGGCATCGTCGGTGACGAGGTGGTCGTTCGTGGCCACGTGATGGGCTCTGTGCGCGGCAAGAAGGTCATCCTTCAGTCGTCGAGCCACGTCGAAGGCGACATCTACCACCAGACGCTCGCCATCGAGCAGGGCGCCTTCTTCGAGGGCAAATCGCGCCGCTCGGACGATCCGACGGCCGGCATCGCGCGCCCCGACATGCCCATGATCAACGGCATGGGCTCGCTGCCGTCTTCGTAACTCCCTGACGCCGCCGGCTGCCTCGTCAGACCGGCGGTTGCCATGCTTCGAGCGCCAGAATGCGTGCGCCCGCCTGCTCGCCGAGCGGGCGGAACGCCGCTTCATGGCAACTCAGCACCACGACCTGATGGTGCTCGGCGGCTTCCGCGAGGATGGCGAACACATCCTTGAGGCGCCGGTCGTCGGCATAGACCAGCGGATCATCGAGCACCACGGGAACCGGCATGCCCTGGTCGGCCAGCAGGCGGGCATAGGCGAGACGGGTCAGCAATCCGATCTGCTCGATCGTGCCGGTGCTCAGAAGGTCGGGCGGCTGCGGCGCGCTCGCACGATGCACCGCGCTGACGGCGAAACCCTCGCCGAGGACGATGTCCGTACCGGGCAGGAGCCGGCCGGCATAGGTGGCGAGCCGCGTCACCAGCGGGCGGGCGAGACTGGCACGATCTTCCTGCTCGACCTCGGCCAACACGCGCTCGACGAGCAGGAGAGCCTTTGCCTCCTGCTCGAAGCGTGCGACCCGAGCCGCCGCCGCGGCCAACTCGACTTCAATGTCACCGGCGGCGGCAGAACTGCCGGTCTCGCCATCACGGGCCAAGGCGCCCTGCAGCCCGGCCGCTTCGCGACGGACGGTTTCCAGACGCGCCGCCGCGGCGGCAGCCGAGGCTTGCGCCTCGGCCAGCGCGGCCCGCATCCGGGTCACCGTCTCGGCGTCGGGCACCCGCTCGCGGAGTGCGCGCTCGAAAAGCAACGCCTCCTCGAAGGTCAGCCGAGCCGCGGTGTGGCGGCCGGCGAGTTCGGCGGCGCGGCCGGCCCGATCGTCTGGCGGCGGTAACGCCCTCTCGATGGTCGCACGTTCGGCCGCGTCGCGGCCGAGGGTGGCCTCGAGGACGGCAAGACGTTGATCATGCACCGCCAGGTTGCTCTCGGCCGTCCGTTCGGCCACGGCGGCACGGGACATGTGTGCTTCGGCGTGCTGCAAGGCTCCGACCAGCGGGTCGATTTCGACGACCACGTCTTCCAGTGGATCGTCCGTGCCCGCCAATTGTGCCGTGAGTTCCGCCAGCTCGCGGGCCAGTACGTCGAGGCCGCGCGGGGCATTGGCCTGCAAACGAGCGCGGGCCTCGCGTGCTGACGCTGCGGCTTCCCGCGCCGTTTCGGACTGCGCCTCGGCCTGTGCGACACTCGCCGCACCGATCGCGGCCAAACCGCCCGCCAACTCCTGCTCGACCCCGGACAGCCGCCGGCGGCGCTCCTCCAGCGAAGCGTCGCCCCCTGGCGCAACACGAACACGGCCGATGCCGGCGATCTCGATCTCCACCGCGTGGCTGGCGGTCAGCACCTCCGCCGCCGCGACCGGGCGACCTTCGATCCGGACCTTGCCTTCGCCCGCCGGGAGCAGATCGAACGTGATGCGCGGTGCCGCAGCGCTCAACTCGGCCAACAGGCGATCCTTCTCGCCGGCCAGCTCCTTCACCAGGCGCAACCCGCGCTCGTCGACCGGCCTGGCCGCAGCTTCGGCCAGCGCCAGCGCCTCGGAGGCGGCGCGTGCGGCGGCCAGCCGAGCTGCGCGCGCCGCGTGCTCGCGACGCCAGTCCTGACGGCGGCGGCGCGTCTCGGCCCCGGCCAACGCGAGCCGTGCGGCGTCGACCGCCGCAGCCGCCGATCGCGTCTCCTCCCGCGCGGCCACGACGGCGGCTTCGGTGGCTTGCCGTTCGCCCAGCAGCCGCGTGTGGGTGTCGCGGGCCTCGGCGGTGCGGCGATCGATATCGGCCAAGCTGACCAGCAAGGCATCGAAGTCAGCGGCGGCGTCACGGGCCTGCTGGAACCGCGCCTCTGCGGCCTCCCGCGCGAGCCGCGCTTTCTCGAGGGTGCTGGCCGCCTCGACCGCGGCCGCGATCGCGGCGGTGTCGTCGGTCATCTGCCGGCGGCGGGCCTCGTTCCGCGCGGGATCGGCCAGTTCCACCTCTTCCGCCGCCAGCCGCGCCAGGGCCTCCAGGCGTTCGATCGCGGTGCGTTCCTGTTGCCGCGCCTCATCGAGACGAGCCCGCAACCGCGCGATGTCGTCCTCCGCCTTGGCGTACTCGGTGCCGGTTTTCGGCCGCTTGCTCTTGGCGGTGATCAGGCCGTCGAGACGCGCCCTGACGGTCGCGCGCACCTGACGGGCCCGGCCGGCGCCGACGGCACCCGCGATCTCACCTTCGATCAGCCGCGTCAGCGCTTGACCAGCCTTCTGATCGGCGACCGGAAGGTCGAAACTCTTGGTCTGGTCGACCCAGAGCAGGCCGGCCATGGCGCTGCGATCGAGATCGCCCGCCAGCAGTTCGTGAGCGGCGGCCTCGGCATCGGCACCGCGCAAGGTCCGCCCTGCGGCGACGTCGTCGAGTATCGCCAAACGCTGACCGAACCAACGCTTGGTCAAGCGCCAGGGGCGACCGCCCACCTCGAAATCGACCTCGACCAGCGGCGAGCCACCGCCGGCCGGCTGGAGCGCCCGGGTGCGCGGGTTGTTGGCCGTGTGGGCCTCGCGGAACAAGACCGAAAGAGCGCGGAACAGGGTCGTCTTGCCCGTTTCGTTCGGCGCCACGAGGAGGTCGAGGCCGCCCGACAGGCGCTCGATCGCCACACCGTCGCGGAACGGGCCGACGCCTGCGACCCGAATGGCGTTGAGCTTCATGGCGCGGCTCCCGTGTCGGACGAGGCCAGCGCATAGAGCGCGAGCAGGGCATCGGCAGCGACACGCGCCTCGGGGTTGGCACCGTCGGCCGCCATGGCCGAGAGGCGCTCGGCTGCACGGCGCAACTGGCGATCGGCGAGACCATCCAGGTCGGCCGTATCCGGGATCGTCGCAAGGCCGTCGAGCCGCGGTCGCAGCACGAACAGCGCGGCGGCCAGTTGGTCCAGCGCGCCGGCAACCTCATGTCGGGCCGACAAGGTCAGCCGGCCGTCGAGACCGAGTTCCAACAATGCCTTGCCGGCGTCGGCGCCGAGTGCCCGGATCTCGGCTGTGAGAGCGGCCAGATCCGCGGCGGCGTTGCACGTCTGGCGCCGGCGCAGCCACAGCCGTTCGGCCACGCGCACGCGGCGAACCTCGACGCGGGACGCCGACTCGATGCTGACCACGAGCGCGCCGCCCGGCTCGTTGTCGGCGAACTGATCGGGCTCGGGAGTGCCCGAATACCAGACCCCGTCGGCAATGGCCTTGGTGCCGTGCCAGTCGCCAAGGGCGAGGTAGGCAAGGCGGGCACGGATCCGGCGTGTCGAGTCGATCAGCACGCTGGCCGTCGCCTCGGAACCAAAGCCCTGCGTCGACCCGTGCGCGAGGCCGATGCGGATGACGCCGTCCGGGCTGTCGACGTCGTCCATCCAGGCCGTCGGATCGGCCGCGACCGCGCGGGCTCTCAGCGGGGCCGGCAGCAGCACGCAGGTGTCGGCGAGGCGGACCGGTGCAGCGGCGCGGTGCAAGACGACATTCGCGGGAAGGCCGAGCCGGACCGCACGCTCCCAAATGCCGCCAGGCCGGTCGGCATCGTGATTGCCGGGGATGATCTGCCAGACGATGTCGGATTCGACGGCGAAGCGCGCCAGCGCGCGGCGGACCAAGTCGTCCGCCAAGCCTTGCTGATCGAAGGTGTCGCCGGCCACGAGGACTATGGATGCTCCGGCCGCGCGCGCAGCCGCCGCAAGGCGCGCGATGACCGTCAGGCGGGATTCGCGCAACAGCGCTGCCTTCTCGGTATCGAAGCCTGCAAAGGGCTTGCCGATATGCAGGTCGGAGGTATGGAGGAGCACCAGAGCCAAATCGAACCGTCCCGATTGCCAGAGCCGAATCGGCGGCCATGATAGGCGGTCTTTGCGGCGGCCGGTGAACCGGTGGCGGCCGACGACGGGTGGGAGGGAATGGCATGACGGCAGACGTCGAGACGATCGTGGTCGGTGCGGGCGTCGTCGGGCTCGCGATCGCCGAGGCCCTGGCGCGGGCCGGGCAAGAGGTGCTTGTGCTGGAGCGCCACGAATTGATCGGCTCGGAAGTCTCGTCACGCAACAGCGAGGTCATCCACGCCGGTCTGTACTACGCGCCCGGCAGCTTCCGGGCCAAGCTCTGCGTCGCCGGCAAGAGCCTGCTCTACCGTTTCTGCGCGGACAACGGCGTCGCCATTGCGCGCTGCGAGAAGCTGCTCGTCGCGACGGCCGACGATCAGCTCGGCAAGCTCGCGGGGATTCGCGAGACCGCCATCAAGAACGGCGTCGAGGATCTGGTGGCACTGACCGCCGCCGAGGCGCGCGCCCTCGAGCCGGAAGTGCAGTGTGCCGCGGCGCTGCTGTCACCGTCGACCGGCATTGTCGACACGCACGGGTTGATGCTTGCCCTGCAAGGCTCGGCCGAGGCCCACGGCGCACAGGTGGTCCTGCGCAGCCCCGTGGACGGCCTTGCTGTCACCGGGCAGGGGCTGTTCATGGTGACGGTCGGCGGCGAGACCAATGCGACGGTGTCCTGCCGGCGTTTGGTGCTCTCGGGCGGGCTTTCGGCCACCCGGCTTGCGCGCCTTCTCCCCTACTCCAATGGCTACACGCCGCCAGAAACCTATTTCGCCAAGGGGCAATACTATGCGCTCTCCGGCCCCTCTCCGTTCAAGCGGCACATCTATCCGATGCCGCAGGGGGCTTGGCTCGGCCTGCACGCGACCGTGGACATCGGCGGCCGCTGCAAGTTCGGGCCGGACATCGCGTGGATCCCGGAGATCGACTATTCCTTCGAGCCGGAGAAGATCGGCCAGTTCCTGGATTTCATTCGCAGCTATTACCCCGGCCTCGATACAAGCCGTCTGCATGCCGACTATACGGGCATCCGGCCGAAGATCTACCGGGAGGGCGAGCCGGTGCCCGACTTCGCATTCCACGCGGCGGCGCAGCATGGCCACGAGCGGCTGGTGATGCTGTTCGGTATCGAAAGCCCCGGCCTCACGGCGTCGATGGCGATCGGCGCGCACGTGGCCAGTTTGCTTTCGAACCGCTGATCTTCCGCTGGCCCGCGCGGTCTAGCGTTGCTGCTGACGGTTGAGCTTCGCTTCCAGCGCTCGGCTGTAAGCGGCCATCGTGTAGCAGAACACGAAGTAGACGAGCCCGGCGACGACGAGACCCTCGATGTAGAAGGGCCTCCAGATCGGATCGTTCGACGCCAGACGCACGGAGCCCAGGAAGTCGAAGATGCCGACGATGATGACGAGACTCGTGTCCTTGAAGATGCCGATGAAGGTGTTGACCGTCGGCGGAATGACGAGCTTCAGGGCCTGCGGCAGAACGATGAATACGGTTTTCTGCCAGTAGGAGAGGCCGAGGGCGTCGGCGGCTTCGTATTGCCCCTTGGGAATCGCCTGCAGTCCGCCGCGTATCACCTCCGCCACATAGGCCGCCGTGAACAGAATGAACCCGACCTGGGCGCGCAGCAGCTTGTTGATGGTCATGCCCTCGGGCAGGAACAGCGGCAGCATCAGGCTGGCCATGAAGAGAACCGTGATGAGCGGCACGCCGCGCACTATCTCGATGAAGCCAATGCAGAGGGTCTTGATGAGCGGCAGATCCGACCGGCGACCGAGCGCCAGCAAAACGGCGAGCGGGAACGACAGCACGATCGCGTTGACCGCGAGAATGAGGGTGAGCGGCAGGCCGCCCCAGCGATCGGTCTCGACGGCCGGAAGACCCGCTACGCCGCCGGCCATCAGCACCCACATGGCGACGATGGCGACAACCCAAGAGATCCAAAGCCAACGGCCCCACAGCCGCGTGTTCATGGTGAGGCCGATGAGCGTGAGCAGCACGACGCTCATCGCCAGCGGGCGCCACTGCTCCTCGTAGGGATAGGTGCCGAACATCATCAGGCGGTATTTTTCGCCGACGAAACCCCAGCAGGCCCCCGCCGCCACGCGGCACTTCTGCGCATCGATCTCGAAGACGGCGTTTATGACAGCCCAATTGACCAGCTTCGGCACGATCATGGCGAGGCCGGCGAGCACCGCCACGGTAATGACCGCGTTGCCCCAGGTATTGAAAAGATTCGTGCGTGCCCAGGCGAGCGGCGACAATCGGGCGACGGTGGGTTGGTTCACTTACCGCTCCACCAGCTGGATGCGCGTGTTGTACCAGTTCATGACCAATGCCGTGGTGACGCTGAGCGTGAGGTAGACGGCCATCAGGATCAGAATGGCCTCGGGGGCCTGGCCGGTCTGATTGAGTGTCGTGTTCGCGGTGCTGACGAGGTCGGGGTAGCCGACGGCGACGGCAAGCGACGAGTTCTTCGTCAGATTCAGGTATTGGCTGGTCAGCGGCGGAATGATCACGCGAAGGGCTTGCGGCAGGATGACCTGGCGAAGGATCACGTTGTCGCGCAGACCCAGCGCGCGTCCGGCCTCGGTCTGGCCCTTGGGAACCGCCAGGATGCCGGCGCGCACGATCTCGGCGATGAAGGCCGAGGTGTAGATGGTCAGGCCGAACAGCACGGCCACGAACTCGGGCGAGATCCGCGAGCCACCCTGGAAGTTGAAGCCGCGCAGGCCCGGGCTGTCCAATCCGGTCGGCGCTCCGAGGGCCAGCCACGCCAGCAGCGGGAACGCCACGAGCAATCCCACACTCGTCCAGACCACCGGGAACTGTTGTCCCGTGAGCAGCTGTCGCGTTCTGGCCCAGCGCCTAAGGATCATCACCCCGACCACGGCCACCAGCAGACCCGCGAGCGCCGCCCAATAGCCGGCGCTGCCGTCTGGAATGGGGAAGTACCAGCCACGCTGCGTTGCAAAGATGCCGAAGAACGACTCGGCTTGGCGTGGAGCTGGCAGGAACCGGTCGCTGATCAGGATCGTGTACCAGAGGATGATCTGAAGCAGGACCGGGATGTTGCGCAGGAAATGAATGTAACCGGCGGTCAGCTTGGCGAGCAGCCAATTGCGCGACAGCGACGCGATGCCGATCGACACGCCGAGGAAGGTCGCAAGAATGCAACCGATGATGGCGACTTGGAGCGTGTTCAAGAGACCGACGACAAGGGCGCGGCCATAGGTCGAGGCGGCGGAATAAGAGATCAAGCTTTCGCCGATTTCGAAGCCGGATTCACGCCAGATGAACGAGAAGCCGGTCTGGATCTGACGACGCTCCAGATTCACGACCGTATTGTAGGCGAGGTAACTGACGAGAGCGACCACGGCACCAACGACGACGACCTGGAACAGAACGGCCTGAACGTCCTTGTCGTACAAAGAATAGCGAGACGCCTCCTTGCCGGTCGGCCGTGCCATTGTCTCTGCCATCGTCGAGGATCCCCCAGTTGCACCAAGGGCCGCCCCGGTCGATCGGGACGGCCCTCAGTTCGTAATCAGCGAACCGGCGGGGCGTACATCAAGCCGCCTTTAGACCACAGGTTGTTGACGCCACGCGGCAGCCCGAGCGGGACGATGTTGCGCTCGTAGATCTCTCCGTAGTTGCCGACGGCCTTGACGGCGTTGATGGCCCAGGTCTCCTCGAGACCGATGGCCTTACCGTTGCCGGCGGTGGTGCCGAGCAAGCGGAGGATCGCCGGGTTCTTGGATTCCTTCGCCATCTGATCGGCGTTGGCCTTGGTGATCCCGTACTCTTCAGCCTCGACGAGAGCGAAGATGGTCCACTTCACGATGTCGAGCCACTGGTCGTCACCGTGGCGAACGGCTGGGCCAAGGGGCTCCTTGGAGATGATCTCGGGCAGGATGACGAAGTTGTCGCTCTCGCCCTTCGGCGCGTCGTTCTTGCGGATGGAGGCGAGGCCCGAAGCATCCGTCGTGTACACGTCGCAGCGGCCGGAGAAGAAGGCCGCGTTGACCTCTTGCAGAGCCTCGATAACGACAGGCTTGAAGGTCATGTTGTTGGCGCGGAAGTAGTCCGCGAGGTTGAGCTCGGTGGTGGTGCCCGGCTGCACGCAGACGGTCGCCCCGTTGAGCTCCTTGGCGCTCTTCACGCCGAGCTTCTTCGGAACCATGAAGCCCTGACCGTCGTAGAAGGTCACGGCTGTGAAGTTCAAGCCGAGCTGCGTGTCGCGCGCGAGCGTCCAAGTCGTGTTGCGCGACAGAACGTCGACCTCACCCGTCTGCAACGCGGTGAAGCGCTGCTGTGCGGTCAGCGGCACATACTTGACCTTCTCGGCGTCACCGAAGACGGCGGCGGCGATGGCCTTGCAGAAATCGACGTCGAGACCGGTCCACTTGCCGGCGCTGTCCGGCAGCGAGAACCCGCCGAGACCCGTGTTGACACCGCAGATGATCTGGCCGCGCGCCTTGATGGCATCGAGCGTCGGCCCGGCCTGGGCAGCGCCGGCCATGGCGCCCAGCGCCAATGCCGTGACAACCGCCGTTTTGATGAGCTTCATGCGAGTTTCTCCCTTTGCTGACTTTGAGAGGCGCCGATCGATCGGGATCGTGCCCTATCCCATCCGTACGCCGCCTCAGTGATTGAGGATCTGGCCGAGGAAAAGTTTCGTGCGTTCGGATTGTGGATTCGTGAAAAATGTCTGGGGTGGTCCTTGTTCGACGATCTCGCCGCGATCCATGAAGATGACGCGATCAGCGACGGCGCGGGCAAAGCCCATCTCGTGAGTGACGCACAGCATGGTCATGCCGGAGCGGGCCAGTTCGACCATCGTGTCGAGCACTTCCTTGACCATCTCGGGATCGAGCGCGGAGGTCGGCTCGTCGAACAGCATGATGCGGGGGCGCATACACAGGGCACGCGCAATCGCAACGCGCTGTTGCTGACCGCCGGACAACTGACCCGGGTACTTGCTGGCCTGTTCGGGGATCTTGACGCGCTCGAGATACTGCATGGCGATCTTCTCGGCCTCGGCGCGCGGCATCTTGCGGACCCACATGGGCGCCAGACACAGATTGTCGAGGACGGTCAGGTGCGGGAACAGATTGAAGCTCTGGAACACCATGCCGACTTCGGATCGGATCTTGTCGATGTTCCGCACGTCGTTGGTCAGTTCGATTCCGTCGACGACGATCCGACCCTTCTGATGTTCCTCGAGGCGATTGATGCAGCGGATCAGCGTCGATTTGCCGGAACCCGAGGGGCCGCAGATCACGATCTTCTCACCGCGGGCAACCGACAGGTTGACATCGCGCAACACGTGGAACTCGCCATACCATTTGTGCACGCCGATCATCTCGACGGCATAGGCGCCGGCTGCCTCTGCTCGCGGTGCCGTCACCGTCGATGGCGTCGCCATGGATCCTCCCGAGACACGACCAAACAGCGCCCTCCCAACGTTGGACAGGGCAGGGACGAAGTTTGCATGCTCAAGGGTTGGGCGCAATGGCATCGTGGCGCGAAATGCGGGCATTCCGCGCCCGTTCATTAAGCGCGGCGATGAAAATTCGGGCCCCCAGCCGGATTGGCTGAGACCTCCGCGGTTGGCGCGAGGCCGCGCGCATCATGCGTCGGCCATTGTGCAATGCGGGATAATCCCACCCCCCGGCTTGCCCGCCGCGGCAGCCCACACCGGGGACCGCCCATCGGGACCCACGCGCGTGCGAGGTCCAGGACGGCCGCTGCGGTGGCGGTGCCACACCACGGCCTCGATGTGCCGACGCACCCGCTTCTTTCCGACCGCCGATCATCTGCCGGGAGTCGCGGGCGGTGCGAGGCCGGCCCTCGTCAAAGCAGCGGTCGTGCCGCCTGATCGGCCAGGATCATCGCGGCGGCCTTTTCGGCGATCATCAACGTCGGTGCCGCCGTGTTGCCCGAGGTGATCGACGGCATGACCGAGGCGTCGGCCACCCGAAGGCCGTCGATGCCGCGCACCCGCAGCCGCTCGTCGACGACCGCGGCCTCATCCTGTCCCATCTTGCAGGTGCCGACCGGGTGGAAGATGGTCGTGCCGATGTCGCCGGCTGCGCGCGCCAGCGCGTCGTCGCCGTCGATGGCCGGACCGGGGCGGAACTCCTCCGGCTTGTAGCGGTCGAGCGCCGGCATCGACACGATGCGGCGCGTCAGGCGGATCGCCCGGGCGGCGGCCGACCGGTCCTCCGCGGTCGCCAGATAGTTCGGGCGGATGTCGGGTTGAGCGGCGGCATCCGGGGCGGAGATCTGGACGGTGCCGCGGCTGGTGGGCCTCAGATTGCAGACACTGGCCGTAAACGCCGGAAACGGATCGAGAGGCTCGCCGAACCGCGGCAGGGTGAGCGGCTGGATGTGGTACTGCAGGTCGGGCGTCTCGCGGCTGTCGTCGGAGCGCGCAAAGGTGCCGAGCTGCGATGGCGCCATCGACATCGGCCCCGAGCGGAACATCAGATACTCCAGGCCGATCATCGCCTTGTCGAGCACCGTCTGCGAACGCTCGTTGAGGGTTGGAACGCCTTGAACGCGATAGGCGCAGCGGATCTGCAGGTGATCCTGGAGGTTGGCGCCGACACCCGCCAACTCGTGGCGGACCGGAATCGAATGCCGGCTCAGCAGTTCGCCTGGGCCGATGCCGGACAATTGCAGCAGCATCGGCGACCCGATGGCTCCGGCGGCCAGGATCACCTCGCGGCGCGCGGCGACGCGGATCGGTGTGCCGGCGCGGCGCAACTCGAGCCCCGTGGCGCGCCGGCCGTCGAGGGTCAGGCGGTCGACGAGGGCCTCGGTCCAGACCACGAGGTTCTTCCTGGTGGCGGCCGGGCGCAGGAACGCTCTGGACGAGTTCCAACGCCAGCCCGCGCGCTGGTTCACATGGAAGTAGGATGAGCCTTCATTGTTGCCGCCGTTGAAGTCCGCCACCTGCGGGATCCCGGCTTCGGCGGCGGCTTCCGCCCAGGCTTCGAGAATCTTCCAGCGGACGCGGGGCTGCTCGACCCGCCATTCGCCGCCGCGAGCATGCTTGCCGTCGAACTCCCCGGGATTGAGCGCCCACTGGTCCTCATGGCGCAGGAAATAGGGCAGCACGTCGTCCCAGGACCAGCCCACGTTGCCGAGTTGGCGCCAGTTGTCGTAGTCGCGCGCCTGGCCGCGCATGTAGATCATGCCGTTGATGGACGTGCAGCCGCCGAGCACCTTGCCGCGGGGATAGAGCAGGCTGCGGCCGTTGAGCCCCGGTTCTGCGGCGGTCTTGTAGCCCCAGTCGACCCGCGGATTGCCGAAGCAGTAGAGGTAGCCCACGGGGATGTGGATCCAGTGGTAGTTGTCGTTTCCGCCCGCCTCCAGCAGAAGCACGCGGGTGTCCGGGTCGGCCGACAAGCGGTTGGCGAGCAGGCAGCCCGCCGTCCCGGCGCCGACGATCACGTAGTCGAAGCTTTCCGTTTCCCCTGTCATGGGACCGCGCGCCTCCCCACCCCAAACATCCGGCACTTGTTGTTCTCGCAAGCGCGGGCTGCCACCCGACTTGCCATTGTGCCGGCGCATAGTCTTGCCGAAAATTCGCGCGCTGCAAGTGCGCTCGATCTCAGGGTGTGGTGCGCAGCGCCGCCGACAGCATCACCAGTGGCCGCCCCACCCATTCGAAGCGGGCCGTCTCCCGGAAACCGTTGCGCAAGTAGAAGCCGACATTGCGCACTCCGAAGCCGGTGACCACGTGGACGCCAGGACTGCCGAGCGCAATCGCATGACTGCGAAAGCGGTCGATCAACTCGGTCCCGATGCCCTTGCTGCGCCAGGCGGCGTCGCAGTTCATGTGCAGATGCGCGGGATAGCGCGCCGTCAGAGGCCCGATGGTCGCGAAATAGCCGATGTCGCCGAAGCGATCCGTCTTGGCCGGGTCCTCGAGGGCACCGACCAGATAGCCGACGGCCTCTCCAGTGGGCGTCAGGGCAACGAATGCGTGCTCGAGGTCATGGGTCAGGTAACGGCCGAGCCACCGTTCGCGAAAGTCTTCCCGGCTTCCCGCGTCCACGAAATTCCTCGTGGTGCTCGCCTCGAAGAAGATGCGGGTGATGTCGGCAACCGGCCGCTCCGAAGGAGCCAGATCCGCCAGCTTGACGATACGAACGTTCAGCGATGGGTCCATGGATCGAAGCGTCGCCGTGTTCCGGCATGCGTGTCAAGCATGCCTTGGTTGCTGCATTGCAAGATACTCTACCTTGCACTGCAGCGTGGTATACCATATACCATGAGACATCGTCCAACGTGGCGATCATGAGCAAAAAGGACTTTCCCATGCACACGCACACGCTCGATGGCGCTCAGTTCGTTCGCGAGGCTCGTCGCGGTGGTATCCTGAAGTTCGTCCGCAGCTTCGTCGAAGCAGTCGGCGACAGCCTGTCCGCCGCCCACGAGTACAAGCGCCTGACGGCCAGCGGCGTTCAGCCGGCCGACGCAGCGCGCAAGGTGTTCGAGACCAAGATCGACCGTCGCTGAGCCAAGGGCTCGGTGGACATGCGAACAGGCGGTGCCGGCCTCGGCACCGCTCATCCTCTTTAAACTTTCGACCGGCGATCTCCCCGGCGCGTGCACAGCCGTCCCGCACAAGCCCGGACGTCGCCTCGGCGCGCCCTCGCCGCGCGCCTCACACCGCTCCCTTCCAAATCCGTTCTTGCGCCGGGTTGCCGCGCCGCCCACGGCGCGCCCGACCCGGGCGAACAGCTGCGCGCCTGGAGCGCACCTTGCGCCGTTGTGGTCGTGGATGGTCCCTCGGGTATAAGCTTGGCAAGCCGAACACTGCCGAGGGAAGACAACGCCATGCAAGACAAGACGCCGAACGTCGCCAAGCCCGCCAGCTACGCCAAGTTCCAGTGGGATGACCCGTTCCGCCTGGAGGATCAGCTGACCGAGGACGAGCGGATGATCCGCGACACGGCGCGCGAGTATGCGCAGTCGAAGCTGGCACCGCGTGTGATCCAATCCTACCTCGAGGAGAAAACGGACCCCGCGATCTTCACCGAGATGGGCGAACTCGGCCTGCTCGGCGTGACCACCCCGACAGAATACGGCGGCGCCGATGCCGGCTATGTGGCTTATGGCGTGGTCGCTCGCGAAATCGAGCGCGTCGACTCCGGCTACCGCTCGATGATGAGCGTGCAATCTTCACTCGTGATGTACCCGATCCTTGCCTACGGATCGGAGGCACAGCGCAAGAAGTACCTGCCGAAGCTCGCAACGGGCGCGTGGGTGGGGTGCTTCGGCTTGACCGAACCGGATGCCGGCTCCGACCCGGGCGGCATGATCACCCGCGCGGAGAAGGTGGCCGACGGCTATCGGCTGACCGGCGCAAAGATGTGGATCTCGAACGCGCCCTATGCCGATGTTTTCGTCATCTGGGCCAAGAGCGCGGCGCACGACAACGAGATCCGCGGCTTCATTCTGGAAAAAGGCATGAAGGGGCTGTCCACCCCGCGGGTTGGAGGCAAGCTGTCGCTTCGTTGCTCCGTCACCGGAGAGGTCGTCATGGACGGCGTCGTGGTGCCCGAAGAGAACCTGCTGCCCGGCACCTCGGGACTGAAGGGGCCGTTCGGATGCCTCAACCGGGCTCGCTACGGGATCGCCTGGGGCTCGATGGGTGCGGCCGAGGATTGCTGGCACCGCGCGCGCCAGTACACGCTCGACCGCAAGCAGTTCGGACGGCCGCTGGCCGCCACGCAGCTCGTGCAGAAGAAGCTTGCCGACATGCAGACCGAAATCACGCTTGGGCTGCAGGCGGCGCTGCGCGTGGGGCGCCTGTTCGACGACGGGCAAGTGGCGCCCGAGATGATTTCGATCATCAAGCGCAACAACTGCGGCAAGGCGCTCGACATCGCCCGCATGGCGCGGGACATGCACGGCGGCAACGGCATCCAGATCGAGTATCACGTGATGCGCCACGCCCAGAACCTCGAAACGGTCAATACCTACGAGGGAACGCACGACGTTCACGCCTTGATTCTCGGGCGCGCGCAGACGGGGATTCAGGCTTTTTTCTGAAGAAGGACGCCGCTCGCGGCGGGCGCCGGTCGGCGCCTCGGCCCTGGCGGGCCGGTGTCAGAACTTGCCGGCCGAGACGCCGCTTGCGGCGGGCGCCGGTCGGCGCCTCGGCCCTTACGGGCCGTCAACAGAGTTTTGGCCGGTGTCAGAACTTGCCGGCCGAGACGCCGCTCGCGGCAGGCGCCGGTCGGCGCCTCGGCCCTGGCGGGCCGGGGCGTGGTCCGATCAGGGCCACTTCACGACGGGCGGCATGGACGACAGGATGGAGTCGACGTTGCCGCCCGTTTTCAAACCAAAGATCGTGCCGCGGTCGTAAAGCAGGTTGAACTCGACGTAGCGGCCCCGCCGGATCAACTGCTCCTCGCGGTCGGCATCGGTATAGGGGGCCTGCCAGTTGCGGCGCACCAGCGCCGGATAGACGTCGCGAAAAGCCCGGCCGACATCCTGCGTGAACGCCAGCGCCGCATCCCAACCGCCCTGCTTTTCGTCCGGCGTCAGATAGTCGTAGAAGATCCCGCCGATGCCACGCATCTCCTTGCGGTGCGGCAGATAGAAGTACTCGTCGCACCAAGCCTTGTAGCGGGGATAGTCCGCGACGGCCGGATGGGCCGCGCAGGGGGCGCGCATGGCGGCGTGAAATGCCAGCGTATCGCCATCTTCCTGCGTGCGCCGGCGTGCCAGCACGGGCGTCAGGTCGGCACCGCCGCCGAACCACCACTTGGTGGTCACCACG
The DNA here is from genome assembly GCA_049318625.1 of Hyphomicrobiaceae bacterium. Classification (GTDB taxonomy): domain Bacteria; phylum Pseudomonadota; class Alphaproteobacteria; order Rhizobiales; family Hyphomicrobiaceae; genus JBMOGA01. Next base: position 114,800 of record JBMOGA010000001.1, read on the forward strand.
AACCGGGTGTTCATGTGGACCGCCGGCACATTGGGATTCCACAGATGGGCGATCAGCGAGATGCCCGATGCCCAGAACCGTGGGTCCTCGTCGGCGCCTGGAATCTGCTTGCGGAACTCGGGCGCGAACTCCCCATGCACCGTCGAGGTGTGGACGCCGACCTTCTCGAACACGCGGCCGTTCATCAGACTCATCAGCCCGCCGCCGCCGGGCGCGCCCGTGTGGTCGGAGCGCGTCCACGGCGTCTGTACGAAGCGCCCCGGAGGCTTGTCCGCGTGCGGCGCGCCAGCCGGCAGTTCATCCTCCAGCCGCTCGAAGGACTGGACGATCTCGCCGCGCAGTGCCTCGAACCAAAGGCGGGCGCGCTCCTTCCGGACCTGAAGTTCCGTCATATGTCGTTCCCCCGTCAGCGCCCCTCACGCCACCATGCCAGCGCGACAACCAGCAGCAAAACCGAGAGCGCGGCAAGGCCCGTGAACATCGGTGTCAGCTTGACGCCGCGCGTGAGGTAGGCATCGCGATCCTTGAGGCCCATCCAATCGGAGCCGGCCAGCACGCGCCCGCCCGTCAGCACTGACACTCGTGGCACCGTCACGGAGGTTGGGTCGGCGCTGGCGAGCAACCCGCCGCTCCGCGTCCAGAACGTGCCGCCGCCGGTTGCGTCGACGAGGGCGGCCACCTTCTGCTCGGTTGCCGTCACCTCGGACATCTCGCGCGGGTCGTCGATGCCGGCATGCGCGACCGCGGTCAGCTGGCCGGTGGGCGATGGCTGGGACAGCTTGTAGAGTCCCGGTTCCTGAACATCGACCGTGGCCCGCCACAAGCCGGTTCCTGATGCCTCCAACTCGACTTGGGACGTCCCGCCGCCCGGCGCCGACATCGCCACGGGAGGCACCTTCGTCTCCATGGTGCGCCGCTCGATCGACAGTTTCATGCCGCGCGCCGAGGCAATGAGCCGCTCCTCCTCGAGATCGGGCTCCTTCATCAGCCAGTGCGAGAGGCGCCGGAGCAGATCGGAATGAGGCCCACCGCCGTCGTGGCCACGCGCCCACAGCCAGGCATGGTCGGAGGTCAAAAAGGCGACGCGGCCGGCTCCCTTGCGGTCGAGCACCAGCAGCGGCCGGTCCTCCGCTCCCTTCATGACGATGCGGCCGCGGTCGGGGGACACTTCGACCTGACGGTACCAGGTGCCCCAGGTCGGCGCGGTGTCGCTGCCGCCCGGCAAACCGCGGGTGACGGGGTGGCGCAGACCGTCCGGAGTCATCTTGGCCTTGAACGCCATCTCGATCACGCGGCCGGTCGGCGGGGCCGGGAGCACGGGCGAAAGCGGGGTGCGGAACAGGCTCGCCGTCCCGGCGTAGTCGTCCCCAGCCGCCACGAGCAGCGCGCCACCATGGTTCTCCACATAGCGGGCAATGTTGTCGAAGTAGAGCAGGTTGATGATGCTGGTCGTCTGGCGATGCTTGTAGCGGTCGAAGATGATCAGGTCGAAATCGCGGATCTTCTCGGAGAACAGCTCGCGGGTCGGGAACTGGATGAGCGACAGTTCGTTGATGCGGGCGTAGTCGTTCTGCTGTTTTTCGGGCGGCCGCAGAATGGTGAAGTGGACGAGATCGACGGCCGCGTCGGACTTCAACAGGTTGCGCCAGGTCCGCTCGCCGGCATGGGGCTCGCCGGAAACCAGCAGAACACGGAGATTTTCGCGCACGCCTTCCGCGACGACCACGGCGCGGTTGTTGGCCTGGGTGAGTTCGCCGTCGGCCCGCTCGAGCTCGATCTCGAGAATGTTCTCGCCGGCGTGCGGGAACGCCATCGGGATGGTCACCGTGCGGCCGATCGCAGCCCGCCGTGTTTCGTCGGCCTGGCCCTCGCGGCGGATGCGCAGGGTCACCATTTCGCCGGGCCGGGCCGTGCGGCCGGTTTCGCGAACCGCCACCTCGACATCGCGGGTCTGGCCGACGATGGCGTAGCGCGGCGCCTTCACCACTTCGAGCCGCCGGTCGAACTCGCCGGGCCGGCCGGTCAGCAGCACGTGGACCGGGGCATCGAAACCAAGCGCGGCGGCCGATTTCGGCACGTCGTGGATCTGGCCATCGGTGATGAGAACGACGCCCGCCAGCCGATCCGGCGGCGTATTGGCGAGCGCACGATTGAGCTCGGCGAATATGTTGGTGCCCGACGTACCGGCATCCGGACGCGCCGCCGTCACCCATTTCACCTGCAGGTTCGGAATGCGACCGAGCTTGGCCTCGAGATCGGCCCGGATGGCGCGGGCCTGCTCGGGTCGACCGGCCAGCATCTGACTGGTGCTTTCGTCGATCAGCACCAGAGCGATGTTGCCCAAGCTTTCGCGTTCCTCCTCGCGCAGCGTCGGATTGGCCAGGGCGAGCAGCATGGTCAGCATGGCGAGCGCGCGGAACGCCGCGCCGCGCGTCCGCCGGACGAAGAACAGACCGATCAGTACGAGCGAGGCGGCGCCAGCAGCCCAGAACAGGGGCTCCGGCAGCATCGGGCTGAAATCGATCGACCAGTTGGTCATCGCGCCGCCCTCACGTCGCCACAGCCGTTGCCCGTCATGGCGGCACTCCTCATTGCCCGAGCCGCTCGAGCAGGGCCGGCACGTGCACCTGATCGGCCTTGTAGTTGCCGGTCAGCGCGTACATGACGATGTTGATACCGGTACGGAAGGCCATCTCGCGCTGCGCCTCGCCTCCGGGCACCACCGGAAACACGGGGCGGTTGGACTCGTCGAGTGCCCAGGCGGCGGCGAAGTCGTTCGCCGTCACCAGAATGGAGCTGACACCGTCGGCGCGGCGGGACTGGCGGTCGCGGGCCTCCGCATCGGCGGCCTCGGCCTCGACCCAGAGCTGGCCGCCGTCCCAGCGCCCGGGGAACGCGCGCAGAAGGTAGAACGACTTGGTCAGGACATGCGTATCGGGCACCGGCTCGAGGCGCGGGATGTCGAGCCGGCCGAGCAGGCGCTGCAGCGGCGTGCCGCCGCGACCGGCGAGCGGCAGGCCGGACGGCAGGCCCTGCCCGAAATCACGCGTGTCGAAGATGATCATCCCGCCCTGCTTCATGTAGGCGTCGATCTTGACCAGCGTCGGCTCGTCGAGGGGCCGGGCGGAAGCCAGCACCGGCCAATAGAGGATCGGGAAGAAGGCAACGTCGTCGGTCGCGATGTTGACGGCCGACGGCTCGCCCGGTTCAACGGCGGTGCGCGCGGAGAGGATCTTGCCGAGGCCGGTGAGACCCATGCGGCTGGCCCGGTCCGTCTCGGCATCGCCGGTGACCACGTAGCCGAGCGTGACGACGCGGGTGGCGCGCAGGGCGAGATCCTGGGCCGGGGTGCGCGGTGCACCGGGCTGGACGACGCGCGGGCCCGTGGCCGATGGCGCTGCCGGCGGCGGTGTCACCTGGGCGACCGCCACCGACGCCGTCGCCATCCAGGCTGCCACGGCGATCCCGCTTGCGAGCAGCGCAAGCGAAGCGGCGGCCGTGCCCGGCCGCCGGATCAGGCGTCCGCCCCATTGCAGGAGCAGCACCGCCATCATGTCGACGAGCAGCAGCGCGAGCGCGATTCCGAGCAGGGTCGGCTTCAAGGGCGAGGCCGTCGCGCTCTGATAGGCGCGTGATTGAGCCGCCGCCGGCAAAGCGGGCAGCGGCTTCAGCTCCGACGTCGCACTCAGAAGGTTCAGGGCGCGCGGCGCATCCTGCGGGCCGTAATAGCCCGGGGGATGATCGGCCGACGGCGCGAGGTCGGCCAGCGCCGTGGCGGGTATGGCTTGAGCGGTCGGCGGCGGGGGCCGCAACAGGCCAAAGCCATCGAGCACCTGGATCGGAGCCAGGACGGACTGTGAGCGCGGCGCGCCACCCGCGTCGGCACGCGTCGCCTCGCCGCGGCCACCGGCGAGCTTGCCGAGGGTCGCGACCCGCCGCAGCATCTCCACGAACAATCCGGACAGCGGCAGGTTCGACCAGTCGGAATTGGCCGTCACATGGAACAACACAACATAGCCCTCGCTGCGGCGGGCCGCGGTGACGAGCGGCGTCCCATCCTTGAGCCGGCCCCAGACGAGGGTATCGGCACCGAGCCGGGCCGGGTCCGCGAGCACCTGGCGGGTCACGGCGACGTCGGCCGCGACCGCGAGGCCGGCGAACAGGCTGTCGTCGGCGAACGGTGCCAGCGGCTGGGGCGTCGACCAGGAAAGCGCGCCGCCGAGGGCGCGGCCGCCGAGACGGAGCGGCACGGGCAGCAGATCATCGCCACCCTTTTCGAGACGCGGTCCGGCGAACCGCACCAGCACGCCACCCTTGCCGACCCAGTCCTCGAGCTTGCCCTTGAGCTCGCTCGGGATCGTGCCGATGTCGGCGAGCACGATTACGGACGAATTCTGCGCGATGGCCGCCTCGATGCCCTCGGTCAGATTGGCGTCGCGCGGCTCGATGACCTCGGCGAACGGGGCCAGAGCCCGCTCGACATAATAGAGCGGACCGAGCAGCGGTTGCGCCTGCTCGAGGCTGGCGCCGGACAGTATCGAGATGCGCTGCCACTGTGAGCGCGCGTCGAGCAGGTGCACGGCCCCGGCCGACCGCTCGCCCGCGATCTCGATGCGGGTCACCTGATTGCGCAGCTCGAGCGGCAATTCGAACGTCGCGGCGGCGCGCTTTTCGCCGGGGGCAAGCCGGAAACCGACCTCACCCAACCGCTGGCTCTTCGCGGAAAATGCGTGGACGATCCCATCACGCGGCGCTCCCGAGGCGCGGTGCACCTGCGCCTCCAGTTTGCCGTTGCGGGTCAAGTCGGCGCTGAGCCCCAGCGGCTCCTCGCTGTTGCCGCCGGCAACGACCCAGAATCCCGATCCGGCGCGTGCCACCAATCGGTCGGCGAACGCACGGGCCGCGCCATCATGGTCGATACCGTCGGTCAGCCAGACGATACTGGCGTTGCGTTCGTTGCCGAGTGCGGCCTCGAGCGCCTCTGCGGCTCGCTCGCGGCGCGGCGCATGGGGCAGCGGCTGGACCGCGGCCGCGGTCGAGCGGGCGGCGCTGGCGGTCTCGATCCGTGCCGCCGGTGTCCGCGCGGCCGTGGCAAGGATGACGACGGGCCGGCTCTGGCTTTCCGCTTCGGTGATCAGCCGCTCGGTCATGCGGACGCGCTCCGGCCAACGGGCGGCCGCGGCCCAGCCGTTGTCGATCACGATGGCCACCGGTCCACTGCCGGACAGGGCGGTCTCCCGATTGGGGTTCCAGATCGGATCGGCGAGCGCGAGGATGACGAGGGCGGCGGCCAGCATGCGTATCGCAGTGAGCCACCAGGGCGTCCGCGCCGCGGTGTTGTCGGTGTTCTCGAGGCCCACGAGGATGCGCGTGGCCGGAAACGCGATCTGGCGCGGGCGGGGCGGAACGGTGCGCAGCAGCCAGTAGATGACGGGAAGCGCGGCAAATCCGGCGAGCAGCCAGGGGGAGAGGAAGCTCAGCGCGCCGAGGATCATCGCAGGCCTCCACTCGCCGCACCGAAACCGCCGGGACCCAGCCGCTGGACCAGGGCCAGCAACGGGCCCGCCGCGCTCTGGTCGGTATGGTGAAGGAGGAACGACCAGCCGAAGCTCTGCGCGGTGTTGCGCAGTGCGGCCCGGTGGGCCTCGAGCCGCGCGCGGTAGGCCGGTCGCAATCCTTCCGTGCGCTCGGCCAACCAGCGCTCGTCGCCCTCGAGCCCAAGAAACTCGGCCCGGCCTTCGTAGGGCAACGTCTCCTCCGCCGGATCGAGCACCTGGATGAGATGGCCGACCACGCCGGCGCCAGCGATGGCATCGAGACGGGTCTTCAAGCTGTCGACGGGGTCCAGGAAGTCGCTGATCAGCACGACCGCCGAGAACCGGCCGACACGTTCGGCGGGCGGGAGGCTGGCGCGGACCGCCGGGGTGCGGGCATTGACGGCGATGGCCTCGGCCAACAGCGTCGTCGCGCGGCGGCTCGCGGTCGGCCGGGTGAGGCCGAGCAACCCGACGCGTTCGCCACCCCGGACCAGAAGTTCGGCGAGCGCCAGTGTCAGGACCAGCACGCGGTCGCGTTTGGTGACCTGGACCAGATCGCTACGGAAATCCATCGAGGCCGAAAGGTCGGGCCACAGCCAGATCGTGTGGGCCGCTTCCCACTCGCGCTCGCGCACATAGAGCTGATCCGAACCCGCGGATCGGCGCCAATCGATCAGCGCGGCAGGGTCGTTCGACTGGAACTGGCGGAATTGCCAGAACGTTTCCCCCGGTCCGGCGCGACGGCGGCCGTGGATGCCATGGGCGACCGTACTGGCCACGCGCAGCGACTCGACCTGAAGGTCGGGGAGGCTGTCGGCGAGTCGATGGGCGTCGCCCTCCAACTCGAAAGGGCGAGGGTCCGCAACTCGGGCAGCTGCCACTCGTTGCGCCAAAGCCTACTCCAATGCCTTGGTGAGATCGGCGATCACATCGCCGATACGCCGACCCTCGGTCCGCGCCTCGAAGGTCAGCGCCATGCGGTGCTTCAGGACCGGCTCGGCGAGCGCCATCACATCGTCGATCGACGGCGCCAGCCGACCATTGATCAGCGCGCGGGCGCGGATGGCGAGCATCAGCGCCTGGCTGGCACGCGGCCCCGGCCCCCAGGCGATCAGCCGGTTGGTGGCGTCGCCGACGTCGGCGCCGGGTCGTGCCGAACGCACCAACTGAAGGATGGCCTCGACCACCTTGTCCGGAACCGGGATCTGCCGAACGAGCCGTTGGATCGCCATCAACTCAGTGCCCGAGAGGATGGATTCGAGTCGGCGTTCCTCGGTGCCGGTAGTCGCGAACAGCATGCGCCGCTCGGCCGTCAGGTCGGGATAGCTGACATCGATCTGCAGCAGGAAGCGATCGAGCTGCGCTTCGGGCAGCGGGTAGGTGCCCTCCTGCTCCAGCGGGTTCTGGGTTGCCAGCACGTGGAAGGGCGAAGGTACGTCGTGGCGATGGCCGGCAACGGTGACGTGATGCTCCTGCATGGCCTGCAGCAGTGCCGACTGGGTCTTCGGGCTGGCGCGATTGATCTCGTCCGCCATCAGGAGCTGGGTGAACACCGGCCCCTTGATGAAGCGAAAACTGCGTCGACCCGAACCACCGGCGTCTTCCAGCACCTCGGCACCGATGATGTCCGACGGCATGAGGTCCGGTGTGAACTGGATGCGCTTGGAGTCGAGCCCGAGCACGCGCCCGAGCGTCTCCACCAGCAGCGTCTTGGCGAGGCCCGGAACGCCGATCAACAGGGCATGGCCACCGGATAGAATGGTGACGAGCGTCTGTTCGATCACCTTATCCTGGCCAAAGATCACGTTGGCCGCGGCTTTGTGCACGCGCTGGACGCGGTCGGTGGCCGCCTCGATGCGCTCTACGATCTGGTCGTCGGTCTGGGTCAATGTTGTCATGGTCCGACTATATGGCGAGGATGACCTTTGGGAACAGTGGTGAGTCGATGTTGGTAAGATTATGTGCGGCCGAGCTCTCGCCGGGACTCCGCTCCCATTCGTGGTTAGCGACATGACGCATGGCAATGAGAGCCCCAGGGCCGAAGCGAACCGGATCGCCGGGCTGGAAAGCCTTCTGGCGTCGCAGGCCGAGCACGAGGCGCCTCCCGTCGAGCAATGGAACCCCCCGTATTGCGGCGATATCGGCATGGCCATCGCCCGCGATGGGACCTGGTTCTACCAGGGCAGCCCGATCGGCCGAAAGCCGCTGGTCAGGCTATTCTCCCGCGTGCTCCGGCGCGACGGGGATGGCCGTCACTTTCTCGTGACCCCGGTCGAAATGGTCGATGTCGCGGTGGCCGATGCGCCGTTCCTCGCGGTCGAGATGGAGGTTCACGGCAGCGGCCCGTCGCAAACCCTCGTCTTCCGCACCAACGTCGATGATGTCGTGCGCTGCGGCCCGGGCCACCCGATGCACTTCGTCCGCGAGGCGGGTAGCGACGGCCTGAAGCCCTATGTGCGCGTGCGCGGCCGGCTCGAGGCCCGCGTCACGCGCGCGCTCTACTACGATCTCGTGGCGCTCGCGGTCGAAGGCCCCGGGATCGGGGGGCCGACGCTCGGGGTGTGGAGCGACGGCGCCTTCTTCGCCCTCGAAGGCACGGCTGGTGCGTGACGACGGTCGGCTCAGTGGAGGCGGAACGCGCCGTCGATCACTTTGAGTTCATTGGGACTGATCAGGCCCTTGTGCACCACGCGCACCTTGAAGAGCCGGCCGTCCAGATTGCGTGACCAGAAGTCGAGGAACCCACGCAACTTCGGGAACGCGGGATGCTGGTCGTAGTCCTGCCAGACATACGTCTGCAGAAGCGACGGATGGTCGGGCATGCGGTAGAGGATCTCCGCCGTCGTAAGGCTGAACCCGTGGATCTGGCTGACAAAGTCTCGGTCTGGCATCCGGTCTGGCTCCGTTTGATCGAACCCAAATGCCAAGGTACTGCAGAATCACCACTGCGCAACATCTTATGTTTTTACTTCAATGTGTTAGCAGCCATTATCACAGAATGCTAACAACGAGGCCGCCATGCTCGAAACCGCGCTGACCGCTTTCACAACCTTCTTTGCCACCATCGGCCCCATCGAGGCGGCTGCCGTGTTCGCCAGCCTGACGAGCGGGATCGCCAGCGAGCGCCGTCGGGCGATTGCGCTCAAGGCCGTTGCCATCGCCACGCTGATGCTCCTCTTTTTCACGCTGGCCGGACAGCCGCTGTTGCGCCAGCTCGGCGTGTCGCTGGCGGCGTTGCAGACGGCGGGCGGGATCGTGCTGCTGTTGATCTCTCTCGACATGATCTTCGCGCGTCCCGGCCAATCGCGCCTGACGCCGCCGGAGGACGCCGAAGCCCACATCAAGGACGATATCGCCGTGTTTCCACTCGCCACGCCGCTGCTCGCCGGCCCCGGCACGATGAGCGCCGCGATGGTGATGGCGGCCAACGCGGCCGGGGAGCCCATGCGGCTCGGCCTCGTTACTCTCGCGCTGCTCGCGGTGATGGCCGTGACCCTGGTTTTGCTGCTGGTTGCCAATCGCCTGGACCGGCTGATCGGCATCACGGCCAGCCGCGTCCTGATGCGCGTGTTCGGCATCCTGCTCGCGGCGATCGCCGTACAGTCTGCCTTCAATGGCCTCGCGGCCAGCGGCCTGATGGGCGACGCAGGCCGACCCTAACTGGCCGCGGGATGGATGATCTTGGCCAGATTCCGGTTCCCGCACAGAGGGTCTGGGAACCGGGTCCAGATCCGGGGCATGACTGCTGCATTTCCCGCAATAAAGAATGGGTCCTTTTATGATCCGAGACAAATATTCGATCGTTCAGGTTCTGATCGGCCGACGCCCCATTCCACTCCGATGATCGAGAAGCTGTGGATAACGCAGCCGCCGATGGCCTGGATTGCATTCCCGCCGACCGATCCCGCCAACTCGCGGATGGCTGATCCAAACACGGCCTGCTCCACAACGGGACGAGGGCTGCGCCGTATCAGAACGGTCCGCACATTGTGCCTTTTCGATGCGAAGATCGCGACCGGCGCCCGGCGCGCCCCGTTGCGCGCGGGCATTTCCGAATTGCCCCGCGGCGCTTTTGCGCAATCAACCAAGGTTCACCATCAAACCGCGCTTTTGCCGGGTTGTTTCCTTTTGCAATCTGCGGCGCTTTGGGTATATGCGATCTCTCGATCGAAATTGGACCTCGGCGCCCAAGCGCCGCAGCGGAAAGAGGAACAGATGGCTGCCGTCAATATCGACAAGTTGTCGCTCAAGGAGTTGGTCGATCTCGAAGGGCGCGTTCAAAAGGCTATTTCTGCGGCGCGCGAGCGCGAGCGCGGCGAGATCAAGCAGAAAGTCGAAGCCCTGGTGACGGGTGCCGGTTTCTCTCTCGGCGAACTGTTCGGCGGCCGGGGCGCACCGCGGGGCGGCAAGAATACATCGGCCAAGTTCATCAATCCCGAGAACCGGAACGAGACCTGGACGGGGCGGGGCCGCAAGCCGAATTGGCTGGTGGCCAAGCTCGCCAAAGGTGCTTCACTGGACGATTTCTCCGCGCGCTGAGCCCGGACCCGGTGGGACGATCGTGGGGCCGCCGAAACCTCTCGGCGGCTTTTTCGCGTTCGGGTCCACCGATCCAACGGGCCGCGGCAATCTCATAGGCCGCGCGGGGACGGGCCAGGGTTCGACGCCAGCCAACCCGCGCCCATCTGCCGGAGTTCACGCCACGCCATGGTCGCCGTCGGATCATCAGTGGCACGATTATTGCTGCTCGAACGGCAAGTGCCAATCGGCCGCGATCGCGCCGCGGCACCATTGCCTGATCGGGAGAACGACGATGGATCAACCCAGCACCATCGCGGAGCGGCGCCGGAGCGCTCGCCGGCGCCAATTGAAGGCGTCGACCATCGTACTGCAGAACCTGCAGTCGACATACAAATGCGTCACTAGGAATGTGTCGCCGGACGGGGCGGGGCTCGAATTCGTCGGCAGCATGCCCGAACTGCCGCCAGCCTTCACGCTCGTGATCGACAGCGACGAGATCGAACAGGACTGCCTGCTCGTCTGGCTGACCGGTCAACGGGCCGGCGTCGCTTTCACCGGGCCACCGCGATCCTCGGTGCGACGGCGGCGCAAGGCCGCGTCAGCACCCACGGAGTGGTAGGTCGTTCCGCCGTTCAAGCACCGGCCGGCCGGACCACCCCGAACCGGCGCATCTGACGTACCAGACGCAGCACCCGCCAAAGCCGCCGGCGATCTCGGCGATCGAGGCAGATGCAGCAACAGCACAAGGTTGGCCGCCGCGCGGTCCTTGCAAGGCCAAGCAGCAGGTTGTCGCGCCTCCGACCGGGGATCGCATCCGTCATGAACCAATCATGGGTGGTCGGGGGCAGGCCGGCAAGTGGGCGGGCCGCTATTGTCCGCCGTAGGGCGGGCGGGGAATGTTCTGATGGGCCTTTTTCAAGGCATTCGACCAGCGCTCCCGCAGATCGTGGAAGTAGGGCTCGCCGGCTTCGATACGCCGATTGACTTCCCAGGTCAGGGCGTCGCGTCTGAGGACGACGAAATCGACCGGCAGGCCGACGCCGAGGTTCGAGCGCATGGTCGAATCCATCGAGATGAGGCCCAGTTTCAGGGCGTCGTACATCTCGGTTTCGTAGGTCACGGCACGGTCCAGAATCGGCTTGCCGTATTTGTGCTCGCCGATTTGGAGGAACGGGGAGTCCGGGGTGGCTTCGATGAAATTGCCGGCCTTGTAGAGCATGAACAGGCGGGGATCGCGGCCCTTCATCTGGCCGGCGAGCAGCACAGAAACGTCGAACGACGCCTGGTGTTGCTGGAGGGATGGCCCGTCGGTCTCGAACACCTTGCGGATGGCGCGGCCGACCAGTCCGGCGGCCTGGAACATCCCGGTCGCATCGACGAGCCGCTGGCGATCACCCGTCTCGGGGTCCTCGAGCCCCTCGCGAATGTGCGACAGAATCGACTGGCTGATCGAAAGATTGCCGGCGGTTGCAATGGCGGCCACGAACTCGCCCGGCCGCTCGAACAGGTGGAGTTTGCGAAAGGTCGCGATGTTGTCGAGGCCAGCGTTGGTGCGCGTGTCGGCCATCATCACCAGCCCTTCGCGGACCAGAATGCCCACGCAATAGGTCATCGTCGCCTCCCTCATCCCCGAACCGTACCTAACCGCGAATCGATCGGGCCGCCACAATCGGCCGACGATTGATGAAGCTTTCATGACGGCCGGAGGCCGGACGGCCGGTGCATATCGCGTCGCGCGACATGTCGACGGCCCTTCCCATCGCGCGCCCCATCGATTAATAGGCGGGCGCCATGCCCAAACGCACAGATATCAAGTCCATCCTCATCATAGGAGCGGGGCCGATCGTGATCGGCCAAGCCTGTGAGTTCGACTATTCGGGAACGCAGGCCTGCAAGGCGCTGAAGGACGAGGGGTACCGGATCATTCTGGTCAACTCGAACCCGGCGACCATCATGACCGATCCCGAATTGGCGGATGCGACGTACATCGAGCCGATCACGCCCGAGATCGTCGCCAAGATCATCGCCGCGGAGCGGCCGGATGCGCTGCTGCCCACGATGGGCGGCCAGACGGCGCTGAACACGGCGCTGACACTGCACAAGCAGGGCATCCTGTCGGCGCTCGGCGTCGAGATGATCGGGGCGAAGGCCGAGGCGATCGACAAGGCCGAGGACCGGCAGCTGTTCCGCGAGGCGATGAAGAAGATCGGCCTCGAGACACCGCGTTCAATGCTGGCGCATACGATGGCGGAAGCGCTCGCCGCGCTGGACTTCGTGAAGCTGCCGGCGATCATCCGGCCGTCGTTCACGCTCGGCGGAACCGGCGGCGGCATCGCCTACAACAAGGAAGAGTTCGTCGAGATCATCGAGCGCGGCCTGGACGCCTCGCCGACCGGGCAGGTTCTCGTGGAAGAGAGCGTGCTCGGCTGGAAAGAGTACGAGATGGAGGTGGTCCGCGACACGGCGGACAACTGCATCATCATCTGCTCGATCGAGAACGTCGACCCGATGGGCGTGCATACCGGCGACTCGATCACGGTCGCGCCGGCGCTGACGCTGACCGACAAAGAATACCAGATCATGCGTGACGCCTCGATCGCCGTGCTGCGCGAGATCGGCGTCGAGACCGGCGGTTCGAACGTGCAGTTCGCGGTCAATCCCGCCGATGGCCGCCTGGTCGTCATCGAGATGAATCCGCGCGTGTCGCGGTCCTCGGCGCTCGCCTCCAAGGCGACCGGATTCCCGATCGCCAAGGTCGCCGCCAAGCTCGCCGTCGGCTACACGCTCGACGAGTTGGAGAACGATATCACGGGTGGGGCGACGCCCGCCTCGTTCGAGCCGACGATCGACTATATCGTCACGAAGATCCCGCGCTTCGCCTTCGAGAAGTTCCCGGGCGCCGATGCGACCCTCACCACATCGATGAAATCGGTCGGCGAGGTCATGGCCATCGGCCGTACCTTCGCGGAGAGCCTGCAGAAGGCGCTGCGGTCGATGGAAACCGGCCTCACGGGTCTCGACGACATCGCGATCGATGGACTGGGCAAGGGCGACGATCGCAACGCCGTTCGCGCCGCGCTGGCGCGCCCGACGCCGGACCGCCTGCTCAAGGTGACCCAGGCGCTGCGGCTCGGCGTCGATCGCCAGATCGTGCAGGACGGCTGCAAGATCGACCCGTGGTTCATCGACCGGTTGCAGGAGATCGTCGATACCGAAGCACGCGTGAAGGCGCACGCGCTGCCGCAAACGGCGCCGCAATTGCGCATGCTCAAAGCCATGGGATTTTCGGACGCGCGTCTCGGCAAGCTCGCCGGCCTCTCGGAGGCGGAGGTGCGTCGCCAGCGGATCGCGGCCGGCGTCGTACCCGTGTACAAGCGGATCGATACGTGTGCGGCTGAATTCGCCTCGCCGACCGCCTACATGTACTCCACCTACGAACGTGGCTTGGTCGATCAGCCCGTGTGCGAGGCGCAGCCCTCGGATCGGGAGAAGATCATCATTCTCGGCGGCGGTCCCAACCGTATCGGTCAGGGCATCGAGTTCGACTATTGCTGCTGCCATGCCTGTTTCTCGCTGTCGGATGCCGGCTTCGAGACGATCATGGTCAACTGCAATCCCGAGACCGTTTCGACCGACTACGATACGTCCGACCGGCTCTATTTCGAGCCATTGACCGCCGAAGACGTGCTCGAGATCATCCGTGTCGAGCAGCAGAAGGGCCGGGTCAAAGGGGTGATCGTGCAGTTCGGCGGCCAGACGCCGCTGAAACTCGCCGCGGCACTCGAGGAGGCCGGTGTGCCGATTCTCGGCACATCCCCGGATGCGATCGATCTCGCCGAGGACCGCGACCGGTTCAAGGCGCTGATCGACCGGCTCGGCCTTCGCCAGCCTGACAGCGGCATCGCCCGCACGCCCCAGGAGGCGCGCGCCGCCGCCGATCGGATCGGATACCCGGTGGTGATCCGCCCGTCGTACGTGCTCGGCGGCCGCGCCATGGAGATCGTCCATGACGGCGAGGAGATCGACGGCTACATCCGCCGGCTGTCGGCCGTGCTGGACCGTCCGTCGGAACTCGTCGTCTCCGACCGCCGCCCGCTGCTGATCGACCGTTATCTGTCCGATGCCATCGAAGTGGACGTCGACTGCCTGTGCGATGGCCGCGATGCGTTCGTCGCCGGCATCATGGAGCACATCGAGGAGGCGGGCATCCATTCCGGCGACAGCGCCTGTTCGCTGCCGCCCTATTCGATCGGTGCAGAGACCATTGCCGAACTCGAGCGCCAGACCCGCGAACTCGCGCTCGCCCTCAACGTCGTCGGCCTGATGAACGTGCAGTATGCGATCAAGGACGGCGTGATCTACATTCTCGAGGTCAATCCGCGGGCCAGCCGCACCGTGCCGTTCGTCGCCAAGGTGATCGGATTGCCGGTGGCCGGCATCGCTGCGCGCATCATGGCCGGCCGGCCGCTCGCGGATTTCCAGCTTCGCACCAAGGTGCTCGACCACATCGCGGTCAAGGAAGCGGTCTTCCCGTTCGCGCGCTTCCAGGGCGTGGACCCGGTGCTCGGGCCGGAAATGCGCTCGACGGGCGAGGTGATGGGCCTCGACCGGGACTTTGCGGTGGCATTCGCCAAGAGCCAGATCGCCGCCGGCCAGACCCTTCCGGCCTCGGGCACCGTGTTCGTATCGGTCAAGGATACCGATAAACCGCGGGTCGTCGGTACGATCCGCGATCTGGTCGCGCTCGGGTTCCGGATCATCGCGACACGTGGAACGAAACGGTATCTCGACGAGGCCGGTATCCCGTGCGAGGCGGTCAACAAGGTGCTCGAGGGCCGGCCGCATATCGTCGACGCCATGAAGAACGGCGATGTGAAAATGGTGTTCAACACCACGGATGGCGCGCGCGCGCTGGCGGATTCCAAGGATATCCGGCGGACCGCCTTGCTGAACCACATCCCTTATTATACAACCGTAGCCGGTGCGATTGCGGTGACGCGAGCCATTAAGGCGCTCAAGGCTGACTCTCTCAAAGTCGCTCCCTTGCAGCGCTATGTGCAGCCCCTCGCCTGATCTCGGTTCAACTTTCGAACCGAAGGCTGGTCAAACCTCCCGCTGTGAGTGACACTTGACACCCGGGCGCTCTTGCCCGGGCTCCCGAGGAGACGTTAGCAATGTCGACGGAACGCGTGCCCATGACACTTGAGGGGTACCAGAAGCTCGAGGTCGAGTTGCATCGCCTCAAGTCCGTCGAACGCCCGCGCATCATCCAGGCGATCGCGGAGGCGCGCGCCCACGGCGACCTTTCCGAGAACGCGGAATACCATTCGGCCAAAGAGGCACAGGGCCTCAACGAGGCGAAGGTTGCCGATCTCGAGGACAAGCTTTCGCGCGCCGAGGTCATCGAGCCCGCCAAACTGTCGGGTGAGGCGGTGAAGTTCGGCGCGACCGTCAGCCTGATCGACGAGGATACCGACGAGAAGGTGACCTACAAGATCGTCGGCGATCTCGAGGCCAACGTCCGCGAGGGCAAGATTTCGATCTCGTCTCCGATCGCGCGCGCGCTGATCGGCAAGTCCAAGGGCGACACGGCCGAGGCGACGACGCCGAAAGGTCCGCGCTCCTACGAGATCGTCAAGGTCGAGTGGAAATAGACCGCCAACGGAGGCGGGGTGTCGATCACCTGTCACCCCGTCCTATCTGCCAGCTGAATGACCCGACGACGACCCGGGCCGTCCCCTGAAGGTTCAGGCCTCTCGGACGACGATCGGCAGCCCGGTCTCTTCCTTGACCCGGCGGATCGCGAGCGATGTTTTCACGGTCGCGACATTGGGCGCCGCGGTCAGGTCGCGCGTGACGAAGTCGTGGAATGCCGTCAGATCGGGGGCCACGCATTTCAATATGAAGTCCGTTTCGCCGGACATCATGTGGCATTCGCGAACCAGCGGCCAAGCGAGCACCCGGTTCTCGAAGGCGCGCAGATCCGCTTCCGCTTGACTGTGCAGGCCGACCATGGCGAAGGCGGTCAGGTCAAAGCCGAGCAGCTTGGGGTCGAGACGGGCGTTGTAGCCCAGAATGAAGCCCTGCTCCTCGAGGGTTCGGACCCGGCGCAGGCACGGCGGGGGCGTAATCCCGATCCTCTGAGCCAAGGCCACATTCGTGATCCGGCCGTCGCCTTGGAGTTCCTTCAGGATGCGCAGATCGATGGCGTCGAGACGGTGAGGCATCGCGGGTTCCGGATGGTCCAGGATCGGCGGATGGCCCGGATCATAGGGGTCCCGGTCGGGCATTCAAGGCGCGGCGTGGGCGACCATCGACTTTGTCCGCGCCATCCGGCAAAAGCCCGCCATGAATAGTGACAGCGTTCGACCGATGGCAGGGCTTGCCGCCTGGGTCATCACACGAGACCGGGCGGGCAATCTCTCGCAGGCGCGCGGCCTGACTGAGGCACTCGGGCTCGTGCCCGAAATCAAGTTGATCGCGCCCGCCGGCTTGGCCCAGTTGCTGGCGCCGTATGGATCGCCACCAAGAGCCGAACACTTCGGCAAGCCCGGCACCCGGTTTGCGCCGCCGTGGCCACCGGTGGCGATCGGGATCGGGCGCACGGCCGTACCCTACCTGCGTGCCATCCGGCGCGCCGCCGGTGCCACGACCTTCTCGATCCTGTTGATGGGGCCGCGCGCCTATCAGAGTGAAATGGATGTGGTCATCGTGCCCAACCACGACCGACGCGAGGGTGCGAAAATCATCTCGGCGCCGCTGGCCATGCACAGTTTCAGCCCGACACGCCTGGAGGCGCTGCGCGCGCGGCTGCCTCGAGACGTGACCGCTCTGCCGAGCCCCCGCGTCACGGTGGTGCTCGGCGGGCGGAACAAGGCCTTCAGGTATCCGCCGCGCGACCACGCCCGACTGGCCCGGGCGCTCGCCTCGCTGACGCGGCTGGGGTGCAGCTTCCTGGTCACGCCGTCGCGGCGCTCGCACCCCGAACTCATGGATGCCGTGCTCGAGGGCACAACTGGCGCACCACGCCTGATTTGGAACGGCGACGGCCACAACCCCTACCCGGAGTTCCTGGCGGCGGCGGACTTGCTGGTGGTGACCGGTGACAGCGCGAGCATGACCAGCGAGGCGATGGCGGCCGGGCGACCGCTGTTCGTTTTCGTGCCGGAGGGCACGCCGGGGAAGTTTGCGCGACTCCATACGGCGCTTTTCGCCACCGGCGTGGCCCGGCCGCTTCCCGACACGGTCCAGGCCCTGGAGCTTTGGCCCGCGCAGGCTTTTTTTGCCACCGACGTAATCGCCCGCGAGGTCGAGCGGCGGTGGCGGCTGACGAGCCGAGCGGCAGCGCCTGGAGTTTGACCCGCCACAGCGGAAAAGGACCGGCCTTGGATACGCCCACACACCTCCTCAGAGCCCACGGCAGCCTGGCGCCCGCGACACCCGTTGATGCGCGCAGCAGCGGGACCACCGTGCGTATGGCCGAACTGGCGATCCTGTTCCTCGGCGCACCCGCGGCGATGGCTTACGCGATCTTCGCGTTTCGCGTGCCTCTGTTTCTGGTGCTTCAACCCGTCCTGATCGGGCTGGTGGCGTTCATGCTGTGGGATCGCACGTTCTCATTGAAGCGCGAACTCGCGCGCGGGTTCGGCTTCGGCGAGGCCACCAGCATTCTTGCGATCTTCGCCGCCGTGGCGGCCCTCGTCACGTGGGCCACGCTGGAGCTGTTCCCGCATCTGTTCCTCACGTTTCCGAGGCAGCGGCAACAGTTGTGGCAGTTCGTGATGGTCGCCTATCCGGTGCTCTCGGTGCTGGCGCAGGAACTGGTCTACCGGACCTTCTTTTTCCATCGCTACGGCGCCCTGTTCGGAACGCGGCGTTGGCTGGCGATCATCGTCAACGGCGCGCTGTTCGGCTTCGCCCACATCCTGTTCGGGAACTGGATCGCGGTGGTCGGTACGGCGCTTCTCGGAGCCTTGCTGGCCTGGCGCTATACCCGGACGCGGTCGTTCTGGGCGGTTTGGATCGAGCACACGCTCTACGGCTGGCTGGTGTTCACCGTGGGACTCGGTGGGTTTTTCTTCACCGGGATCGCGAGCGTTCGCTGAACGGCCACCGGCACGCTCAGTTGTCGTTGGCGCTGGCCGGCGGGGCCACGGCCATCCAATCCTCCAAGGCCTCGATCAGCCCGTCCAGCGGCCGGTAACCGTTGGTCACCAGCGCATACTCGTCGCCGCCGCGCGAGGCGAGCAGGGCAGGAAACCCCTGGATTCCAGCCTGCTGGGCAACCAGGAAATCCCGGAACGTCGCGTTCTTGATATCGGGCGAGACGATGGCCTCGACGAAGGCCGGGCGATCGAACCCTTCCTCGGCGGCGATATCGACGAGCACTTCGGCGTTGGTGGTGTCGCGGTTCGCCCCATAGAAGCCGCGCTGGACGGCCGCCATGTAGCCGAGCGCCTTCGGGGTGTTGAGGGTGCGGGCGACGACGACGGCACGGCAGGCGGGCTCGGTGTCGTAGGTGAAGGTTTCGCGATCGAAGAACGCGAAGTCGAACGGCTGACCCGTCGCCGCGCCGACGCGGGTCCAGGCGTTGCGAATGTATTCGCGATCCTGCTCGCGCATCGCTTGAGTATTGCCGGCACGCAGCCCGCCCATGAGCAGGCGGATGGGAAGCCGATCGCCGAAATGCGCGGCGACTGCGCCGATGACGGGAGAGAACCCGTAGCACCACGAGCACATCGGGTCGGC
The DNA here is from genome assembly GCA_049318625.1 of Hyphomicrobiaceae bacterium. Classification (GTDB taxonomy): domain Bacteria; phylum Pseudomonadota; class Alphaproteobacteria; order Rhizobiales; family Hyphomicrobiaceae; genus JBMOGA01. The sequence continues at coordinate 133,606 of JBMOGA010000001.1, forward strand.
GACGTAGAGGAGGTGGGGATTGTGGACACTGCTTTGGGTCATCATCGCATCATCGCTCCGAACCATTCACGAGGCAAACCGCGATTTGGTACGTGCCGCGGCGTTGTGCGCGCCGCGGCAATCGGATAGAAGCGCAGCCGATCCCATCCTTTCCCGCGAAGGACGCGCCGCGCCATGGCGAACCCGCAATACGTCTATCACATGCACAAGCTCTCCAAGACCTATCCGGGGGGCAAGCAGGTTCTGAAAGACATCTCACTGTCGTTCTTTCCGGGCGCCAAGATCGGCGTCGTCGGCCTCAACGGTGCCGGCAAATCGACGCTGCTCAAGATCATGGCCGGCACCGTCGACGACTTCCTCGGCGAGGCGCGCCCGGCCGACGGCATCAAGGTCGGTTACCTGCCGCAGGAGCCGGAACTCGATCCCGACAAGGACGTGCTCGGCAACGCCATGGAAGGCGTCGCCGAGAAGAAGGCCATCCTCGATCGCTACAACGAGATCGCCGCCACTTATTCCGAAGAAACCGCCGACGAGATGACGGCGCTGCAGGACCAGATCGACGCCCAGAACCTGTGGGACCTCGACGCCCAGGTCGAGCAGGCGCTCGACGCGCTGCGTTGCCCGCCGTCGGACGCCGACGTCACCAAGCTTTCGGGCGGCGAGAAGCGGCGCGTGGCGCTGACCGCGCTGCTGCTCTCCAAGCCCGACATCCTGCTGCTGGACGAGCCGACCAACCACCTCGACGCCGAGAGCGTCGCGTGGCTCGAGCGCTATCTCAAGGAGTACGAGGGCTGCGTGATCCTCGTCACCCACGACCGCTACTTCCTCGACAACATCACCGAGTGGACCCTCGAACTCGATCGCGGTCAGGGCGTGCCCTACAAGGGCAACTACTCGAGCTGGCTCGAGCAGAAGGCGAAACGCCTCGAGGTCGAGAAGGGCCAGGAGGAGAGCCGCCAGCGCGCACTCAGGCGCGAGCTCGAATGGATCCAGTCGAGCCCGAAGGCCCGTCAGGCCAAGTCCAAGGCCCGTATCCAGGCTTACGAGAAGATGGCCGAGGAGGCCGGACGCGAGGACGCCGGCCGCGCGACGATCCAGATCGCGACCGGTCCGCGGCTCGGCGGCGTGGTGGTCGAGGTCGAGGGGCTGCAGAAGGCCTTCGGCGACCGGCTGCTGATCGACGACCTTTCGTTCAAGCTGCCGCCCGGCGGCATCGTCGGCGTGATCGGGCCGAACGGCGCGGGCAAGACCACTCTGTTCAAGATGATCACCGGGCAGGAGCAGCCCGACAAGGGTACGATCCGCCTCGGCGAGACCGTGAAGGTCGCCTACGTCGACCAGAGCCGCGGCCACCTCGACGACAAGAAGACCGTCTGGGAGGAGATCTCGGGCGGCCTTGACCAGATGCTGCTCGGCGGCAAGCGGGAAGTGCCGAGCCGCGCCTACTGCGGCTGGTTCAACTTCAAGGGCGCCGATCAGCAGAAGAAGGTGGGGCTGTTGTCGGGCGGCGAGCGCAACCGCGTGCACCTCGCCAAGCTGCTCAAGGAAGGCGGCAACCTGCTGCTGCTCGACGAGCCGACCAACGATCTCGACACAGAAACGCTCTCGAACCTCGAAGCCGCGCTCGAGGATTTCCCGGGCTGCGCCGTGGTGATCAGCCACGATCGGTTCTTCCTGGACCGGATCGCGACCCACATTCTGGCGTTCGAGGGCGACAGCCACGTCGAGTGGTTCGAGGGCAACTTCGCGGACTACGAGGAAGACAAGAAGCGCCGCCTCGGCGACGCCTCGGTCGAGCCGCACCGCATCAAGTTCAAGCGCTTCGAACGTTAGTCTGTCGGAGCGTTCACGACTTGCCAACCATCCCGACGGCCGGTTTCGTTGTCGAGGCCGTCGCGGCACGTTCCCTGCTTGTCAGGTCTCGGGAATGAGCCCGGGAGTCGCTATGAGCCGACAGCAATCCGTTCCGAAGCGCCGTCAGTCCGGGGATCCGGCACGGCGGCTGCAAAACATCGCGCTGTTCGCGATCGTGGTCGCGGTGGCCGTGCTTTGCCTGCGGGCATTGACCTGACGCGGGGCGGCGTCCGGTCAGGCGGCGGCGAGAGCCAGTTCCACGGGGGCCGGTTCGGCACGGTAGATCGAGCGGGCCGAGATGACCGGAATGCCGAGCCGCCGGGCCATCTCCTGCACCTCACCCTCCCGCACGACCGTATCGAAATGCAGCAGAACCGACCGGTGGCGGACGGGGTGTACCAGAACGATCTCGTGGCGTGCGCCGGACAGCGATGCGCGGATGTGGTGGGCGACGCCCGCAAAGGCCGCGATCGGCGCGCTCCACACGCGCGTGCCGAATAGACCCTCGTCGCGAACGGTGACGGCACCCTCCGAGATCACGACGGTCTGCCGCCGGCCGAGGCGCTCGATGACGGCACGGACCGGCATGACAACCAGAAGTGCCGCCATCACCATACCGATGACGATCAGACCCGCCGAGGCCGGCCGGTCGACCAGCATGGACAGCGTTCCATGGCGGACCGCGGTCTCGGCCGCCACCCAGGCGAAAGGCGCCAGGCAGACCAGGGCCACCGGCATCACCAGCAGGATCTGAGCAACTGCGGCCCCATGACTGCCGCGCTGCTCGACAACCCAGGCCGGATCATCGTCGCACGTGAGCATACGCATATGGGCCACAGCGCCGAGCTTCATGTTTCGACGAGCCTTTTCCAGATTGTCCAGCGATTGGACGGCCAGGGTAAGCGGAGGAGCTTTCCCGAAGGTTAACCATGTGGAAACAGTTGAAGGCTTGGCAGCCTGTTGACGGATATAAATATATCTTTATATAGGAAAACTCGTTTGGAGAGGCCCGGGCTGGTGTCGCGCGATCTGGATACATCGACTGCCGTGACCGCGCTGAAAGCTGCGGCCGACCCGACGCGTCTGCGCATCCTCATGCTGCTGGCGCGTGGCGAGCACAATGTGAGCGACCTCACACGCATCCTCGGCCAGAGCCAGCCGCGGGTCAGCCGGCATCTCAAACTGATGGCTGAAGCCGGGCTGATCGACCGCTTCCGCGAGGGTAGCTGGGTCTATTTCAACCTCGCCGATCGTGCCGGGCCGCCGCGGCTCGCCCGCCAACTGGTGTCGGCGATCGCGATCTCGGACCCCATGATCCAGCGCGATGCCCAGCGTGCCGAGGAGATCAAGGCGGAACGGGAGGCGACGGCGCAGGCATTCTTCCGCGACCACGCCGCCGACTGGGATCGCATCCGCGCGCTGCACGTGACGGAGGGCGAGGTCGAGGCGGAGATGCGCGCGGCCCTCGGAGACGGACCGTTCGAACTGTTCGTCGATCTCGGAACCGGCACCGGCCGCGTGCTTGAGCTGTTCGCCGACCGCTATGCCCGCGGCCTCGGTCTCGACGTCAATCACGACATGTTGGCCTATGCCCGCTCGCGGCTCGACAAGGCCGGCCTGTCGCATGCTCAGGTCCGCCACGGCGATCTCTACGCCATCGGCCTCGACGAAGGCGCCGCACAGGCCGTCGTGATGCATCAGGTGCTGCACTTCCTGAGCGAGCCGGCGCGGGCGATCCGAGAAGCCGCGCGCATTCTGGCGCCCGGCGGACGGCTGCTCGTGGTCGACTTCGCTCCGCACGATCTCGAATTCCTGCGCGAACAGTATCGCCACGAGCGCCTCGGCTTTGCCGCCGGACAGGTCAATCAATGGATGCAGGAGGCGGGCCTGGTGGCGCATCCGGTCCGCGGACTGTCGCAGCGCGAGGCCGAGGGTCAGCGCCTGACCGTCACGCTGTGGTCGGCCGAACAGCCTATTCCCGACGGTGCCGCACGACGCGGCCGCCGCGCAACCGCACTCGAACGAGCAGACGGAGCATGACGATGACAGAGCGCAAGAGCCGGCTTGTGGGCTCCGGGGATATCGACGTCTCCTTCGAGTTCTTCCCGCCGAAGAACGACAAGATGGAGGATCAGCTGTGGCAGGCGGTCCGCCGGCTCGAGCCGCTGGCCCCGCGGTTCGTTTCGGTGACCTATGGTGCCGGCGGTTCGACCCGCGAGCGCACGCACGCAACGGTGTCGCGGATCGTGCAGGAGACGTCGCTCGCCCCCGCGGCGCACCTCACCTGCGTGCAGGCCACCACCGGTGAAGTCGACGACGTCGTGCGCGGCTATTGGGCGGCGGGCGTGCGCCATATCGTGGCGCTGCGGGGCGATCCGCCGTCCGGCGTCGGCACGCAGTACGTGCCCCACCCGGGGGGATATGCCAGCACCGCCGACCTGGTGCGCGGCATCCTGGAGATCGCGCCGTTCGAGGTGTCGGTCGGCGGCTATCCGGAAGGCCATCCCGAAAGCCCGTCGCTCGATGCCGACATCGACCACTTGAAGTCGAAGGTCGACGCCGGCGCCCGGCGCGTGATCACGCAGTTCTTCTTCGACAACGTGCACTTCCTCCGCTTCATGGAACGGGCGCGCGCCAAGGGGATCTGGTGCCCGATCGTTCCGGGCATCGTGCCGATCCACAACTACAAACAGGTGGCGAGCTTCGCGGCGCGCTGCGGCACCACCATGCCGGCGTGGCTGGCGCGGCGCTTCGACGGCCTCGAGAACGATCCGGCGACGACCCATCTGGTGGCGGCCGCCGTCGCGGCCGAGCAGGTCATGGATCTTGTCGACCAGGGCATCCGGCAGTTCCACTTCTACACGCTGAACCGGGCCGACCTCGTCTACGCCATCTGCCATCTGCTCGGCCTTCGTCCGGTCGCCGGCGAAAGCCGGCAAGCCGTCAATTCCTGAACAGAAGGACCGCGCCATGACCCGTGCCGAACGCATCGCCGCGCTCCACACCGCCGCCGCATCGCGCATTCTGATCATCGACGGCGCCATGGGGACGATGATCCAGCGCCACAAGCTCGACGAGGCCGCCTATCGCGGCGACCGCTTCGCCGCGTGGCATCGCGACATCAAGGGCAACAACGATCTGCTCGTGCTGACGCAGCCCCGCATCATCCAGGAGATCCACGAGCAGTATCTGGCCGCGGGCGCCGACATCATCGAGACCAATACGTTCAACGCCCAGCGCATCTCGATGGCCGATTACGGTATGGAGGATCTCTCCTACGAGATCAACGTCACCGCGGCGCGGCTCGCCCGGGCGGCGGCCGACATCTACGAGGCGAAGGATGGCCATCCCCGGTTCGTCGCCGGTGCCGTCGGGCCGACCAACCGCACCGCCTCGATCTCGCCCGACGTCAACAATCCGGGCTACCGGAACGTCTCGTTCGACGAGCTGCGCGACGCCTATGCCGAGCAGGTGCGCGGGCTGATCGAGGGCGGGCCTGATGTCATCCTGATCGAGACGATCTTCGACACGCTGAACGCAAAGGCGGCCGGTATCGCCACACTCGAGGTTTTCGAGGAAACCGGGGTCACGCTGCCAATCATGATCTCCGGCACCATCACGGACCGGTCCGGCCGCACGCTGTCCGGCCAGACGGCGGAAGCCTTCTGGTACTCCATGCGCCACCTCAAGCCATTTTCCATCGGGCTCAACTGCGCGCTCGGAGCGGAGGCCATGCGGGCCCACGTCGCCGAGCTGTCGGCCATCGCCGACGTCTACGTCTCGGCCTATCCGAATGCCGGGCTGCCGAACGCGATGGGCGAGTACGACGAGAGCCCGCACGACATGGCGTGCCAGATCGAGCCGTGGGCCAAGGAAGGTCTCGTCAACATCGTCGGCGGGTGCTGCGGATCGACGCCCGACCATATCGCGCACATCCGCTCGCACGTGCAGGGCGTGACCCCGCGCGTGCCGCCGCGGCTGGCGCCGAAGATGCGGCTTTCCGGGCTCGAGCCGTTCGTGCATGGGTAACGGTCGAACCGGCGCGCCAAAAGGACAGGTGTGACATGGGTATCAATGTCGTGCTCGACGAAGCTCTGGTTGCCGAGGCCAAGAAGCTGACCGGCCTTGCGACCGAGACTGCCGCCATCGAGCAGATTCTACGCGAGGCCACGGCCCGCCCACGCAGCGCCCTCGAAGGCATGCTGGAGTTGGCCGGCCGGGACATTCTGAGAGACGACTACGACTACAAGGCCCTACGAGCCGGCGGCGGCGATGACGATCATCGTTGATACGTCGCTGTGGATCGTGGCGATACGCGACAGGTCCGGCGCAGCCGCGCTCAGATTGCGGACGGCAATTGGCAACGAGCCTGTCGTGATGGCTCCGCCGATCCGGCTCGAACTCCTCCAGGGCTGTCGCGGGGAGCCCGAGTGGCGTGCCATGCTGGCCCGTGTCGACGCCTTCGAAACAGTCACGATGGCTTCATCAGCCTGGGACGAGGCGGCCAAGATCTATTGCCGATTGCGACAGGACGGGCTGACCGTCCGCAGCGCGCTCGACTGCTGCATCGCCCAACTCTGCATCGATCACGATTCCACTCTGCTTCATTGCGATCGTGACTTCGCGACGATCGCCACTGTAGCCCCGCTCAAGCATCGCCATATCCTTCTGGGCAAGGCCTGACATGACCACCACCTCCGCAGCGCAGCGCTTCATCAACGTTGGCGAACGCACCAACGTCACCGGCTCGGCCAAGTTCCGCAAGCTGATCGAGCAGGGCGATTACCAGGCCGCCCTGGCGGTTGCCCGCGAGCAGGTCGAGAACGGCGCGCAGATCATCGACGTGAACATGGACGAGGGTCTTCTCGACAGCGAGAAGGCGATGACGACGTTCCTCAACATGATCGCGTCGGAGCCCGACATCGCGCGCGTGCCGGTGATGATCGACAGCTCGAAATGGAGCGTCATCGAGGCCGGCCTCAAGTGCGTGCAAGGCAAGGCGATCGTCAACTCGATCAGCATGAAGGAAGGCGAGGCCGCGTTTCTGGCGCAGGCCCGCAAGGTGCTGCGCTACGGCGCCGCCGTGGTGGTCATGGCCTTCGACGAGGTGGGCCAGGCCGACACCGTCGAACGCAAGGTCAGCATCTGCGAGCGGGCCTACAAACTGTTGACCGAGCAGGTCGGCTTTCCGCCCGAGGACATCGTCTTCGACCCGAACATCTTCGCCGTCGCGACCGGCATCGAAGAGCACGACAACTACGGCATCGCGTTTATCGAGGCGACCCGCCAGATCAAGGAGCGGATGCCGCTGGTGCACGTCTCGGGCGGCGTCTCGAACCTGTCGTTCTCGTTCCGCGGCAACGAGCCGGTGCGCCAGGCGATGCACTCGGTGTTCCTCTATCACGCCATCCAAGCCGGGATGGACATGGGCATCGTCAACGCCGGCCAGCTGACGGTGTACGACGACATTCCGGCCGAGCTGCGCGAGCTCGCCGAGGACGTGATCCTCAACCGGCGCAAGGACGCGACGGACCGGCTGCTGGAGGCCGCCGCACGGTTCAAGGGCGATGGCGGCCCCAGGAAGTCGGCCACCGACCTCACGTGGCGCGAGGCGCCGGTCGAGGAGCGCCTCAAGCATGCGCTGGTCCGCGGCATCACCGACTTCATCGAGCAGGATACGGAGGAGGCCCGCCGCGATGCGGCGCGGCCGCTGCACGTCATCGAGGGACCGCTGATGGCGGCGATGAACGTCGTCGGTGACCTGTTCGGCGCCGGCAAGATGTTCCTGCCGCAGGTTGTGAAATCCGCCCGCGTCATGAAGCAGGCCGTCGCCTACCTGCAGCCCTATCTCGAAGCCGAGAAGCTGGCTTCCGGCCTCGCGGCGAAGCCGGCCGCCGGCAAGATCGTGATGGCCACCGTGAAAGGCGACGTGCACGACATCGGCAAGAACATCGTCGGCGTCGTCCTCCAGTGCAACAACTACGAGGTGATCGATCTCGGCGTGATGGTGCCGGCGGCCAAGATCCTCGAGACGGCGAAGCGCGAGAAGGCCGACGTGATCGGTCTGTCCGGGCTCATCACGCCCTCGCTCGACGAGATGTGCCTGGTCGCGGCGGAGATGGAGCGCGAGGGCTTCTCGTGCCCGCTGCTGATCGGCGGCGCAACGACCAGCCGCGTGCATACGGCGGTGAAGATCGCACCGAACTACAGCCGTGGCCAGACCATCTACGTGCTGGACGCGAGCCGCGCGGTCGGCGTGGTCTCCAATCTGTTGTCGGACACCGAGAGCGACGGCTACATCGCCGGCATCAAGGCGGAGTATGAGAAGGTGCGGGCCGCGCATCTGGCGGCCGAGTCGAAGAAGTCGCGGATTTCGCTTGCGGCCGCCCGCGCCAACAAGTTCTCCATCGACTGGAAGAGCTATGCGCCGCCGGCGCCGCGGGCACTCGGCACGCACACCTTCACGGCCTACGATCTGGCCGAACTGGTGCCCTACATCGATTGGACGCCGTTCTTCCAAACCTGGGAACTCGCCGGGCGCTATCCGCAGATCCTCGACGACAACAAGGTCGGCACCGAGGCGCGCAAGCTGTTCGCCGACGCCCAAGAGATGCTGCAGCGGATCGTTCGCGAACGGTGGCTGACGGCCAATGCCGTCGTCGGTTTCTGGCCGGCCAACGCGGTCGGCGACGACATCGAGGTCTATGGCGACTCCGGCCGGAGCGAGCGGCTTGCCGTGCTGCACACCCTGCGCCAGCAGATCGCCCGCGATCCGAGCCGCGACCGGGCGCACACCGCGCTTGCCGACTTCGTCGCGCCGAAGGACTCGGGCCGCCTGGACTATGTCGGCGGGTTCGCCGTCACGACGGGCTTCGGCGAGGCGGAAGCGATGGAGCGCCACATCGCCAAGACCGACGACTACGGCCGGATCATGCTCAAGGCTCTGGCCGACCGGCTCGCGGAGGCGTTCGCGGAGCGCATGCACGAGCGCGTGCGGCGCGAGCTTTGGGGTTATGCCGCCGACGAGCGGCTCACCGCCAACGAACTCATTCTCGAAAAATATCGTGGCATCCGGCCGGCGCCGGGCTATCCGGCCCAGCCCGATCATACCGAAAAGGCAACCCTGTTCCGGCTGCTCGACGCGACGGCCGCGACCGGGATTCAACTGACCGAGAGCTATGCCATGTGGCCGGGCGCCGCCGTCTCGGGCTTCTATTTCGCACACCCGGAGAGCCACTATTTCGGTGTGGGCAAGGTCGAGCGCGATCAGGTGGAGGATTACGCGCGGCGGAAGGGCTGGACGGTGAGCGAGTGCGAGCGGTGGCTGGCGCCGGTGCTCAACTACGATGCGAAGGGCCCGGCGGCGGATACGGTGGCGGCCTGAGATCGGAGCGCGGCAACGGTCCAGCGGTGCTGAACTGCCACGGCCAGCACCGCGCGGCGATGCTACTGTTTCGCGAGTTCGGATCCTGGAGGCGCCATGCTCGGCCGCATCATTCTGATCGCTCTGCAGATCGTGGTGGCGTGGTTCGCCGCGCCGCAGATCCTGCGCTACATTCCGGTTTCCGGGGATGTGGCCGTCATGGTTCAGAGCATCGCCTGCGGCGTGCTTGTCTGGGTCGTCGGGCTGGTCGGCTCGCAGGCGCTGAAGGATGTCAGCCAGCCGTCGTCGACAACGCTCGCCTGGTCGATGATCGGTGGCGCTATCGGTGGCGCGCTGGTGATCGCCAAGGTTCCCGGGATGATTTCAGCTGCGACGAACGTCTCGATCGTGCCGATGTTCGTGCCGCTGGCGCTCGCCATCGTCGGCTACGCGATCCGGCGGTAGCCCCAACAAAAACGCGGTGTCTACCGGACACCGCGCGAAAACGTCAGACATGCCGGACTGGCGCCGGCTGATTGGACCGGTCTCAGACCACTCCCATCACGATCGCAGCGACGAAGCCGAAAGAGACGATCGCCGCGAGGACGGTCAATCGCATTTCAAGTTCCATCTCTGACTCCTTTTCTGGCCGTCGAGGGTCGAAAACCTTCCGAACCGACCGCCACGCTGCACGCTAGCGGCCCACACGCGAGAACGGCAAGCAAAAACGTTGCTGCACTGCAATACAGCGCGCGACGTTGCTTGCGGCCGCCGCGGCGTGACAGAAAGTCATGATCCGCGCTCACAGGTAAAACTCGATATAGTCATTGTATTCATCTCGTATTAACCGAGTTTTTCTGCAACAACTCGCATGAACGACTGTGGCCACTATGCCAAGCCAGACAGTGTCGGCGGCTCTCCTCTCCGGCTCGACAGGATGTCGCGCGACGGGTAATCGGAGACGAACCGCTGCGGGAGAAGCCAGCATGGACCGATTCAAGGGTTTCCTCGTCGAGAAGGGCGAAGGCGGGCAGAAGGTCACCTGGTCCGATCTTTCGACTGCGGATCTGATGGACGGCGACGTCACGGTGCGGGTCTCGCACTCGACGCTGAACTACAAGGATGCACTCGCCCTGACCGGCAAGGCGCCGATCGTGCGCCGGTTCCCGCTGATCCCCGGCATCGACTTCGCGGGTACCGTGCTCGCGAGCGGGCATGCCGGGTTCGCGGCCGGCGACGACGTGATCCTCAACGGCTGGGGGGTCGGCGAGACGCATCACGGCGGCTATGCGCAGGTCGCCCGCGTCAAGGGCGACTGGCTGGTCAAGCGGCCGGCCGCGTTCTCACGTGCCGATACGATGACGATCGGGACGGCCGGCTGTACAGCCATGCTGTGCGTGCTGGCTCTCGAAGCGCATGCCGTCACGCCCGGCAGCGGACCCGTACTGGTCACCGGCGCGGCGGGCGGCGTCGGCAGCGTCGCCGTCTCGCTGTTGGCCAAGCTCGGCCACCACGTGATCGCGGCGACCGGCCGACCGGAAGAAGAAGCCTTCCTCAAGTCGCTCGGCGCCGCGGAGATCCTCGATCGCAAGGAACTGGCGGGGCCGGCTCGTCCGCTCGGCAAGGAGCGCTGGATCGGTGCCATCGACGTCGCCGGCAGCCACACGCTCGCCAACGTCCTCTCGATGACCCGCTACGGCGGGTGCGTCGCCGCCACGGGCCTTGCCCAGGGCATGGACCTGCCGGGGTCGGTCGCCCCGTTCATCCTGCGCGGCATTACGCTGGCGGGCGTGGACAGCGTGATGGCGCCGATCGCGCGGCGACGGATCGCGTGGGAGCGGCTGGCGCGCGATCTCGACACGGCGCGGCTCGCGGCCCTGACCGAGACCCGCCCGCTGGCCGACGTCATCCAGCTGGCGCCGGAGCTGCTGGCCGGCAAAGTCCGCGGGCGCATTGTACTTGAAGTGCCGTAGGGATCAGGAGCCCAGTCGCTTGCGCAAGAGCCGCTCGGTGATTCCATCGGCGGCGAGATCGGGGATCTCGGCGACGGGCTCGAAGCCGACACGCCGGTAGAGGGCAAAGGCGCCCTCGTTGAAGGCCGATACGCAGATCCACAGGTTGCGCGCCCGCGCCCGGCGGGCCTCGGCCTCGATCCAGCCGAGCAGCGCGGTGCCGAGCCCGTCGCCCTGATGCTCGGGCAGGACGCCGAGAAAACGCACGTAGGGTCCGGCCAGCCATGGGCTCTGGACAAGGGCCAGGGCGGCCGGCGGCGCGTCCGGGCCGGTCCGCGCGGCAATCCGAAACGTGCCATCCGGCCGCTCGTGCGGCGCGAACATCTGAGCCAACTGATCGCCGGTCCGTCCGTAGGCGCGCCACGGATCGATGCCGGCGAAGGCGCGGGCGGCCTCCCAAGCGCCGTCGGGCGACGGCGCATCGAGAAACCACGACCGCGCACCCCGCGCGATGCGGACCCGCTCAGCGTGGAACGGTGGTGGGAGTCCAGCCATCGCGACGCTCCGTTCTGGCGGCCTTCGCGCCGCCGAAAAAGTCATACTTGTCGGTGTCGCCCGGCTTGGCGTCGTAGCAGGTGTCGGACACGACGGGGCGGCCGGCGGCGAGAAGCTCGCTCACCGTCACGAACTCGAATCCGCTGGCCTTCAACCGGTCGATGGCGGCCGGCAGGGCCTCGGCGGTGTGATGGCCGCGCCCGTTGGCGTGGCCGAGGATGATGGAGCCGGGCCGCGCCTGGCGCACCATCACGTCGGCGATGGTGGCCGCCGACTGGCCGGGCGACGGATCTCCGGTCGACACGTCCCACTGAATGGCGAGCAGGCCAGCCTCGGCGGTCGCCTGGAGGGCCGCCGCATTGCAGGCGCCGAAGGGAAACCGGGTCAGCGTGATGCGGGGCGGCACACTGGCGAGGTGGGGCGCCGCGCACTGCATGCGGCCGAGTTCCTGGCGGCGGGCGGCATAGGCCGCCGACGGACCGGTGATCTCCTCGGACAGCGCCGGACCCGACAACAGCCGCACATTGCGGTGGGCCCAGCCGTGGCTGGCGATCTCGAAGCGCGGATCGGCGATCAGCTGTCGGGCGCGGTCGGCGTGGGTCATCATCCAGCGGCCGCCGAAGAACAGGGTCGCCCGGACGTTGGCGGCGCGCAGGATGTCGATGATCGCGCCATCGTAGCCCGCCACCTCGCCCGGCTGCTCGCAGAAGTCGAAGGTGAGGGCGACGAGTTTGCGGCCCGGGGGCAGTTCGACGCGCCGGATCGCTCCGCGCCGGCTCGGGTCGACAGGGGCTGGTTGTGCCTGATCGACCGCCGGCGGCCCTCCGCGGGCTGCGGGATCCCGGCGCACGGCCTTCTCGCCCGGCCGCTGTGCCAGCGCCTCGGCCGGCCAGCAGGCCCGCGAAAGATCGATCCGTTCGGCAGCCCCTGCGGACTGCGCGGCGAGGCCGGCCAGCCCGAGCAGGGCCAGGATCGTCGCCGTTGCGCACTTACCCATGGGCGGGGCGATACGCGAACTTCGGGGCTGCGTCGAGGCGTCTCGTGCCGGTCACGGACGCGCGGCCGGGGCTGCCCGCCAACTCGCCCGGGCGAGTGCCGCGCAGAAGATGCCCGACGCGATGTGGAATGCGACGCTCACCCACCGGCCACTCGAGGTCGCCGCAATCCAGGCGTCTGCGAAACAGACGGCGACCGCGCAACCGAGCCAGAGGGCCAGCGCCCGCCATTCTCCCAGCGCGACGAAGGCGATCGCAAGGGCGCCGAGCCAGATGTCGCGCAGCGCGATGACATAGTGGAGCGCCGGAACCATAGCCTTCGGATCGATACCGAAGAACTTGGTGGCCGACGCCGGCACGAGGAAGAAGCGGACGCCGATCACGATCAGAGCGGCGCCGGTCAGGAGACCGAGGATCGCGACAACGCGCCGTTCCCTGCCGCCCATCGCATCACCTCTTCGACAGATAGAAGGTCTCGAGCACCAATGCGTCCATGTCGGTGCGCAGATAGCAGTCGATCGCCTCTTCGGGCCGGTTCACGATCGGCTCCTGCTCGTTGAAGCTCGTGTTGAGCAGAGCCGGCACGCCGGTCCGTCGGCCAAAGGCCTCGATGACCCTCCAGTATCGTGGATTGGTATCGCGATCGACGGTCTGGATGCGGCCGGTGTGATCGACGTGGATGCCGGCGGCCAGCAGGTGCGCCTTGTCGGCCTTCGCCCGCGGCGCCATGGTCATGAACGGGTCATCGTCATCGAACTCGAAGAACTCGGCGACGCGCTCTCTCAGGATCGCCGGCGCGAACGGCCGGAATCCTTCGCGGCGCTTGATCTTCTGATTGATGGTGTCGCGCATGGTCACCGAGCGGGGGTCGGCGAGGATCGAGCGGTGGCCGAGCGCCCGCGGGCCCATCTCGAAGCGTCCCTGGAACCAGCCGAGCACACGGCCGGCGGCCAGGTCTTGCGCGGCCCGCTCGATCATAGAGTCCTCGGTCAAATGCTCGCAGGTGAGACCGCGCGCGGCAATGGCGGCGCGGATCTGCTCGTCGGTGTACGAGAGCCCGAGTGCGGCGCTGCGCAGCGTCCACGACCGCGGGCGACCGAGCGTCTGATGGTGATGCCAGAGCGCGGCACCGAGCGGGGCGCCCGAATCCGAGGCGACCGGCGGCACCCAGACATGCGCGTAGTCGGTCTCGGCCAGGACGCGCGCATTGGCGATGCAGTTGAGCGCGACGCCGCCGGTCAGCACGAGATTGCGCGACGGATGGGCTTTCGAAAGCGCCCGGCAGATGTGGAGGATGACCTCCTCGGTGCGCAACTGCAGGGCGTGGGCGATATCCTTGTGCCGCTGCGTCAACGGTTCGCCCGGCTGGCGCGGCGGTCCGAAGGTCTCGATGAATTTCGGGCCGAACGGCTGCAACATGCCGTAGGCGTCGTAGCTGAAATAGCTCATGTCGATGGCGTAACGGCCATCGTCGATCAGCGCGATGACGTCGCGGAACTGGCGGTCGTAGGTCGGCCCGCCGAAGGCCGCGAGCGCCATGACCTTACCCTCGTCGGCGAACCCGGCGAACCCCAGGTAGTGGGTGACGAAGGTGTAGATCATCCCCAGCGAGTTGAACATGCCGAGGTGCCAATGGCGGTTCAGCCGGCCACCGGCTCCGGTGTAGACGCTCGTCGATGCGTCGTCTCCGTAACCGTCCATGACGAGGACGGTGGCGTCCTCGAAGGGCGACACGAAGAACAGCGCGGCATGGGCATCGTGATGGCCCACGTTGTAGAGCGGCGGCAGCTGGCGGGTCGCGAACTGACCCCGCAGCTTGTAGCGCAGGCGCTGGTTGAGAAAGACGATCTCGTTGCGCTGCGTCGGGTGGGCGTCTTTGCGGATCAGGTTCCAGCTCGCCGGCAGCCGCCGCAGGACGGCCGCGGCGAACGTCCGGCGCAGCCGCGAGATGTCCCAGGGCGTGGCGAGTGCGTCGATGTCGGCGAGGGATAGTCCACGGGCGGTCAGAGCGGCATCGAGGGCCCGGGCCGGGAAGCGCTGGGTGTGCTTCTTGCGATTGAGGCGCTCTTCTTCGATCACGATCTCGGGCACGCCGTCGCGCAGCAGGGCAATACCGCTGTCGTGAGTGTCTGTTACGATGCCGAGAATACGCACAGGGCCGCCGGCTGAGAGAGGTCCGAGGCTGGCGTATGGCAAATGCCGAGGCTGTGGGCAAGTCCGGCGCACGAACAGGGCTACCGGAGCGCGGCGCGTTAACTTTTCGAAAAAAGTGGGGCGCAGAGACCCTGAACACTGCGCCCCTTGGATCACGCCGGGGAAGTTTTGTTTTCAGGGTTTTACGAAGCTAATGCTCCCGGCTTGAACAAGCTCTGAATAGGCTGTTCATCTCCCGTTCATCCAGGCAGTCTGCCCGGATGGCCGCGCCGGCACGGCGACGGATCGACCGGTCCGCCGTCGTTTAGCCTGCAAGTCGGCCGAAGTGGGGTGCGTTACGGCCCCGGGGGTAAAGCAATGACGAAGCGCCTGCGTCTCATGTTGTTCACGCTCCTCGTCCCGGTGGTGGCCGTCGCAATCGCCATTTACTCGGCTGTGGGGATGCCTGGCAGCGGCAGCGGCTCGCTGGTGTTCGACACCTCCGAAGTGACCCGGGGCGCGATCCGCAAGATCGTCTCAACCTCGGGTCCGGTCCGCTCGCTCATCACGGTGCAAGTCGGCTCCCAGCTCTCCGGGCAGGTCGGCGAAGTGATGGCCGACTTCAATACCGAAGTGAAGTCGGGCGACGTCCTTGCCGTGCTCGACACCAAGACCTACCGGGCGAAGGTCGCCCAGGCCCGGGCCGACTTCAACGCTGCCAAGGCGGCGCTGGTCAATCAGCAGGCGGCGGTCATTCGCGCGGAGGCGGTGCTGCGCCAGGCCGAGCGCAACATCGAGCGCCAGAAGCAGCTCTCGGCCAAAGGCGTGACCTCGCAGGCCACCCTCGATACGGCGCTGCGCGACCTCGAAGTCGCACAGGCCGAGATTGCCGTGGCAAAAGCCCAGGTTCAGACGGCAGAGGCGACGATCGCGCAGCGGCAGGCCCAACTCGATCAGGCCGAGATCGATCTCGACCGCACCTTCATCCGCTCGCCGATCGACGGCACGGTGATTGCGCGGACCGTCGATGTCGGACAGACGGTGGCCGCGAGCTTTCAGGCACCGGAGCTGTTCAAGATCGCCCAGGACCTGCGGCGCATCCGCATCGAAGCGCAAGTCAACGAGGCCGACGTGGGCGCCGTCGCCGAAGGCAACCCGGTCTCGTTCACGGTCGATGCCTATCCCGAGCGCAAGTTCGCGGGGCGGGTCACGCAGGTGCGGCTGTCGGCGACGGAGCTGCAGAACATCGTCACCTACACGGTCATCGTTGAAGCGGCCAACGAGGATCGCCGTCTGTATCCCGGCATGACGGGCAACGTGCAGATCGAAACCGCACACCGCGACAGCGTGCTTCGGGTGTCCAACGACGCGCTGCGCTACCGGCCGCGCGACGGCGCTCCGCAGGCTGCCGCTCCGGGCGGCGGACCGGCCGCCACAGGCGCCGCTGGCGCGGGCGGCGGGCGCGGCATGATGAAGGAGCGCATCGAGCGGCTGACCACCGAGCTCGCGCTGACGCCCGATCAGGTCAAGACGGTCGAAGAGGAGATGCGCAAGGTCTTCGCCGAGATGCGCGCCGAGGGCGGCATGAACAACCAGGGGGGTGCGGGCACCTGGGATCAAACCCAAACGCGCGCCCGCATTCAGGGGCGGCTCGAGCAGATGCTCGTGCGGATCATCACGGACGCCCAGAGGCCGGCTTATGAGAAATGGCGCACCACCCGGCGCGATACGCAGGCCGTGGGGCGCACGCAGACCCTGTGGGTTCTCGGCAAAGGCGGGCCCGAGCGTCGCTCCGTGCAGCTCGGCATTTCGGACGACGTCTACACCGAGATCGTCGGCGGGCCGCTGATCGTGGGCGAGAAGCTCATCACGCGGGCCCGCGAGGCCAAGAAATGAACGCGCCGCTCGACAGCCGGTCGCTCGCGCCGGCCTCGCCGCCGCTGATTTCGGCCCGCGACGTCCAGAAGCATTATGAGCTCGGCGGCGAGACGGTCCGTGCGCTGGACGGCGTGACGTTCGACATTGCCCAGGGCGAGTTCGTCGCGATCATGGGGCCATCCGGATCCGGCAAGTCGACCATGATGAACCTGATCGGCGCGCTCGATGTGCCGACCACGGGGCATCTGCTGATTGCGGGGCGCGACATCGGCACGCTCGACACCGATGCGTTGGCGCTGTTGCGCCATGCGACGATCGGATTCGTGTTCCAGCAGTTCAACCTGCTGCCGCGAACCAGCGCGCTCCAGCAGGTGATGCTGCCGCTCGTCTATGCGACGCCGAAGCCGACGGATCCGGCCGGGGCTGCCCGGCAGCGACTGGAGCAGGTCGGTCTCGGCAACCGGCTCGACCATCACCCGCGCCAGCTGTCCGGCGGCCAACAGCAACGCGTCGCCATCGCGCGTGCGCTCGTCAACAACCCCAAGATCCTGCTCGCCGACGAGCCGACCGGCGCGCTCGACAGCCGTACCAGCGAAGAGATCATGACCCTGTTCGATGCGCTGAACCGCGAAGGCATCACGGTCATTCTCGTCACCCACGATCCCGAGATCGCCGCCTGGGCCCGCCGGCGCATCCTGTTCCGCGACGGCAAGATCGTCGAGGACGTCGTCACGCCGGGCCGCCGCACAAGCGCGGAGGCCGCCTGATGAACGTGATCGACTTCATCCGGGTCGCGCTCGCGGCCATTCTCGCCAACAAGTTGCGGAGCGCGCTGACGACACTCGGCATCGTGATCGGTGTGGCGGCCGTCATCGTCATGGTGGCGATCGGACTCGGCGCGCGCTCGGAGGTCGACCGGCAGATCAACAGCCTCGGCTCGAACATGCTCGTGGTCTTTCCGGGCTCTTCGCGCGTCGGTGGACGGTCTGGTGGGGCCGGCACCGATCTGCCGCTCGGAGAGGCGGACGTCGAGTCGATCCGCGCGAAGATCCCGTCCGTCATTGCGATCAGCGGCCAGCTCAACGGCAGCGCGCCCGTCGTGTTCGGCAACCGCAACTGGACGTCGACCATTTCGGGCGTGCATCAGGACTACGCCACCGTGCGCGACTGGACCATCGTCGCGGGCCGCGACTTCGGGGCCGCCGACATGCGCACCTCGGGCCGCGTCGCCATCATCGGCCAGACGATCGTGAAGCAGCTGTTCGACGGCAGCGACCCGATCGGCCAGGTGCTGCGCATCAGGAACACACCGTTCCAGGTGATCGGGCTGCTCGAAGCGAAGGGCCAGTCGACGATGGGCCGGGACCAGGACGATATCGTGCTGCTGCCGATCGCGGCGGCGCGCGGCAAGATCGTCGGGCGCAGCCAGGTTCAGACCGAGCAGGTCGGCCAGATCAACGTCAAATTCGAGGACGGGACCGATCTCGATGGGGCCCAGGTCGAGATCGAGCAACTGCTGCGGCAGCGCCGCCGCATTGCCGTCGGGGCCGAGGACAACTTCAGCGTCCGCAACATCGCGGAGTTTCTGAAGGCGCGGACGGCGGCCCTGACCACGCTCGGCTGGCTGCTGGCCGCGACGTCGGCGATCGCGCTGGTGGTCGGCGGCATCGGAATCATGAACATCATGCTGGTATCGGTCACCGAGCGGACGCGCGAGATCGGCCTCCGGATGGCGGTCGGCGCGCGCCGCCACGACATCATGATGCAGTTCCTGGTGGAGGCGGTGACGTTGTGCGTGCTCGGTGGTCTGATCGGCGTCGTGCTCGGGGTCGGCTCGGCCTACGCCATGGGTGCCGCGGCTAACTGGCCGATCCTGATCTCACCCGAGACCATCCTGCTGGCGCTCGCGGCGGCGGCCGGCACCGGCGTGTTCTTCGGCTTCTTCCCGGCGCGCCGGGCGGCGCATCTCAACCCGATCGACGCTCTGCGCAGCGAATAACGCCCGCCGCCACCTCCGCCCGGGTTGTCAGACCTGGCGTCTCGTAATAGCCATCGGGTCAGACTGCCCCGGGGGAGGCCAGACGCCAATGGCGAGCACTCCGCGTTCGCGCGGCCGGCCGCGAAGCGAGACGACACGTCGCGCAATTCTCGACGCCGCGCTGGAACTTGCGGAGCGCGAACCCTATGGCGACGTGACGGTGGACCGCATCGCGCTGGCGGCCAAGGTCGGCAAACAGTCGATCTACCGGTGGTGGACGTCGAAGGCCGACGTGATCCTCGAGGCGTTCGCCGAGTGCCAGCCGGGCGAGCCACCGCCGATGACTGGTGCGGACGACGCGATCGTGGCGCTCGAACTCACCCTGCAATCACTCAGTGCGCGAACCACCACGCCGGCGGCCGCGCGGGTGATGCGCGGCCTGCTCGCTGAAGCACAGCTCGACGACGTCCTGCGTCAAAAGCTCGACCAGCGTCTCCTGGCACCCTGGCGCGCGATGCTGGCAGCCATTCTGGCCCAAGGTCAGGCGCGGGGCGAAGTGCGCGCCGATGTCGACATGGCGGCGGCGATCGACCTGATCCTCGGGGGGTTGTGGATCCGCCTGCTTGCAGTGGCACCCGCGGAGGGAGCGCAGCCCCCCATCGCGCCGATCATCCAGATGCTGCGGCCGGCACTCGTGCCTGCCGACCGCGCCCGCGCGACGCGGCCGGATGGCGGCGTGTTCGAGGCCTGAGCGGGGCGCGTGCCAAATCGGCACGGCCATTAAACCGGACTTAACCCTGTTGGCGGCACACTCGGAGCCGGTGTTGTTGTCGTTGCCAGGTGTCGAGTCATGTTGCTTTCGTGTGATGGCCGCCGGCCATCGATCCCGCTGGTTGCTCTGGTTGCGGCCGCCAGCCTTCTCTCTGCGGGTTGTGCCTCGAAGACGCAGACCCGCACCTACGCGCAGATGACTGCGCCGTCCTATGACAATCTCGGCCGCAAGCCGCAGATGGAGGACGACGGACTGCCAGCCCAGATCGCTCCGCCGCGCCGTGCTCAGGTCGAGCCCGACGATCCGCGCGAGCCGTACAGCCGCAACTACGGTCAGCCCGCGCCGAAGGGGTGGACCAACACGGCGGCGCTGGCGCCGACGCGCAGTCTCCAGCCGCACCGTCATCCCGTCCGTTCCGAGGACGAGGCTCTGATTGCGCAGGCGATCCTCGTGCACGAGCAGCGGTATCGCTGACGCCACGCCCGGGCGGCCGGACGATCTCTGCCGGCCCCCGCGCTAGCCGCGCATGAGCCAGCGACCGCCATGCACCGCCGTCGCGGCCGACAGGTCATGGTTGTACACATAGGTCCACGCTGCGATCGTCGTGCCGTCGGCCAAGCGCGCCGTCACCTTCTCGCGTCGATACTCGCTGTCCGCAGGCCGTCCCGGAACGATGCTCTCGTAGGGGTCGAGCCACCTGAAGCTGTGGTCGGGATCGGCGAGCGCTACGATCTCGCCGTGCACCACATCCGCCGGATCGTCCGACAACAGAAGGCCTGGATAGTTGCCGAGGTCGTACAGGCGCGCCGCGAGCATCGCCGTGCCGACGAACGTGCTCTCGCGCGCGAGACGGTCCCGCTGGGATTTCCCGAAGCGCCAGCCGTCGGCCGCGCGCATCAAGGTGCCGTAGACGAAAAGGTGGACGAGCGACTCCGTCATGCTTGCTCCCGGATCATCACGGCGCGATCACCCCCTTGTTGATCGCAGTTGATCTCGCTTTCGGCGAAGGTGTCGTCAAGCCTCGCTCTCAGATGGGATGACGACCGTGAGCCTGATCAGAAAACTTTCGACCGTCGCGCTCGGGGCAGCGCTGTTCGTGTGGGTCACGGCACTGGCCGGACTTGCGGTCGCAGCGCCGAAGACGGCGCCGGTGTTCAGCGGCATCGTCTCCGGCGTGGCCGTCGGCGGGTATGATCCGGTGGCCTATTTCTCCGCCGGCAAGCCGGTGAAGGGCGACGCCGCGTTCCAGCTCACCCATGAAGGTGTGGCCTGGCGGTTTGCGTCGGCCGCGAACCGGGAGGCGTTTCGCGCCGATCCGGCCCGCTATGCCCCGCAGTACGGTGGCTATTGCGCCTGGGCGGTCGCCGAAGGCTATACCGCCAAGGGCGACCCGGAGGCGTGGCGCATCGTCGATGGCAAGCTGTATCTGAACTACAATCGATCGGTACAGCGCACCTGGGAGAAGGACGTCCCTGGCAACGTCCGGCGCGGCGACGCCAACTGGCCTCGGGTGCTGAACAAGTGAACCTCTCGCCAGTTCAACCCGCGACCTTCGTGAAGTCGGCGACGTTGAGCGTGGCGGCGCGGATCTCGGACAGCAGCTTCAAGCGGTTCTCGCGCACCGCCTTGTCGTCGGCGTTGACGATCACCTGCTCGAAGAAGGCGTCGACCGGCGGGCGCAGTTCGGCGAGCGCCCGCATGGCGCCCTCGAAGCTCTCGACGTCGATCGCCGCGCGGGTGTCGAACTTCACCTTCTCGATCGCCGCGAACAGCGCCTTCTCCTCGGGCGAGGACATCAGCGCGACGACAGGATCGCCGGCGTAGCTGCGCTTGTCCTTCTTCTCCTCGATGGCGAGGATGTTCTGGGCGCGCTTCACGCCGGCCAGCAGATTGGTGCCGTCGTCGGTCGCGAGGAACTTGGACAGCGCGTCGACGCGCTTGACAACCAGAGCCAGATCGTCCTGGCCCGGAAGAGCGAACACGGCGTCGATCAGATCGTGGCGGGCGCCCTGGTCGCGCAGGTAGACCTTCAGCCGGTCGGCGAAGAACGACAGGAGATCGGCGCGCCAGGCCCGATGCAGGTTCTGCACGTCCGTCTCGGCCGGCCGCTCGCCCTGCTCGTCGTGGGCCGTCCACCGCGCCTGCCGGCGATACTCCGCGAGGGCGGCGTCGATCTTCCTGCTCAAGGAAACCCTGAGGTCGTTTTCCAGAACGATCCGGATCACCCCCAGCGCGGCGCGGCGGAGCTGATAGGGATCGCCCGAACCCGTCGGCTTCTCGCCGATCGCCCAGAAGCCGACCAGCGTATCGAGCTTGTCGGCCAGCGCCACGGCCATCGAGACCGGCGCCGTCGGCACCGTGTCGCCGGCACCTTTCGGCTTGTAGTGCTCCTCGATCGCGGCGGCGATCTTCGGGTTCATGTGCTCGGCCTGCGCATAGTAGCGGCCCATCAGTCCCTGCAGTTCCGGGAACTCGCCGACCATGCCGGACACGAGGTCGGCCTTGGCGAGCTGGGCGGCGCGGCCGGCCAGTTCCGGCTCGGCATCGACGGCGCCGGCGATCTGACGGGACAGCTCGGTGATCCGCTCCATGCGGTCCCACTGGGTGCCGAGCTTCTCGTGGAAGGTGATGCCCTTGAGTTCGAAGTGCATCGGCTCCAGCCGGCGCTTCAGGTCCTGCTCCCAGAAGAAGCGCGCGTCGGAGAGCCGGGCGCGGATGACCTTCTCGTTGCCGGCGACGATGGCCTCGCCGCCATCCTTGGCGATGAGATTGGACACGAGCAGGAAGCGGTTGGCGAGCTTGCCGGTCTTCGGATCGCGCAGCGAGAAGCACTTCTGATGGGTCTTCATCGACGTGGTCAGGCATTCGCCGGGGACGGCGAGGAATGCCGCGTCGAAGGTTCCGAGCAGCACCGTCGGCCACTCGGTGAGACCGGCGTTCTCGGCGAGCAGCGCCTCGTCGACGACGAGTTCCAGCCCGTGCTTCCTGGCCGCGGCTTCGGCCTCGCTGCGAATGCGGGCGATGCGGTCGGCGGTGTCGAGGGTGACCCGGTGGAACTCCAGGCGCTTCCTGTAGTCGGCGAAGCTCTCGACCAGGAACGGCGTGTTGCCATGGAAGCGATGGCCCCGCGTCAGGTTGCTGCTGACGACGCCGCCGACCTCGACAGGGACGATGCGGCCGCCGAGCAGACAGACGATGGCGTGCAGCGGTCGCACCCAGCGCAGATCGCCCGAGCCCCAGCGCATCGACTTCGGCCACGGGAACGTGCGGATGACCCGGCTCACCACGTCCGCGACGATGGCGTCGGCCGGACGGCCCGGCCGGTCGATGCGGGCGACGTAGTAATCCCCCTTCTTGGGATCGGAGACGATCTCGGCCTCGGTCAGCGCGGCGAGCCCCGCGGCCTTGAGGAAGCCCTGCACGGCCGCCTCGGGGGCGCCGACGCGGGGGCCCTTGCGCTCCTCCGAGACGCCGGGCGACTGGGCCGGCACGCCCGTGACGACCAGCGCGAGCCGCCGGGGAGTCGCGAAGGCCTCTGCGTCCCCGACGGTCAAGCCTTCGGCCTTCAGGCCCTCGACGACGAGACGCTTCAGGTCGTCCGCGGCGCGCAGTTGCATGCGGGCCGGGATTTCCTCGGAGAACAGCTCGAGCAGGAGTTCGGACATGGGCTGGTCGCTCGTCGATTGGACGCGTCGGTTCGGGGGGCCGTTCTAGCCGGTTTACGCCGCTTCGCGAAGCCGATGCGGCTTCACCCTTCGTCAACCCTCCCATTTAACGGGTTCTACGCCGTTTGCTGGCTAAATCGGCGGGCTTGGCTGCCGCACGGGCGGTGACATCGGAGTGGGGATCCCGTCATGCGCACATGGCTCGTCGTGGCAATCGCCCTGGCCGCCGCCCTTGGGGCCGCGCCAGCCAGCGCCCAGGACCTGCTCGGTCCGCTGTTGGCCGGCTCCCCTTCTGCCGGCGCGGCGGCACAGTCCCGAGCCGAAGCATCGACACCCGCGACGGCGGCCGTGGACGGCCTCGATTCGGCCGGCGATGCGGCCGGCCGGGCGCTGATTGCCGCCGACAGCACCGGCATCGTCTCAGCCCTCATGGAGGTGGGGGACCTGCTCGACTGGATGTGGCTGGCTTCCGGCTTCGCTGGTGTGCTCACGCTGGCGTGGTGGCTGCGCGCCAGCGGGCGCGGCGGGGCGAGCGGAAAACACCGGCGAGCCCATGACGCGTCGGCGATCGAGGAGGCCATGGCGCGTGCTGCCGAGAACCATGCGGCGAAACAACTGCTGCTCGCGCGCGCCGGTGTCAGGCGGACGCCCACCGCCGCGCGATAGGCCGCTCCGGTCAGCCCGGCGTTCCGAGCAACGCGCGGGCAATTTCCGCCGGGGCATCGGTCCACGACAGATAGCCGAGGCCGACGGTGCACAACGCGATGGCGAACCACTTGATGGGCCTCGGATGGCGCATCAGCACGAGAAGTGCCGTGCCATAGAAGGCCACGGCCAGAATGGCGACGCCGATGAAATGCGGCCCGGTGATCGTCATAGGAAGTCCCTCATCACCGAAAGCGCCCACACCACTGCGAGGGCAACAACAAAGAACCAAATGAGGACACCGGCCGCGGGCACGCCGACATAGGCGAGACCCAACACCGTGCCGAGCGATCCGAGCAGCGCCAACTCCCGCGCGCCCCAGCGCGGCCCGATTGCGCTGCGGATCAGAAACCCGACGACCCCTGCGGCCAGCAGAACGAGACCCGCCTCGCCCATGCTGCGCGGGTCATCGAAAAGGTTCGAGGCCGAAAGGGCCAGCGCGAATCCGGTCAGCATGCTCAGGCCCGTCCACCCTCCGTCGCGAGCCAAGCGCCACAGCAGGCTTTGGCCAGTTCCCGCACACGCAGAATGTAACTCTGCCGCTCGGTGACCGAGATGACGCCGCGCGCGTCGAGCAGATTGAACACGTGGCTCGCCTTGATGCACTGGTCGTAGGCGGGCAGCGCCATGAGATGGCGATCCGCCGAGCTGCCCTTGTCGAGCAGGGATTTGCATTCGGCCTCGGCGTCGCGGAAATGGCGCAGCAGCATGTCGGTGTCGGCATGCTCGAAGTTGTGACGCGAGTATTCCTGCTCCGCCTGCAGAAAAACGTCACCGTAGGTGAGTTTCCTGGCGTCGGTCCGGCCGTTGAAATTGAGGTCGTACACGCGGTCGACGCCCTGGACGTACATGGCGAGCCGCTCGAGGCCGTAGGTGATCTCGCCGGCGACCGGATTGCAGTCGAAGCCGCCGACCTGCTGGAAGTAGGTGAACTGGGTCACCTCCATGCCATCGCACCAGACCTCCCAGCCGAGGCCCCAAGCGCCCAGCGTCGGGCTCTCCCAGTCGTCCTCGACGAAGCGGATGTCGTGGTTCTCGGGCGACAGGCCGATGGCCGCGAGACTCTGGAGGTAGAGGTCCAGAATGTCCGGTGGCGACGGCTTCATGATCACCTGGAACTGGTAGTAGTGCTGAAGCCGGTTCGGATTTTCGCCGTAGCGGCCGTCCTTCGGCCGGCGCGAAGGCTGCACGTAGGCGGCATTCCATGGCTTGGGGCCGAGCGCCCGCAACGTCGTCGCCGGATGGAAGGTGCCGGCGCCGACTTCCATGTCGTAGGGTTGCAGCGCCACGCAACCCTGCGCACTCCAGAATTTCTGGAGCGTGAGGATCAGGTCCTGAAACGCCACCGTCGGTCGGAGCTGCCCATCGGCAGGCCGCGGAGCCGCCTCGGCGTTTGCGCGCTTGGCCATCTTTGCGCCTTCTCAAATCGAACTCGGCGCGGACTATAGGCGAGGCGATCCGCCGAGGCGAGGGGTGTGCGACCGGGCCGGACTCAGGTCCGTGGCCGGTAAACCCCGTTCACCTCATCGAACTCCAGGGCTCCGAGATCAACGGGCCCGCGGGCTGCGGCGGCCCGGCGCCGCAGTTCCTCCTCGGCACGGTGGGCCTCCTCGCGGACGCGGCCGATCTGGCGCGAAACCCACCGGTAACCGGCATAGAGCCCGGCGCCGGCAACGGCCAGGGCGACGAGCTGGGGCATGGTGCTCCCCCTTTCCCGATCAAAGACCGAAGCGCGACCACATCGCGCGTGTCTCTACAGCCGACACTACATCGTCAGCGAGCGCAATCGGTGCAAGAGGCTCGCCGGTCAAACCCATCGAGGGCAGTCGCCGGATCCGGCTCAGCAGCCCACCGCCCTCCATGGGCACGACTTTCAGGCGAACCTTGTCGCCATGCAACTCTTGCATCTTCGTGCGCACGTCGGAGACGCCGTCGATGAGGCCGAGATCCCAGGCCTGGGGTCCCGACCAGAACGCACCGGAAAACAGCTCACTATCGGGTCCCTTGAGTTTGCCGGCTCGGCGTTCCTTGACGACGCCGATGAAGACGTCGTGAACCGTCCGCTGGATGTCCTTGAGACGGGCGATATCGTCGGGGTTCTCCGGCCGGAACGCGTCCAGAGACCCTTTCGCCTGCCCGGCCGTGTAGACGCGGCGGTCGATACCCAGCTTCTCGATGGCCTTGTCGAAACCGAAGCTCGCCGAGATGACGCCGATGGACCCGAGAATCGAGGACGGATCGGCGTAGATTTCGTCACCCGCGACGGCGAGGAAATAGCCGCCAGAAGCCGCCACATCCTCACAGAACACATAAACCTTCTTCTTGCGCTCCTCGGCGAGGCGACGGATGCGCTTGAAGATCAGGTTCGACTGGACCGGCGAGCCGCCGGGCGAATTGATGAGGATCGCGACCGACGGCAACCGCGACAGCGAGAAGGCGCGCTCGATCGCGCCGGCCGCCGTGGCGATGGACAGGCCCGGCCGCAACGGCACCGCCATTCCGATCGGTCCGTAGAAGCGGAGCACCGGCACGACAGTCGTTCGGGAGAAGGGCCACATCGGTTTTCGAACCTCATGATTGCGAACTGGATCAACGCCTTAACCTAATGGCTCCGGCATGCAAGACTTACGTTGCAGTCAGGCTCCGAGATCGACAGCCGCGCCTTCGCGCAGCACAGCCTCGAGGTGCGGTGTGTAGGACCCGTCGGCGGCGTGCAGCGCCATCGGCGGCGCGATGGTCAGTGGCGCCCGCGATCCCTTTGTCGCCTGAACCAGCACCCGAATCGCGGGCTCGTCGGAGCGAGGGTGGACGGGCTTCACCAGCACGGCGCCGAAGCGGCCATCGAGGACGGCGAGCAACTCGCTCAGTGCGTCGGCCCGGTGGATGACCGTCACCCTGCCACCCGGGCGGACGACGCGGGCGAAAAAACGGGCCCAGGTTTCGAGACCATCGGGCGGCATCTCGTGCGCGGCGGCTTTGATCGCGTCGGGGGAACGGCGACCACGTCCAACGATCTGGTAGGGCGGGTTGGCGAGCAGATGGTCGAAGCTGTCGGCGTCCAGCGCCGACGCATCCCCGAGATCCGCCTCGATGACGCGGACTCGGTCCGCCAATCCGTTTCGCGCGACGTTCTGGCGGGCGAGTTCGACCATCCCGGGCTCGCGCTCGACCAGCGTCACGCGGGCCTCGGGGCACCGCGCGGCAACACAGAGCCCGACCGTGCCGACCCCGGACCCGGCATCGATCACATCGACGGCACCGGCCACCGGAGCGCAGGCCGCCAGGAGCACCGCATCGACTCCGGCCCGGTAGCCGCGGGCCGGCTGGAGCAGGCGCAGGCGGCCGCCGAGGAAGGCGTCGTCCGTCGGCGCGTCAGCTCCTGTCATCTTTGACCACCCAGCCGGCCAAGTCCGCATCCGCCAGCACTGCGGCGGCGGCAGCCCACGCATCATCGGCCACAAGCACGCGGCGCGGGAGAATGCCGATCGATCCTTCGACGGCACTGATATTGGCATCGGCGATCATCGCCGCAACGCCCGCGTCGCGCAGCAACACCTCGACGAAGCTCAGAAGAACCGGATCATTGGTCCGCAACAGCTCGCGCATGCGTATGCGATAGCAGAAGTCCGAACCAGCACCGATGCCCGTCCACATGCGGCAATCTGCCGTCGAAAGGCTTCGGGCGCTGGCGTATAGATCAGCACATCGACACCGGACCGGGGAAGCAAACGTGGGAACTGTCGTCCCGCTGGGGGAAGCGCGAGAGGCGAGCGAGTCGCTGAAGCTGATGCTCGAGCTCGTCGGTGAGGAGATGGCCGCGGTCAACCGCATCATCCTCGACAAGGCCGTGTCCGACGTGGACATGATCCCCGAACTTGCGCACCACCTGATCGACTCCGGCGGCAAGCGCATCCGGCCGATGCTCACGATCGCCGCGGCCAAGCTGTCCGGCTACACTGGTGAAGCGCACATCCGGCTCGCCGCCGCGGTGGAGTTCATGCACACCGCCACGCTGCTCCACGACGACGTGGTGGACGAGAGCGATGTGCGGCGGGGCAAGAAGGCGGCGCGGAAAATCTGGGGTAATCAGGCCGCCGTGCTGGTCGGGGATTTCCTGCTCGGGCAGGCGTTCCGCATGATGGTGGACGTCGGCTCGCTGCCGTCGCTGAAGATCCTGTCGAATGCGGCCGCGGTGATCGCCGAGGGCGAGGTGATGCAGCTCGCCGCCGCCAAGAACACGGCGACGACCGAGGACGCCTATCTGGCGATTATCGACGCCAAGACGGCCGCCCTGTTCTCGGCGGCGGCCGAGGTCGGCGCGGCCATCGCGCAGCGACCGGCCGAGGAGCAGTCCGCGCTCAAATCCTACGGCAAGACGCTCGGCATCGCCTTCCAGCTGGTCGACGATGCGCTCGATTATGCGGGCGACTCGCGCAACCTCGGAAAGTCGGTGGGCGACGACTTCCGCGAAGGCAAGATCACGCTGCCGGTGATCCTGGCGTTCCGGCGCGGCAACGACGACGAGCGCGGGTTCTGGAAGCGCACCATCGTCAACGGTGACATTCGCGACGGCGACCTCGAGCACGCCGTCCAGCTGATGCGCCGGCACAAAGCGCTGGAAGCGACGTTCGAGCGGGCCCGCACCTACGGCTCGATCGCCCGGGATGCCATCGCCGTGTTCAAGGACAGCAAGCCGAAGCAGGCGCTGCTCGACGTCGTGGACTTCTCGATCAGCCGGGCCCACTGACCCCGGCAAAGCGGTTCGCTGCGCATCATTAATCCGCCGCCCGACGCATCTTTGCCACTCCGGAATAGAAAAGTTTCCCGGATGCGCCCGAATTGTTTGCCGAACGACCTCGATCTGGCGAAGATGATCGGCCGTCAGATGGGACGTGAGAGACGTAATGCGTTTTCTTCTCGTATTGGTTGCGCTTGTCGCTGTGAGCTCAGGCTGGCCGCGCGCGTTTGCTGCAGAAGGCAGCTCCACAGCCGGTCCGCTCGGCGGGACCGACATGCGCTCCGCGCAGCTGCCGCCGCCGGGGCTCTATGGCGGCTCGATGCACGTGTATGCCGAGGCGAACGAGTTCTTCGACGGTGACGGCAAGTCCGTTCCCGCTCTCAAGGGCCTCGATCTCAGGCGGATGCGACACGGGCCCTTCATCGCCTATGTCCCGAATGTCGAGATCCTCGGCGGTTCGATCGGACTGCTCGGGCTGCTGCCGGTCGGCACCGAATGCGGGCGCCTGTTCACCACTACGTCCAAGTCGTGCATTCACGGTGTCGGGGATGCCTACATCGAGCTCACATGGTCCCGCTTCTTCGGTAGCGTCCGGCCGTCGATGTTCGCGAGCGCGCCCCCCGTGCTGCAAGGATTGACCGTTGCCGCCGGCGTCGGCGTCGTCGTCCCGATCGGCCGCTACAAGGCCGAAACCTCGCAGTCGCAGGGCTTGCTGATCGGCAACAACCTCTGGGATGTCGCGCCGAACGTCGCGTTCACCTACATGACGCGGCCGCTGCTGTTCGACGGTACCGAACTCAGCGCGAAGGTCTATCTTAACACCTATGGCGAAAACCCCGATACGCACTACAAGACCGGCTCGCTGGTCAACATAGATTTCGCGCTCACCGAGCGGATCGGTCGTGCCCAACTCGGGCTGGCGGGGTTCTACGCCTTTCAGATCGCCGACGACGAGTTGCACGGCGTGCCGGTGTCACCGGACGGTATGCGCGGCAAGGTCCTGCATCTCGGCGGCGTGATCGGCTTCGACATGCCGGAGCACGGCGCGTCCCTCAAAGTGAAGGCCCTGACCAGCGTCGTGACGGAAAACGCCGTGCATTCATCCGCGCTGCTGATGGGTTGGATCAAGAAGTTCTGAGTTGCCGCAGAGGGGCTCAGCCACGAGCACCGGTGCCGCCGGCCCGTGGGCGTCCCGATGGTTCATCCGATCGTCGTGGCGACGATCCACCAGGCCGGATGGCGGGACGCGAGCCGAGCCGTCGCCGCGGTGGCCGCCGCCGCATCGCCGAACAGCGCGAAGGCCGTCGGACCGGAGCCCGACAACCCGGTGAACAGGGCGCCCGGCACCGCCGTAAGCGCTGCGAGCACCTCGCCGACCACCGGCATGACGGCGCGCGCCGGGGCCTCGAGGTCATTGCCACGGCTCGAGACGAACCGCACCAGGGCCTCGGCCGACTGCAGGTCGGGGCTCTGGTGTACCGGCTCGACCGGATCCGGCGGCAGCGGAGACGCCGCAAGAGCGCGGAACACCGATCGCGTCTTGTCCGGCGGCACGGTCGCCCGCGGATTGACCAGGACCGCGGGCATCCGGGGGAGCGGGCCGGCCTTCGCAAGACCTGCTCCTGATCCGGTCATCCAGGCCGGCTCGTTGGCGAGGCAGACCGGCACATCGGCGCCGAGACGCGCGGCGATGCCCGGCCAATCGACCGCCCCCGCCAGCGTGGGATTGGCGGCGCGGACTGCGCGCAAGAGGGCCGCGGCATCGGCCGAGCCTCCACCCAGTCCGGCGGCAACCGGTAGGTTCTTGAGCAGTTCGACGTGGCCGAGGACCAGACGCGGCTCGGCCTCGGCCAGTCTCTGCAGGGCGGCGGTGACCAGATTGGGCCCGTCGATGGCGGCAGCAAAGGGTCCGCGTGCCACGACGTGCGGGGGTGCGCCGAGCCGGAGAACGACATCATCGCCGACGTCGGCAAACGCGACCAGACTATCGAGTTCGTGATAGCCGTCGGGCCGGCGACCGAGGACGCGCAGGGTCAAGTTGACCTTGGCGCGCGCACGCTCCCGGATCACCGCTCCCGTCATGGCCCGACCACTGCTCGCTGGCCCTGCACGCCCTTTTCGATGCGGCTACTGGATGTTGGGCTGCGATTGCTGGGTATCCACGCGCTTCTTGCCGGATTCCGCCTTGGAGGCATCGTTCTGCTTGCGTGTGGCCTTGACCACCTTCTTGGGAGGCAGGCCG
Source organism: Hyphomicrobiaceae bacterium (assembly GCA_049318625.1). Taxonomy (GTDB): domain Bacteria; phylum Pseudomonadota; class Alphaproteobacteria; order Rhizobiales; family Hyphomicrobiaceae; genus JBMOGA01. The sequence continues at coordinate 164,436 of JBMOGA010000001.1, forward strand.
GCAACAAGCTTGCCGCGTATGCGCTCGGCATCCTCGGGTTCGGGCTTGAGAGTGAGGGCCTGATCCCACTGGAACCGGGCTTCGCGCGTGCGTCCGACCCGCCAATAGGCATCACCGAGGTGATCGTTGAGGACCGGGTCCTCGGGCCGCAGTTCAACGGCCCGCTCGAGGTACTTGACGGCTTCGGGGAAGTTCTCGAGCCGGTAGTGCGCCCAGCCGAGGCTATCGACGATGTAGCCATCGTCCGGCTTCAGCGACACGGCCTTTTCGATCAGCTGAAGGCCCCGCTTCAGGTTCTTGTTCTGATCGATCCACGAATAGCCGAGGTAGTTCAGGATCAGCGGCTGGTCGGGGTTGAGCTTCATGGCGCGCAACAGATCGGTCTCGGCCTTGGGCCACTGCTTGATGCGCTCGTAGGAGGTGCCGCGCGAGTACCAGTAGGTCCAGTGTTGCTTTTCCGGCTTCTCGATCCGCTCGATGGCTTTCGTGTAGTAGACGATCGCCTCGTCCCAGCGCTTGCGCGCCCGCAGAATGCCGCCGAGAGCATCGAGCGGCCGAAGGTCCTTCGGTTGCTCCGCGATGACAGCGTCGAGCAGTTTCTTGGCGTCGTCCGGCCGATCGAGCAAGTTGAGGTTGATCGCGCGTCGGATCTGAATGGAAACATCGAGCGGGCTGCCGCGCGGGATGCGGTCATACGTGTCGATGGCGACCTGATGGCGGCGTGTCGCCTCGTAGACGTTGGCCAGAGCGGCCAACGCGAACGGGAAGTCCGGCTTCAGCTGAAGCGCGAGTTGCAGGTAGATCACGCCGATGGGGCTGCCGCCCTCGGCACTCAGGGCCTCGCCCAGATTGTAGAGAACCTCGGCCATGCCATCGTTGGCGTTGGTGATGAGCAGCCCGACATTCGACTTTTCGGGCTTTTCCAATCGGTCGCGCAGCGCCCGCACCATCGCGTGACCTTCGCCGCCGCTGCGCTCGATGTTCTCCTTGAGGATCTGACGGGCGAGTTTTATGTCGCCGCCCGCGGCTGCATGACTGGCATAGGCCAGGGCAATGCGCACGGTGCGCGGATCGGAGCGGAATAGGACCTCGTAGGCGGCCTGGGCTTCGCTGCGCCGGCCCGCCGCGTCGGCGATGAGCGCGCGATGGAACCTGCTGTAATGCTGAATGAAATCGGCCTGATTGCCCGGCCGTACGAGCGCGATCGCCTCGTCTACGTCACCTTGGGCCAGTCGCAACCAAGCGCGCGTCAACATCGTGGTCAATTCGCCGATCGGACCCGACGACAGTCCGCGCAGATTCTCGTCCGCCTTGGCGTAATTCTTGTCCTTGAAGGCGGTCACCGCCAGGAACAGCCGGGCCAATCGGTTGCCGTCCGGCTTGGCTGCCATCCGCTCGGCCAACGCTCGGGCCTCGGTCCACTGGGCCTCGGACACCTTCATGAGAAAGGCCTGCTCGGCGAGCAGGTCGTTGGACGGGTCCAGTGTCAGGGCCTGGTGAAAGAAGTTGGCCGCGGATGCCGTATCGCTGGAGGCGCGAGCGACCCGGCCAGCCAGGTAATTGCCCAGCGCCGAATGGCTCTCCTCGCCGCCGGAGACCGGCGACCTTGCGTGTGCGGGCGATGGGCCCGATACGGCAAGCGCGGCCGACACCAGAAGGCTGGCGAAGGCCGCCGATCTTGAGAAAGTCTGTCGCATGAGTCCCCGACGGGTGGCCCGCAAATCCAGAGTCGTCGCACATGAGTAGCAAACAAATATCGTTGCTGGCGACTACTACCCGCGACCGACATCAATTTGTCATTGCGGATCGTGCCGCGGGCGGCGCCCGCGCGGTCTCACCACGCAGTGTTGCACTGTTGGCAGTCGACCCCGGATGGGGAAGCCGTTAAGGCATGCCTTCTCGTTTCCGCATTGCCGGTGTGAAAAGCCGGGCGTCCCGAGATGTCGTCGTCCGATCCATGCGCACATCCAACGCTGTCGACTTCTGGCGTGGCCTCGCGCTCATCATGATCTTCATCGATCATGTGCCCGGCAGTGTTTTCGCAGGATTCACGCTTCAGAATGTGGCCATCTGCGATGCGGCGGAACTGTTCGTGTTCCTCGCCGGCTGCTCGCTGTCCGTCGCGACCGGCGGGCCGCGGCAACCCGACCCGCCGAGCCGGGTGGTGTTCCGGCTGCTCTCGCGTGCGATCGAGCTCTATCGCGCCCAATTGGTGCTGACGCTGCTGGCTCTTGCGCTGCTGGCGATGGCGGCCCTTCTCTTGTCCAACCCGCTGTATGTCGAGTGGAACAATGCGGGGTCGATCTTCTACGATCCCATGCGGGGGCTGGTCGGCGTCGTCCTGCTGACCCACCAGTTGCACTTCGTCGACATTCTGCCGCTCTACATCGTGCTGCTGCTTTTCGCAGTACCCATGTTCCTGCTCGGGCGCCTGCATCTCCCGTCGGCGCTGGTAGTTTCGGGTGGCATTTACCTTTGGGCGATCGTCTGGCGGGCCAATCTGCCCAGTTGGCCGAACGAGGGCGGTTGGTTCTTCAATCCGCTGTCCTGGCAATTCGTTCTGATGCTCGGCTTCGCCTGCGGCGAACTCAATCAGGCCGGCGACCGCCTGCAGCGGGCCACGGAGATCTTGGCGCCACCATCGGCGGTTGCGGTCATACTCCTCGCCGCGGTGTCGCTCGCGCGGATGAGCCCCGACCCGATCCTCGTGCCGGAGCCGCGCCTGCTGTTCCTGTTCGACAAGACCTACGTCTCACCGGTCCGGATCCTGAACCTATTGGCCCTGGTCCTGGCGTTCGCCCATGTTCATTCGTGGCTCCTGAAGCCACGTCTGGGACCAGTGGACCGCTGGCTGTGCTCCATGGGGCGCAATTCCCTGGCGGTGTTCGGTATCGGTTGCTTGCTCAGTCTGTTCGGCCAGTTCGCCCATTTTTTGTCTGACGGTAGCGTCTGGATCGATACGCTGGTATTAGGGTTCGGTCTTCTCGGAATGAACTTCACGTGTTGGTTCGTGGAATGGCGAGAGCGCTCAGGCACATCACGAGGCTCGTCGCAGCAAGCTGCTGCGTCGCAGCCCTAGTTGGTGGAACGGCCCGTGCACAGGCGGTCGGGCCGGTGTTCGACATGGCCCTGCTGGCGGGTGTGCCTCGCGAGTTGTCCAGCGACTGCCGGACGAAATTGAAGGCCTTCGAAGGCAAACGACCCTTCAAGGCGTGCCGCAAGGCACTCAGGGATCGTCGCAGCATCAAGGTGCTGGCGGTTGGCTCGTCGTCGACGTCCGGCATCGGAGCGTCATCGCCGGTCGCCACCTATCCGGTTCGCCTCGAAGCGAACCTCGAATCCTTCCTCAAGGGCATCGACGTCGACGTCATCGCGCGTGGCGTGCCGGGCGAGGTCGGTGCCGAGGCCGCCGACCGTATCCGGCTCGCGGTCGCTGATCTGAAGCCGGAACTGGTGGTTTGGCAGGTCGGCACCAACGACGCGCTCGCCCGGGTCGACGAAGAGCGGTTCGGCCAGACCTTGCGCGCGACCGTGCGCTGGCTGGTGAAGAACAGGATCGACGTGGTCCTGATCGACCCTCAGTACGTCGAGCGTCTGGCGGCCGACGAGCACTATACGGGCATCGTCCATATGATCGCCGACATCGCGCGCGAAGAGCGGGTGGTCCTTGTGAACCGCTTCAACACGATGGCGGACCTCTCCCATGGCCGCTCCAACGGTGAATTCCTGGCGAAGGACGGGTTCCACCTCAATGATCTCGGCTATCGCTGCATGGCCGAGTATGCGGCCCGCGCGATCGTGTCCGGCATCCTGGATGCGGATCAGGAAGCCCAGCAGCCGGCCGGCTCTCCGCAGAAGTGACCCGGCGCGCGTGCCGCCGCGGCACGCGCCCCAGCGGCCTCACATGCCCGAGTAACTCGGCCCGCCGCCGCCTTCCGGCGTCGTCCAGTCGATGTTCTGGCTGGGATCCTTGATGTCACACGTCTTGCAGTGCACGCAGTTCTGCGCGTTGATCTGGAAGCGGGGGCGGCCGTTGTCGTCCCGGACGATCTCATAGACGCCGGCCGGACAGTACCGCTGGGCGGGCTCGGCGTACTCGGGCAGATTCACCGCCACCGGCACGTGCGGATCCTTCAAGCGCAAATGAATCGGCTGGTCCTCTTCGTGATTGGTCGCGGAGAAGGACACGCTGGTCAGCTTGTCGAAGGTGATCACGCCGTCGGGCTTGGGATAGTCGATCGGCTTTGCCCGTCCGGCCTTCTTCATGGTCGCGTGATCGGGCTTGCCGTGGCGCAGCGTGTAGCCGAGGCCGACGCCCGGTATCAGCGTATTCAACCACATGTCGGCTCCAGCCAATGGAATGCCGAGCATGGTGCCGAGGCGCGACCACAAAGGCTTGACGTTGCGGGCCCGTTTCAGGTCGGCCGCGATGGGACCGGTTCGGACCGCAGCCTCATAGGTATCCAAGGTGTCGTGCGCCCGGCCTTCGCCGAGGGCCGCGAATACGGATTCCGCCGCGTGAATACCTGACAGGATCGCGTTGTGGCTGCCCTTGATCCGGGGCACGTTCACCATTCCGGCCGAGCAGCCGAGCAGGGCGCCGCCGGGAAACGCCAGCTGCGGCATCGACTGCCAGCCGCCTTCCGTCAGCGCCCGGGCGCCGAAGGCAATCCGCTTGCCGCCTTCGAAGGTCGGCAGAATGGCCGGATGCGTCTTGAAGCGCTGGAACTCGTCGTAGGGCGACAGATAGGGGCTGTCGTAGTTGAGGTGAACAACGAACCCGACGGAAACGAGATTCTCGCCATAGTGGTAGAGGAACGATCCGCCCCCGGTCCGATTGTCGAGCGGCCAGCCGAACGAGTGTTGCACGAGACCGCGCCGGTGCTTGGCGGGATCGATCTGCCAGAGCTCTTTCAGGCCGATACCGTACTTCTGCGGCTCGCGATCCTTCGCCAGATCGAACCGGGCGATGAGCTGTTTGGCCAGTGAACCGCGCGCGCCTTCCGCGATCAGGGTGTATTTGGCGCGAAGTTCCATGCCACGAGTGAAGCGATCGGTCGGCTCCCCATCGCGGCCGACGCCCATGTCACCGGTGGCGACCCCGACGACGCGGCCGTCGTCGTCATACAGAACCTCGGCGGCGGCGAAACCCGGATAGACCTCGACGCCGGCCTCGGCTGCCTGCTCGCCGAGCCAGCGCACGATGTCGCCGAGGCTCGCGATGTAGTTGCCGTGATTGTTCATCATCGGCGGCATCAGCCACGCCGGGAGGTGGATCTCGCCGGCCGGTCCGAGGAACAGGAACTCGTCGGACACGACCGGGGTGTCGAGCGGCGCCCCTTTTTCGCGCCAGTCGGGAATGAGCCGGTCGAGCCCGACGGGATCGATCACCGCGCCCGACAGGATGTGGGCGCCGACCTCCGAGCCCTTCTCGACGACGACGACCGAGACTTCCCGCCCTTCAGCTACCGCGAGTTGGCGCAGGCGGATCGCGGCTGCGAGGCCTGCCGGACCTGCGCCGACCACCACCACGTCGAACTCCATCGCCTCCCGCGGCGGAAGATCTTCACCGTTGCGCGCCATCTGACTTCCATTCGTTGCTCCACCGCCGGCAATACCGCGTGCCGTGTGTCCGCCGTCAAGACCTGGTTGTGGACAGGTGATGTCGACGCGCCGGTTGGGAGAAGACGCGCGCCGCGCTACCATGGTCGCCATGCAGGAAGATCGAACATCGGCAGAGCTGGTCTCGCTGCTCGCCTGGTATCGGGAGATGGGAGCCGAGACTGCCGTCAGCGAGGCGGCGTCCGATTGGCTGGCGCGTGGCGATGTCGCACCCGGCCACCAGTTCCGCGTGGCCGCGCAGGCGTTCGAGCCGCCGCCGGCGGTTTCGGAGCCGACAACGGTGCGGCCTTCGGCGGCAGCGCCAGCGGCCCGCGCACCGTCTCCTTCGACCGTTGCGCCGACGGCTGCCGCGGCGCCGGCCCGACGTCTTCCGACCGAATCGCCGGGCGCCGCCGAAACCGAGGCGCGGCGGCTCGCCCGTTCCGCCGGTTCGCTCGACGCGTTGGAGCAGATCTTGCGCGACTTCGACGGCTGCGCGCTCAAGGCCACGGCGAAGAGTCTGTGCTTCTGGCGAGGTGCGCCGGCCGCTCGCCTGATGCTGATCGGCGAGGCGCCGGGCCGCGACGAGGATCTGGAGGGCAAGCCGTTCGTCGGCCGGGCCGGCCAGCTGCTCGACAAGATGCTGGCGGCCGCGGCCATCCCGGAAACCGACGTGCACATCACCAACGTCGTCTACTGGCGGCCGCCGGGCAATCGCACGCCGACGCCGCAGGAGACGCAAGTCTGCCGGCCGTTTCTCGAGCGGCAGATGGAGCTTGTGGCGCCCGACATCGTGGTGCTGCTCGGCGGCGCCGCGGCCAAGCATGTTCTCGACGTCGCCGACGGCATCATGCGGCTGCGCGGCAAGTGGCGCGAGATCGGGGTCGCTGGCCGGCAGGTCCGGGCGATGGCGACTCTGCACCCGGCTTATCTTCTGCGCACACCGGCGCACAAGCGGCAGGCGTGGCGGGACATGTTGGCGGTGCGAGCCGCACTCGACGGGGCCTGAGACCAGCTGTCGCTTGACCGGGCCGGGCGGCATGCCAAGGTTCTAGCGATCGAGAATTCTTGCCGATGGAGCCCGACGATGCCGCGGATGGACGAGTCCCGACCCTTCATTCCCGTGCGGATCGCCGTATTGACGGTGTCCGACACGCGCACGCCGAAGGACGACAAGTCCGGCGATACGCTGGCGACGCTGGTCCGCGACGCAGGGCACGAGGTGGCCGACAAGGCGATCGTGAAGGACGACGTCGCGCAGATCCGTGCGACAGTCGAGCGCTGGATCGCCGATCCGACCATCGACGTGGTGATCACGACCGGGGGCACCGGTTTCACCGGCCGCGACGTCACGCCGGAAGCACTGCGGCCGCTGTTCGAAAAGGAATTCGACGGGTTCTCCGTCATCTTCCACATGATCTCGTATCAAAAGATCGAGACGTCGACGATGCAATCGCGGGCGTGCGGGGGCGTCGCGCACGGGACCTACATCTTCTGCCTGCCGGGCTCGCCCGGCGCCTGCCGTGACGGCTGGAACGAGATCCTCCGTTGGCAGCTCGACAACCGCCACCGGCCCTGCAATCTCGTCGAAATGATCCCGCGCCTGGAGGAGCACCGCAGAGCCGCGGGCTGAACCGCGCCTTTACCGGCGGTGCGCCAACTCCTCGGCGATGGCGCGCAGCACCGCCGCGGTTTCGCGCGTGGCATTGGCGGTGGCGAACGTCGCGAGCGTGAACTGGCCGATGAAGGCCAGCACCACACCGAGCGCCGCCAGCGCGCCGCCGAGGGCTGCCGGAGGCGCCACGGGCGGGATCAGCGGCACCGTGCCGAGGATGGTCCCCATGGCGATGATCGCGATGCCGGCGACGATCAGCAGCACGCCGAGCCCGAGCACCAGCACGGCGATGCTGCGGCCGAGCAGGTAACCGTTCACGGCCCCTGGAAGTTGCAGCTCGCCGCGTTCGCGCGTGCTCGCAGCATAGCTGGCGCGGGGCTCATGCGGGCGCGGCGCCTGCGATGGTTGCGGTTGCGGCGGCTGCTGCGGCGTCTGGGACCGCACGGGTCCGACCGGCGGGCGCAACGGATCGCGCATGGCGCCTTCGGCGGGCTTTGAATCCATCGGGGTTCGCTGCGGTGTCCCGTTGCGCGCGACGGAGGGGGCCACTTCGCCATTGCGCGGCGCCAGCCGCTGCAGCGCCTCGCGCGCCACGGCGGCTTCGTTGCTCGACGGATAGAACTCCACCAGGTGGCGGAAGAACTGGATCGCGTATTCGCCCTGGCCCTGGGTCTCGGCACGCCGCCCAGCCTCGAGGATCTGGTCGGGAGAGAACTGCTGCTTGGACTGAGCCATATCGAACCGCCTGCCACACCGGTCCTCATGGTAGCCGGTTGCGCGGAATATCGGAAGACCGAGGAGAGCCGCGGTCCGCTCAGGCCTGGTAGATGCGGGCGATGCGGGCAACCGGAATGCCGAGATAGTACATGGCGAGGCACGACAGGTTGCGCAGCACCCGGCGCGCGTAGCCGTCGCTCTGATAGCGGGTGGCGCTGGTGACCGCTTCGCAACGCAGGATCGTCAGGCGGCGGCGTCCGATGCGGCGAACGATGTCGACATCCTCCATCAGCGGCATGGGCGCAAAACCGCCGACGTCGCGATAGAGGGCCTGGGAGATCAGCAAACCCTGGTCGCCATAGGGCAGTCGCAGCAGCCCGCAGCGCAGGGCCACCGCCATCTCGAGGCAGCGCGGCGCGAGGCCCGAGTCGTCCAGAGCGAAGCGGAACGCCGCCGCGCGGGCCGGTGCGCCGTTCTCCTGCTTCTCGATGAAGTTCCACACCTCACGCTCCCAGCCCGGCGCCAGCACCGTGTCGGCGTGGAGGAACAGCAGCCAAGGCTGGCGGGCCGCCGCGGCGCCCGCCCGCAGCTGCTGGCCGCGACCGCGCTCGCCCTGCAGGATCTCGGCCCCGCAGGCGTCGGCGATTTTCAGCGTCCGATCGGTCGAGCCGCCGTCGACGACGACGACCTCGCGGACGAGCCCCTCGACCGCCGCCGGCACCAGCGCCGACAGCGTCGCACCGAGGACGGCCTCTGCATCGAGTGTTGGAATGACGACTGTGATCATCGATCGCCTGCGTGGGACCCGCTGCTTTATAGCCGCCCGCATCGGGAAACGATAATGGCGCTTGCGTTCTCTTTTGTTCCTGTTTTAGTCTGTTTCCGAACCGCAAGGAGACTCGTGATGTCCGGCACCGGCCTCGCCCGCGATCCGAAGCTCGCCGGCGGCAACGATGGGGTTGTCGACGGCGAGCGCCGTCGGGGCCGGGGCGCGCGCTCGAACAGGTCGGGCCGGTTCGAGGACGAGGTGCGCGCCGAGGCCGACGACGGCTGGGAGAGCCTTGCGACGCTGGAGGCGTTCCGGACCGAGGTGCGGGTCGAGCCGGCGCGGACGATCATTACGACCAACGACAGCCCCGACATCTCGTTCTCCCAGTCGATCAACCCCTATCGCGGCTGCGAGCACGGCTGCGTCTACTGCTACGCGCGGCCGTCGCACTGCTACCTCGGCCATTCGGCCGGGCTCGACTTCGAGACCATCCTCTACGCCAAGACCAATGCCGCGGAGCTGCTGGCGCGGGAGTTGTCGCGCCCCGGCTACCGGCCGACGACCATCGCACTCGGGGCCAATACGGACCCCTACCAGCCGATCGAGCGCGAGCACCGGATCACGCGGCAGGTGCTCGAGGTGCTGGACAAGGCCAATCACCCGGTCGGCATCGTCACCAAGTCGGCCCTGGTGACGCGGGACATCGATATCTTGGCGCGCATGGCGGAGCGCGGGCTGGTCAAGGTGGCGATCTCGGTGACGACGCTGGACCGTCATCTGGCCCGGGCGATGGAGCCGCGCGCGGCCACCCCGCCGAAGCGGATCGCCGCGATCAAGGCGCTGTCGGAGGCCGGCATTCCGACACAGGTGATGGTGGCGCCGATCATCCCGGCGCTCAACGACTACGAAATCGAACGGATCCTCGACGCGGCCTTTACGGCCGGCGCGCGCGAGGCCGGCTATGTGCTGTTGCGGCTGCCGGTCGAACTCAAGGACATCTTCCGCGAATGGCTCGCGAGCGAGGTGCCCGACCGCGCCCGGCGGGTCATCCATGTGCTGCAATCGATGCACGGCGGGCGCGACTACACGGCCGATTTCGGCGTCCGGCAACGGGGCACCGGGCCCTATGCCGCGCAGATCGCGCAGCGCTTCCGGCTGGCCGCGCGGCGGCTGGGTCTCAATGAGCGCCGGCTCGCCTTGCGGACCGACCTGTTCCGTCCGCCGAACGGCACCGGCCGGCAGCTGAGCCTGCTGTAGGCCGCCGCAAGGGCGCGGCGGCGCCGGCTGCGCGCTTTGACACGCGGGGGGACGGCGGGCGAAAGTTGCGCATGCCGCTGCGCGATTCGCTCATTCTGCCGACGTTCGACCTGGAGGCCGCGACCCTGCGGTTGCACGGCGGCCCCGTGGCGGGCGTCGACGAGGCCGGCCGGGGGCCGCTCGCCGGCCCGGTGGTCGCCGCGGCCGTCATCCTCGATCCCGGGAACATCCCGCCGGGTCTCGCCGATTCCAAGCAACTCGACGCCGACGCCCGCGAAATCGCCTTTGGCCGCATCATGGCGGCGGCGGTTTCGGTCGGCATCGGGGTGTCCGATGCCGCCGAGATCGACCGTCTGAACATCCTGCAGGCGACACTGGCGGCGATGCGGACCGCGGTGGGGCGGCTGTCGGTCCGGCCGAACGTGGCGCTGGTCGACGGCAACCGTCTGCCACGGCTCGACTGCCGCGCGCAGGCCGTCGTGCGGGGCGACGCGCTCTGCCTCTCGATCGCGGCCGCGTCGATCGTCGCCAAGGTGACGCGCGACCGCATGATGATCGCGCTCGGGCGCGAATTCCCGGGCTACGGCTTCGGGAAGCACAAGGGCTACCCGACGCCCGAGCATCACGCGGCCATTCGACGCCTCGGCGTGACGGCCCATCACCGCCGCTCCTTCCGCACGGTGCAGCTGGCGCTCGGGCTCGACCCGGCGACCGGGGCGCATGCGGCCATCGGCGACGTCGCCTGAGGCGTCTCAGTTGAACGCTAAGCCAATTTGGCCGCTGGCGCGGCGGCCTCGAAGCGGCCAGAATGCCGGTCTGCCAACACCATGAACAATCCGGGCCGTTTCGCATGACCAACAGCAAGGGCGGTGCCGCCCGGCCAAAACTCGCTGCCGTCGCTGCATCCGACGGCGCCAGGTCGGACGCGGTCGCCGCGGCGGTGCGCACCGTCGGGATCGAGGCGGCCGGTCTCCAGGCGATGGGGGTGGCGCTTCAGGGGCCACTCGGCGCGCCGTTCGCCGAGGCCGTCCGGGTGCTGGCCGCCGCGCGCGGGCGCGTCATCGTGACCGGCATGGGCAAGAGCGGCCACGTCGGGCAGAAGATCGCCGCGACCTTCGCCTCGACCGGCACGCCGGCCTTTTTCGTGCACCCGAGCGAGGCCTCGCACGGCGACCTCGGCATGATCACCCGCGAGGACGTCATTCTGGCGCTGTCGTGGTCGGGCGAGACCGTCGAACTCAAGAACATCCTGACCTTCTCGCGCCGCTTCGCGGTGCCGCTGATCGCGGTAACCTCGCGATCGGACTCGGCACTCGGCAAAGTCTCGGATGTGGTGCTGGAACTGCCGCGCACGGCCGAGGCGTGCCCGCACGGTCTCGCGCCCACCACCTCGACGACCATGCAGCTGACGCTGGGTGATTGCCTCGCCATTGCGCTGCTCGAGGCGAAAGGGTTCACCGCGCACGATTTCAAGGTGTTCCACCCCGGCGGATCGCTCGGCGCGCAGCTGAAGCTGGTCGGCGATCTCATGCACAAGGACGACCGGGTTCCGCTCGCCGGCGAGGACGAGCCGATGTCGCAAGCCATCGTGACGATGACGCAGAAGTCGTTCGGCTGTCTCGGCATCGTCGACGGCAAGGGCAAGCTGGTCGGCATCATCACCGACGGTGACCTGCGCCGCCACATGGGCCGTGATCTCGTGCATGCGACGACCGGCGAGATCATGACCCGCAAGCCGAAATCCATTGCGCCGGAGGTGCTGGCTTCCTCCGCGCTCGAGATGTTGAACAGCTCACGGATCACGGCGCTGTTCGTGGTCGTCAAGGGCAAGCCAGTCGGCATCCTGCACCTGCACGACCTGCTCCGGGCCGGCGTGGCGTAGGGCGTGAAGTGACCGGCGGACTATCGGCTGGCGCGTCGCCTGCCGGATGTGGTGCCGAAGCGCGTATAGGCGTCGAGTGCAAGTCCCGTTGCGACCGAGCCGAAGGCATCGCCCTCCAGGATGCGCGCTTTGGGGAAGGCGGCGCGCAAGGTCGATAGCAGCACGGGCATGCGCGACGAGCCGCCCGTCAGGAACACCGAGCCGATGGCGTCGGCGTCGAGTCCGCTGTCACGCAGCGTGGTTGCGACCGTCGTCTCGATGCGGTCGATCTGTTCGGCCACGGCGCGTTCGAACTGCGCGCGCGAGATGTCGATCGGCGCGATGCCGACCAGCTTTTGCAACTCCATGGTGACATGGCTTTCCGACGAGAGCTCGATCTTGGCGTTCTCGACGGCGGTCAGCAGCGCGTGGCCCTTCTTGTTCTCGATCACTTCGAGCAGCCGCTCGAGCTTTTCCGGCTCCAGCATTTCGTGGCGAACACGACGAATGTCGGCAAACACCTTCTGGTCGTAGAGGTAGTTGATCCGCTGCCACGTCGCCAAGTCCTGATACCACCAGGAGGGCGGCTCCATGTTCCTTTGGCGGAGCTTCGCGCCGAGACCCAGATGCGGAAGAACGGCGTCGAGTTCCAGGCGACGGTCGAAATCGGTGCCGCCGATGTGGACGCCGGAACAGGCGAGAATGTCCGACATGCGATCCGGCTGGCCGCGCCGGTCGGGCGAAACACGCACGATGCAGAAGTCCGAGGTGCCGCCACCGATGTCGACGACGAAGGCCAACTCTTCGGCGGTGACGTGGCGCTCGTAGTCGAGCGCCGCGGCGATCGGCTCCAACTGGAACTCGATATGCTCGAATCCGGCGAGTTCGGCCGCCTGCCGTAGCTGATCCTCGGCACTCTGATCGGCCTTCTCGTCGCCATCCACGAAGTAGACGGGGCGGCCAATGACGACGGACTTGGGCTTGCCTGCGACATTGCGCACAAAACCCATGAAGAGCGAGATGATCTCGTCGAACCGCAGGCGTCGTGACCCGATCTGCGTCTGCTCGTAGATGAGAGAGGACCCGAGCAGCGATTTCAGCGACCGCAACAGGCGCCCGTTCTCGCGTTCCAGATAGCGCGATACCGCCTCGCGGCCGTAGGCGACCGTGCCGTCCTCGAAACTGAAGAAGACCGCGGTTGGAATGGAGACGCGGCCGTCCTGCAAGGGAAGTAGTGTGGGATGAACCTCAGCGGCATGGCCGATCGCGCTGTTGGAGGTGCCGAAGTCGAAGCCGCACGCGGTAGAGGTCATCGCCACACGAGTATCCCATGATCATTGCAATCGGCCGTTGGCGGATATCGGTCCGCCCAGCCTTCAAGGCGCCGTCTCGACGACCAGCACGGTACCGCGCGTGCCGACAACCTTGACCGTTGCCCCCTTCGGCGCATCGGGTCCTTCCGCGGCCCACAGCGAATCCCCGACGCGGACCCGGCCGCGACCGCTCTCGATCGCTTGCTCGACCACGACGAGGCGGCCGACATATTGATGCCCGCGCTCGTTCAGCGCCGGCTCGTCGCTCACCAGCGTGTCACCCTTCACGACATAGCGCAGCCAGAACACCGTTGCGAGCGAGGTGGCGGCAAATACCACCACCTGCCACTGCCAGGCCATGCCGGTCGCCAGCGCCGCGGTTCCAGCGACGCCGGCGGCCATGCCGAACCACAGAAAATGCACGCCGGGGATCAAGGTTTCGAGCCCGAGCAAGGCCACGGCGAGGATGAACCAGTTCCAGGGGCCGAGACCGGCGAGATAAGTCAGAAACGGCTGCATGATGCCTCCCCGGCGTCAGGTTTGCGACGAACCGCCCCACGGCATCGGTGCGACCGGGGGCACCTGGGGACGGCCGGATGCCGGCTTCGGCCCACCACCGTCGCCACCCGACTTGCCGAAGGCCTCGCCGGTGATCTGAGCCAGACCCGCAAGTGATCCAATAACGGCGGAGGCCTCCAACGGCATCAGGATCACTTTCTGGTTCGGCGCCTTGGCGAGAGCTTCCAGTGCCTTCACGTAGTTGTTGGCGACGAAGTAGTTGATCGCCTGCACGTTGCCGGCGGCGATGGCGTCCGAGACGAGCCGCGTCGCCGTCGCCTCGGCTTCGGCGAAGCGCTCGCGGGCCTCGGCCTCGCGGAACGCCGCTTCCTTGCGGCCCTCGGCGGCCAGCACCACAGCCTGCTTCTCGCCTTCGGCCTTGAGGATCGCGGCCTGACGCAGACCCTCCGACTCCAGAATTTGCGCGCGCTTCTCGCGCTCGGCCTTCATCTGCCGGGCCATGCTGTCGACGAGATCGCGCGGCGGCGCGATGTCCTTGATCTCGATGCGGGTGACCTTGACGCCCCAGGCCTCGGTCGCGGCGTCGACCACCTGGAGGAGCCGGGCATTGATCTGGTCGCGGTTGGACAGCAGCTCGTCCAGGTCCATGGAACCCATCACGGTGCGGATGTTCGTCATGGTCAACGCGACCGTGGCGCCTTGCAGGTTGTCCACTTCGTAGGCGGCCTTGGCGGCCGACAGCACCTGGAAGAAGGCGACGCCGTCGACCGTCACCATGGCGTTGTCACGGGTGATGACGTCCTGACTTGGAATATCGATCACCTGCTCCTTCATATTCAGCCGCGCGCCGATGCGCTCGACGACGGGCACCAGGATATGCAGGCCGGGACTCAAGGTGCGGGTGTAACGGCCGAAGTTCTCGATGGTGAAGTTGTGGCCCTGCGGCACGACCTTGACCGTCGACCACAGCATGGCCACGGCGAAAGCCAACAGAACGAAACCGAATATTCCAATACTTTCGAGGCCAGTCGGCATGGTGCAGCTCTCCTACGGTTCGCACGCAGAGATTTTCTGACGCAGCAATGAGCAGTATTCGAGGCGACCGCGCAGTCGCGGCAGAAACGCTTCGTCCGGCTGACGGCGCCGGCGCGTTGTTCGCCTTCTGTTCGACTCAATCCTCGGTGAGTCTGTCTTAACGCGCGGTTAACCATTCCAGCCCCAGGATCGGTTAGTCTGCCCGGCAGTTGCGTCCTTGGCTCGTCACGAGTTGCGTACCATGTCCCAGTCTTCGCGTTCCCGTCGCACGTCCCCCGTGTCGACCGCCGACCGTGTCCTCATCGGCGACTGCCTCGCAGAGCTGGCCCGGCTGCCGGCCCAATCCGTGGATCTCGTGTTCGCCGATCCTCCCTACAATCTGCAGCTCGACGGCGACCTTCTGCGGCCGAACAATACGGTGGTCGACGGCGTGCACCAGGCCTGGGACAAGTTCAGCTCGTTCGCCGAATACGACGCTTTCAGCCGGGCATGGCTCGGCGAATGCCGGCGCGTGCTGAAGCCCAACGGCGCCATCTGGGTAATCGGCTCCTACCACAACATCTTCCGGCTCGGCGTCGCCCTGCAGGATCTCGGGTTTTGGCTGCAGAACGACGTGGTCTGGCGCAAGACCAACCCGATGCCGAATTTTCGCGGCAAGCGCTTCACCAATGCCCACGAGACGCTGATCTGGGCGGCGCGGGACCAGAAATCGCGGCCGACCTTCAACTACGAGGCGCTCAAGGCCTTCAATGACGACGTGCAGATGCGGTCGGACTGGCTGATCCCCATCTGCTCCGGTCCGGAGCGGCTCAAGGACAATGGCGGGCGCAAAGCCCACCCCACGCAGAAGCCCGAGGCGCTGCTCTGGCGGGTCCTGCTCGCCTCGACCAACCCGGGCGACGTGGTGCTCGATCCGTTCTTCGGCACCGGCACCACCGGCGCGGTGGCGCGCCGGCTCGGCCGCCGCTGGCTCGGCATCGAGCGCGACCGCGACTACGCCAAGGCCGCGAGCGAACGCATCGCCGCGGTGCGGCCTTTGTCACCCGACGCCATCGAGCCCATGCGCACCAAGCGCACGGAGCCGCGTGTGCCGTTCGGGACCATCATCGAGCTCGGTATCCTGGAAGCAGGCTCCGAGCTCTACGACGAGCGCCGGCGGATTCGCGCGGAGGTGAAGGCGGACGGGACCATCGCCGCCGCCGGCGCTCGTGGCTCCATCCACCGCATCGGTGCACAGATGCAAGGCAAGGCCGCCTGCAACGGCTGGACCTACTGGCACTTCGAGGCAGAAGGGCGCCTGAAGCCCATCGACGTGTTGCGCGAGCAGGCGAAGCGCCAGCTCGGGCTTTCGGGCAAGGCCATCCTGGTCGCGGCGGAGTAGCCCGGCCGCCCGGGCGCCGTCGCACGCCTGTCCAAGCATCATCCATCAGTCCGGCACTCGCGGCGCTCCCCACCGCGAGATCACGATGCCATGCGCCCGCGCCCCGGGGGCGGCGCGGATGAGACCATTGCTGCCCCGGCGCTTCCCGCTATAATGCAAACGATTTGCAATTGCAGATAGAGGGCCGCCATGGACGTTTCCGGTTTGCCGGATCCGAAGGGTTCGAAGCGGCAGCACGGCGAGGCTGTTCGCCATCGCGATCATCCCGGCGGCGATCGTCACCATCTATTTCGGTGAGAGCGGCACTGGGCGCCTGCTGATCCGCACGCAGGTCGTGCTCAGCCTGCAGATGTCGTTCGCCGTGTTCCAACTGGTGATGTTCACGGCCAACAAGGCCAAGATGGGTGACCTCGTCGCGCCGGCATGGCTGGTGGCGTTCTCGGCTTTCCTGGCGGTCGTCATCGCCGCCTTGACCGTCAAGCTGCTGTTCGACTTTGTGACGGGCGGCTGACCGGAGGCCGCCACAGAAATCCGGTTGCAGCTGCCATCCGCGACGGGCGGCGGGTCTCTCGGTCGCCCAATTTCTATTTTCTGGGCTTTCCGGATGACATTCGTCATTTGCGGCATGCGTTCGCGTCGGCTTTGTTTACCAGTCCGGGATCATAAATTTCTCAGCCCGATCATTCTTTACCAGGCCTAAACCATATGTTCCGCCATTCGCTCCGTCTGCGCTCCATTCTGGCCTCCATGCTGGCCGTCACAGCCACACTGGCGATGGGCGCTGCGTCGATCCTCATGCACGAACGAACGACGTCCGACCTCGAGCGTTCGGCGACAACCGCGGCAGCCCTGCGCAATCATACGCTGGCGGACATGTATCATGATGGGATCCGGGGCGTTGTCGTCTCGGCCCTTTCGGCCAAGGAATTGAACCTGCCGTACCAAGAGATCGGCAAGGAACTCGCCGAAATGAGCGAGAAGATTCGCTCGGTCGTTCGGGAGAACAGCGGACTGGCGCTCGGCGACGCCGCGATGGCCCTTCTGAAACAGGCCGAGGCACCGCTGAACGACTACATCGTCACGGCCGGGAAGATCGTCGAGAGCATCGAGACCGACCGTGCCCGCGCGCTCGCGCTGATGCCGGAATTCCATGCCAAGTTCGACGCGCTCGAGACCGCGC
Organism: Hyphomicrobiaceae bacterium; assembly: GCA_049318625.1. GTDB lineage: Bacteria > Pseudomonadota > Alphaproteobacteria > Rhizobiales > Hyphomicrobiaceae > JBMOGA01. The sequence goes on from JBMOGA010000001.1 coordinate 181,684, forward strand.
TCGAGGACATTGGTACCAAGGTCCTGGCCATGGCCGAGACGGCGAAGGACGAAGCGCAGTCCTTCGCGACGACGACCAGCCGGATCAACGGCGCCCTACTCGTCGTCTCTCTGGCCGCGGTTGCCTACCTGATCTGGATGATCCTCATCGCCCTGGTCCGGCCCATGGGTCGGCTGGAGGCCACGATGCTTCAGCTGGCGGACGGAAAGACCGACATCACCGTGCCCCACCACGGCCGGCCGGACGAGATCGGGCGCATGGCGCGTGCCATCGAGGTGTTCCGCGCCAACGCCCTTGCGCGCGCTGAGCTCGAGATCAAGGCCGCCGAGACCCGCGACCAAGAAATCCGCCGCCAGCGTCATCTCGACGATCTCGTGAAGCAGTTCCGGGACACGATCGGGACCGTCGTCGAGAGCATGAAGATGGAAACGGCGATCATGCGCGATGCGTCGGCCTCTCTCGGCACCGTCGCGACCGCAACTTCGGACAAGGCCGGCCTCGCGACCAGACAATCCGAGAACGCCGCCCAGAATGCCAACACGGTCGCCGCCGCCGCCGAGGAACTCAGCGCGTCGATCGCGGAGGTCGCCGATCAGGCCCACCGAGCGAGTTCGGCGGTGGGTGACGCGAGCCGCCTTGCCGGCCAGACCGATCAGCAAGTCGCCAAGCTCACGGCCACGGCCGAGCGGATCGGCAGCATCGTCGAGATGATAGGGCAGGTGGCGAGCCAGACGAACCTGCTTGCCCTCAATGCCACCATCGAGGCCGCCCGTGCCGGCGATGCGGGACGAGGTTTCGCCGTGGTCGCCAGCGAGGTGAAGGCACTCGCCGATCAGACGGCCAAGTCGACCTCCGAGATCACGCAGCTCGTCGACGAGATCCAGGCGGCGACGAAGGCCACGGTCGAGTCCATCCGCACGATCGGGGGGCGGATCAATGACGTCAACTCGCTGAACTGCGCCATCGCGGCCGCCGTCGAACAACAGACGGCGGCGACCAACGAGATCGCCCAAAGCGTCTCTCATGCGGCCAGCAGCACGGCTGCCGCGGTGGAAAGCGTGGGAGGGCTGACCGTTGCCGCCGCCGGAACCCGCGCGGAGGCCGACAAGGTGCAGGTCTCGTCCGACAAGCTCAGAGATGTCGGCCTGAAGCTGACGTCGTCTGTCGAACAGTTCCTGAAATCCGTCTCGGACGATCTGGTGGAGCGCCGCCGCGCCGTGCGCTTCGCGGTCGACAAAGCTGCCACCTGCCACGCGGATGGCAACACGCTTGAGGTGCGGTTGATCGAAATCAGCATGACTGGGGCGGTCGTTCGCGGCTGCGAGACCATCGGAGCGCAGCGGCCGGTGACCATCGAGTTCGGCCATAGCCGCGCCAAGGGGAGAATCGTTTGGACCCAGGGCAGCAGCAGCGCCATCGAGTTCGATACGCCGCTCAAGGAACTGCCTTCGGATGTGCTCCAGCAGGCCGCGTGAGACGGCCATGGCAGGACCGATCGTCTGGCTCTGCCGCCGCGACTTGCCCCGCTGAACGAAATTCGGCGCCGATCCGCTGAGACCTGAGGGCCCGCAACCGAGAGCTCACGGCTCTGTGGCCGGCGGGCCGTGCGATGCTTTCGGCACTGGCCGCAACAGCCTGCCTCCTTTACCGTAACTGCGCGAACAACAAGCCAGGAACGTGGGAGGCGGCGCCTTGAAGATCACCCGGATCGATACCATCCGCACGACGGAATTCCCGAACATTCTCTGGGTCGAGTTGCAGACCGACGAAGGGCTGGTCGGGCTCGGTGAGACGTTCTACGGACCGGCTTCTGCCGAGGCCCACATCCATCAGATCATCGCGCCGAAGCTGATGGGCCGTGACCCTCGCAACGTCGAGGCTGCCCAGCCCGACCTGATCGGCTACGTGGGCTTCGTCGGATCCAGTGCCGAAATGCGCGGCAAGTCGGCGGTCGACATCGCGATGTGGGACATCTTCGGCCAGGCCGCGGGGCTGCCCTTGGCCGACGCCTTCGGCGGGCGGGTCCGCGACCGGATCAAGGTCTACAACACCTGCGCCGGCTATTCGTACGTGCAGACGAAGCCGGTGCAGGGCACCGCCAATTTCGGCCTCGATGCCACGAAGGGCGAGTACGAGGACCTCGACGCGTTCCTGCACCGCGCCGACGAATTGGCCCATTCGCTGCTCGAGATGGGCATCGACGCCATGAAGATCTGGCCGCTCGACTATGCCGCCGAGGCGACATCGGGATACTGGATCTCCAGCGAGGATCTGAAGCGCGGGCTCGCCCCGTTCGAGAAGATCCGTGCTGCCGTCGGCGACCGCATGGCGATCGCAGCCGAACTCCACTCGCTGTGGAGCCGGCCGATGGCGCAGAAGATCGCGCGTGCCCTCGAGCCGATCGATTGCATGTGGGTCGAGGACCCCGTCTTCATGGATCACCTCCATTCGATCGGTGAGGTAGCCCGGTCGACCCGTTCGCCGATCGCCGTCGGCGAGACCCGCGGCAGCCGGGCCGACTTCCGCCAACTGCTCGAACTCGAAGCGCTGTCGATGGTGATCATGGATCTGTCGTGGTGCGGAGGGATCACCGAGGCACGGCGCGCCGCAACCATGGCAGAGGCCTATCACATCCCGGCAGCGTTTCACGACTGCACAGGACCGGTCGTGCTGACGGCGTCGACGCATCTCGCTCTGCATACGCGGAACTGCTGGGTGCAGGAGATCGTCCGGGCGTTCTATTACGGATGGTACGGACGTTTTGTCACCGAGCTTCCACCGATCGCCAACGGTCACATCACCGTGCCGAACGGGCCGGGCCTCGGCACGCGGCTGCAGCCCGATGTGCGTGCGCGGCCGAACGTGACGGTCCGCAGCACGGGCCCCGGCGATCTGTGATCAGCCGGGCTTCGGTTCGAGCACCATCTGTGTCTGGGTGACCAGCGCGACGAGCTTGCCGTCCTCGCCGGACACCCTGGTCTGCCAGATCATCGTGCGGCGGCCGCGGTGGATGGGCGTCGCCTCACCGGTAACTGTGGTGCCGGCGCGCGCCGGGGCGACGAAGTTGGTCTTGCTCTCGATGGTGGTCGTCCAAGCCCCCTCGGGCAGGTTGAGGATCGCGCCCCAGCCGCCGAGTGTGTCCGCGAAGGCCATGACCGCACCGCCGTGGAGGACGTCCGGCCGGGTGCAGTACTCGGGCCGGACGAGCATCCGCGCGACGACCAGTGTCTTGCTGGCGCTGACCAGTTCTATGCCGAGATGCCGCGCGAACGGCAGCATGTCGGCGGTCAGTGACTCGATCTCGTTCATTGCATCCTCCGTGGCGCCATGTCCGGGTTGCCACACACTCCCGAGAGGCGCCCAAACTGTCGCGCGACAGGAATGGCATTGACCGGGGACATGGACATCGCGGTCGCGCAGGTCCTCTGTATTACGAATTAACGATACAGGGAGGTACAAGACGCCATGGCAACCAGCTTCGGAACGAGCCGCCGGCTTTTGATCGGTGCAGTCGGCACGATCGTCATTGGCCTCGGCATGACCGCACTGCCGGCCGTCGCCGCTGAAGAGGCCTCGTCGATCTCGCGCGGCGGGCGCCTCTACGACAAGTGGTTCGCCGAGAACAAGGCGGCCAAGCCGGGCGACGACCATGCGGCCTACCCTCACAAGGGCGGCAAGTACGGCAAGGACACCTCGTGGCGCTGCAAGGAATGCCACGGCTGGGACTACAAGGGTAAGGACGGCGCCTACGCCAAGGGCGGGCACGCGACCGGCATCAAGGGTATCTCCGGGGCCGCCGGCAAGGATCCGGCCAGCATCGTCGCGGTGCTGCGCGACAAGTTGCACGGCTACACCGAAGCGCAGATCTCAGCCAAGGATGCCGGTGATCTGGCGTTGTTCGTGTCCAAGGGACAACTCGATACGGCGAAGTACATCGACGCCGCGGGCAAGCCGAAAGGCGACGGCGCCAAGGGTGAAGCCTACTTCAACACCATGTGCGCCGGCTGCCACGGCACCGACGGCAAGAAGATCTCCACCGCGCCATCGCTCGGCTCGGTGGCCGACAATCCTTACGAGATGTTGCACAAGGTTATGAATGGGCAGCCGGGCGAGGCCATGCCGTCGCTCCGCGCCCTCGATCCGCAGATCTCCGTCGATCTCGTCGTCCATCTGCAGACCCTGCCCAAGTAATCCGGTCAGCGGCCACGTGAGTTCTGGCGCCGCCTCGCATCGCGCGAGACGGCGCTCTCCGTTTTCCGGGAGGATCCGCCATGACCCAAGACTCGCCGTCCCGACCCGGCCTGCTGCGCCGGCTGTGGGCGTTCGCCTGGGCGCCGCCGGTTCGCATCGGACTGCTGCCACTCCTGCTGGCGGGTGGCGTCACGGGTGTCGTGTTCTGGGGCGGGTTCAACATGTTCATGGAGCATACGAACCGGCTGGAATTCTGCATCTCCTGCCATTCGATGTCGCAGCCCTACGAGGAATACAAGAAGTCGGTCCACTACACGAACGCATCGGGCGTGCGGGCGATCTGCTCGGATTGCCATGTGCCCAAGGAGTGGACGGCCAAACTGATCCGCAAGATCAAGGCGACCGGCGAGCTCTGGTATCATGCGACGGGCAAGATCGGCACGCCGGAGAAGTTCGAGGCCGAGCGGCGCGCGCTGGCCGAGCACGTCTGGGCGACCATGAAGGCCAACGACTCGCACGAGTGCCGCAATTGCCACAGCTATCAGGCCATGGACTTCCACAAGCAGACCGCGCGGGCGCGCGAGAAAATGGAAGAGGCCCTGCGCAAGGGCGAGACGTGTATCGACTGCCACAAGGGCATCGCACACAAGCTGCCGGCGCGGGACGACTAAGCCCGGCTTTCAAACCGGGATGGCACGACCCGCGGTCATTCTTCGGCGACGAGCGTGATCGGTTCGGCGCTGCGATTGCGGGGGCCCTGCATCATGGCGTCGAGCGATTCGATGTGCTGCGCGGTTGCGCTCGCTGCGCGCTCGAACGCCTCGGCCAGCCGGTCGCGGGTGTGGGCGAGTTCTTCGAAGGACCGCTGAAGTCGAATCACCGCTGCTTCGACTTCTCGGTTCATTGTCCGGCCCTTCCCCCAAGCTGTCTGGAGGACGTTCGGCTGAGCCGGTTAACAACGCCTTAAAGCTTACACGGATCGAAATACTGCGGATCTTCGTCCGTGGCCCCCGTGCCGTGACCGGCCGCCCGACGTCAGCTTTCCTGCAGCCCGTGGGCGATGACCTTGCGCATGACGCTCGGCAGGGCCTGGGCGTGGAGGTCACGTCGGTGGACCCAGCGGCACCGGTTCGCTTCGGCCCAGAACGTCAGCGACGTCTCCACCGGGACGACGGCCCGGTAGACCAGGAGTTCCAACCTGAAATGGGTAAAGGTGTGGATGACCGTGCCCGGCACCAGCCACCATTCGGCGCGGACTGGCGCTGTGCGCAGGGCTTCGCCCGCGGCCATCATCTCCTCGACCCAGGGGGTGGACGGCACTTCCGTCATGCGGGCCAGCAATCCCTCGTCCGGACGTCGGCGCAGCAGCACCTGACCGTCCTCGCGCAGCACCACGAATGCGATGCCGGTGCGAACCGGCCGCTCGGCCCGGTCCATGCGGGCGGGCAGGACGGTCTCGAGGCCTTCGGCACGCGCCCGGCACTGGGATTGCAGGGGACAGACCAGGCAGGACGGCCGCTTGGGCGTGCAGACGCTGGCGCCGAGGTCCATCATCGCCTGGGCGAGGTCGCCGGCGCGGTTGGTGGGCGTCAGCGTGGCAGCAAGGCGCCGCAGCTCGGATTTGGCGCGAGGGAGCGGTGCCCTCACCGCGAAAAGGCGAGCCACGACCCGCTCGATGTTGCCGTCGACCGGCGTTGCCCGTTCGCCGAAGGCAATGGCCGCGATCGCCGCGGCGGTATAGGGACCGATCCCCGGCAGCGCGCGAAGCGCCGCCTCGCTGGACGGAAACGCGCCGCCGTGATCCGCCACGACGGTCAAGGCGCAGCGGTGGAGATTGCGGGCGCGCGTGTAGTAGCCAAGGCCGGCCCAGACGCTCAGAACTTCCTCGAGGTCGGCCGCCGCCAGGGCTTCCACCGTCGGCCAACGGGCGAGGAAGCGCTCATAGAACGGGATGACGGCCTTCACCGTCGTCTGCTGCAGCATGATTTCGCTCAGCCAGACCCGGTACGGGTCCGGCCGCACGCCATCGGGCGCCCGCCATGGCAGGTCCCGACGCTCCCGATCGTACCAATCGAGCAACGCGGAGGCCGGACTCGGCTCCTGCTCCTCCCGTCGACGTTGCTTCTTCGCCACAGCCGCCACCGGATCACCCCGCTCGCCCCGCGAATCGCACCTACAATGGTACGCATCCAAGACAGTTTGAGGAACGGCGCGAGGCGTTTTGTGAGCAGGTCAATTCAGACATCCGTTCGCATGACACGCAACCCCGCAGGTGCAGCCCCCGCTCGCGCGGCGCCGCGTCCGCGCGGGCCGCTGGCCCGGGCGGTGGGGTCGTACGTGCCGAAGCTCACGCAGAAAGCCTTTGAAAAATACGGCTTTTCGGCCGCGACCCTGCTGACCGACTGGGCGACGATCGTCGGCACGGAACTGGCGAGCTTCACGGCCCCGGAACGCCTGAAATGGCCGCGCGGCGTCGAGGCCTACGGTGAGGTTGCGGACGGTGCCCAAGGCCGGCCGGGTGCGACACTGATACTGCGTGTGGATGGGCCAAGGGCGCTGGAGATCGAGCATCGCGGCCGGCAGATCCTCGAGCGCATCAACGCCTACTTCGGCTATCGCGCGGTCAGCGAGATGCGGATCGTCCAGGCTCCAATCATCCGACGGGATGCGCGCCCGACAAAGCCGACTGCCGGGACAGCGCGACCGGTGGCGCCCCGGTCGGGCCCAGCCGTCGATCTCCAGGGCATCCCCGACGAGAAGTTGCGCGCCGCGCTGGCCACACTAGAAGCCAGCATCGCGTCGGACCGCCGACGGTAGCTTTCCCCGCCGGCCATCACGAGGCTGTGACGCTCCATTCAGTTGGCATTCAGCCGTAATTTGCATAAACGGGGGAGGAGATACCGCGCGTCGGCGCGTCCACGTCAGTCCCCGGGAGCTTCAACTTGGTCAAGACCCCCATCGTCTCGCGCCGCACCGTGACCGCCGCCGGTGGCTTGCTGTTCGTGACGGCGGCATCCTCGTCGCTGCTCGCCGTTCCGGGCTTCGCCCAGCGGCGCGAGCCGGCGGCGGAGGTGCCGATCGCCGAGCTGATGAAGCCGTCGGATCTTCCGGAACTCGCCGTCGGACCGGTCGACGCGAAGATCACCATCGTCGAGTACGCCTCGATGACCTGCGGGCACTGCGCCAGCTTCCACAACAAGGTCTATCCCGAGCTGAAGGCCAAATACGTCGACACGGGCAAGGTGCGGTTCATTTTTCGCGAGTTCCCGCTCGACAATTTGGCGGCGGCGGCCTCGATGCTGGCGCGCTGCGCCGGCGACACCAAGGGGACCGGGCTGATCTCGGTGCTGTTCGCCAAGCAGGACGACTGGGCGTTCGTGCGCACCAACCCGGTGCCGAAACTTTTCGAGATCGCCAAACAGGCGGGCTTCACGCGAGAGAGTTTCGACAAGTGCCTGACCGACCAGGTGCTGCTCGACCGGATCATCGCCGGACGCACGCGGGCTACCGACGTGTTCGGCGTCAACTCCACGCCGACCTTCTTCATCAACGGCAAGCGTCTGCTCGGCGGCAACAGCCTTGCGGATTTCGAGAAGGTGATCGAGCCGCTGCTGAAGAACGCGTGACGCGATGAGGTTCGGTGGCCCACTGGTCTGCGCTCTCGTTCTCGCGCTGTCGGCCGGCGGGTGCGCGGACGGGCTGATGCCCGGTGCGTCATCGGACATTGCGGCTGGCGCGGCGCAAGCCGAAGGGCCGCCGGCGAGCGGCGGCGCCAAGGTTGCGTTCAATCCGTTCTCGATGTCTTCGGAGACCGACGCGCCGACGCGGGAGGTGATCGCCAACCCGACGCTCGACGAGGTGTTGAAGCCGGGACCGCTGCCCGAAATGTCGATCGGCCGGGCCGACGCGCCGGTGACGATCATCAAATACATGTCGCTGACCTGCCCCTATTGCCGGCAGTTCCAGCTCGAGACATATCCCGAGTTGAAGCGCACCTACATCGACACGGGCAAGGTGCGGCTGATCCTGCGGGAGTTCCCGATCGGCTTCCAATCGGGAGCGGCGACGATCGCGTTGCGCTGCGCCAAACCGGAGAAGTACTTCGACCTCTACGGCAAGTTCCTGGCGCAGCAGGCGGTGTGGGTGAGCCAAGAAGTCCGTTACGACCCGATTCTGAAGGTGGCAAGCCAAGTGGGGATGACTCGCGCGGACTTTGACGCCTGCCGGCAGAATCAAGCCATGATCGACGGGCTCAAGTGGGTCAAGGACCGCGGACGGACGCTCGGCGTCATCGGTACGCCGAATTTCTTCGTCAACGGCCGGCTCATCAAGAGCCAGCTCGGGATGAAGGAGATCCGCGAACTGGTCGAGCCGGTGCTGGCCAATGCCCCGGCCGGCGGCCCGGCTGCCGTGACCCGTCGCTGAGATCGACCGCTCGCGCCGTCTGCGGAACGGAGCCTCGGGAGTCGCGGCACGCATGCACATCACCCGTCTGAGACTGCTCGGATTCAAATCCTTCGTCGAGCCGACCGAGCTGGTCGTCGAGCGGGGGCTGACCGGCGTCGTCGGACCCAACGGGTGCGGAAAGTCGAACCTCCTCGAAGCGCTCCGCTGGGTGATGGGCGAGACCTCGCACAAGTCCATGCGCGCCGCAGCGATGGACGACGTGATCTTCGCTGGCACGACGACGCGGCCGTCGCGGAACGCAGCGGAGGTCACCATTCTGATCGACAACAGCCGCCGGCTCGCCCCGGCCGGGTTCAACGACTCCGACGTCATCGAGATCACGCGGCGGATCGAGCGCGAGGCTGGATCCAGCTACCGCATCAACAGCCGCGAGGCGCGCGCCCGCGACATCAAGATCCTGTTCGAGGATGCCGCGACTGGTGCCCGTTCGCCGGCGCTGGTCCGCCAGGGCCAGATCGCCGAGATCGTCAACGCCAAGCCGGAGCAGCGCCGCCGCATCCTCGAGGATGCCGCGGGCGTGGCCGGCCTGCACACGCGGCGTCACGAGGCGGAACTGCGGCTCAAGGGCGCCGAAGGGAACCTCGCGCGGATCGGCGACATCCTGGGCCAGCTCGGCTCGCAGCTCGAGAGCCTGAAGCGCCAGGCGCGGCAGGCGAAGCGTTATCGTGAGATCTCGGACGATATCCGCAAGGCGGAGGCGTTGCTCGCTCACCTCGCGTGGGCGGAAGCGCAGGGCGACGTGGCCACCCAGGAGCGGGCGCTGGAGGAGGCCCTGGTCAAACTCGGCCTCGCCGTCGAGGCCGAGGCGCGCTGCGTCAAGGCGGAGAGCCGGGTCGCCGAAGACCTGCCGTCGTGCCGCGACGAAGAAATGAAGCGCAGCGCCGTACTCGCGCGGCTGAAAATCGAGCGTGACACGTTCGAGCGTGATGCAGCCAAAGCTGTAGAACGGATCGCCGAACTCACCGCCCGGGCGGGCCAGCTCGAGGCGGATCGCTTGCGCGAAGAGACTGCGGCCGAAGAGGCCGCCGAGACGCTGAGCCGGCTCGAGGCGGAATCGCTCGAGATCCAATCGGCCGAGGTTGAGGGAGGGGCGGGCGAGGCCCTGGCGGAGCGAGCGCGGACCGCGGAGGCGCAGCTTGCGACGGCCGAGCACGAGCTCAAGACGCTGACGGCGCAGGCGTTCGAAACGGAAGCGCGGCGCCGGAGCCTTGCGGCGGGACTTGCCGAGCGCCGGCAACTGGCCGAGCGGCTGGCGCGGCAGGCGCAGCAGGTCGAGACGCAGCGCCGCGAGGCCGTGGCGCGCACACCGGCCGCCGTGCACCATCAGGAGGCGCAGGGCAACCTCGAGCGCCGCGTCAGCGAACTGGCGGGGCTGGAGGCCGCGACGCCGGAAGCCGAACTGGCGCTCAAGCAGGCGCGCGAGCAACTGGGCGAGCGCCGCCGCACCCTGGAACAGGCCCGCCTGGAATCCAGCACACTGAAGACCGAGCGCGATACGCTGGCGCGGATGCTGCGGCCGCCAGGCGGCAACGGCTATCCTCCGGTCGTCGACGTGGTCGAGGTCGAGCCCGGATTCGAGGCGGCACTGGCGGCGGCGCTCGGCGAGGACCTCGACGCGGCGGTGCTCCCCGAGGCGCCGATGCACTGGCGAATCGTGCAGACTTCACGGCCCGACCCGGCCCTGCCGACCGGCCTCGTACCGCTCGGCGCCAAGGTCAAGGCGCCGGCCGAACTGGCGCGCCGGCTGGCCCAGATCGGGCTCGTCACGCGCGAGCAGGGCCTGATGCTGCAGGCGGCCTTGCGGCCGGGCCAGCGACTCGTCTCGATCGAGGGCGACCTGTGGCGTTGGGACGGCTTCGTCGCGGCGGCCGATGCGCCGAGCGCGGCCGCGCAGCGCCTCGCCGGTCGGAACCGACTGCATACGCTGGACCGGCGGGTGCGCTCGGCCGAGGCCAAGCTCGAAACAGCTGCCGTGCTCGAACGCGAGACGGTGGAGGCGCTGTCGCGCGCAGAAACCGAGGATCGCATCCTGCGGCAGCGGTGGCGGGACGGCCAGGCCGAGCTGGCGAAGGCGCGCGAGGCGCTCGGCGTCATCGAGCGGGCCGCCAAGGAGGCCGACTCCCGGCTGGCCCAGCTCGACGAAGCCCGGGCCGATGCAGAGGAAGCGCTGGTCGACGCCCAGGAGAAGGTCGCCGAATCGGAAATGGCCCTGGCCGAACTCGACATCGCCGACGATCTGTCCCCGGACATCGAGGCTGCCCAGACGCGCGTCACGCATGCCCGGGAGGCCGTGTCCGCGCTGCGGGCGGCGGCCGCCGCCGCCGAGCGGGAGCGCGAAATCAAGCGGCAGCGCGCCGACGGCCTGAAGTCGGAGCTGGAACGATGGACCGCGCGTCAGCGCAGCGCGCTGCAGCAGGTGGCGACGCTCGGTGCGCGCCTCGAACAAACCCAGCGCGAGATCGGAGAAAGCGCGGTCGATCCCGAGGCGATCGCGGAGCGGCGCAATCGGCTGATGGACGCGCTCGCTGTCGCGGAGACCGAGCGGCAGGGGGCCGCCGACGCGCTCGCCGCAACGGAGACGGCTCTGCGCGAAGCCAGCCAGGCCCTGCGGGCGGCGCAGGCGGCGGTGATGGCGGAGCGGGAGGCGCGAGCCCGGCTCGAGACGCGGCTCGAGAACGCACGCGAGAAGCGCAGCGAGGAAGCGCGCAAGATCCGCCAGAACATCGGCATCGCGCCCGAGGGCTGCCTGGCGGTCGCCGGGCTCGGGCCGGACGCGCCGCTGCCGCCGCTCGCCGATGTCGACCGGCAGCTCGCACGGCTCAAGTCCGACCGCGAGCGTCTCGGTGGTGTCAACTTGCAGGCGGCGGACGAACTGGCCGCGTTGCAGGGCCAGTTCGATACGCTCGAAAAGGAGCGCGGCGATGTCGAGGAGGCGATCGCCAAGTTGCGCGGCGGTATCGCCCAACTCAACCGCGAAGGCCGGCGACGGCTGATGGAAGCTTTCACAATCGTCGACGGCCACTTCCAGCGGCTGTTCGCGACGCTGTTCGGCGGCGGCGAGGCCCGCCTCGAGATGATCGAGGGTGAGGATCCCCTCGAAGGCGGTCTCGAAATCATCGCCAAGCCGCCCGGAAAGAAGCCGGCGACGCTGTCGCTGCTGTCCGGCGGCGAGCAGACACTGACCGCGCTTTCGCTGATCTTCGCCGTGTTCCTAACCAACCCTTCGCCGATCTGCGTTCTGGACGAAGTGGATGCGCCTCTCGACGATGCCAACGTCGATCGCTTCTGCACGCTGATGGAGCGGATGGCGGAAGAGACCGAAACGCGGTTCCTCGTGATCACCCATCACCCGATGACGATGGCGCGGATGCACCGCCTGTTTGGTGTAACGATGGCCGAGCGCGGTGTCAGTCAGCTCGTGTCGGTCGATCTCTCGACGGCCGAGCGCTTCAGGGAAGCGAGCTGAACGCCCGCCACAAGCGGTTCAGCAGGTTGTCTTCGGCGGCCACCTCGCTGTCGCTCAGCGACCGCGCGACACGAAAGCCGAGATCGTTCGAGGGGCGGGCGCCGAGCCGGCTTGCCGCGCTGTCGGACGTCCCCAGCTCGCGGCTGGTCGGCAGGCGGTAGGTCTGTCCGGTCTCGCGGGACAGCCACGCGACGAACGCCTGGGCGTCGGCCCGCGTGACACAGACGACCGGATCGGCCGCGTCCTGGGCAAAACCGGGGGACCGCCAGTCGGTGGATGCATCAAATCCCTGTTCGGTCCAGCAACCGCCGCTGACGCGATGACCGGTCGCATCGAGGAAGCGCTGGAACTCGGCGCGGCTGATCTCGCGAACGGACACCGCGACGGGTCTGACATTGCCGGGTCCGGCAGTCCGCGCCGTTGCCGGGACGATGCCGAGCTGCGGACACCAGGCGCAATCGGCCAGCCCACGTCCTTCGGCCTTCGCCCAACGGCGGTCGCCCTGGATCTGCGCCACCGCCTCGATAAGTCCAACGGCAGTGGGTGCCGCCGTGGGCCGGGTCTTGGCAGCGGCCGAGGGGCCGGCAAGGGGCGAATCGAGCATCAACGCGACGGCCGAGCACAAACTCAGTGCGGCGACTGTGAGTGTCAGCCTGACGCTTGCCTGGGCGCGGCCGCTCTCGAGCGCCACCGCGAGGGTGCCGAGCAAACCGACCAGCGTTGCGAGAAGAAAGGCTGCCGCCAGCATCACCGGACGCCCATGAACCATTCGTCGACGGATCATGCGCGCAAATCCTATCCGGCTCGTTGCGGGCCGCCGATCTGCTTTTTAGAATGGGAAACAATGCGTTAATATGAAGGTTGCGAAGCGTCTGGCCCGCTTCGCGGTCGGCTGGCGCGGCCAAGGCCTCTCGGTGGCCGAAGGCGGTCCCGACCCGCCGGCGCGCAGCCGCCGAGACTGCGCGGTTTCGCCGTACCCCTGTCGACTTTGATAGCACTTCAGTCATTCTTGACACCCCTGCCCCCCCTATCTAGGTTGCGCGCAAATTCACGGCCTTCCGCGACGAGCGGCAACCCAGTGCGTCGGAACGTATGACCGATGGCAAATCCGGATGACGACCTCGGCTCACGGCGAGGGCAAATCACTCCGGCCGATCGGGATGCGATCCGCAATCGCGCCTCCAGCCTCGGTGACAAAATCGCCGGAGCCAAGGCGAAGTGGGAGCCGCCTGCCTCCGAGACCGCCCGCAAGGGTGAATCTTACGGGCAAGCCTTCAAGATGGCGATCGAGCTCGTCGTCGGCGTCGTGGTTGGTGGGGGTATCGGCTGGGCGCTCGACAGTGTACTCGGGTCGAAACCCTGGCTGATGATCGTGTTCTTCTTCCTGGGTTTCGCGGGCGGCCTTCTGAACGTCGTCCGCGCCGCCCAGAGATTGCAGCGTAAGGCGGAACTCGCGCAGCGAGAATCGCAGGCAGTCCGAGACGACGACGCGTTGGACCGATAGGGGCGGGAACGGTGGCAGCAGGCGCAGACGGTGGGCATGGCCCCATGCACCAGTTCGAGATCGTCAGGTGGGCGCACCTGAAGCTCTTCGGGTTGGATGCTTCCTTCACGAACGCATCGTTCTACATGGTTCTCGCGGTCGTGCTGGTCACGAGTTTCCTGGTGTTGTCGGTGCGCGGACGCGCGCTTGTCCCGACGCGCTCTCAATCCGTCGCCGAACTCCTCTACGAGTTCGTGGCGAAGATGGTGCGCCAGAACGTCGGTCACGAAGGCATGAAGTACTTCCCCTTCGTGTTCACGCTGTTCATTTTCATCCTGGCGCTCAACATGCTGGGCATGATCCCCGGCACGTTCACGGTCACCAGCCACATCATCGTGACGTTCGCGCTGGCCGCGACGGTGTTCGTGGTGGTCACGGCGATCGGATTTGCCCGTCACGGCCTCGGCTACCTGAAGTTGTTCGTGCCGGATGGCGTGCCGTTCTGGCTGATGCCGCTGATCGTGCCGATCGAGCTGATTTCCTATCTCATTCGCCCCATCAGCCTTTCGGTTCGCTTGTTCGCGAACATGATGGCCGGGCACACGATGCTCAAAGTCTTCGCCGGGTTCGCGGTGAGCCTTCCGGTGGTCGCCAAGATCGCGCCGGTGCTGTTCACGGTCGCGTTCACGGGTCTCGAATTCGTCGTTGCGTTCCTGCAGGCCTTCATCTTCACGGTGCTGACCTGCATCTACCTCAACGACGCGGTCAACATGCACCACTGAGCCCCTCGGGGCCCGAGCGGTTCATCCTCTCCACAGCTTGAACGTAAAAGGAGCCATCGTCATGGACGCTAATGCTGCGAAGTACATCGGTGCCGGTCTTGCCTGCTTCGCCCTCATCGGCGCTGGTATCGGCATCGGCAACATCTTCGGCAACTACCTGTCGGGCGCCCTGCGCAACCCGTCGGCGGCTGCCGGTCAGTTCACCAACCTGCTGATCGGCTTCGCTCTTGCCGAAGCGACCGGCCTGTTCGGCCTGTTGATCGCCCTCATCATCCTGTTCAGCTGATCCCTGGTGCCGCTCCGGTGGCCTTCACGGTCGCCGGAGCGAGTCGCCTCCACCCCACTCTCCGGAGACCGTCATGCTCTTTAGCCTGACCGTACTCGCTGCGGGCGCGGCGGAAGCCGCCAAGGGTGGTCTGCCACAGCTGCACGCCCCGGACTTCGCTCCCCAGCTGATCTGGCTGATGATTACGTTCGGTGCTCTCTACGTGCTGATGTCGCGGGTCGCCCTTCCGGGCATCGCCGAGGTGCTCGACGAGCGCCAGAACAGAATCCAGCGCGATCTCGGCGAAGCTGAGCGTCTCAAGTCAGAGACCGAGCGCGCGCTTGCGGCCTACGAGCAGGCGCTTGCGGAAGCGCGCGCCAAGGCGCAGACGATCGCCCGTGACACCCGCGACAAGCTGGCGTCCGAGGTCGACGAGGAACGCCGCCGCGTGGAGACGGTCATCGCCGCCAAGCTGGTGGAAGCCGAGCGCCGGGTCGGGGAGACGAAGTCCGCCGCCCTTGCTCGGGTGAACGACGTCGCCGCCGAGACCGTCGGTGCCATCGTCAACAAGGTTTCGGGGCTCGAGATCACGGCCGACGAGGTTCGTTCGGCCCTGGCATCGCGCACGTAGGAGAACGTCATGCTGTCGCCGTCGATGCCCGAGTTCTGGGTTGGCGTATCGTTCGTCCTCTTCCTCGCGCTGCTCGTGTACTACAAGGTACCGGGCCTGATCGCGAAGGCACTCGACGCGCGAGCCGACGAGATCCGCAAGGAACTCGACGAGGCGCGTCGCCTGCGCGAGGAGGCACAGCAGCTGCTGGCCGACTATCAGCGCAAGGCGCGGGAGGCCGAGGACGAAGCTGCTGCGATCGTCGATGACGCTCGCAAGACGGCCGAGGCGATGGCCGCCGAGACCCGCAACGCGCTCAAAGAGAGCCTGGAGCGTCGCACCAAGCTGGCCGAGGACAAGATCGCGCGGGCCGAGGTGCAGGCGGTCAACGAGGTTCGGTCGGCGGCTGTGGACACGTCGATCGCGGTGGCCGAACGTCTGCTCAAAGCCAAGCTGGTCGGTGAGCCCGGCGGCAAACTGATCGAGGACGGCATCCGCACGCTGGGATCGCGTCTCAACTGAACTTCGGCGGTTGTGCCAAGATCGGAAGGCCGGCTTTTTGCCGGCCTTTTTCGTTTGTCCGGCATTACGCCAGCAGCTTGGCGATCCGCCGAATGCCCTCGGCGATGGTCGGTTCGTCGGCGCGCGAAAAACTGAGCCGGATCGTGTTGGCGCCTCGACCGTCGGCGAAGAAGGCGCCCCCCGGCACGAACGCAACACGCGCCTCCTCGACCGCACGGGCCAGCAATGCGGCGCCGTCCATCTCCTCCGGCAAAGTGACCCAGACGAACAGCCCGCCATCGGGGCTGGTCCACGTCACGCCCGGGGGCATGAACTGCGCAAGCGCCTCCAGCATCGCGTCCCGGCGCCGGCGATAGAGGCTGCAGGCCTTGTGCACCTGCGCGTCGTAGGCTCGGTGCACCAGATCAGCCATGACGATCTGGTTGATGACCGACACCGCCAGATCGGACGCCTGCTTGACCAGCACCAGCCGGCGGACGAGGGGCTTGGCCGCCGCGATCCAGCCGATGCGCAGCCCGGGGGCAATCGTCTTGGAGAAGGTGCCGCAGTAGATCACCCGGGAGGCATCGATCCCGCCCTTGGCCGCGCAATCGAGGGCGATCAGCGGCGGCACCTCCTCGCCGCCGTACCGCAGGGCGGCATAGGCGCCGTCCTCGATCACCGGCACGTCGAGTTCGTCGGCGAGGGCGAGCAGGCGGGTGCGCGCGTGGCGCGACAGCGTGAGGCCGGTCGGGTTGGCGAAGTCGGGCACGACGTAGGCGAACTTCACCTGGCCCTCGGGTGCCGCGGCGGCGGCGCGGGTCCGGAAACTGTCCGGCGTGTCGTTGCCATCCTCGAGGCGGAGATGATCGTAGACCGGCTCGTAGGCAGAGAACGCCTGCAGCGCGCCGAGGTAGGTCGGCGCGGTGACCAGCGCCGTATCGCCGGGAGACAGCAGCATCTTGCCGAGGAAATCGAGCGCCTGCTGGCTGCCAGACGTGATGAGGATGTTGTCGGGATCGCAGGGCGCGCCGAGCCGGCCCATGTGCGCGGCGATCCACTGCCGCAGCGGGAGATAGCCCTCGCTGACCGAGTACTGGAGGGCGACCGCCGCGGCCTCGGGGCTGGCGAGTGCCGTCCCGTAGGCGTCGCGCGCGGCATCGACGGGGAACAATGCGGGATCGGGGATGCCACCTGCGAACGAGATGATGTCGGGCTGGTCGAGCAATTTCAGGAGTTCGCGGATCTCGGACGCCTTCATGCGCTCGGCGCGCCGGGCGAGGCGCGGCTCGTAGCCTTGGGACGGCATGGTTCTCATTCTCCCCGGTTGCCCTGCCGGAACTTGTCAGCATTGCCGACCCTGTGACAAGGCATGCGGGTCATCGACCGGCGAGAGGCAGACCTGCAAGGGGATCAGCGGCGGCCTCGGCGGCCAGCATGGCGCGCGCGGTCTCGCAATCGCGTGCCATCTGTGCGGCGAGCGCCTCGCCCGATGGAAACTTGGCGTCCGGCCGCACGAAGCCCACGAACTCGACCTCGATCGTGCGACCGTAGAGATTGCCGTCGAAATCCAGCAGAAACACCTCGAGGACCGGCGCGCCGCCGTCGAAAGTCGGCCGGCTGCCGAAATAGGCTGCGCCGGCGTGGCGGGCCTCGGTCGTGTGCACGTTGACGGCGTAGATGCCATGGCCGAGTTCGGTGCCGACCGGCAGCGTGATGTTGGCGGTCGGAAAACCGAGGCCGGTGCCGCGCTTGGCACCGCCCACGACCTCGCCGGCGATGCGCCAGCGGTAACCGAGGTCCTGGGCCGCGGCGGCGACGTCGCCCTGGGCCAAGGCGGCGCGCACACGGCTCGACGAGAAGACCTCACCACCGCCGGTCACAGGCTCGACGATGGTCACGTCGAAGCCGAGCCGCTGGCCCGCCTCCAGTAGCAGGCGCGGCGAGCCGGTGCGGCCTTTACCGAAGTGGAAATCGTAGCCGACGATGACGTGGCGAACCGCGAACCCGCCGACCAGCACCTGTGCCACGAAAAGGTCGGCGGTGAGCCCGGCCAGCGCGGCGTCGAACGCCAGAACGGCGGTCATGTCGAGGCCCATCGCGTCGAGCAGGACCAGCTTGCGCGGCAGCGGCGTGAGCCGGAACATCGGCTTGTCCGGCTGGAAGTACGAACGGGGATGGGGCTCGAAAACCAGTGCACCGGACGGGGCGCCGAGGCGGCGCGCCTCAGCGGCCGCTCGGGCAATGAGGGCCTGGTGACCCCGGTGGACGCCGTCGAAATTGCCAATCGCGACGACGCCGCCCTTCAGCCCGGCCGGCACCTGCTCGTAGCCTTCGACGACACGCATCTCGTCCCCTCGGAATTCGCCCGGCCCTTGCTTATCGCGTCGGACCGAGGCGGGGCAACCTCACGCCGGACGGCCGGGGACGATAAGCATGGCCTCGCCCGACAGAACGGTTTTGTCGCCGACGCGGCACTCGCAATCGAAGCGGACACGCCGCTTGGGACCGAACAGCTCGACGACGCGGACCACTGCGGTCACGGTATCGCCGAGCATCACCGGGGCGCGGAAGTTCATGGTTTGTGACACGTAGATGGCACCGGGACCGGGCATCGTGGTGCCGAAGACGGCCGAGAGCAGTCCGCCCGTCAGCATACCGTGGGCGACCCGCGATTTGAACGGTGTCGCGGCTGCGTAAACGGGGTCGAGGTGGATCGGATTGCAGTCACCGGTCACGGTGGCGAACCCGATGACATCGGCCTCGGTGATGGTTTTCACCAGCCGCGCCTCCATGCCGGGCTCAAGGTCTTCGAAATAGTAGCTCGACAGCATTGGGTGTCATCTCGACGGCAAGGAGGCTGATCCCGCGCCCGACGGCGCATCCGCTTGAAAAACCTTAGCGATCCAAATGCTGCAGTGCAAACAAAACTGCCGATTCGGCCCGTGCAACGGCGCGGGTGGCGGGGAGCGATTGCACTGGCGGCAAATCGCGGTATAAGGACACCATTCCCTTTTTCTCACCTGGTGTTGGCTCCCGCAGCTCTTCGCGGGAGTACGGAGGATACCCCGTATGAGCGACCGCAAGCCATTGATGCCGAAAGCGACTGCCGTTTGGCTGGTCGAGAACACGTCACTCTCGTTCGAGCAGATCGCCGAGTTCTGCGGCATGCACCTGCTCGAAGTGAAGGGGATTGCCGACGGCGATGTGGCTCAGGGCATCAAGGGCCTCGATCCGATCTCTTCGGCGCAGCTGACGCGCGAGGAAATCGCGCGGGCCGAGGAGGATCGCGACCACCGACTGCGTCTCTCCGAGCGCAAGGTGGACATCCCGGCCGTGAAGACCAAGAAGGGCCCCCGGTACACGCCCGTGTCGCGCCGCCACGACCGGCCGAACGCCGTGCTTTGGCTGCTGCGCAATCACGCCGAACTCAAGGACAGCCAGATCATGCGTCTGGTCGGCACCACCAAGCCGACGATCCAGCAGATCCGCGAGCGCAGCCACTGGAACTCCTCGAACCTGACGCCCCAAGATCCGGTGACGCTCGGCCTGTGCACGCAGACCGATCTCGATGCCGAGGTGAAAAAGGCGGCGAAGCGGGTCGACCCGATGGCGGGCGATGCCGAGGCGCCCGGCACGATGCTGCTGCCGACAGCCGAAACCACGGCCCCCGCGCCGCAGCCCGAGCCGGAAGCCAGCCGTGAGCAACTGGCCAGCGAGGAGGCCAAGCTGCTGGCACGGCTCAAAGAGTTGAGCAGCACGCCGCGCCCTGAAGACGGCGCTGAAGACGGCCACTGAGGCGGTCCGGCCGCGCTCAGGCGGTCGGCACCACGTAGTTCAGGAACATCCGACCACCGTCCGGGAAGATCGTCTGCCCGGTGATGTAGCTCGCGTCGTCGCTGGCGAGAAAAGCGGCGATTGCAGCAACCTCCGCGGGCTCGCCGAAGCGGCCGAGGGGCGTGCGCGAAAGAATGCGCTTCTGGGCGGCGGGATTGTCGGCGACCGCCTTGACCATTTCGGTCGCGATCGTCCCCGGACCGATGGCGTTGACGCGGATGCCATGTTTGGCAAGCGCCAGCGCCGCCGCCTTGGTGAGTTGACCGATACCGCCCTTGGAGATCGAGTAGGCGACGTGGTCGGCAAGCGCGAAGTGGGCGTTGGCTGAACTCATATTGATGATGGCGCCGGGCTTGTCGCCAGCCTGTACCTGCTTGACCATTTGGCGGGCGCAGGCTTGGGCCACCAGGAAGGCGCCGCGCAGGTTGACCCCCAGGACGCGATCGAACTCGTCGATCCCGAGGTCGAGAAAGTCGGCGGTATCGATGACACCGGCATTGTTGACGAGTATGTCGATGCGACCATAGGTTTCGAGCGCCTTGGCCACGAGGTTGTGGACATCGAGGCGCTCGGCGACGTTGCAATGACAGTAATGGCTGTCCCGCCCCGTCGCCTGAATCGCTTTGGCCAGGGCTTGGCCGCGATCGTCCTCGATGTCGGAGATCACGACCTTGGCGCCCTCGCTCGCCAATCGCTCGGCGCACGCGCGCCCGATGCCCTGCCCCGCCCCGGTGACGACGGCGACCTTGTTCTCGAGACGCATGATGCCCCATCTGCGCTGACTGGAGCCGGCAAACTATGCCCAACCCCGGTCCGAGGCAACGCAAGACGGTATAGACCTACTTCGTCATCCCGCGGCCCTTGAGGACCTCTCCGATCTCGTCGAGGATCGCGGGATCGTCGATGGTCGCCGGCATCTTCCACGTCTCGCCGTCGGCGATCTGGCGCATCGTGCCGCGCAGGATCTTGCCCGAGCGCGTCTTGGGCAAGCGCTTGACGACCATGACGTTCTTGAAGGCAGCGACCGGCCCGATGCGGTCCCGGACCAGCGCGACGATCTCCTTCTCGATGTCCTTCGATTCGCGATTGACGCCGGCGTTGAGCACGACGAAGCCGGCCGGCAGCTGACCCTTCATGTCATCGGCGACGCCGATTACGGCGCATTCGGCCACGTCCTTGTGGGTGGCGACGACTTCCTCCATCTGGCCGGTCGACAGTCGGTGGCCGGCGACGTTGATGACGTCATCCGTCCGTGCCATGACGAACACGTAGCCGTCGGCGTCACGATAGCCAGCATCCGAGGTCGAATAGTAGCCAGGGAAGTCCGAGATGTAGCCCTTGCGGAACCGGTCGTCGTTGTTCCAGAGCGTCGGCAGGCAGGCCGGCGGCAGCGGCAGCTTGATGGCGAGCGTGCCGGTCTGGCCCGGCGCGACCGGCTGGCCCTTGTCGTCGAGCACTTGGAGATCGTAGCCGGGCATCGGTACCGTCGGGGAGCCATGCTTCACCGGCAGCATGCCGAGGCCGATCGGGTTGCCACAGATGGCCCATCCCGTCTCGGTCTGCCACCAGTGGTCGATCACCGGAACAGACAGCTTCTGCTCGGCCCATTTGACGGTCTCGGGGTCGGCCCGCTCGCCGGCCAGGAACAGTGTGCGGAAGGCCCGCAGATCGTAGTTCTTGATGAGCTCGCCTTGCGGGTCCTCCTTCTTGATCGCGCGGAAGGCCGTCGGCGCCGTGAACAGGGCGGCCACCTTGTGCTCTGCGATCACACGCCAGAAGGCGCCGGCATCGGGCGTGCCGACCGGCTTGCCCTCGTACATGACCGTCGTCGCCCCATGCAGCAGCGGCGCATAGACGATGTAGGAGTGGCCGACCACCCAGCCGACATCGGACGCCGCCCAGAACACCTCGCCCGGCTCGATGCCGTAGTGGTTCTTCATGCTCCACTTGAGCGCCACCATGTGGCCGCCGTTGTCGCGGACGACACCCTTGGGCTGGCCAGTCGTTCCGGAGGTGTAGAGCACGTAGAGTGGGTCAGTTGCTGCGACCGGGAGGCAACCGGCCTTGCGGCCACGCGCCTTGGCGTCGGTCATCGCCACGGCCCAGTCGATATCGCGGCCGGCGTGCAGCGTCGCCTCGGCCATCGGGCGCTGCAGGACGAGGCAGGCGCCCGGCTTGTGCGCCGCCAGTTCGATCGCCTTGTCGATCAGCGGCTTGTAGGCCACCACGCGGCCCGGCTCGATGCCGCAGGAGGCGGCGATGATGGCGACCGGCTTGGAATCGTCGATGCGGGTCGCCAGCTCAGCCGCCGCGAAGCCGCCGAACACCACGGAGTGGATGGCGCCGATGCGTGCGCAAGCCAGCATGGCCATGGCCGCCTCGGGGATCATCGGCATGTAGACGATGACGCGGTCGCCCTTCTTGACGCCCATGTCGAGCAGCACCCCGGCGAGGGTGGCGACCTCATCGGTCATCTCGGCGTAGGTGTAGGAGCGCACGGTCTTGGTGACGGGGCTGTCGTAGATCAGCGCCTTCTGCTGGCCGCGGCCCGCCTCGACGTGGCGGTCGAGACAGTTGTAGGCGGTGTTGCACTCGGCGCCGACGAACCAGCGCCCATACTGGCCCGCGTAGGGGTCGAACACGCGGTCCCAGGGCCGGAACCACGTGATCTCGCGGGCCGCTTCGGCCCAGAACCCGGACGGGTCCTTCCGCCAGCTCTCGTAGACCTCGTGATATCGGCTCATCGCATTCCTCCCGACCAGGGCCGCCTGGCGCCGTGCCGGCGTCATGAGTACAGAACGACCGGATGGTAGGAAGCATCCCGGCGGCGGCCCCGGCAAGACCTCGGGCCTAGGAGTTTCGGATAATGCGCGCTCAGGCCGCCGTCAGGCGAGGCCTGCCCGGCGCAACTCACCGCCGAGCCGCCCGTCGAGCCAATAGCGGTACATGCGGATGTCGCCGCGCAGCGACCACAGCGGGAACGAGAACGTCGCGGGCCGATTGTGCTCGATGCTGGCGTGACCCGCCCAGGCGAAGGCGTAGGCGACGATCGGCGCGGCGACGAGCAGCGGGAGGCTTCCCATCCATGCCGCTGCCATCATCATCCAAAGGGCGCAGGTCGTGCCGACAAAGTGGAGTTTGCGGGTTACGGGATCGGCGTGCTGGCGCAGATAGTGGGGCCAGAACTCCTCGAAACTCTCGAAGTCGGGTGTCACTTGGTTCCCCTCGTGCGGCGCGGATACGCGGTCACGCCGCGGCCGATCCAATCTACAGCATTGCCAGCGAACGTGGTCCGCGCGGAGGCGGAAAGCTGCGATCGATGGCCGCAATCTCGGCGGGATCCAGAACGAGATCGGCGGCGGCGGCATTCGCGCGCGTGCGGCCCACGTCCGACGATTTCGGGATGGCTATGACGCCGGGTTGACGCATCACCCAGGCGAGCGCGACGGCGGCCGGCGTGACACCACGGGCGCTCGCGATCTGCCCGAGCACAGGGGCCTCGAGCACCTCGCCCTGGCCGAGCGGGGAGTAGGCCATGACCGCGATGCCGCTGTCCCGGCAGGCCGGCAACAGGTCCCATTCGATGCCGCGCTCGCCGACATGGTAGAGAACCTGATCGGTGACGCAGCGGCCGCCGTCCTGGACCGCCAACAGCTCGCGCATGTCGTCGGGGTCGAGATTGCTGACGCCCCAGTGGCGGATTTTTCCAGCGTCGCGCAGCCGCTCGAAGGCCTCCACCGTTTCCGCCAGCGGCACCGAGCCGCGCCAGTGCAGCAGGTACAGGTCGATACGGTCGGTTCCGAGCCGCTTCAGGGAGCGCTCGCAGGCGAGCGGCGTGCCCTTGCGCGACGCATTGTGCGGATAGACCTTCGAGACGATGAAGACCTCGTCGCGGCGGCCCGAAATGGCGTCGCGCACGACCTCCTCGGCGCCACCCTCGGCATACATCTCGGCGGTGTCGATCAACGACAGACCGAGATCGAGGCCGGCGCGCAGCGCCGCGGCCTCGGCGGCACGATCGCTGCCGCGCTCGCCCATGTGCCAGGTGCCGAGACCCAGCGCCGGAACCACCTCGCCGCCCGGCAACTCGACCGTCCGCATGTGCGCCTCCTCAGCCTCGCATCCCGCGCTCCGGCGCCAGCATACCGCGCGCGCCGTCGTTCCGCTGCCCGCATCGCGCCGGCAGCCCACAACTGGTATTCATGTCGCGTTCATGCACGCCACGACACTCTGCCGCTCCATGGTCGCACTCTTGTCGACATCATGGCCGACCGAGCGGACCGGCCAGCCATCAAAGCCGCGACCCACATCGGAGCACACCAATGAGAAAGTTCCTCGTCACTGCGTTTGCCGGATTGGTCGGACTCTGCCTTGCGGGAACGGCTGACGCCGCGCCCGTCGGTCCGGCCGCCGTCGCGACTGCCAAAGTCGAAAGCGGCACCTTGGTGCAGAACGTGCACTACCGACGCGGGCACGGGCGCCGCCATGTCTATGTCGCCCGTCCCTACTATTATTCGGCCTACGACTATCGCCCACACTATCGCAGTTACGTCCCCTACCGGGCCTATTGGGCGCCTCGCCGCCGGCACCATTACAGCTACGGTTACGCGCGCCCCTACTACGCCTCGGGTGTGACCATCCATATCGGACGCGGCTACGGCCGCCGGCACTGGCGCTGGTAGTTGCCACGCGGGGCGCCCTGGCGGGCGCTCCGCTCGTCGATCCGGCCCAATATGGAAGGATCAGCGCGCCAGCACGTAGGTGCCGGGCGCGTCGGCGAGGGGGGGCAGGCCGGCCCCGGGCGCGCCCATCGGCGGCGGGGCGACCAATGCCTGGCCCGACTGCTCGGCAAGCCACCTCGTCCAGGCCGGCCACCACGACCCATCGACCGGCAGCACCTCGCGATACCAGGTGTCGGGATCGCGGAAGCAATCGTGTTCGGTCTTGGTCGCCATGCGGTAGCGCCGGCCCTTCCGGCCCGGCTCCGAGACGATGCCGGCGTTGTGGCCGCCGTTGGTCAGCAGGAACGTGACGCTGGTGTCCATCAGCAGATGGAACTTGTAGGTCGAGCGCCAGGGCGCGACGTGGTCCGTCTCGGTGCCGACCGCGAACAGGGGCTGGCGGATATCCGTCACGGCGATCGGCCGGCCGTCAACGACGTAGCGGCCGTGGGTCAGTTCGTTGTCGAGGAACAGCTTGCGCAGATACTCCGAGTGCATGCGGTAGGGCATGCGGGTCGAATCGGCGTTCCAGGCCATCATGTCGAACATGGGCTGACGCTCGCCCATCAGATAGTTCTTGATCATCCGTGACCAGATGAGATCCTTCGAGCGGAGCAGCTGGAAGGCGCCGGCCATCTGCACGGAGTCGAGATAGCCCTGCTCCGACATCAGGTCTTCGAGGAAGGCGACCTGCGACGGGTTGATGAACAGCGTGAGTTCGCCCGCATCGTGGAAATCGGTCTGGGCCGCCAGGAACGACAGCGACTTGAGGCGATGGTCGCCATCGCGCGCCATCGCGGCGGCGGTGATCGCCAGCATCGTGCCGCCGAGGCAGTACCCCGTCGCGTGAACCCGTTGGTTCGGCACGATCCGGCCGATCGCCTCGAGGGCCGCCAGAATGCCGAGGCGCCGGTAATCGTCCATGCCGAGATCGCGATCGTCGGCGGTCGGGTTCTTCCACGAGATGGCGAAGACGGTGAACC
Source organism: Hyphomicrobiaceae bacterium (assembly GCA_049318625.1). Lineage (GTDB taxonomy): Bacteria > Pseudomonadota > Alphaproteobacteria > Rhizobiales > Hyphomicrobiaceae > JBMOGA01. Next base: position 206,990 of record JBMOGA010000001.1, read on the forward strand.
CCTGATCGACCACGTACTTGATCAGGCTGTTCTCGGGTCGCAGATCGAGAATGTAGTACTTCATGATCCACGCCGGCACGATCAGCATCGGCTCGGCGTGCACGTTCGGGGTCGTCGGCGTGTACTGGATCAGCTCGATCAGGCGGTTGCGGAACACCACCTTGCCCGGCGTGATCGCGAGATTGCGGCCTGCCTCGAAGGCTTCCGCGCCGGCCGGCGGGCGTTGGTTGGCCGCGCGCTGCCAATCGTCGATCAGGTTCTGCCAGCCGCGCAGCAGATTGCGGCCGCCCTCGGCCATGGTCCGCTCGAGCACGTCCGGATTGAGGAACCACACGTTCGAGGGCGACAGCAGATCCAGCATCTGCCGGTTGGCGAAATCGACCTGGCTCTCGTGCTTCTTCGAGACACCGTGCACGCCGGTGGAGGCATTGTGCCACCATTGCTGGTTCAGCAAAAACGACTGGTAGATCAGGTTGAAGGGAAACTTCTGCCAGCCCTCGCTGGCGAAACGGTCGTCCTGCGGCAACGGCTCGATGCAGGGCGACGACCCGGTGCTGGAGAGGCTGGCCGGCAGCTGTTGGGTGAACTTGGCACCCTTGCGCATGGCCTTGTGCCAGAGCTGCATCTGCTTGGCGGGCGAGGTGCCGAGATGGCCGAGCCAATCGATGTAAGCCTCGGCGATGGCATGGGGCGACAGCCCCATCGTCTGCCGGGCCAGCAGATAATTGACGGTGCGGTCGAACGCCGCCGCCGCCTCCGACGACGGGTCGGGCTCGCTGTGGCCGTTGGGCACGCTCACGGCCGGGCGCGCGGCGGCCGAAGCCGGGACCAGGGTCGCGCCCGGGGGGTTCGGTGCGGGCACCAGCGCGGACCCGAAGGCCGGCGCCGCCGGTTCGACGGCCAACAGCGGTCTGTCCATGGACGGCATGGTCGGGGCATCCTCGGTTCGCAGGCGGCCACCGGAGCGCTTCGCAGCAGGCCGCTCCGGTCACCACTCTGGTAGGGCCAATACCCGTCGCGACCTTTGACCAGCGTCAAACCGGCTGCCACCCCGGATATGACAATTTGATGACAAAACAACAATTTGGCTCGGTTCAACAGCGCCCAGGGAGGGCCGTCCATGATCACACTCGAGGACTGCATCGCGTTCAGCGGTCTGACCGAAGAGGAGGTGCTGGCGATCGCCGAGCACGAGCAAATTCCCGAGATTGCCGCGGCGGCGCTCGCGGAGCATCTGCTCCAGCAGAACGGCGGCGCCGACAAGATCCGTCAAATGATGGTCGAGGACATCCGCCTCGCGCTGGCGCGCAATGACAAGACCCACGCCCGCCATCTGCTGCACGCGCTGCGTCATTTCCTGGCGATGCATCGGGATGGCGTGCTGCCGCTAACGGCCACCCGTGTCTGAGATGCCGAGATTGTTGATGAAATCGACCAGCACGGCCACCGCGAGGCCCGCGTCCTCGGCGGTGATGCTTTCGGCCGGGTTGTGACTGATGCCGCCCTTGCAGCGCACGAACACCATGCCGACCGGGCACAGCGCCGCCAGCGCCATGGCGTCGTGGCCGGCGCCGGACGGCAGGCGGCGCACGGGCAGGCCCTGTCGCGCCACGGCCGCCGCCAGACCGTCGACGATGGCTGGATCGCAGGCGGTGGCCGGGACGTCGTAGGTGCGCTCCCGCGTCACACCGACGTGCCTGCGCACAGCGATCGCATCGAAGGCGGCTGCCATCTCGTCCACGGCAGCGGCGCGCATAGCGTCGTTCGGTGCACGGATGTCGACGGTGAACCGCACCTGCCCGGGAATGACGTTGACGGCGCCGGGCGAGGCCTCCAGCCGGCCGACGGTGGCGACGAGGCCGGGCCGTTCAGCCGGAAGGCGCTCGACCGCCAGCACCATCTCGGCGGCCGCCGCCAGGGCATCGCGACGCAGCGCCATGGGCACGGTGCCGGCGTGGCCGGCCTCGCCCGACACGCCGACCATGAAGCGGCTGGCGCCGTTGATCGCCGTAACGACGCCGACCGGCAGCCCCTCGGCCTCGAGCACCGGCCCCTGTTCGATGTGGACCTCGATGAACGCCCGCACGTCACCGGGGCGACGGGCCTCGGCCCCGATGGCGGCGGCATCGCAGCCGAATTGGGCGAGCGCCTGCGCGACGGACACGCCCGCCGCATCCCGCCCTTGAAGTGTCGCCGGGTCGAAGGTGCCGGCCACCGCCTTCGAGCCGGCCAGCGTGGACGGAAAACGCACCCCCTCCTCATCGCCGAAGGCGAGGATCTCGATGGCGAACGGCAAGCGCCGTCCGGTGCGGACGATCTCTTCGACCGCTCCCAAGGCCGCGAGCACGCCGAGATTGCCATCGTAACGGCCCGCGTCGCGGATGGTATCGATGTGGGAACCGAGCAGCAGCGCCGGGGCACCGCGGGTCGCCCCTTCGTAGCGCGCGACCACGGTGCCGGCGGCGTCCAGTCTGGTGGCGAGGCCGGCCGCCTGCATCCAGGCCGTGAGTTCCTGCACGGCGGCCTTGTGAGCGGGCGACAGGTACAAGCGGGTCAACCGGCCGGGCTCGTCCGAGTGCCGGGCGAATTCGTCCAGTCGTTGCATAAGCCGCGCGCCGAGTTCTGCCACCGTCGTCATCGATCTCCCCTTCGGTGCCGTGCGCGGCGGCCGGTACCGACCGCCGCGTTCGTACAATGTCTCGACACGCCATGCGCCCCTTTGGTAAGCGAGACGGATGCCATCCCGCCATCACATCCATCGGGGCGCCGCACGCCGGCACGCACGACCATGACCGCCAGTTCCACCGACTACCATCCCGCCCGGTTTCCAGAACTCGATCCGGAGCCGAGACTGTTGATGGGCCCTGGCCCTGTCGACGTCTATCCGCGCGTGCTCCGGGCCATGTCGGTGCCCATCCAGGGGCAGTTCGACCCGCAGTTTACAGAGTACATGAACCAGACGATGGCACTCTATCGCCTCGTCTACCGGACGGCCAACCCCTGGACAATCCTGATCGACGGTACGGCGCGGGCCGGTCTGGAAGCATGCATCACCTCGATCGCGGCACCGGGCGATCGCGTCCTGGTTCCCATTTTCGGGCGCTTCGGCCACCTCAAGGTGGAGATCGCGCGGCGCGCCCGCGCCGACGTCCACGCCATCGAGACCGAATGGGGCACGGTGTTCGAGCCCGACCGCATCGAGGATGCGATCAAGCGGGTGAAGCCGCGGCTGGTGGCCATCTGCCAGGGGGACACCTCGACGACCATGCTGCAGCCGCTGGCCGAGATCGGCGAAATCTGCCGGCGCCACGACGTGCTGCTGTTCGTGGATTGCACAGCGTCGCTCGCCGGGAACCCGTTCGAGTTGGATGCGTGGAAGATCGATGCGGCCGCGACCGGCCTGCAGAAGTGCCTGTCGGGTCCGCCCGGCGTTTCGCCGATCACCTTCAACGAGCGGGTGGTCGAGGTGCTGCGCGAGCGCAAGCACGTCGAGCAGGGGATCAAGGCCCCGGGAATCGTCGAAGGCAACGGACCGATCATCCAGTCGAACTATTTCGACCTCGCGATGCTGATGGACTACTGGTCGCCGCGGCGGCTCAATCACCACACCGAAGCGGCCTCGATGCTCTATGCGGCGCGCGAATGTGCCCGCGTCGTGCTCGAAGAGGGGATCGATCGCGGCGTCGCCCGCCATCAGCTGACGTCGGCGGCGCTGAGGGCCGGTCTCGAGGCGATGGGACTCGAACTCTACGGCGACGCGCACCACCGCATGGCCAACGTGACCGGTGTCTGCATTCCCAAAGAGATCACGGCCGGCGAAAACGTCCGCGCCGAGATGCTGTCGGACTTCGGTATTGAGATCGGGACCTCGTTCGGGCCGCTGGCGGGCAAGATCTGGCGGATCGGGACGATGGGCTACGTATGCCGCAAGGCCAACGTGCTGCGGTGCCTGACGGCACTCGAGGCGGTGCTGCGGCGCAATGGCTACGCGGCACCGGCGGGGGCCGGCGTCGATGCCGCCTACAAGGTCTACGAGGCGGCCGCTCCATGAGGCGAGGCGAACGATGACCGACGACAAGCCCAAGCCGGCGCACCAGACATTCCTTGCGGCCCCGCCGCGGGTCATCAACATCGGCCTCGCGCGGTTCGCGGAGGATCTGGCCGGCGCGGGCGCGAGCGTCGTGCACGTCGCCTGGGCGCCACCCGCCGGTGGCGACGTGGCGATGGCCAAGCTGCTCGCCAAGCTCGGGTCTTGAACCGCCTACGGAGGACACCTTGAGCGTAGCTGAACGCATAGACCAGGCCAATGCCGAGGCACTCCGTCGGATCCTCGCGGCCGATCCGGTGCTGATCGACGTGGTGCCCGCCGCGACGGCGCTCACCGGCCTCGAGCCGGGAATGATCCTGCACGCCGGCCCGCCGATCGGCTGGGACCGGATGTGCGGCCCGATGCGCGGCGCCGTCATGGGTATCGCCGTGTTCGAGGGCTGGGCCCGCGATCTGGACGACGCCGCCGCCAAGGCCGCCGCCGGGGCCTACCGGTTCGCGCCCAACCATCATCACGGCGCCGTCGGCCCGATGACAGGCATGACGACGGTCAGCCAACCTCTCCTGGTCGTCGAGAACCGCACCACCGGCAATCGCGCCTACTGCGCCATCAACGAGGGCCTCGGCAAGGTCATGCGGTTCGGCGGCAACGACACCGAGGTGCTGGCCCGCCTGCGGTGGCTGCGCGACGAGCTCGGCCCGCTGCTCGGCAAAGCGCTGCGCGAGATGGGCGGCGTGCCGCTGAAGACGCTGGTGGCCCGTGGCCTGACGATGGGCGACGAGATGCACCAGCGCAACGTCGCGTGCTCGAGCCTGCTGCTGCGCCTGCTGGCCCCGCCGCTCGCCCGCGCGGCGGCCGACACACAGTCGCTGGCCAAGTGCCTCGCATTCATCGGCGGCAACGATCAGTTCTTCCTCAACGTCGCGATGGCGATGGGCAAGGCGATCACCGATCCGGCGAACGGCATCGCCGGCTCCACGGTCGTCACCGCGATGTGCCGCAACGGCACCGACTTCGGCATTCGCGTCTCCGGCACCGGCGAGCGCTGGTTCACCGCGCCGGTCGAGATGCCGCGCGGGCTCTACTTCCCCGGCTTCACCGAAAAGGACGCCAACCCCGACATGGGCGACAGCGCCATCGTCGAGACGATCGGCCTCGGCGGGTTCGCCATGGCGGCAGCCCCGGCGGTGGTCGGGTTCGTCGGTGCCGGCCCGGCGTCGGAGGCGCAGGTGTTCACGCGGTCGATGGGAGAGATCACGGTCGGTCAGAGCCCGGAGTGGACCATTCCCGCCCTGGACTATCAGGGCGTGCCGACCGGCATCGACATCCGCAAGGTCGTCGCGACCGGCATCGCGCCGACCATCAACACCGGCATCGCGCATCGCGAGCCGGGCGTCGGTCAGGTCGGCGCCGGCATCGTGCGGGCGCCGCTCGCCTGCTTCCGGGCGGCCCTCGAAGCCTTCGCCGAGACCATGGGGGTTACGTGAGCGTCGTCGTCAACGAGGTCCGGAAAGGCTTCTATCTCGACTCGGTCGCGCTGATGCGGCTGGCGCGGCAGGCGCAGGACATCGCGGGCGTCGCCGATGCGGGCCTGATGATCGGCACGCCGGCCAACCTGCAGATCCTGCGCGATGCCGGGCTGCTCGACGCCACCGGCGCGGCGGCCGGGCCCGGTGATCTGGTGATCGCGCTGCGGGCGGCCGACACCGCGACCGCCCGGGCGGCCATCGACCAGGTCCGGGCGGAACTGGATCGGCCGCGCCGTGCCGCGGCGACGGGGTCCTCCTATACGCCGCGAACGCTCAAAGGCGCGCTGGCGGCCGACCCGGCGGCGAGCCTCGCCCTGATCTCGGTGCCGGGCGACTTCGCCGCCGCGGAGGCGACCGCCGCGCTCACCCAGGGCCTCAACGTGATGATCTTCAGCGACAACGTTCCCTTGGCGGACGAGATCGCGCTCAAGAACCTCGGACGCGAGCGCGGTCTGCTCGTCATGGGTCCGGACTGCGGTACCGCGATCATCGCCGGCTTACCGCTGGCGTTCGCCAACGCGGTGCCGCGCGGCGATATCGGCCTCGTCGGCGCCTCGGGCACCGGTATTCAGGAGATCTCCTGCCTGATCGCCGCCGCGGGCGGGGGCATCTCGCACGCCATCGGCACCGGCGGACGAGACCTGTCGGCCGCGGTCGGGGCGATCACCACACTGATGGCCATCGAGGCGCTGGCAGCCGATGCCGGAACGCGAACGATCGTGCTCGTCTCCAAGCCTCCGGAGCCGGCCGTGGCGCAGCGCGTCCTCCATGCGCTGGCGGAGACTGGCAAGCCGGCGATCGTCTGCTTCCTCGGCGCCACCGGGCTTTCGCTGCCGGCCGGCTGCCAAATCGCGCCAACGCTGGAGGATGCAGCCCGGCTTGCCGCCGGCGATCTTCCGGGGACGGCGCCCGCACTTCCCGGGACGCGACGGCCGGGCCAACTGATCCGCGGGCTGTTCGCGGGTGGCACGATGTGCTCGGAGGCGCAGGTGGTGTTCCGGACCGCCGGAATGGCGGTGGCCTCGAACGTCCCGATCCCCGGCGCCGCCAAGCTCGCCGGTTCCACCGACGGACACGTCCTCGTCGATCTCGGTGACGACGCCTTCACCCGCGGCCGCCCGCATCCGATGATCGAGCCGGCGGTGCGCGACGAGCCCTTGCGGGCGGCGATGGCCGACCCGCGGGTCGGCGTCGTGCTGGTCGATGTCGTGCTCGGCACCGGCGGCCACTTGGACCCGGCCGGCCACCTCGCCGACGTCGTATCCCGCTCACGGACGGCCGGCGGCCCCGAGGTCGTCGCCTCGATCACCGGGACCGAGCAGGACCCCCAGATCCGCTCGGCCCAGGTGGCACGCCTGGAGGCGGCCCAGGTCATCGTGGCCCGCTCGAATGCGGAAGCCGCGCGGCTGGCGCTCGCGCTCGTCCGGTCCGGCCCGATGTGAAGCGGGCGGCGGTCACCAGCATCGGCATCGGGGCTGGCGAGGTTCTCGCCGTGGCGCGCGACGCCGACATGGTGGCGCTGTTCGACCGATCACTGCTGCTGCGGTCGCGCGAGGGCCTGATTTGCCTCGGGGCAGCCGACATCGGCCAAGGGCCGCTCAACATCCTGCTCGCCAGCGCGGATGACTGGACGGCGGTGCGGGCCGCCGCCGCGCCATGCGCCCGCTGGTCGCTCGAACCGCAACGACTGGCGACCCCAGACCTGGAAATCGAACTCGCGGGAGCCACGGTCTGGCAGCCGTCCGGCTGGCCCCCTCCGGCCCCACCGGCTCGGATCCTGGCCGCGGCGCGCGCGCTCGATGCCATCATCCTTCAGAGCGCCCCGGCCGAAGGGCTCGCGCGGCTGATCGCAAGCGGCGGGCAAGCGGTGCCGACGCCGGTGGCACGGGCTGCCGTCCCACTTGTCGGCGCAATGCGGCGCTGGCTCGGCGCGCCGCAGCCCGGCGATGCGCCGCCCGTGGAACTGCTGGGGCTCGGGCCGGGTGCGACACCGTCCGGAGACGATGTTCTGGCCGGTGTTCTGCTCGCGCTCGACGCGCTGGCCGATCACGAATTCGGGCGTCGTCTCGGCGCCGCCATCGGCGCGCAGGCCGCGATGCGCACCACCCCGCTGTCCGTCGCGCTGCTCGGGCAGGCTGTGCAAGGGCGGGCTGCGGACTGCCTGACGGCCGTCGTCGCGGCATTGGTCTCAGGCGAGACAGAGGCCGTCGGCCCAACTGCCCTGACGGCCGGGCGCTATGGTCACAGCTCCGGGTGGGACACCCTTGCCGGCATGAGCCTGGCGTTGAGCGCGCGCCTCGATGCTAGCGGCGCTCGGTCAACAAGATGCTGACGGCGAAGAAGCCGAATACACCGGCGAACAGCCAGTCGATGCCCTTCAGGATGTTCGGCCGCCCCCGCAGGAACGTCAGCAGCCGCTCGGCGCCGAGCACCATCACCACCGACAGCGGCGCGCAGATCGCAACGAACATGAGGCCCAGGAACAGGAGTTTGTGGGCCGCATAGGGGTCGGTGGCGGCCACGAACATCGGTAAGAAGCTGATGAAGAACAACAGCACCTTGGGATTGGTCAGATTGACCAGCAGACCCGTGACGAAGGTTCCGGCCAGCGATGCCGGCTTCAGATTGTCCGGCCGCACGTTCAGCGCGGAGCCGTTGCGAACGGCATCGAACGCGAGCCACAGCAGATAGACGGCACTGGCGGCCTTCAGGAGGCCGAAGGCGGCTGGCGAGGCGGCGAGCAAGGCCGAAATGCCGAGTGCCGCCAGGAGGGTGTGCACACACGACCCGATGCAAGCGCCGAGCACGGAGGCAAGTCCCGCCTGCCGCCCACCCGAAACGGTGCGCGACAGGAACAGGCTCATGTCGGGCCCAGGCGTGATGAACAGGACCACCGAGGCGATGGCATAGGAGACCAGCACGGCCGGCTCGGGCAGGAACGTCATCGAATCCTCGTCGACCTGTCGCGGCGTGCGCGGATCATTTACCCGCAGTTATCATGTCTAAATTAGTCTTTCAGGACTAGCTCCCTTAATTGTTCGTAAACGATGACAAAACTGGCGAAGCCCGCGTCATTGATGGACCAGTACTGCTCGACGCTGGGTGACGCGGTTCTGCGGCACAGGGCCAGCATTGCGGAGCATTCCGCGCGCGTCGAGGCCGAACTGGCCAATCGCGTGAAGTCCGAATTCATCGCCAACATGAGCCATGAACTGCGGACTCCGCTGAATACCATCATGGGCTTCTCGAAGCTGATCTGCGAGCAGCACGGCAAATCGCTCGGACCGCAGGAGACGGTGGAGTACGCGCATCTCATCCACGACGCCGCGGGCCACCTGCTGGCCGTCATCAACGACATTCTCGATATTTCCAAGATCCAGGCCGGCAAGTTCGTGCTCGACGTGCGCGAGGTCGCGCTCGACGAGCTGCTGCATGCCATCGTCGCCAACTTCAAGCTCATGGTTCGCGAGGCCGGTATCTCGCTGACCCTCGACGTCGTCGATCCGCTGCCGATCGTGCGCGGCGATCCCGTCAAGCTGCGGCAGGTCTTCACCAACCTGATCTCCAACTCCGTCAAGTTCACGCCGAAAGATGGACGCGTCTCGGTTGCACTCGAAGGCACGGCCGACGGCGGCGTCCGGGCGGCGGTCGCCGATACCGGCGTCGGCATGACGCCCGAAGAGATCCGCGTCGCGCTCACGCCGTTCGGCCAAGTCGACAGCGGCCGGACGCGCTGGCGCGAGGGCACAGGGCTCGGCCTGCCGATCGCGAAATCGATGATCGAATTGCATGGCGGCAAGTTGCATATCGAAAGCCGCAAGAATTTCGGGACGACGGTCTCCGTTCTGCTGCCCGCCTGCGACCCCTCGGCGGAACGCAGCCGGCAAGATGCGGAGATGGTGATCTGATGCGAGGAGACAGTGCGATGAATCGCGAGCCAGACAATTCCGATCCGTCGATCGGCCGGATCGTATCCGTCACGGGCTCGAAGGCGATCGTGCTGCTCGACCAGTCGCACCCGAACAGCCAGCGGACGGTCCGCCCCGAAATGGGAACGCTGCTGGCCATCGAGCAGGCGGCCACGGTCGTCGTCGCGATCGTGTGCGCGTTGAGCGTGCCGGTCCCGGCCCAGCGCGATGGCGATACCGAGGTCTGGGTGGCCGAACTCGGTCTCGTCGGCGAGTTGTAGAAGGCCACCGAGACCACGCCCGGCGCCTTCAGCCGCGGCGTCACGACCTATCCCGCTCTCGGCGATCGCGTGCGGCTCGCGTCGAAAGACGAGTTGAGCCTCGCCTTCTGTGGCGATGGCGGCCAGTCGGCGCGGGTCGGGTGCATCCGCCAGGACCCCTCGATCCCGGCCATCATCAAAATCGACGAGCTGCTCGGCAAGCATTTCGCGGTACTCGGCACCACCGGAACCGGCAAGTCGTGCACCACCGCGCTGATCCTGCGCGCCATCCTCGACAAGAATCCGGGCGCCCACATTCTTCTGCTCGATCCGCACAACGAGTATGCGACGTCGTTCGGCGATACCGGCGAGGTCGTCTCGCCCCGCAACATGCAGCTGCCGTACTGGCTGCTGAACTTCGAAGAACTCGTCGAGTTCCTGGTCGGCGATCCGGAGGGTCGCAAGGCCGAGATCGAGATCCTGCAGGAATTGGTTCCGATCGCGCGCAGCCGTTACGGCGAGGGGCGCTCGAAAGGTCTCAACACGGCGCGGCGCGGCATGCTGGATCCGGGCCGCTTCACGGTCGACACTCCGGTTCCCTATCGCATCTCGGAGCTGACCGCTCTCATCGACGACCGGATGGGCAAGCTCGAGAACAAGCGCGACCTGCACCCCTACCGACAGCTTAAGAACCGCATCGAGACGATCAGTCAGGATGCGCGCTACGCCTTTATTTTCGGCCAACTGACCGTCTATGACAGCATGGCGCAGATCCTCGCCCGGCTGTTCCGCGTGCCGGTCAACGGCAAGCCGATCACGATCCTGGAGCTGACGGGACTACCGACCGAGATCGTCAATGTCGTGGTGTCCGTGCTCTGCCGTCTGACCTTCGACTTCGCGATGTGGAGCGAGGGCCGCGTGCCGGTCACGCTAGTCTGCGAGGAGGCGCACCGCTACGTGCCCGCCAATCCCCATACGGGCTTCGAGCCGTGCCGGCGTGCGATCGCGCGGATCGCGAAGGAAGGCCGCAAGTACGGCGCCTCGCTGTGTATCGTGACGCAGCGGCCGTCGGAGATCGACCCGACCATCCTGTCCCAGTGCAACACCGTCTTCGCGCTGCGCATGTCGAACGACAAGGACCAGCAGATCGTGACGGCGGCGGTGTCCGATACGGGCTCGGGCCTGCTCGAATTCCTGCCGGCCCTCGGCCAGCGCGAAGCCATCGCATTCGGCGATGGCGTGCCGCTGCCGGTTCGCATCAAGTTCGACGAGTTGCCGCACGACGTGCTGCCGCGGTCCTCGACGGCGCGGTTCAGCGAGCGTTGGCAGAAATCGGAGTGCGACGAAGGTTTTCTCGAGCAGATCGTCGAGCGCTGGCGGTCGGCGGGCTCCGGGGCCGGGACGGACGTGGCCGCGCAGATGGCCATGTTCGCGGATGCCATGGGTATCAACGGGCCCGAGGCCGCCGCGGAACCTGCGGCCCCCGGGCCGCTCCCCGTCGATCCCGAGCGGACCGCTGCCGCGCTCAACCGCGTGTCGCCCGCCCGCCCCGCCGCGCAGCCACCTGCCACGCCATCGGACGGGGCGAACCGATTGTTGCGCGAGCGCCTCCTGCAACGCTCCACCGTCACGCGCTGAGTTAACTGTGGCGCGTCGGCGGGATGCCGACAGCCGGAGGCTGTGGTAAGCGTTCCCGACTCACGGCCCGACATTCCGGTCGATAGGCCGAAGTCTCGATCAGCGGCGAGGCCCAGCATGTCTGCGATCTATCCGGTCATCCTTTCCGGTGGCGCCGGGACCCGCCTTTGGCCGCTGTCTCGCGCCATGCTGCCCAAACAGTTCATCCGCTTCTTCCGCAGCCAGTCGGACAGCTATCTGGCCGCCGCGTTGAAGCGCCTGCCGCAGTCGGCCGGGTTCCAGGCGCCGCTGGTCATCTGCAACAGCGATCACCGCTTCCTCGTCGGCGACGAGCTCGACCGGACGGGCGTGCACGCCGAATCGGTGATCCTCGAGCCGGTGGCCCGTAATACGGCGGCGGCGGTTGCCGTCGCCGCGCTGATGGTCAGCCGCAAGGATCCCGACGCCGCCATCGCCGTGATGCCGTCGGACCACGTGATCGAGAACCAGAAGGGGTTCGCCGAGGCGGTGCGGCGGGCGGCGGACATTGCCCAGGGCGGCCGCCTTGTGCTGTTCGGCATCGTGCCGGCGAGCGCACACACGGGCTACGGCTACATCAAGCGCGGGGCGGCGCTCGAGGGCCCCGGCGGCGGCCTGGTCGTCGCCCAGTTCGTGGAGAAGCCCGACATGGCCCGGGCCGAGGCCTATGTCGCCTCGAAGGATTACTTCTGGAACAGCGGCATCTTCGTGCTCAACGTGCGTACGTTCCTGGACGAACTCGGCCGGCTGGAACCGGCCATTCTCGTCGCGGCGCAGGCGGCTGTCGACAAGGCGGTCGACGATCTCGGCTTCGTGCGGCTGGATGCCAAGGCGTTCGCGGAATCGCCGTCGATCTCGATCGACTATGCGGTCATGGAGCGCACGAGCCGGGCGGCCATGCTGCCGATCGACGTCGGCTGGAACGACGTCGGCTCATGGTCGTCGCTGTGGGAGATCGCGCCGCGCGACGCGGCGGGCAATGCCGTCGAAGGCGACGCGGTGCTGCAGGACGTGCGCAACTGTTTCATCCATCGCGAGAACGGTCTTGTCGCGGCACTCGGTGTCGAGAACCTCATCATTGTCGACACGCCGGATGCGCTGCTCGTCGCCGACCGCGGGCGCGCGCAGGATGTCGCCAAAATCGTGCAGGGGCTGAAGACCGCCGGCCGCAAGGAGCAGGCGCAGCACGTCCGTAATACGCGGCCGTGGGGATATTTCGAGACGCTGTCGGTCGGCGGCCGCTTCCAGGTCAAGAAGCTGCACGTGCGTCCCGGCGGCAAGCTGTCCCTGCAGATGCATCACCACCGCTCCGAGCATTGGGTGGTCGTGCAAGGCACGGCGCTGGTGACGGTCGGCGAGTCCGAGCAACTCGTCCGCGAGAACGAGAGCGTCTACATCATCGCGACGCAGTGGCACCGCCTGGAGAACCCGGGCAAGGTTCCACTGGAGATCATCGAGGTGCAGATCGGCACCTATCTCGGCGAGGACGACATCCTGCGCTCCGACGACGTCTACAAGCGGGCCCCCGAAGAGACACGCTGAAAGCTCGCCACGGTTTCAGTGGCGGGTCTGCGGCGGCTCATCGTCGGGAACCGGCGCGGAGGGAAGGCTCGCGATGGCGGGCGCTTCGGCGGCCGCGGAGGTGGCTGCGGCTGCGGATGCGGCCGCCTCGCTCTCGTCCAGCCGACGACCGAAGAGGCGGACGCTGATCGGAATCGTCGACAAATACGCCAGAGTGAGACCGGTCAGCGTCGCGTACGGGTAAGTGACGACCAGGGCCACCAGCGCGACGAGCAGGATGAACAGCGGCAACACCCATTCGCGCGAGATGCGCTCGCCGAGAAGCTTGCCTGAATAGGTCGGCGTGGTCGAAACCATCAGCCCGGCAATCAGCAGCGTATAGATCATCGTCAGCGCCACGAGTGGCGGCCGCGTCAGGCCGATGATGCCGAGCTGCTCGACATAAAGGGGCAGCAGGACGACGATTGCGGCAGCCGGTGCCGGCATGCCGGTGAAGAAGTTCGACTGCCAGCGCGGCTTCTCCTCGTCGATCGATGCATTGAAGCGAGCGAGGCGGAGGGCCGAAGCCAGGGCGAACATCATCACCACGATCCAGCCGAGCGAGCGGACCTCGCCGAGGCCCCACGAAAAGATGAGCAAGGCCGGGGCAACGCCGAAGTTGACGAAATCGGCGAGGCTGTCGAGTTCGGCACCGAACCGCGAGGAGGCGCGCAACATGCGCGCCATGCGGCCATCGACGCCGTCGAGCAACGCCGCGAATGCGATCGCCACGATGGCGAGTTCGAAACGGCCCTCGATCGCCATGCGGATGGCGGTCAAGCCGGCACATAATCCGAGCAGCGTGAAAAAATTCGGTACCAGCATCCGGAACGGAATCCGGCGATGGCGAAAGATGAGCCGGCGGCGGCGGCGGCGCGTCTCCTGTTCCAACCGCGGCAGGAGAGGATCGTCGGGCGTTCTGGTCGTCAACTGCGTCTGGCCTCACGCTCGGGTTCCGACGACTTGAGATCGGCGAATACCGTCTCTCCGGCAATGGCGCGCTGACCGATCGCCACCAGCGGTGTCTTGCCGATCGGCAGGTAGACGTCGACGCGCGAGCCGAAGCGGATGAGGCCGAACCGCTGCCCGACGCCGACAGTATCGCCCTCGCCGGCGAACGTGACGATGCGGCGCGCCACCAAGCCGGCAATCTGCACCACGGCGACCTCGTCGCCGGTCGGCGTCTCGACGATGAGCGCGCGCCGCTCGTTCTGCTCGCTCGCCTTGTCGACGGCGGCGTTGAGGAAGGCGCCCGGCACGTAGAGCGAGCGCACGATCCGGCCGGCGACCGGACTGCGGTTCACGTGGACGTCGAATACCGACAGGAAGGTCGAGATGCGGACACGCTCGACCTCGCCGAGGCCGAGCTCCATGGGCGGCCGCACGCGCTGAATGGCGATGACGCGACCATCGGCGGGCGCGATCACCAGGCCGTCGCGCAAGGGCGTCACGCGATCCGGGTCGCGGAAAAAATAGACCACCCACAGGGTCACGACGGCCAGCAGCCAGCCGATCGCCGGGACCAGCATGAAGAAAATCAACGTCAGAGCGGCACCGATCGCGATGAACTTGTGGCCGTCACGATGGACGGGCACCAGCACCTCGGACAGCGCGTCCTGAACCTGCTTCATTGCCGACATGAGCACCCGCCTTCCCGCAATCGTTCGAGCCGGGCGGCGTTTGCCGATACCCCGCACCTGCCACCGAGGGCACGCCCGGCCCCGCGATGCTCCCTATAGCGCTTTATGGCGCTGTCAAGAAAGCGGAACGGCAATGAACCTGAGGTCGCCCTTGGAGTCCTCGACCCGCAGCAGAATCGCCTTGCGGCCGGCCTTGCGAACCTTCTCGACGGCCTTCTGCACGTCGGCGACGGTGGCGACCGGCTCCTGGGCCGCCTCGACGATCAGGTCGCCGGCACGAACGTTCTTCTTGGCCGCGGCACTCTGGGGGTCGATTTCGACGATCAGAATGCCCTTCGCCTTGCGATCGAACCCGTGCTTCTTGCGGAGATCCTCGGTCAGCGGCGTGAGCTTCAGCCCAATGACCTGGCGTACGTCGCCGGTCGGGGCCACCTCGCGCTTCTCGTCCTTGGCCTCGGCCGCCTCCGGCTTGTCGCTGTCCTCGGCCAGTCGCCCGATGACGACCTGCTTGGTCAAACGCTCGTTCTTGCGCAGCACTTCGACGTCGACCGTCTTGCCGATCGGGGCCTGCGCGACGAGGCGCGGCAGGCCACGCATGGTGGTGACGTCCTTGCCGTCGAACTTCAAGACGACGTCGCCGGTCTGCAAACCGGCGGTTGCTGCGGGGCTGGCCGGGGAAATCGAGGCCACGAGCGCGCCCGTGTTCTCCTTGATGCCGAGGGCCTCGGCGGTCTCCTCGTTGACGGACTGGATCTTCACGCCGAGCCAGCCGCGCCGTGTCTCGCCGAATTGGCGGAGCTGATCGACGACGGACGTGGCAGTGTCGGAGGGCACTGCGAAGCCGATGCCGATGGAGCCGCCGGTCGGCGAGATAATGGCGGTGTTCACGCCGATGACCTCGCCCGCCATGTTGAACAGCGGGCCACCGGAGTTACCCTTGTTGATCGCCGCGTCGGTCTGCAGGTAGTCGTCGTAGGGGCCGGAGTTGATGTCGCGCTGCTTTGCCGAAATGATGCCGACCGTGACCGATCCACCGAGACCGAACGGATTCCCGATCGCCAGCACCCAGTCGCCAACCTTCAAGGTCTCCGACGACCCGAATTTGACGGCGGACAGCGGCTTCTTCGGCGTCACCTTGAGCAGCGCGAGGTCGGTCTTGGTATCGCGCCCCAGCACCTTGTCGACCTTGAGCTTCGAGCCGTCGTGAAAATTCACGATGATCTCGTCGGCGCCCTCGATGACGTGCTGATTGGTGACGATCAGCCCCTCGGTACCGTCGATGACGAAGCCCGAGCCGAGCGAGGAGACCTTGCGGTCCTGGTTGGGGCGGGCGCCCTTCTTGCTAAAGAAATCGTCGAAGAACTCCTCGAACGGCGACCCCTTGGGCACCTTCGGAAGCGGCGCACCCTGCGGCCCCTTGACCGTCTGCGAGGTCGAGATGTTGACCACGGCATCGATCAGGCGCTCGGCAACGGGCGCGATCGACTCCGGTCCGCGGGCGTGGGCCGGGGCGCCCGCCGCGACCACGGCCGTCGCCAAGGCGACCATCAGGGCCACGAGTGGCAAACGGTGCTTCGCGCGCGTCATGCGTGGCTTCTCCCAATCCGGCCCGTCAGCCTGGAGGCCGACTGCCACAGCATCATCGGAACCGCAGAGCCTGCCTGTCAACGTCCCCGCGCAGAAAACCCTCGAATACGGTCAACCCCGGACGAGCCAGACGAGTGCGAGACCGGCGACGGCAGCCGCCAGGCCCGCACCCCTCAATCGACCTTCGGACATGACCATCGCGGCCTTCAAGAGGCTGACTGCCAACCGCGGGAATGCGGCCCACAGCGCGCCTTCGATGACCAGGACCAGTCCGATGCCGACGAGCAGATCGCTGCTCATTGACGAGGTTGGCCAGGCCGCTGCTTGCCGCTCGGATCACTGAAGTAGCGGAAGAATTCGGAGTCCGGCGAAATGACAAGCCGCGTATCCCCCGGCTTCATGCTCTGCTCGTAGGCCTGCATCGACCGATAAAACCCAAAAAAGTCCGGATCACGGCCGTAGGCATCGGCGAATATTCGATTGCGCTCGGCATCGCCCTCGCCGCGCAGCTGCTCGGACCGCTTGGTTGCCTCGCCCTTGATGATGGTGACCTCGCGATCGGCATTGGCCTTGATGCGGTTGGCCTCTGCTTCGCCCAGCGCCCGGATCTCGGTCGCCTCGCGGATACGATCGGCCTGCATGCGCTGGAACACGTTCTGCAGGTTCTGCTGCGGCAGGTCGGCCCGCTTGATGCGCACGTCGACGACCTCGACGCCGTAATCGCGGCCCTCTCTGTTCACCTGAGAGGCGATCTCGCGCATCAGGATCTCGCGGCGATCCTTGACGACGTCCTGCAGCGTGGCGCCGCCGAGAACCCGGCGAATGGCGCTGTCCATCACAGGACCGAGCACGACGCGGACGCGGCGCTCGTCACGAACGTTCTGGTAGAACTTCAGCGGGTCGACAATGCGATAGCGCGCGTAGGCGTCGACGACGAGACGCTTCTGATCCGATGCCGTCACCTCCTGCTCGGAGGTGTCGAGATCGAGAATACGCTTGTCGAAGTATTCGACCGTCTCGATGAACGGCGCCTTCCAGTTCAGACCCGGCGAGCGGATGACCTTGATCGGCTCGCCGAAGCGCAGCACGAGTGCCTGCTCGTTCTGGTGGACGATGAAGGCCGATGCATAGACGGCGACCAGTCCGGCGCCGATTGCGACGACGAGAGCAGCAAGAAATCCACGCATGATCAGTTGCTCCCCGGCTGGGCGGTACCCGGGCGGCGCTGGATCTGATCCAGCGTCAGATAGGGCACGACGCCCTGCCCGTTGGCGCCATTGTTCAGAATGATCTTGTCGGCGCCCGTCAACACGCGCTCCTGCATCTCGATGAACATCCGGCGGCGGGTGACTTCCGGCGCCTTCTTGTATTCCTCGTAGATCTTGAGGAAGCGCGAGGCTTGGCCGGTGGCCTCGGCGACGGTCTGCTCGCGGTAGCCGTTCGCCCCTGCGAGGATGCGATCGGCCTCGCCGCGGGCTCGCGGCACGATCTGGTCGGCGTACGTCTGCGCTTCCTTCTGGATGCGCTCGCGGTCGGCCACGGCCGCCTGAACGTCGCGGAAGGCGGCGATGACGGCCGGCGGGGGATCGACCTCCTTGAGCTGGATCTGGTCGACACGAATGCCAGACCCATACATGTCCAGGGTCTCCTGCATCAGCTTCTGCACCGCCGTCTCGATCTTCTGGCGACCTTCCGTGAGGATGGGCTGCAGGCTCGATTGGCCGACGATCTCGCGCATGGCGCTCTCAGCCACCTCGCGCACCGTGGTCTCGGGCTGGGCAATATTGAAGAGATACTGAGACACGCCCGGCTGGCCGGACTTCGGATCGATCTCGGTGCGAATGCGCCAGAAGACGACGAAGCTCATGTCGACGATGTTCTCGTCGCCGGTCAGCATCAAGCCGCTCTCGGCGTTCGGTCCGCGAACCGAGCCGGTGGTGCGACGGCCGATTTCGATGATGTTCTGCCGCGTGACCTGGGGCAGGCGCACCTCTTCGATCGGATAGGGGAAGCGGAAGTGCAGGCCCGGCGGCTCCTGACGCACGAACTGCCCGAACCGCATCACCACACCGAGTTCGTCCGGATTGACCCGGAACGTGAACGCATAAAAGGCCACGATTGCCATGCCAGCGACAGCGATCAGGAACAGCACGGGGCCTGGAAGGCCGGATCCCGGCATCACCTGCTTCAGCTTGTCCTGACCGCGCTTGAGGATCTCCTCGAGGTCGGGCTGCTGACCGCCGCCGGACGGACCCTGGCCCCATGGACCGCCGCCCCACGGGCCACCGCCGCCGCCCCCGCCGCCACCGCTCTTCCAGCCGCCGCCGCCGCCGTTATTCTGGTTGTTCCAAGGCATTTATCTCGACCTTCGTGCTGCTGAAACCGGACGATCCGGCGCCGCTTGGATCAAGCGGGCCGATCGGCCTGGTCGTCCGGAGATTGGTCACTCGTGCGCCGCTTATAGGATATCCGTCGCCCAAGGGGCAATTCTAACTCACCCCAACATTGGGGCCGCTGCCTCGCCCTTCAAGCCGTCGGCGACGATCCTTCGATGCGGTCGTAAACGACCAGTGTCGCCCGATGCTCGTCGCGATCGCCCGTCGCGATGGGTGTGCGCTCGACTTCCTGCCACTTCGACGGGTCGAGCGGCGCAAAGGTTGCATCACCCTCGATCGCCGCATGGATGCGCGAAAGGTAGATGCGATCGGCGCGGGCAATGGTCTGCTCGTAGATGTCCGCTCCGCCGATGACCGCGATCTCGTCGACGCCGCGGGCCTCGGCCGCGCGGCGCGCGAGCGCGAGCGCGGCGTCGAGGCTGCTGGCAACCATGGCACCGGGCGCGGCGAAATCCGCATCGCGGGTCACGACGATGTTGTCGCGGCCCTCGAGGGGTTTGCCGAGCGACCGGAACGTCTTGCGGCCCATGATCACCGGCTTACCCATGGTCAGCCGGCGAAACGTCTTGAGGTCGGAGGGCATGCGCCAGGGCAGCTGTCCGCCACGCCCGATGACGCCGTTCTCGGCGGCGGCGACGACAATCGTGATTTTCAGCTTCTCGCCTTGCATCCTGGTATCGGCATCATGGCAATCTGATTATCGGTCGAATACTTGTTCAACGCGCCGCTGGCGGCGTCGATACCAAGTCCCACCACGCCACCCAGGACCACGTTCCCCGCTGTCATCGCTTCGGTATTGGAAGCGATCGTGCCCAAGCCGTCCTGGTAGCACTCCTTCGAGCACAAGACCGACACGCTTTCCAAACTCTTGTCCAGTTCGATCTGAGCCGGCGTCGTCACGACCCTCGTACCAATGGCCGGGGACTTCAAAGTGCAGCGCGCGCCGGGAACGCCGGGCGTGTTGACGCCGACGAGTTGCGTCGTACCCTTGGTGATGGTCGCACAGCCCCCCAGGAGAACAATCCCGGCCGCAATCAACTTGAGACGACGCATGAAAATCTCTCCACGTCCTATGACGGGGAGGGCTGTAACACATCCGCGATCGCGGGCAAGTCTGGGCGATGTTCAAACCGCAACGGGTGCCGAAATGTGGGGATGAGGTTCGTAGCCGACCAGTTTGAAGTCGTCGAAGCGAAACGCGAAGAGGTCTGCCACCTCGGGGTTGATTTCGAGACGGGGCAGCGGACGGGGCTGGCGCGTCAACTGAAGGTCGGCCTGCTCGAGGTGATTGAGGTAAATGTGCGCGTCGCCGAGTGTGTGCACGAAATCGCCCGCCGCGAGGCCGGTCACTTGCGCCATCATGATCGTCAGCAGGGCGTAGGAGGCGATGTTGAACGGAACACCGAGAAAGACATCCGCCGATCGCTGATAGAGCTGGCAGGAGAGCCGGCCGTCGGCGACGTAGAACTGGAACAGGCAGTGGCAGGGAGCGAGCGCCATCTGCGGCACATCGGCGGGGTTCCAGGCGGAGACGATCAGGCGGCGGCTGTCGGGATTGGTCCTGATCTGCGTCAGCACGTCGGCGATCTGGTCGATGGTGCGACCATCGGGAGCGGCCCAGGAGCGCCACTGTTTGCCGTAGACCGGCCCCAGGTCGCCCTGCGCGTCGGCCCATTCATTCCAGATCGAGACGCCGTGCTCCTTGAGGTAGGCGATGTTGGTGTCGCCCTTCAGGAACCACAGCAGCTCGTGGACGATCGACTTCAAATGAAGCTTCTTGGTCGTCACCAGCGGGAAACCGTCGGCCAGGTCGAACCGCATCTGGTGGCCGAAGATGCTGAGCGTGCCGGTGCCGGTCCGATCGGTCTTGCGAACGCCCTCGGTCCGGACTTTGCGCAGGAGGTCGAGATACTGGTGCATGGCGGTTGCTCGCGATCCGTGGGCAAGCGCGGTTGTAGGCGATTCTCGCGGGCAATCAGCCCGGCATCGGCAGATAGGGTAAGACGACGAAGAGAAGGCCGTTGTAGAGCCCGTGGCAGATCAGTGGCACCCACAAGCTGCCGGTCTGCCACAGCGCGGCGCTGAGGTAGAGCCCGATGAGGAACACTTCGAGCAGGCCGGCGACCGAGTAGCCGATGTGCAACACGGTCCACATCGCCGCGGTCAAGACGGCGGCACCGACGAAGCGCAAGCCGGTTTTGGCGAGCGCCGGCAGCAGGAAGCCGCGAAACGCCAGCTCCTCCGAAGCGGGGGCGCCGAAGGCGACGACGACGAAGAAGAGCGGTCCCCACGGGGACTGGATCAGGTTCTTGATCGGCGCCAGATCGGCGACGAACATCTGCGGCGCGAGGTGGAAAACCGCGATGTTGTAGGGGATCAGAATGGCCAGCATGCCGGCCATGGTCACCGCGACAGTCGCCAGGGACGGCCGCCGGTCGAGCGCCAGCAGTTGCCAGCGGGCCCCGCCGAACGCCGCGGCGGCCAGAAGGGTCAGCGCCACGGCCGTCACCTGCATGGCCAGCATAGCGACGGCCAACGGGGCATCCGTGTTGGGAAAAGCGGCCTGGGCGAAGGCGTAACCTGCGAAACCGCCGACCATCGCCCCCATCAGAACGGCGCCTATCGCCGTCAACGCTGCAACGGGCGACCACGGTGTACGTGGCAGATATCTCAACTGTTCGGCGAGCATCGGCAAATCCGCATCACTTCGAAGCCTTTATTTTGGCGGCGGCATGCGTATATTAGGGGTGCCGGATTCGTCCGGCTATGGCGATAAATGGCTATCGGAATAAGCCCATCGGACCCGGGGGCGGTACCCGGCGCCTCCACCATTCGCCGCTCGCGCGGCGGCTTCATGGGGGCGAACTAGGATCGACGAGGGTGTAAAGGGTATGTTTTTGCCCGGCATGATACCGCCGTTATCGGGTCAACCAGAATAGTTGCCAATGACAACTATGCTGAGGCTGCTGTCGCTGCGTAATGCGGTGCCAAAGGCCTGAAAAGAAGTCCTTGCTCCTAGCCGGGTAAGGCGCGGTTCGGAGGGCACCGGGCAACAGAA
>JBMOGA010000002.1:0-161080 GCA_049318625.1 Hyphomicrobiaceae bacterium
GCCTCAACCGAGGATACGGGGCTACCGAAGACCCAAGTTCAACAACCTGCTAAGTCCCCATGATGCGCGGGCATGCGCGCGTTTGGGCCTGTAAAATTGTGCGCAGCCCACACGACGCCAATGCGAGGCTGCTCGACAAACCGGAGACCGTGCGCAAGGAAGGCCGCACGCATCTGGCCAATGGCCACGGGCTCCGCGGCAGGAACTACGTCACGCTGCTCCCAGTAGTAGACGGCGTTGCGATGCAGCCCTGCCGCCGACGCAAGGTCCGATCGAGACCAGTCCAGAAGTGCCCGCGCAGCACTGATTTGACGTCCGGTCCGGATCACAACTGAACACCCGAATCACTTAACCGCCTGCGGATCATATCATGATGGATTTCGTCGTTGGTCAGCCAAAATGACGGCTGTCGATTGTTCTGACTGTAGGCGCAAGCTATTGAAGCGCCGCAGGCCGTCCGCGCTGCCGAAAGTCAGAACGGGGCTTGCGCCGCATAGCAGTTTCCTTGACTACGAATCTGGGGGTCGTGGGTTCGAATCCTGCCCGGTGCGCCATATAAATCAAGCGCTTAGTCGTTTTCTCTGACGTGCCACTCGAGCATTCGGTCCGGCTTTGGCCGTGCGGGCCGGCGCGATCTTGCGCCTCCCGATGGCCGGCTTCCTGCTCCGGCGGGCGGCTTCGACCGGATGGCCCGCCGCTGTCATCGCCCGATCTCAGCCTTCAGCCAATCGGCGAACACCTCGACGAGCTTGTTGGGTTTCGCCAGTTTGGGAAACACCAAGCTGTGCCCGACGTAGGTGATGTCCCGGGCGACGCCGGCCAAAGGCAACACGAGCCGGCCGCTAGCCAGATCCCGCTCGGCGAGCAGGGTTGATTCCAAGGCTATGCCGAGGCCGTCGGCAGCCGCTGCGATGGCGAGAAAACTGCGGTCGAAGCGGATGCCATGCAGCGCCTGCTCGGCAAGGCCGTTCTTTTCGAACCAGTGAGACCAACGCACCAGCTTGGTATCGCTCTGGATCAGGACGTGGCGGCGCACGTCGGCGGGCGTCGCGATCGAAGCCGCCATGGCGGGCGAGCACATCGGTGCGACCGTCTCTTCGGCAATCGGGATCACTGTGACGTTGGTGGCACGCACCGGCCCGTAGACGATGTCGGCATCGAAGTCGCGACTGGCAAAGTTGCTGTAGTCCGTGCCCGCGGACAGACGAACCTCGATGTCGGGATGCTGCGCCAACAGCCTTGGCAGCCGTGGTGACAACCAGCCGGCGGCGAAGCTCGGCGCGGCGTGCAGGCGGAACACCTTACGCATCCGCAGGGAGGTTTCGTCGATCCCCAGTCGCAACTGGTCGAAGGCCAGCCGCACGTGCGCATAGAAGGCGTCACCACGGTCGGTCAGGCGCCCGCCGCGTCGATGCCGGTCGATGAGACCAACGCCCAGATCATGTTCCAAGTCGATGACCGCATGGCTCACCGCACTGGACGTCAACTTCAGCTCCTCGGCGGCAGCCTTGAAGGAGCCGAGCCGTGCGACGGCCTCGAAGGCGCGGATGCCCTTGAGTGAGATCGAGCCGATCATCGTTCCTGTGATCCTCGTTCACGGAATCAGGTTCTGTCCGTGAAATTTGTGCCTGTCACGGCGCAAAAAGTGAAGCCAGTTCACGCTCGAGTGAATTCTTTGCGTTTGTCATTTGCCCAAGAACCGGCCAAGACGTTCCGAAAAGCACTCATCTGCCGGGAGCGACGTTCCATGATCTTGAAGGGGAAGACCGCCGTCATTTCGGGCGGCGCGGGCAAGCGCGGCATCGGCTATGCGACCGCCCAGCTGTTCGTCGAACATGGCGCGCGGGTGGCCATCCTGGACATCGACGGTGCGGCGGCCACCGAAGCTGCCGCGTCTCTCGGCGCCGGTCATATCGGCCTGCAGTGCGACGTGACCGATCGCGACGCCTGCCAGAAGGCCGTCGAGGCGAGTATCGCGGCCCTCGGCCACATCGATATCCTGCTCAACAACGCCGGCATCACGCAGCCCGTGAAAACCATGGAGATCGACCCCCAGAGCTGGGAGCGCATCCTCGACGTCAACTTGCGCGGCGTGCTCTATCTCAGCCAGGCGACCATCCCGCACATGCGTTCGCGCAAGTCCGGCTCGATCGCCTGCATGTCGTCGGTGTCGGCGCAGCGCGGTGGCGGCATCTTCGGGGGCCCGCACTATTCGGCGGCCAAGGCTGGCGTGCTCGGTCTCGCCAAGGCGATGGCGCGGGAACTCGGCCCGGACGGCATTCGCGTCAACTGCGGTACCCCCGGCCTGATCCAGACCGACATCACCGGTGGCAAGCTCACCGATCAAATGAAGACGGAGATCATTGCCGGCATTCCGCTCGGCCGGCTCGGCGATGCGATAGATGTTGCGCGCGTCTATCTGTTCCTGGCCTCTGATCTCTCGGCCTACGTCACCGGCGCGGTCATCGACGTCAACGGGGGGATGCTGATCCATGGCTAACTCGTCCACGATCCCGAACAAGACCATCGCCGACCGCGCCTACCATATCCGCCGCAACGCGGTGCGCATGGGTGAGGTTCAGGGCCAGGGCTACATCGCCCAAGCGCTCGACATCGCCGACGTACTGGCGGTGGCCTACTTCCACGCGATGACCTACCGGCCCGACGACCCGACCTGGGAGGGTCGCGACCGCTTCCTGCTCTCGAACGGGCACTACGCGATCGCGCTCTATGCCGCGCTGATCGAAGCCGGCATCATCCCGGAAAGTGAACTCGAAACCTACGGCAGCGATGACAGCCGCTTACCGATGTCGGGCATGGCGTCGTACACGCCGGGCATGGAAATGTCGGGCGGCTCGCTCGGGCTCGGCCTCAGCATCGCCGTCGGCATGTGCCTCGGATTGAAGCGCAAGAAATCCACCGCGCGTGTCTACACCCTGTTCTCCGATGGTGAACTCGACGAAGGCTCCAAGTGGGAGGCGATCATGTCGGCCGCCCACCACAAACTCGACAACCTCATCGCCATCGTCGACATCAACAATCAGCAGGCGGACGGGCCATCGAGCGGCGTGATGGCGTTCGAGCCGCTGACGGACAAGATGAATGCTTTCGGCTGGTACACACAGCGCGTCGACGGAAACGACCTCGACGCCGTCGTGCAGGCTTTCGACAACGCCAAGTCCAGGAACGCCGGCCGCCCCAGCATGATCATCGCCGACACGCTCATGGGCAAGGGCGTGCCCTTCCTCGAACAGCGCGAGAAAAATCACTTCATCCGCGTCGACGCCAATGAGTGGCAGTTGGCACTCCAGGCCTTGGACGACGCACACGCCGGGAGACGAGCATGAAGCGCCCCGCACCGACTGCGGATACCAGCAAGCCGCGCCTGACCACGTCGGCCATGATCGCCTCGATCGCGGCCGAAGGGCAGAAGACGAAGCCGGCCCCCTTCGGGCACGCCCTTGTGGCGGCGGCTGGTCGAGACCCCAAGATCGTCGGTATGACCGCCGATCTCGGCAAGTACACGGACCTGCACATCTTCAAGGACGCGTTCCCGGACCGGTTCTATCAGATGGGAATGGCCGAGCAGCTTCTGTTCGGCGCGGCCTCCGGTCTCGCGGCCGAAGGCTTCACACCCTTTGCGACGACCTATGCCGTCTTCGCCTCGCGCCGCGCCTATGACTTCATCCACCAGACGATCGCGGAAGAAGACCGCAACGTGAAGATCGTCTGCGCGCTGCCGGGACTGACGTCCGGCTATGGCCCGAGCCATCAGGCCGCGGAAGACGTCGCGTTGTTCCGCGCCATGCCGAACATGACGGTGGTCGATCCCTGCGATGCGCTCGAGACCGAGCAGGCCACCCACGCCATCGCCGCGCACACGGGTCCGGTCTACATGCGGTTGCTGCGCGGCCAAGTCCCGCTCGTGCTCGACGAGTACGGCTACACGTTCGAACTCGGCAAAGCCAAGCTGATCCGGGACGGCGCTGATGTCCTGGTGATTTCGTCGGGTCTCCTGACGATGCGGGCGCTCGAGGCCGCCAAAGCGCTCGCCAAAGACAAGGTCGACGTGGCGGTGCTGCACGTGCCGACCATCAAGCCGCTCGACACCCGGACCATCGTCGACGCGTGCCGCAAACCGGGCCGCCTCGTCGTCGTCGCGGAAAACCATACCGTCATCGGCGGCTTGGGCGAAGCAGTTGCGGCGACGCTGATGCGGGCCAAGGTCCATCCGGCCTTCGAGCAGATCGGTTTGCCGGATCAGTTTCTCGACGCCGGCGCATTGCCGACGCTGCACGAACGCTACGGGATATCCACGTCGGCCATCGCAGAGAGGATCAAATCGGCACTCGGCTGAGCCGGCATCCTCAAAGCCTGCACAACGTCAGGAGGCCACCTTGGCTCGCACCATCGATCATGCGCGCTTCTGGGACGCTATCGCGCGCAAGTACGCCGCCGACCGCATCGGCGACATGGCCGGTTATGAGCGAACGGTCGAGCGCACGCGGCAGCTCCTCGGGAGTGCCGACACCGTGCTCGAAATCGGCTGCGGCACCGGCACCACCGCATTGAAACTCGCCCCGTCGCTATCGCGTATCGTGGCCACGGACGTATCGACCGAGATGGTCGCCATCGCGCGCGAGAAAGCCGCGGCGCAGGGCTGTCAGAATGCCGAGTTCACCGTCGCCGACGCCACGCACGTGCCGGGTCCGGACAGCGCGTACGACGCTGTCCTCGCGTTCAACCTTCTGCATCTGATCGCGGATCGACCGTCGACGCTCAAGCGCATTCATCGCCTGCTGAGGCCCGATGGTCTGTTCATCTCGAAGACACCCTGCCTGTCGGAAATGAACCCGTTGCTCCGGCTCGGCGTGCCGGTGGCCCGGTTCTTTGGCAAGGCGCCGTTCGTATCGTTCTTCCGGGCTGATCAGCTCGAACGCGAGATCGCGGATACGGGCTTCACGATCGTCGAGCGGGCGCGACACGGCTCGGGACGCAAGGACCCCCGCATCTTCATCGTCGCGCGAAAGGTCGACGCCATCGACCGCCACGCGATGGAAGCCTGACAGCCGCCGCCCGTTCCGGTCGCGGCCCCGTGTCAGGCTGCGATCAAGCCGCGATCAGGCGGCGGGCCGCGGTGACGGCGAGGCTGGCGCCGCGGGCACCGCGCCCCTTGCGGGCTGCCCGGCCCATCCGCGCTGCCAGCAGCATGGCGGCCCGCGTGGCGCCCGGATTGGCGATCCCCTTGCCGGCGATGTCGTAGGCGGTGCCGTGGGCCGGCGTCGCGATCGGGAAGGGGAAGCCGCCGAGCAGCGTCACGCCACTCTCGAAGCCGATCAGCTTCATCGCGATCTGCCCCTGGTCGTGATACATGGTCAGCACCGCGTCGAACTGACCCCGCCGCGCCCGCACGAACACGGTGTCTGACGGGAACGGCCCGTCGCAGGCGATGCCGCGAGCCTGCGCGACCTGGACGGCCGGCCCGATGACGTCGATCTCCTCGCGTCCGAAATTGCCGCCGTCGCCCGCGTGCGGGTTCAATGCCGCGACGCCGATCCGCGCCGTCGTCACGCCGGCATCCTTCAACGCCCGGTCGGTCAGCACCAGGTTGTTGACGATGGCGTCCTCGGTGATGAGCGCGGCCACCTTGGACAGCGGCACATGGGAGGTGACGCGCGCGTTCCAAAGCCCGTCGAGGATGTTGAACTCCTTGGCTTGGCCGTCGAAGCCGATCATCTCGGCGGTGAACACGATCTCGTCCTCGTAGCTCCCGTGCGCCATCCGCATGGCGGCCTTGTTGAACGGCGAGAACGTCACGGCGTCCACCAGGCCGGCCTTGGCGAGACCGAGCGCGGTCTTGAAGTTTTCGAGCGCCGCCCGGCCTCCGGCCAGCTGCGCCACCGCCGTCTCGATGGTGCTCGGATCACAGTGGCCGAGGTCCACCAGCACGGGGCGCTTGGACTCGAGCGGCAGCGTGTCGCCCGGGCCGACCACCGTCAGATCGAGCGTGACACCGGCAATCGCCGCGCCGCGGTCCAGCACCCGCTTGTCGCCGAGCACGATGATCAGCGCCGCCGCGGTCACCTCGGGGTCTGCCAGCATCTTCGCCGTCAACTCGGGGCTAACGCCGGCCGGATCGCCGATCGCGTGGGCCAGGATGGGTCGGTCGGCGTCGTAAGCACCGGATGCGGCAGCCATGCGTATTCCCCTGAAGCCAGATCGGAAAATCGTATACAGTATGCAGTATCGCGGGACCCCCATCTTGCGCAAGCCTGAACCAGACGTCAGCATTGTCAGCGGACGCGCAGTCCGCGTCAGGGTGCTCCGAAAATGTCCATGCCTCGATCCGAGCCGATCAGACGGCGCACACTGCATGATGAAGTCGTGTCGCGGCTGCGCGACATGATCATCGAAGGCACCCTGGCGAGCGGCGCCCGCATCAACGAGACCGAACTCGGCGAGCAACTCGGTGTATCGCGGACGCCGCTGCGCGAGGCGATCAAGACACTCGCCAGCGAGGGCCTCATCGACCTCGTGCCGAGCCGCGGCTCGGTGGTGCGCCGGTTCACGTTCGAAGACGTCCGCCACATGTTGGAGGCCATCAAGGCCATCGAACAGTTCGCCGCCCGCCTGGGGTGTCAGCGCGCCAGCGACGCCGAGGTCGCAACCGTCGCCGCGATGCATCAGCAGATGATGGCCCGCTACCAGGCGGGCAATCGGCTGGCGTACTACAAGCTCAACCAGGAGATTCACGCCGCGATCGTGCGGCTATCGAACAACCCCACTTTGTGCGAGTTGCACGAGACCCTTCAAGCCCGGCTGAAGCGCATCCGCTACGTCGGCAACGGCCGGCCAGAGCGGTGGGCCGGTGCGGTTGCCGAGCACGAACAGATGATGGTGGCGCTGCTTTCTCGGGACGGCGCGGGCCTCTCCGACGCGCTCGGCCGACACACGGACAACACTCTGGAGCGGGTTGCGGACGCAATCTAGGATTTCCGCAATTGTTGCCCGGGTCTTAACCAGAAATTTACGCCGCGGGCGGACAATGCATTCGGTGATTGCATTCAACGTGGCGGGCTCTCGATGAAATTCTTGAGCATATTCGGCAACAGCGGTGCTGCGACACGTCGCAAGGCGCCGGCCAAGAAGGTCGCCGACGACGGCCGGCTTGCCATGCGCAAGCGCCAGCGTCTGGTCGACGGCTTCGTCTGGGCCGACAACATGCTGGTCGCCCGCGGCTGCACGATTCGCGACCTGTCGCCGGTGGGCGCCATGGTCGACCTCTGGCAGGACCACTCCGCGAAGGCGATCCGCGAGGCGCCGATCCCGCGCGAGATCATGCTGTTCATTGTGCCCGACAGGATCGAGGTCGACTGCGAGGTCACCTGGCGTAAGGAGGCCAGCCTCGGCCTCCGCTTCCTCGGCAAGTTTCGCCCGTCGACCCGCCAGTTCGGCAACCGCTGACCGCAGACGCCTTCGCTGCCGCGCCTCAGAACATGCCCGGGAACACGCGATCCGGCGGGCTGTGGCCGTCCAGGAAGGTCTTGATGTTGATGATGACCTTCTCGCCCATGTCGACACGGCCCTCGACCGTGGCCGAACTCATGTGCGGCAGAGCCACCACGCGGTCCGATGCCAGCAGCTTGGGATTGACCGCCGGCTCGTGCTCGAACACGTCGAGACCCGCCCCGGCGATGGCGCCGGCCTCGATCAGTCGCGCCAGCTCGTTCTCGTCGATCACTTCGCCCCGCGCGGTGTTGACGATGTAGGCGCTCGGCTTGAGCAGCTTCAGGCGGCGCGCCGAAAGAAGATGGTAGGTCGCCGGCGTGTGCGGGCAGTTGACCGAGACGATGTCCATGCGTGCCAGCATCTGGTCCAGGCTGTCCCAGTACGTCGCCTCGAGCTCCTGCTCGACCTCCTCGGCCGCGCGGCGCCGGTTGTGATAGTGGATCTGCAGGCCGAACGCGCGGGCCCGCCGTGCCACCGCCTGGCCGATCCGGCCCATGCCGATGATCCCGAGGCGCTTGCCCCAGATCCGGTGGCCGAGCATCCAGGTCGGTGACCACCCGGACCACTGATTTCGCGGGTCCTTCAGGAACGTCGCACCCTCGGCGAGACGGCGCGGCACTGCCAGGATCAGCGCCATCGTCATGTCGGCGGTATCGTCGGTCAGCACACCCGGCGTGTTGGTCACGGTGATGCCGCGGTTGCGGGCGGTGTCGAGGTCGACGTTGTCGACGCCGGTGCCGAAATTCGAGATCAGCTTGAGCTGCGGACCGGCCTGCGCCAGGACGGCGCGGTCGATGCGGTCGGTGACGGTCGGCACCAGCACGTCGGCCACGCGAACAGCTTCGACGAGTTGGGCCTGCGTCATCGGCCGGTCGTCGGTGTTGAGGCGGGCGTCGAAAAGCTCGCGCAGCCGCGTTTCGACGGTATCCGGCAGTCGGCGGGTGACGATCACCAGTGGTTTTTTGGACGTATGGGGCATCAGTTGCTCATGTCCCTGTCAGGGCGCATCGTGCAGTCGCGCATGATTGTGATCTGGAGATCACTACCAGATGCCTCGCCCCTGACAAAGTAGCCGATAGCATGCGACCCTGCGGTTGGCTCTTGATCGGCACCGCCAAATCGGTGGATTCGAACACGATGGGTCCTCAGCTGGTTCGTTGGTTCCTGATGGCGGCGGGCGTCGTGGCGGCATGCGTGATGCCGCACGACGGCGTGCGCGCGCAATCGACCAAGGGCGACGCGACCGGGCTCACGGTGCCGCGGTTCGTCTCTCTGAAGTCCGATCGCGTGAATATGCGTTCCGGCCCCGGCACCGAGTACCCGACCTTGTGGGTCTACCGGCGGGTCGGACTGCCCGTCGAGGTGATCCGCGAGGTCGAAGGCTGGCGTCAGATCCGGGACTCGGAGGGCTCGACCGGGTGGGTCACGCAGACCCTGTTGTCCGGTCGCCGCACTGCCATCGTATTGCCGTGGGAAATCAAGCCGGGTCAGGCCCTTCCCACCGCCGCGCTCCGCGTCGATGACAGCGAGTCGGCCGAGGCGGTGGCCCAACTCGAGGCCGGCGTGCTCGCCTACGTCACCGGATGCGATGGCCGATGGTGCCGGATCTCGGTCGGTGACCTGCGCGGCTACATCAATCAGGCACGCCTGTGGGGCGTCTATCCCAACGAGACCGTGAAATGAGCCGGCGGTTCAAGTCTTCGGGACGAGGCGGACCACCACGTCGATGTGGCTGATGCGCATGCCTTCGGGCGGCTCCGGCAGTCCGTCGACGCGGATCGAATCACTGGGGATATCGACCAGCTGCCCGTCGCGCTCGACGAAGAAATGATTGTGGTTCGACGTGTTGGTGTCGAACACCGAGCGGGCCCCCTCGATCGCCAGCTCCCGCAGCAGCCCGGCCCGCTTGAATTGATGGAGCGTGTTGTAGACGGTGGCGAGGGAGACCCGCTGCCCGGCCGCCACCGCTTCGGCGTGCAGGATCTCGGCCGTCACGTGGCGGTCGCCCGAGGCGAACAGCAGCTCGGCCAACGACCGGCGCTGACGGGTCGGCCGCAGGCCGGACCGCCGCAGCAATTGGCCGATCTCGAGTTGAACCGTCATGTGGCCCGACGCCATTCGTCCTGCCTCGATCCCGTGTTGCCGCGCTGGTGACTGTGCAACATCAACTTCCATTATAGGAAGCGTCGCCTGACCCCGCAACCCGGCCACTGGGGGCGGCCCGGATGGCCACCGACAACCTTTCTGCCCCCCACCGATTGTGCTACGAGACCCCTTCATTGCATGACGGGTTTTTGACAACCGGACGAATGCGGGGGACGAGCGGCGAAATCATGGGCGATCGGCGCGCGAGTTTTGAATACGAGGACCTGCTGGCCTGCGGGCGAGGCGAGATGTTCGGACCGGGGAACGCGCAGCTGCCGCTGCCGCCGATGCTGATGTTCGACCGCATCTCCCACATCGCCGAGGATGGGGGCGCCCACGGCAAGGGCCAGATCGTGGCCGAGTTCGACGTCGCCGGAAACCCGCAGTGCGAATGGTTTTTCGCCTGTCATTTCAAGGGCGATCCGGTCATGCCGGGGTGCCTGGGTCTCGATGCGCTGTGGCAACTGACCGGGTTCTTCCTCGGCTGGCTCGGCGCGCCGGGCCGCGGTCGCGCACTCGGCGTCGGTGAGGTCAAATTCACCGGCATGGTTGTGCCGACCGTCAAAAAACTGGTGTATGAGGTCGATCTCAAGCGCGTCATCCTGCGCAAGCTCAAGCTCGGCATTGCCGACGGTTTGCTGAAGGCTGACGGCGAGGTGATCTACACGGCGACCGACCTTCGGGTCGGCCTGTTCGAGACGGGTCAGGCGCCATCAGCTGCGGCAGGCTGATCTGCGATGTGATCGACACGCACCATCGCCCGGCGTAACGAAGGGCGAACACGAACCTGAGGGGCCTGCGCGATGAGACGCGTCGTCGTGACCGGAATGGGCATCGTCTCCAGCATCGGCAACAGCACCCAGGAGGTGCTGGCCTCTCTGCGCGAGGCGCGCTCCGGTATCTCCAAGGCCGAGCGCTATGCGGAGCTCGGCTTTCGCTGCCAGGTGCACGGCGCTCCCGTCCTCGATTGGGAGACGATGGTGCCGCGCAAGCCCAAGCGCTTCATGGAGCCGGGTGTCGGCTGGAACTACATCGCGATGGATCAGGCGATCCGCGATTCCGGCCTGTCCGAGGCCGAGGTGAAGCACGAGCGGACCGGCATCATCATGGGTTCGGGCGGCCCCTCCACCAGCGCCATCGTGCGCGCGGCCGTGACGGCGCAAGAGAAGGAGCCGAAGAAGGTCGGTCCGTTCGAAGTGCCGAAGGCCATGTGCTCCGGCCCCTCAGCCGTGCTCGCCACCACCTTCCAGATTCACGGCGTGAACTATTCGATCTCGTCCGCCTGCGCCACCTCGGCCCACTGCATCGGCAACGCCGCCGAACTCATCCAGTGGGGCAAGCAGGACGTGATGTTCGCTGGCGGCTGCGAGGAGCTCGATTGGACCCTCTCGGTCCTCTTCGACGCTATGGGCGCCATGTCGTCGCGCTACAATGACAAGCCGGCCACCGCGAGCCGCGCTTACGACAAGAACCGCGACGGCTTCGTGATCGCCGGCGGCGCTGGTGTGGTCGTGCTCGAGGAGTACGAGCGGGCCAAGGCGCGCGGCGCGAAGATTTACGGGGAGGTGGCCGGTTATGGTGCCACCTCGGACGGCTTCGACATGGTGGCGCCCTCGGGCGAGGGTGCGGCCCGGTGCATGCGCCAGGCGATGGCCGGCATGGACGGCAAGGGCGTCGGCCGTGTCGACTACGTCAACCCCCATGCCACGGCGACACCGATCGGCGACTTGCGCGAGATCGAGGCCCTGCGCGAGGTGTTCGGCAAGGACGTGCCGGCCATTTCCGCCACCAAGTCGCTGACCGGCCATTCACTCGGCGCCATCGGCGTTCAGGAGGCCATTTTCTCGCTGCTCATGATGAACAACCGCTTCATCTGCGAGAGCGCCAATATCGAGGAACTGGACCCCGCGTTCGAGGACATGCCGATCGTCCGGAAGCGCCGGGACGACGCCGCTCTTAACTGTGTGATGTCGAACAGCTTCGGCTTCGGTGGGACAAATGCCACACTGGTGTTCCGCCGCGTGGACTGACGGAGCTTTGCGTCCGTAGCCAGTCCGAGGCATCGGCGGCCCTACGGAGCCAAGCGTGCGACTGTTGAAGACTGGGGCTGGCTGGTTTCACGTCGTGAGCCAGCCGGCGGATGAAAGCGTGAGATCACCGATGTCTGCAATCGATATCGCAAAACCGGGCCCGCTGATGGCTGGCAAGCGCGGCCTCGTCATGGGCGTCGCCAACGATCGCTCGATCGCCTGGGGCATCGCGCGCGTCCTCGCCGGCCAGGGCGCCAAACTCGCCTTCTCCTATCAGGGGGACGCGTTCGGCCGCCGCGCCATTCCGCTCGCCAAGTCGGTGGACTCCGAGATCATCGTGCCCTGTGACGTGAGCGATCTCGCCAGCGTCGACAACGTATTCGCCGAGATCAAGAAGACCTGGGGCGGGCTCGATTTCGTCGTGCATGCATTGGCCTTCTCGGACCGCCGCGAGCTGGCCGGCCGCTACGCCGACACCACACGCGACAACTTCGTGAACACGATGATCATCTCGTGCTTCTCGTTCACCGAGATCGCCAAGCGCGCGGCCGAGTTGATGCCGAACGGCGGCTCGCTGCTGACCCTCAGTTTCGCCGGCGCCACGCGCTGGGTCCCGTCCTACAACGTCATGGGCGTCGCCAAGGCGGCGCTCGAGTCCTCGGTGCGCTATCTGGCGGCCGACTTCGGACCACAGGGCATTCGCGTCAACGCCCTGTCGGCCGGTCCCATGCGGACGCTGGCGGGTGCCGGCGTTTCGGATGCCCGCGTGATCTTCAACTATCAGCGCGACCATGCCCCGCTGCGCCGCACGCCGACGCTGGACGAGGTCGGTGGCTCGGCGCTGTACCTGCTGTCGCCGATGTCGGGCGCGGTGACCGGCGAGGTGCACTTCGTCGACTGCGGCTACAGCACGACGGCGATGCCGAGCCTCGACGGCCTGAAGGTTCTCGAAGCCGACGCGGCTGCCGCGGGGCGTCCCGCCGGCTCGGAATAACGAGGGCGAAGTGGCGCATCACGCCACGCCGCCGCGCCCATGATCGGCGTGTTCGATTCTGGCATAGGCGGCCTGACCGTGCTGCGCGCGCTGGTCGGCCGTTTCCCGCGCCAGTCCTTCCTCTATCTGGCCGATCACGCCAATGCCCCCTACGGCAATCGTCCGGCGGCGGAGATCGTCGATCTCACGCGCGTCGGTGCGGAGCGCCTGTTCGCGGCCGGCTGCCGGCTGGTTCTGCTCGGTTGCAACACGGCGACCGCAGCAGTGGCCGCGCGCACGTTGCAGCGGGCGTGGCTGCCGGGCTCGGCCTGGCACGGCCACAACATCCTCGGCATCGTCGCTCCCACCGTCGAGGCGGCCACGCAGACGCCCTGGGCGGTGACCACCCCGCAATACCCCCAGAAGTACAACACCGACCTGATCGCGGTGTTCGGCACCACCCGCACCGTCGACTCGCACGTCTACGTGGAGGAGATCTCCAAGCGCTGCCCGAAGGTGCAGGTGATCCAGGAGGCCTGCGCCGACCTCGCCGGCGCCATCGAGGCCGATGCGCCGACGGCCGAACTCGACCGGCTGGTCGCGGGGGCCACGGGCCGTGTCCTCGCCGCGGCGGCGGGGACCCCGCCGCACCGCGCCATCCTCGGCTGCACCCACTTTCCCCTGGTCGAACCGCTGTTCCGGCGCCATCTGCCGGCGTCGACGCGGATCCTGTCCCAGCCGGAGATCGTCGCCAACAGCCTCGAGGACTACCTGGCCCGCAAGCCGCAGTACGCTGCCACCGGTATGGCGGCTGCCACGGTCACCCTGCTGACGACCGGTGACCCGGCCCGCATCGCCCCCGTGGCGCGGCTGTTCTGGCCGCAGGCGCCGGCGTTCGCGCGCGCCTGAACGGTCCATGCCCCGCGATCCCTGCGGATCACGGGGCAGTACATCAGATCCGGCGCGGCCCTCAGTAGGGGCAGTGGAAGAATACGCCGCGCTTCCAGTAGCCGAACGCCCGCATCGATCGGCTGTAGTGGCACGTCGGCGCGAATGAGACGTAACGAGAATAGTAGGGGTAGCCGTAGCTGTAGGCGTAGCTGTGACGGTAGATGTGCGGTGTCACGATCACGACGTGGCCGTGCTTCTTGTACACTTTGGCTTCTGCCGTCGCGACGGCGCCGCTCGCACCGAGCGCGACGGTCATTGCGGACATCGCCAGCATCGTCGTCTTGATCAGGTTCATGTCGTATCTCCACTGGAACGCACTGCCGCCATCTGCGGCATAGGGGGTGGAGCATGCGCGTGCGCCGGCCCGCGCGCTGTTCCGGCCGGCACACGGCAAAGAAAAAGGCCGGCGACACGCGCCGGCCTCTCGGTAGGTATGCCGTTGGCAGAGCGAACTCAGTCGCGCTCGCGCCGGCGCGGCCGGTCACCACGATCGCGGCGCTCGCCACCACGGTCGCCGCGCGGCGGCGGCATGTCGTCGCCCTCCTCACCGGGGGCGCGGGCCTCCGGCGGGATCTCCAGCCCGGTCTCCTGGTCGACGATCTTCATCGAAAGGCGAACCTTGCCGCGGTCGTCGAAGCCGAGGAGCTTCACGTAGACCTCCTGGCCCTCTTTGACGACCTCGCTCGGGTTGTTCGGGCGGCTCTTGCTGGTCAGCTGCGAGACGTGGACCAGGCCGTCCTTCGCGCCGAAGAAGTTCACGAACGCGCCGAACTCCATGATCTTTACGACCTTGCCCTTGTAGATCTGGCCGACCTCGGGCTCCTGCGTGATGCCGCGGATGCGGGCGAGCGCCTTCTCGATCGACTCGCGCTTGGCGGCGGCGACCTTGACGGTGCCGTCGTCCTCGATGTCGATCTTGGCGCCGCTTTCGGCGACGATCTCGCGGATCACCGAGCCGCCGGAACCGATCACTTCACGGATCTTGTCGGTCGGGATCTTGATCGTCTCGATGCGCGGCGCGTGCTCGCCGAGTTCGCTGCGGGCCGTGCCGAGGCCGCCCTTCGCCATCTCGCCGAGGATGTGCATGCGGCCGGCCTTGGCCTGCTCCAGCGCCACCCGCATGATCTCTTCGGTGATGCCGGTGATCTTGATGTCCATCTGCAGGGCAGTGACGCCCTGGTCGGTGCCGGCCACCTTGAAGTCCATGTCGCCGAGATGATCTTCGTCACCGAGGATGTCGGACAGCACGGCGTAGCCGTTGGGCTCCTTGATGAGGCCCATGGCGATGCCGGCGATCGGCCGTGCCAGCGGCACGCCCGCGTCCATCAGCGCCAACGATGTGCCGCACACGGTGGCCATCGACGACGAACCGTTGCTCTCCGTGATCTCGGAGACGACGCGGATGGTGTACGGGAACTGCTCCGCAGTCGGAATGAGGGGGTGAACGGCGCGCCAGGCGAGCTTGCCGTGGCCGATCTCGCGCCGGCCGGGCGAGCCCATGCGGCCCACTTCGCCGACCGAGTAGGGCGGGAAGTTGTAGTGCAGCAGGAAGCGGCCCTTCTTGGTGCCTTCGAGCGAGTCGATGTACTGTTCGTCCTCGCCGGTGCCGAGCGTCGCGACGACGAGCGCCTGGGTCTCGCCGCGCGTGAACAGGGCCGAGCCGTGCGTACGCGGCAGAACGTGCACCTCCGACAGGATCGGACGCACCGTGACGAGATCGCGGCCGTCGATGCGCCGTCCGGTCTTCACGACCGTGCCGCGCATGATGTCCATTTCGACCTTCTTGAACGCGCTGGTCAGCAGCACCTGCTCACCGGGCTGGTCGGCCGGGAGGGTGATCTCGGCGAACACGCGCGCCTTGGCCTTGTCGACCAGATCGTTGCGCAGCTGCTTCTCCGGCGTCGAGAACGCCTTTTCGAGGTCGGCGCGAACCAGCGCGTCGACCTGCGCGACGTACTTGTCGAGCGCCGGCGGCGTGAAGTCCCACGGCTCCTTGGCGGCGGTCTCGGCCAGCTTGATGATCGCCTGGATGACCGGCTGGAAGTGCTTGTGGCCGAACATCACGGCCTCGAGCATCTGCATGTCGGGCAGCTCTTGCGCCTCGCTCTCGACCATCATCACGGCATCCTCGGTGCCGGCGACGACGAGGTCGAGCTTGGTCTGGCTCATCTCGTCGACCAGCGGATTGAGGACGAACTTGCCGTCGATGAGGCCGACCTTGGCGGCCGCGATCGGGCCGAGGAACGGCAGGCCGGACAGCGTCAGTGCGGCCGAGGCGGCGATCAGCGCCACGATGTCGGGATCGTTCTCGTTGTCGAACGACAGCACGGTCGCGACCACCTGGGTCTCGTGCTTGAAGCCCTCGACGAACAGCGGGCGGATCGGGCGGTCGATCAGCCGCGAGACCAGCGTCTCTTTCTCGGTCGGCCGGCCCTCGCGCTTGAAGTACCCGCCGGGGATCTTGCCGGCGGCGTAGGTCCGCTCCTGGTAGTTCACGGTCAGCGGGAAGAAGTCGATGCCGGGCTTCACGTTACGGGCGGCGACGACGGTGGCGAGCACGGTGGTCTCGCCGTACTGGGCGAGCACGGCGGCGTCCGCCTGTCGCGCCATATGGCCGCTCTCGAGCGTCAGCTTGCGGCCGCCCCACTCGATTTCGACGCGGTGGATATCGAACATGTCGTTTCTTTCTCTCGTCTCTCGGTCATCATCAATACGAACGGCGCCGTTCCCCCCCATGGGGAGCGGC
Organism: Hyphomicrobiaceae bacterium; assembly: GCA_049318625.1. Taxonomy (GTDB): domain Bacteria; phylum Pseudomonadota; class Alphaproteobacteria; order Rhizobiales; family Hyphomicrobiaceae; genus JBMOGA01. The sequence goes on from JBMOGA010000002.1 coordinate 16,355, forward strand.
GCCCGTGTGTCTCAGAAATTCAACGGTTGGCCGGACGGCCGGCCCGCCTGGGCAGCCGCCCTCAGCGGCGGATGCCGAGGCGTTCGATGATCTTCTGATAGCGCCCCTCGTCCTTCCGCTTCACGTAGTCGAGAAGCTGCCGGCGCTGGCTCACCATCTTGAGCAGGCCGCGGCGCGAGTGGTTGTCTTTCTTATGCATCTTGAAGTGGTCGGTCAGGGTGTTGATCCGTTCCGTCAGGATCGCGACCTGCACTTCGGGGGAACCGGTGTCACCCGGCTTCGTGGCGTACTCGGTGATGAGCGTATGCTTACGCTCTGGCGTCAGCGACATCGGTTTCTCCTGTTGTTCGGGAAAGCCCATTCGGGCTGATCGGCCACGGCCGGGATGTCGTCCAGCCGGGTCGGTTGAGCGCAGGGATGCAAGGGCACCGCGCGCGGCGCCGTTATACACCAGGCTCGGGCGATTGCGAGGGAAATTTGGCCGGTGACGGACCGCTCACCCGCGCCGAACGGTGATCTCGGCAACCATCGTGTGCCGGTCGCCGGGAGCGATCCGGACGGCCGCGTCCGCCGCATTGGCCGTCTCGACACAGACGTAACCGCGCCAGCTGTCGCCCGGAACGTCGGGCATGCGGGCCGCCCGCTCGGCGCCGGGGTTCCACACGACGGTGGCCCCGCTACCGTGCGACTGAACATCGATCACGCGGCCCAGACCAGGGTCCGCGATGCGCACCGGCCCGCCCGACAGATAGATCCGGTCGACCTCGCCGGCAAAGGCGACGGCACCCGATTGCGACCTGCGGGCGAACGCCGCGACCTTGTCGAGATAGGTGACGCCGTCGAGCCCAGCGATCGCAACCTGCCGCACGTCCGCAACCGCGAAATAGGTGTGCAGCGCCTCGGTCAGCGTGACGGTCTCGGCCCCGCCGTTGTGCGTCGAGAGCGAGATCTTGAGCGTCCGCCCGACCTCGACCTCGAGGTGCGGCCGCAGTGGCAGAGCGGGGTTGGTCGCATCGGGCAGGGTGAAAACGAGCCGGGTCGTGCCGCCGCCCCCGGTCACCGTCACGGGGACCCAGTCGAGGGTGCGCACGAGGCCGTGGAACGGCTGCTGCGGATCGCTCGGGTGGTCCGCGAACCACGGCCAGCAGATGGGGACGCCGCCGCGCACGGCTTTCGCCGCATCGAGCCGGGCCATCGGCGACACCCACAGCAACGGCCCTTCGCCGGCCGGCGTCCAACCGAGAACCTGGGCGCCCTTGAGCGCGATCCGCGCCGTGGCCGCGCTGTTGGCGACGTCGACGACCGGCCCGCCGAGGTCGGCGTTCCACGTGAATCGCACCTCGCCCGCGATGCCGAAATCCCGGTTGAGTGCGTCGAGATCGGTCATCCGCTGGGCCTCATTCCGCAGCGCACGCCGCCGCCGCGGCTTGCTTGTGCACGCTCAGGTCGCGAATGGTCGGTTCTTTGCCATTGAGCGGGTTGGCCGGGTCCCACCGGTACCGGAACGTGTCGAAGCGCGTCGCCCGCGCATCGTAGATCACCAGCCGCCCGGCCACGCTTTCGCCGAAGCCGACGATTTCTTTCAGCACCTCGGTCGCCTGCAGGGTCCCCATGACGCCGACAACGCTGCCGAGCACGCCGATCTCCGCGCAGTTGGCGACGGTGCCGGGCGGCGGCGGCTCCGGAAACAGGCAGCGATAGCTGGGCCATGGCGTGCCGTCCGCCTGGCGCTGGTGCGGCTTCAAGGTGGTGAGCTGCCCGTCGAGCGGCCCGACCGCCGCCGACACTAGAGTACGGCCGGCCAGGCAACAGGCGTCGCTGACGAGGTAACGCGTGGCGAAATTGTCGGAACCATCGGCGACGATGTCGTAGCGGCCGATCAGGTCGAGCGCGTTGTCGGCGTCGATGCGGCAAGCGTGGGTTGTGACGGTGACTTGGGGGTTGAGCGCGCCGAGCGTCTGCGCGGCGCTGACCACCTTGGGCATGCCCACCGCCGCCGTTGCATGCACGATCTGGCGCTGCAGGTTGTCGAGCGAGACGGTGTCGTCGTCGACCACGCCGAGGGTGCCGACGCCGGCCGCCGCGAGATAGAGCAGCAGCGGGCTGCCGAGCCCGCCCGCGCCGATCACCAGCACGCGCGCGGCCTTGAGCCGCTGCTGGCCTGCGCCGCCCATGTCGTGCAGCACAAGGTGGCGCTTGTAGCGCTGGATCTCTTCGGGGCTGAACATCGCCAAGATTTAGCATCGGCCGCGGGCGCTGTCGCCCCGCCGATCCGCGCAATTCTGCCCAGCGGTTTAACCGCCTCCCAAGGCCGCTGCGCTACGCTGTTGGCCGGGTACTGCGTGGAGTGACCAGTCATGACCGGCCGTCAGATCGGGTGGACTATCCTGGCGTGGCTGGCGATCGCGGCGCTCGCGGGGACCGAGGTCGGCGCCCTCGTCGGCTTCTTCGCGGCCTTTGCCTGGATGACGGTGACCGGCGCTCTCACCTTCGTCGCGCAGTCGGCCGCCGCCACCCTCGGGCTCGCCTTCGACGGCAGCCAGGCCGGCCGCATCCTCCTGGTCGCCGGGGCCGCGGTGATCGTTGGCGGGGCGCTGTACCAGCTCATACGGGGCACACTGTCGTTCGGGTCGGGTGACCCGCGGCGCGGGTATCGCAACCTGTTCCACGCGATCAACCTGCTGGCGCTGCCGGTCGTCGTCATGATCGCCGGCGAAAGCGTCACCCATCACTGGCACTGAGCCCGGCGGCCCGATCCCGCTACCGTGTTCTGCATTTGACTTGAATCAAGTCCGCCACGGAACACTTGAGCCCGGCGCGCGCTTCGGCTAGCCCTTCCCCAGAAAGTCGCCGCAGTTCGGCACGCTCGGGGGTTGAATGCAAAACGCTGCGGTGATCGGCTCCAGCGCGTCGGCGCGCAATCAGGCGGGCCCCTGGGGCGAGCGCCACCGCAATGGCCGGGCCGATCGGGCCTTAGCCATCGTCGCGGCCTGCGCCCTCGTCGTCTGGTCGGGCCCCACCATCGTCAATCAGGACGTCATCGACAGCCCCGAGAACCAGGCGATCGCCGCCGAGCGCGCGGCCGTCGCCGAAAAGGTCCGCTACAAAGGTGGCGAAAGCTTCATCGGGGCCTACGGCGGCTCGCCTTACACCTACGCCAGCGACGTGCACGTCGTCCGTCCCGGCACCGACATGACCGTGAAGGGCATCGACTGGGAAGGCAAACCGTTCGACAACCCGATCTACTATGGCGCCCGCATCGCGCGCTGGCTGCCGATGAGCGCGGTCGGCGGCATGGTCGACTTCACGCATTCCAAGGTCTACTCGCCGTTCGACCAGACGGTGAAGGTCACCGGCACCAAGGACGGCAAACCGGTGACGCCGGAGACGCGCCTCGGCGACCTGTTCCACAAGCTCGAGTTCACCCACGGCCACAATATGCTGACGCTGAACGGGATGCTGCGGCTGCCCTTCCGCACGGCGTTCGTCAGCCCCTATGTCGGCCTCGGCGCCGGCGCCTCGCTGCCCCACACCGAGGTGCAATTCAAGGGCGAGGGTACCCGCACCTACGAGTACCAGTACACCGGACCGGCGGCCCAGCTTTTGTTCGGCATCGAGCTGCGCGTGCCGCGGCTGTCCTATTTCGTCGAGTACAAGTTCACATTCGCCGACTACCGGGCGCCCCTGCAGAACCGCGACGGCGGCTGGATCGGTTTCGATCTCGCCCACCAGGTCAGCCGCTGGTGGAGTGGCAAGGAGCCCGCGGGCGGATGGGCCAGCACCCGGCTGGTCAGCCACCAGATCATCGCCGGGATGGGCTATCGCACCTCGCCCGCCCCGGCCATCGCGCCCTGATTACTTCGGCGGCTCGAGAAACAGGTCGCTGGTGAAGTAGCGCTCGGCCGACGACGGCGCGAACGTCACGATGGTCTTGCCCTTGTATTCCGGCCGCGCGGCCACTTTGAGTGCCGCCGCGACGTTGCCGCCGGACGAGATGCCCGCCGGAATGCCCTCGACCTTGGCCAACCGGCGCGCCGTCTCGAAGGCCTCGTCGTTGGACACTTGAACGATCTCGTCGATGACGGCGAGGTCCAGCACCTCCGGTTTGAACCCGGCGCCGATGCCCTGGATCTTGTGCGGGCCGCGGGCGCCGCCCGACAGCACCGGCGAATGCGTCGGCTCAACCGCGATCATCTTCAGCCCCGGAATGCGCGGCTTCAGAACGCGGCCGCAGCCGGTGATGGTGCCGCCCGTGCCGACACCGGCGACGATCGCGTCGATCTTCCCCTTGGTGTCGTTCCAGATCTCCAGCGCCGTCGTCCGCTCGTGCACGGCCGGATTGGCGGGGTTCTCGAACTGGCTCGGCTGCACTGCGCCGGGGATCTCGGCGAGCAGCTGGCCCGCCCGCTCGATGGCCGCCGGCATGCCCCCGGCAGCGGGCGTGAGCACCAGTTCGGCGCCGAGGTGCGCCAGGATCTTGCGCCGCTCGACGGACATCGACTCCGGCATCGTCAGGATCAGCCGGTAGCCACGCGCCGCCGCCACGAAGGCGAGACCGATGCCGGTATTGCCGGAAGTCGGCTCGACCAGCACGCTCTTGCCCGGTTGGATGCGGCCCTGCGCTTCCAGCGCGTCGATCATCGCCACGCCGATGCGGTCCTTCACGCTCGACAGCGGATTGAAGAATTCGAGCTTGAGCAGAATGTGCGCGTCGACCCCGGCGTCGCGCGGCAGCTTGGTGAGGCGGACCAGCGGCGTCTGTCCGATCGTCTCGGCGATGTTGTCGTAAATCCGCCCGCGGCCCCACGGGCCGCCACTTTGCTCGATCGCATCGACGGTCTTGAGTGTGATCGCGGGGTCGGCCATGGCGGATCTCCTGTCGTGTCGGCGGCGCTGCGCACGCATATGGCGCCGCGCCTGCCGCAGAAACAAGGGCACCGCTCAGGGCATCTGTTGCCGCCGGAGTAGGTCGCTGAGAATGTCCGACCGGTTATCGCAGCGGAACGGGTCGCGCGTTCCGTTTGCGCCGCGCCGAAGAGATTTTGCTTGCTTTTTTTGCGGCTGGAGACCGCCGCGGATCGGCCGGCACCGGCTGGGCGACCCCCGTCGAGCCGAAGCCGCCGGTGCCGCGCTTGGTCGGCGCGACGCTGTCGACCTCGACGAGCCGGGCCCGCGCGACCGCCTGGACCACGAGTTGCGCGATGCGCTCGCCGCGCCGGATCTCGAACGTCACCGTGCCGAGGTTGACCAGCAGCACCATCAGCTCGCCCCGATAGTCGCTGTCGATCGTGCCCGGCGCGTTCAGCACCGTGACGCCGTGCTTCATGGCCAGGCCCGAGCGCGGGCGGATCTGCGCCTCGGTGCCGGACGGCAGCTCGAGCACCAACCCGGTCGGCACCAGCACGCGGCCGCGCGGCCTGAGTTTCAGGGGTTTTTTCTCGGGTACAGCCGCAAGCAGATCGAGGCCGGCCGCTTCGGCCGACTGGTACATCGGCAGCGGCAGGCCGTTCGAATGGGGCAGTCGCTGTACCCGGATACGGACCGGCGGAACGCCACGGCTCATGTCTCGATCTCCTCGGGCGCAGGACCGATCGCCTCGGCGATGCGCCGGGCGAGGCGGCCGGCGACCGCGTCCTTCGCCATCTCCTCCCAGCTCTCGACCCCGCGCGAGGTGATGAGGTGCACAGTGTTGCGATCGCCGCCCATGATACCGGTTTCCGGTGAGACGTCGTTGGCGATCAGCCAGTCACAGCCCTTCGCCACCCGCTTGGCCTTGGCATGGTCGATGACCTTCTCGGTCTCGGCCGCAAAGCCGATCACCAGCCGCGGACGGTGCGGCTTGCGGCGCTTGGCGACCGTCTTCAGGATATCCGGGTTCTCGACCAGCGACAGGGTCGGCGTCGGGGCGCCCGCGCCCTTCTTGATCTTCTCGTCGGCCGCGGTGGCGACGCGCCAGTCCGCCACCGCCGCGGCGAACACCGCGATGTCGGCCGGCAGTGCGGCTTCCACCGCCGTCAGCATCTCGCGAGCCGTCTGGACCCGGATGGTGGAAACGTCCACCGGGTCCGGCAGGTCGGTCGGCCCAGACACCAGCGTGACATGGGCGCCGAGCCGGCCGAGCGCCGCGGCGATCGCATAGCCCTGCTTGCCCGACGAACGGTTGGCGATGTAGCGCACCGGGTCGATCGGTTCGTGCGTCGGTCCGGCAGTGATGATCGCGCGCCGTCCGCTGAGAGGCCCGTCGAGCCGCGTGCCGTTGATCAGTTCGCCAACCGCGGAGAGAATCTCGTGCGGCTCGGCCAGCCGGCCGGGTCCGGCCTCGCCACGTTCGGCCATCTCGCCGGTATTGGGGCCGATGAATTTGATGCCGTCGTCCGCCAGCGTCATGACGTTGCGCCGGGTCGCCGGGTGCAGCCACATCCGCGGGTTCATGGCGGGCGCCACCAACACCGGCTTGTCGGTCGCCATCAGCACCGCGCTGGCGAGATCGTCGGCGTGCCCGCCCGCCATCTTGGCCAACAGGTCGGCCGTCGCCGGAGCGACCACGATCACGTCGGCGTCCCGCGACAGCCGGATGTGACCGATTTCGCGCTCGTCATCCAGATCGAACAGGTCGGTCAGCACGCGATCGTTGGAGAGCGCGCCGACGGTCAGCGGGGTCACGAACTCAGTGGCCGCACGCGTCATCACGACCCGCACGCTGTAGCCACGTTCGCGGGCACGCCGGATGAGCTCGAGGCACTTGTAGGCGGCAATGCCGCCGCCGATGATCAGAAGGATACGCTTACTCAAAGACCGTCACTCCCGGGGATCACGCAGTCTATCACAGCCCCGTTCGGTTCGGGTTAACCGCTCTGGGGGGTGGTTAGCGCCCCCCTCCCCCCTGCGTTCCGGGAAGCCGGACGCCGCCCCGGCGGCGGACGCCTATCCGGGATCCTGGCCTGGGAACCTGCGCACCACGTCAGCCCACGGCGCCGTCGACCGGCACCGCTGCAAGAGGACCACGTCTGCCCTCGTGCGGCGGCAAGACCCCGGCTCGCCTCGCACGGCTCGGCGTCCGGGGACGCAGGAGGGGGGGGACCCTCTGCGCAATCGCCCTGGGACGCAGAAGGAGCGGACGCGCGGGAGAGAGGCCGAAAGAGAAGCCGCGCCCCTACCCCTGCGTTCCCGGAAGCCGACCGGCGCGCAGCGTCGGACGGCTATCCGGGATCTTGCCCGAGCCGTCGGGGTGCCACGCCAGACCACGGGCCGGTATGATGCGGATCGCCCGGGCAGTTCCGGCAAAACCCGGCTCGCCTCGCGGGGCTCGGCGTCCGGGGACGCAGGAGGATGGGGCCCGGTATCCGGGTCTTCAGAAGGATGAGGGCCGCCGGATGCTCATCGCACCACAAGATCCAGCGGCGCCTGCGACAGCACCTCGGCCCCCTGCTCGGTCACGAGGCTGGTCCGGCCGAGGGTCATCGCCAATCCCTCGTCGTCATCGAAGATGATCATATGCAGGAAGAACACCATCCCCGGCGCGGCGAGCACGGGATTGCCACGATACAACATGGGCCAGTCCATCCAGTTCGGCGCGTAGGTCGTGCCGAGCGCGTAACCGCAGGCATTGAGGCGGTAGGCGGAAAGCCCGGCGTCGTCGAGCACGCGGGCGTGGGCCTCGAAGACATCGCCGAGCGGGCGGCCGGGACGCAACGCCGCCTCGCAGGCGAGCAGGGCGTCCTGGGCTGCCGCATGGAGCGCGATCTGGCGCGCGGGCGGCGTGCCCACGACGAGCGTGCGCATCAGGCAGGAATGGTAGTGGCGGTAGGTGCCCGCGAACTCCAGCGTCAGCTGGTCCTGGCTCGATAGCGTCCGCCGGCCGGTGAAATAGCGGCACATCATGGCGCCGGACCCCGAGCCGATGATGAACTCGTTGGCCGGGTCGTCGCCGCCGCCCTTGAAGATCTCGCCGTGCATGCCGGCCAGGATGGCGCCCTCGTCCACGCCCGGCGCCGCAAGCTCGACGGCTTTCGCCCAGGCCGCATCGGCAAGCTCGGCCGCGCGCCGGACATAGGCGATCTCGGCCGGGCTCTTCACCAGCCTGAGCCGCGAGACGAGGTCCGAGGCATCCTCGGTCTTGGCGAAGCCCTGCAGCGAATGGGCAAGCCGCTGGCCGTTGCGGGCGTTGAGCCCGTAGGCGTCCCATTCGATACCGAGCCGATGGCCGCGCAACCCCATTTCGGCCAGGATCACTTTGAGATCCTCGGCCGGCGCCGCCCCCTCCTGGTCGACCCAGATGCGCACGTCCTCCACGATCGAGGTGAACCGGGCCTGCCGGAGATCCGGCGCTCGCGTCAGCAGGGCGAGCCGTCCGTCGGCGGTCAAGACGAGGCACTGGAAGTAGACGTAGCCGAACGTGTCGTAGCCGGTTGCCCAGTACATCGACTCTTGACGGAACATCAGCAGTGCATCGAGCCCGCGGGCCTTGAGCTCGGCGGTGACATTTGCGCGCCGCTCGGCGAGTTCGGCCTCGGAAAAATGAAGATGGCGGGGCATGGCACGGTCCTGCAGCCGGTGACGGTGGAGCGATTCGCCGAACACTCCGCCGAGTGTGCAGCGGCGTCAATCGCAGACCGCGCGCGAGTGGGCTTCCGCAAGCTCATCGCCTGGAGTATTGGCACCCGCGGAGACAACAGCATGCTGCCTGAACGAGATATGCCCGAGGAACCGAGCGAGACCCCGACCGACACGGTCGACAGCGGCCTCGAACTGCGCGTGCGGCGCATGCATCGCCGCGACCTCAACCGGGTTTGGGAATTCCTCAAGCTCGTCTTCCGCGATGTCAACCGCGAGACCGTCGAGTACCAGCGGCCGCGACTGAAGAAGCATTTCCTCGAGATCTACGAGGTCGACGGGATCGAGCAGCTGGTGTTCGAGGTCCGCCAGAACGGTCGCCACGAGCTCGTCGGCTATGCCGAGTACGCCTACGAGATCGCCGGTGCCGACAGCTGGATGAATCATCGCTATTTCGAGAATCGCGGCATGCGTCCGCTGTTCGTCGAGGAAATTGCCGTCCACCCGGACTTCCATGGCATGGGCATCGGCTCGTTCATGTTCGAGCAGGTCGAGCATGCGGCGCGGCTGCGGGGATGCACGCACATCGTCCTCGAGGTGGCCGAGAACAACGAAGAGGCCTTGCAATTCTACCGCAAGCGCAACTTCCAGAAGCTCGACGCTGCCATCTTCCTGGCCCGCAAACTCGATGTCGGTGGCGACCTTCTGAGCCCGCGCAAACTGAAGCCGCGCAAGAAGAAGAGCTGACCAGGGTCAGGCAACGACGACCCGCCCCGCCCCGGAAACCTGTTCCCGATTACCCTTTGGGCTGGAAAGGAATTGTTCCCCCAGCAGCGTCGTTGTAGCTTGATCGTGCTGGGGAACGGCGCATGGAGGATGACATGAAGAAGCTGATCACTTTCGCGGGCGGCGCACTGGCGGCCCTCACGCTCGGGCTGGCGCTGGCCGGTCCCGCGCAGGCAGCACCGGTGCCAACCGAACTGCCGGGCATTCTGAAATCCATGGCCGGGTCCAACGTGACGCCGACTCACTGCCGGCGCTAACGCCATTGCCACCGCTCCTGCTACCGCCATCACGGCTATGTGCGGTGCCGGACCTATTGCCACCGTTGCGGTTGACACGTCTCGGGGCGGTCCTCGGACCGCCCTTCTCTCGGATGCTTCGCAACCGCAGCGGATCGAGTCTGCCCAGGCTCGTCCGTCACCACGTTTTCGTGACAGCCACCCAGGCCAGCACGGCCAAGGCGGAGGCGATGACCCAGGCGGCCATCCGTCCCGATCGGGTCTGACGCGCCTGCTGGGCGGCGATCCCCGCGACGGTCGACGGATCGAGGCGCAACCCGCCCTGCGTCATCTCCGCCACCGTCCGCGCGGCGCGCGCGCCATCCTGCAGCATGGCGGGCACATCGGCCAGCACGCGCGCGAGGTCGCCGGCCCCCGCCCCTGCCTCGCGCACCCGTCCGGCTAGGCCGTAATTGCTATCGATCCACTCCTTGGCGATCGGCTCGGCCGCGGTCCACATGTCGATCGACGGATCGAGAGAGCGCGCGACCCCCTCGACGATCACCATGCTCTTCTGCAGCAGAATTAGTTCGGTCCGGGTCTCCATGTCGAAGACCTCGGTATAGGCGAACAGCTGCCCTAGCAGGTCGGCCATCGAGATTTCGTTGGCCGGTCGGCCGTGGATCGGCTCCCCGATCGCCCGCATCGCCTGGGCGAACACTTCGACCGGATGGTGGGCCGGCACGTAGCCCGCCTCGAAGTGCACCTTGGCGGCGCGGTAGTAGTCCCGCGTGATCAGCCCGTGCAGGATTTCGGCCAGGAACCGCCGCTCCTTCGGTGTCAGCCGGCCCATGATGCCGAAATCGACGGCGACGATCCGTCCCTCGGCGTCGACGAACAGGTTGCCCTGATGCATGTCGGCGTGGAAATAGCCGTCACGCATCGCGTGCCGCAGGAACGAGCGCAGCACCGTCAACCCCAGGGCCCGCCGGTCATGTCCCGAGGCCCCCACGCGGGCCAGATCGGACAGGGGAATACCGTCGATCCATTCGGTCGTCAGCACGCGCCGCGCGGTCCGCCGCCAGTCGACGCGCGGCACCCGGAAGCTCTCGTCCTCCCCGATGTTGTCCGCCATCTCCGAGATGGCGGCGGCCTCCAGCCGTAGATCGAGTTCGAGGTCGGTCGTGCGCTTGAGGTTGTCGACCACGGCCACCGGCCTGAGGCGCCGGCTCGGCGTCCACACGCTCTCGATGATGCGCGCGGCCAGGTAGTAGCTGTCGAGATCCGCCATGAAGCGCCGCTCGACGCCCGGCCGCAGGATCTTCACCGCGACCGCGCGCTCCGTGCCGTCGGCGTCGACCGCGATGGCCTTGTGCACTTGCGCGATCGAGGCTGCCGCAACGGGTGGGCCGAACGACTTGAAATGGTCCTCGAGCCGGCCGCCGAGGCTCTCCTCGACCGCCCGGCGCGCCTCCGCCATCGAGAACGGCGGCAGCCGGTCCTGCAGGTGTTTGAGGTCGGTGGCGAGCTCGGGCCCGATCACGTCAGCCCGCGTCGCCAGGAACTGTCCGAGCTTGATGTACGACGGCCCGAGCCGGGTCAGCGCCCGTGTCACCCGCTGTCCCGGCGGCTGGCCGGCTCGGAACGGCCACGTCGCGATGCGGATCGGGAGCGTGGCGATGCGCGCCAGATGCAACGCGAACGGGGCTTTGACGCCCTGGGGCACGAACCGCACGCCGTATTGGGCGAGCACGAGCCCGGCGCGCGCCAAACGGAACAGGTTCGGCACGACGGTCAGCATCCGGGGCTCGCGGTTGTCGATGGCATCTGGGCGCGACAATGCAGCCGACACCCCGGCCGTCAAGCCCTCTCGCCCACAAGCGTCAACCGGTGGCGGCAGCGGCCTTGGCCGGCTTGCGCACCGGCGGCATCGGCAGATGGGTGGCCGCGAGCGCGCGCAAGGCCCCGTCGTCGATCTTGGCCTTGCTGGCGATCACCCACAGATCGAAGCTGCGCGGCCGCTCGAGACCGGCGACCGATTCGAAGCCGGCGCCCTGGAACGCCCGCAGCAGCGATTTCAAAGTGAATCCGCCGCGGTGCGCCATGTAGGTGTTGCCGGCGGCCACCGAAGCGCGATGCCCGTACAGGATGTCGAGCGGCGTGATCGGCCCCATGCCGGACATGTAGGCGGGCTCGGTCAGCTTGTCCTCGGCGATCAGCTTGGCGACGGATTTGAGGTCCGGGCAGGTCACCACGACCAGTCCGTCGGCCGACAGCACGCGGCGGAACTCGGCGAGCGCGACCGGCACCTCGTGGGGAAAGAGATGCTCGATGTTGTGCGAAGAAAAGATCGCATCGACGGAGCCGTCGGCCACCGCCGCCATGTCGGTCAAGGTGCCGACGATGTCGGGCCGGACATCCACGTCGATGTCGAGCCGGATCTCCTTCCAGTCGGGCGTGTTGAAGGCGGCGGTCGTCTGCTCCTTGCGCTTGCGCCCGCATCCGACATGCAACAGCTTTTTCATCGCGCCTGCTCCGGCCTGACCATCCGCTTCTGCTTACCACCCAAGATCTGATCGAGGCGTAAACAAATGGTCCGCATCCGGCCGCGCGGCTAGATCCGCCAGCCGCCGTGGATGGCGGCGATCCCGCCGGTGAGGTTGCGATAGGAGACGCGCGCGAAACCGGCGTCGCGGATCATGGCGGCGAACCGCTCCTGGCTCGGGAATTTGCGGATGCTCTCGACGAGGTACTGGTAGGGCTCGCGTGCGCCCGCCGTCAGCTCGCCGAGCCGCGGAATGACCTCGAACGAGTGCATCTCGTACAGTTTGTCGAGGATCGGCACGTCGACCGTCGAGAACTCCAGGCACAGGAACCGGCCACCGGGCTTCAGGACCCGGAAGGCCTCGGCCAGGGCCCGGTCGATGTGCGTGACGTTGCGGATGCCGAACGCGATCGTATAGGCGTCGAAAGCCTTGTCGGGGAACGGCAGTTGTTCCGCATTGCCCTCGACGCAGGTGATCCGGTCGGACAGGCCGCGCGCGTCGATCCGGCGCCGGCCGACCTCCAGCATTTCGGCGCTGATGTCGCAGACGACCGCCGTACAGCCCGGGCCGCCGCGCTCGATCGCCCGCATGGCGATGTCGGCGGTGCCGCCCGCGACGTCGAGGAGGCGGAACGCCGTTGCGGATTTCGGAGGTGCCAGCTGGGTGACGAAATCCGCCTTCCAAAGCCTGTGCAGGCCGCCCGACATCAGGTCGTTCATGAGGTCGTAGCGCTCGGCGACGGACGAGAAGACATTGTTGACGAGACGCTGGCGTTCGCCCTCCGGCACGTCGCGAAAGCCGAAGCTGACGTGCGCGGCGTCGGGGGATGCAACGGGATCGGACATGGCCTTGCTCTCCGGCCTCTGGAGCGCCGGACATTAGCCGAGCCCCCTCACCTCCGCTATAGAGCGCGACGACAGGACCCGCGGAGGAGCCGCCATGTTGACGCTGCAAGCTGCCGAAACGATCGTGAACACGGCTCTCGCCCGGGCGCGTGAGATGAAGTTGAAGCCACTCGCCGTGGTCGCGCTGGATGCGCGCGGCGCCCTGCGGGTGGTCAAGGTCGAGGATGGTGGCAGTCTGAAGCGGGCCGAGATCGCCATCGGCAAGGCCCACGGTGCCCTGGCACTCGGCATGGGCTCGCGCGCCATCCACCAGCGGGTCGAACAGCAGCCCTACTTCATTGCCGCAGTCAGCCACGTCGTCGGCGGCAATCTCATCCCGGTCCCCGGCGGTGTGCTGGTCCGCGACCCGGCGGGCACGCTGGTCGGCGCCATCGGCGTGTCGGGCGACAGCTCGGACAACGACGAGACGGTTGCCGTCGCCGGGATCGGTGCGGCGGGGCTGACAGCCGAAACCGGCGCCTGAGGCGCGGCGCCGCGCGTCCGGTTCAACAGGTGGTTGCGGGTCGGCCCGATGCCGCTTGCGCCCGCCCGGTCCAGCGCGCATAACCCGGCCCGTTCCAAAACCAAGAGCCAGCCATGACCTTCCCTTCCCGCGTGTTCTCCGGCATGCAGCCGACCGGCAATCTGCACCTCGGCAACTATCTCGGCGCCATGGTGCGCTGGGTCGAGATGCAGAAGAGCTACGATTGCGTCTTCTGCGTCGTCGACATGCACGCGATCACCGTCTGGCAGGACCCGGCGGAGCTGCGCAAATCGATCCGCGACGTCACCGCGGCCTACATCGCCTCGGGGCTGGATGCCAAGCGCAGCATCATCTTCAACCAGAGCCAGGTCGCGGCCCACGCCGAATTGGCCTGGGTGTTCAATTGCGTCGCCCGTCTCGGCTGGCTGAACCGCATGACCCAATTCAAGGAAAAGGCCGGCAAGGACCGCGAGAACGCGTCCGTCGGCCTGTACGCCTATCCGAACCTGATGGCCGCCGACATCCTGGTCTACCGGGCGACGCACGTGCCGGTCGGCGAGGATCAGAAGCAGCACCTCGAACTTGCGCGCGACATCGCCCAGAAGTTCAACAACGACTACCGGGCCGCCATCGAGGCCAAGGGATTGGCCGACGGTCAGTTCTTCCCGCTGCCCGAACCGGTCATCCAGGGTCCGGCCACCCGCGTGATGAGCCTGCGGGACGGCACCAAGAAGATGTCGAAATCGGACCCGTCCGACCTTTCGCGCGTCAACATGACCGACGACACCGACACCATCGCCCGCAAGTTCCAGAAGGCGAAGACCGACCCCGAGCCGCTGCCGACCGAGGAGGCCGGTCTCGAAAGTCGGCCCGAGGCCGACAATCTGGTCGGCATCTTCGCGGCCATGGCCGGCACCACCAAGGAAGCGGTGCTGAAGGACTTCGGCGGCGGCCAGTTCTCGGCCTTCAAGAAGGCGCTCGCCGAGTTGGCGGTCAGCCGCATCGCGCCGGTCAACGCCGAGATGACCCGGCTGTTGGCGGACCCCGCCGAGATCGACCGTGTGCTGGCCGATGGCGCCGACCGCGCCCGCGCCATCGCCGACCCGATCATGCGTGAGGTGAAGGACCTCGTCGGCTTCATCGGCTAGCGGGCCGTTCTCCCATGGACGGCGCCAGCCGCGGGGTTGCGTTGCCGGTCACACCGTGCGATAGGACGTGCACGTCGTCATGCGCGGCGGGCCCCTGTGGATAAGTACCGCTTCTCGCGTGCGTGAAACCTCTAAACCCTTGCAGGCTCAACAGGTTCGCGCAGCGGCCGCCGAAGTTTCCCGCGAGTTGTCGTCCGACGTTCTGTTTTTCAACGGCGAGATTTCGGTCGATAACTACCTGCGGTTGGCGGAATTGTGCGGCAAGCAGCGCAAGCGCGACAACGTGCTGCTCATTCTCGTGACGCCGGGCGGCGATCCCCATGCCGCATTTCGCATGGGCCGCCTGTTGCAGCACGAATACGCCTCCTTTTCCCTCTACATTACGGGCTATTGCAAGAGCGCGGGCACGCTGGTCGCACTGGCCGCCAACCAGCTCTATATGGGCATCGACGGGGAACTTGGTCCGCTCGATGTGCAGGTGCCGAAGACGGACGAGATGGAGATGAGTTCGGTCCTGGCCCCTGAAGCCGCATTGCGGTTGCTCGAGGAGGCGGCATCGCGAATCTTTTTTCGCATGATGATGAGTTTGCGGCGTGAGACCGAAGGCATGATGTCGACGAAAACCGCTGCCGAACTGGCCTCGGCGACGGTGTCTCAACTGCTGGAGCCGCTGTATCGCCAGATCGATCCCATTCGAATTGGCGAAATCAGCCAAGCCAAAAAAATAACACGGCTCTACGGTGATAGATTGAACGCAACGGGCAAAAACCTGCGTGACGACAAGAGCCTGGAGTTCCTGATCTCGGCCTATCCGGACCACGGCTGCGTTATTGACAAGACGGAAGCAAGCGGACTATTTCGGACCATCGTGAATCCGACCGATTCAATGATTCGGCTGGCCCAGGCTCTGGGCCGTCTGGGCTTGTTGCCGCAGTCCCGAGCAGGCCACGATGACGATGCAAGTATCGAGTTCTTATCCGGGGATGGCCCCGGTGTCAGGCGCGGGGTGGAGCGGAATGAAGAAGCAGGGCGCGCGCCGCGGCCGGGCACCGATCGACCGGGCGGTCGAGGAAAAGCAGATCGCCGCAATCCGGGCAAGGCTTGAGCGTGAGCTGGCCGATCAGGTGATCGTAGCGCTGCCGCTCGACCTTCCGCCGGCCGTGCCGATCCGCAGGCGCGAACCGGCCTGAGCCTCCCGACGTCGCATTGCCGCCATCTCTCCCCCGTGGCATGGTGACGGCATGCCCACGATCCGCAAAAGACGCTGCTTCGAGGAAGGCCACCGCCGCAAGATGCTCGTCATCGTCGACGAGAGTCCGGAGGCGGAGGTTGCGCTGTTCTATACCGCGAGCCGTCTCGAGCACTCGGCCGGCGTCATGACGCTGTTCTATGTCATCGAGCCGGAGGATCAGCAGCACTGGATGGGCGTGCGCGACGTCCAGGTCGAGGAAGAGACCAACAAGGCCAAGGCGCTGTTCCGGCTGTTTCGCCGCAAGCTGGCCAATGCCGGTTTCGACGCCGTTGCGGTCGAGGAGGTCATTCGCGAGGGCCGCAAGGCCGAAGAGATCGTCAAGTTGATCGACGAGGACGAGGACATCGCGATTCTGGTTCTCGGCGCCGCCACCGACGCCAAGGGTCCTGGCCCCCTCGTTTCGACGTTCGCGGCCGGCAAGACCGCCGGCACCTTCCCGATTCCCATCAATATCGTCCCGGGCGGTTTGACACTGGACGATCTGCGCGCCTTGGCCTGAGGGGCTTTCCTGCACCAGTGCGCCGAACGCGATCCCGATCTGCGCGATCGGGTTTTGACGTCGCGCCTGCAGCAAGCTAGAAAGGTTCTAAATACGAGAGTCGATGCGCCTTGGGCGCGAAGCCTCGCGCAGGAGAGCAGCATGTTCATCCAGACCGAGTTGACCCCCAATCCCGCCACCCTCAAGTTCATTCCGGGCAAGCCCGTACTGACCGACGGCACGGCCGATTTCCGCGATGCGTCGACAGCGACGACATCGCCGCTGGCCGCCCGCCTGTTCGGAATCGACGGCGTCGAGGGTGTGTTCCTCGGCAGCGATTTCATCTCGGTGACCAAGCGCGCCGGTGAGTGGCAGCACCTGAAGCCGGCGATTCTCGGCGCCATCATGGAGCACTTCACCTCCGGCGCCCCGGTGATCGACAGCGACGGCGCCAACGATGCGGCCGGCAGCAACTACGATCCGAAGGACGCCGAGACCGTCAAGACCATCCTCGAGCTGCTCGAGACCCGCGTGCGTCCGGCCGTCGCCAACGATGGCGGCGACATCACCTTCCACGGCTTCCGCGACGGCGTGGTTCATCTCAAGATGCGCGGCGCCTGCTCCGGCTGCCCGAGTTCGACGGCGACGCTGCGTCACGGCATCGAGAACTTGCTGCGCCACTTCTGCCCGGACGTGCAGGAGGTTCAGGCGGTCTGACAGGGCGCAAAGGGCAGAGCCGCGGCTCGGGTGACGGTATGAAGCTGCTGGCCGTCGACACCTGCCTCGGAGCCTGCTCGGTCGCCGTCGTCGTGCGCCATGGCGCGGCGGACGCGAGCGCCGCCGTCCTGGCGGGCCTCTGCGAGCGTCTCGACACCGGCCACGCCGAGCGCCTGTTTGCCATGATCGACGAAGCGCTGAGACGGGCCGGTTGCACGGTCGCCGATTGCGGCGGCATTGCCGTCACCCTCGGGCCGGGCACCTTCACCGGCGTCCGCCTCGGTGTAGCCGCGGCGCGCGGGCTGGCGCTGGCGGCCGAGCTTCCGGTGTGGACCGCCACCAGCCTGTCCCTCGTCGCGGCAGCGGCCCGCGAACGGTCTCCCCTCGGCACCGGCCGCATTCTCGCGGTGGCTGACGCCCGCAACATGCAGGTGCACACCCAGGTGTTCGCCGCGGACGGCACGGCCGATGGCGCCCCGCAACTGCTGACGCTGGCCGCGGCCGCGGCACTGGTCGACGCCGATGTGACGCTGGCCGGCAGTGGCGCCGCGGCGGTCGCCGGCGCCGCCGGCGAGGCCGGTCGCACGCCGGCCGCCGTTCATCCCGACATCGAGCCGGACGCCCGGTTCCTCGCCACCGTCCCGCTGATCGCGGCCGACCTGCCTCTGCCCCTTTATGCGCGCCCGCCCGACGCCAAGCCGCAGATCGGCAAATCGCTGCCGCGGGTCGCCACGTGATCGTGGTGCGCCGGGCCACCCCGCACGACGCCGCCGCGATCGCGTCTCTACAGGCCGACCTGTTCGACCAATCCTGGCCGGCCGGAGATATCGAAGGCCTGCTCGCGCCGCCGGTCGCGGTGGCGCACCTCGCCTTCGAGGGCGGCCGGCCGATCGGATTCGTGGTCGGCCGCGTGGTCGCCGACGAGGCCGAGATCCTGACCATCGGCGTCGCGGCGCCTTGTCAGGGGCGCGGCATCGCCCGTGACCTGCTGACAGCCTGGATGTCCGAGGTGCGCGTGGCCGGCGTCGGCAACCTGTTCCTCGAAGTCGCCGACGGCAATCAGCCCGCGATCGCCCTCTACACCGGGGCCGGATTCCGCGTCACCGGGCGCCGCCCCGGCTACTATCACCGGCGTGACGGCAGTCTTGGCGACGCCTTGATGATGATGGCGACCCTCGACCACGGGTGATGTGGACGTCACCTCGGCTGCTGTCCTATAGCGGTTGGTACGGACCGCGCTTCGGCGGAATCACGAGACGGACGGAAGTCGGATGGGTGAGACGCGCGACGTGACCCTGAGCCCGATCGAAAAGCTATGCGTCCAGCATGGTCTGCGCATGACCGGGCAGCGCCGGACCATCGCACGCATCCTGACCGAGGCCGAGGATCATCCGGACGTCGAAGAGGTCCATCGGCGGGCTGCCGCCGTCGATTCGCGCATCTCGCTGTCGACCGTCTACCGCACGCTGCGCCTGCTGGAGGAAAAGGGCATCCTGCAGCGGCACGTCTTCGGCACCGGCCGTGGCCACTACGAGCGCGCCAATATCGTCCACCATGATCACCTGATCGACGTGGACACCGGCAAGGTGATCGAGTTCCGTAACGAGGAGATCGAGCGGCTACAGGAACGCGTCGCGCGCGAACTGGGCTTCGAACTCGTCGGGCATCGCCTCGAACTCTATGGCGTTCCCCTGCGCCGCAAGCGGCGCGAGTGACGGAGGAAGTTGCCTGTGGTCCAGTTGCCCGGTGAGCGTTTCGGCACGGCCTCGCTGCGTGCGGCCGCCGTGCTGGCCGGGTTCATGGCCTTTACGGTCCTGCTGATGCCAATTCAGGCCGGGCTGCTACGCCTCGGCTCCCGCTACGCCCGCACCTTCCCGCATTGGTACCACAAGCGCGTATGCCGCCTACTCGGCATCCGTCTCCATATCGAAGGTGCCGTGGTCCGCGAGTCTCCGGTGCTGATTGTCGCTAACCACACGTCGTGGCTCGACATTCCGGTGCTGTCGGCGGTCGCGCCGCTGTCCTTCGTCGCCAAGAAGGAGGTTGGCACCTGGCCGTTCGTACGCTCTCTGGCTCGCCTGCAGCGCACCGTGTTCGTCGATCGCACCCGGCGCCAGTCCGTGGGCGGCACGGCCGACGAGATGCTGGCGCGCCTGGCCGCCGGCGACGCCCTGGTGCTGTTCGCGGAAGGGACATCGAGCGACGGCAACCGGGTGCTCCCCTTCAAGACGTCGCTGTTCGCGGCTGCGAAGCCGGCCCGCACGGGGATGTCCCAAAGCGAACCGTCGGCCGCCGTCGTCCAGACTTTGGCCCTCGTCTACACCCATGTCCACGGCGTGCCGCTGGCCCGCGGCGACCGGCCGCTCATCGGCTGGTACGGCGACATGGAGATGGGCAGCCACGCCTGGACCCTGCTGAAAGCCGGGCCGATCGACGTCCGAATCGTGATCGGGCCACCCGTGCCCCTGGACACGTTCACCGATCGCAAGCAATTGGCGGCGCACGCCGAATCCGAGGTCCGTCAATCGGTGGTACGGCTCTTGCGAAGCAATCCGAAGTTGCAGTTCGTTAGCCAATCCAGCAGCGAGCCCGTCGGATGACTGGCAGATGACCACTTGAAATATTATATTCACAATGCTGCAATGCAGCAGTCCGTCGGAGTTGCCGTGGGTCGACGCCGTTTCGCGGCTGGCTCGGCTCGGGTGGACGTGTCGCCTCGCCGGGGCGGCATCGAGAGGTGAGGACGAGCATGCCGAACAACAAGCGCGTCTACGTGAAGACGTTCGGGTGCCAGATGAACGTCTACGACAGCGAGCGCATGGCCGGGCAGCTGTCGCCCCATGGCTTCACCGAGACCGACTCCCCGGAGGATGCCGACCTCGTCATCCTCAACACCTGCCATATCCGCGAAAAGGCCGCCGAGAAGGTCTATTCCGAACTCGGCCGCGTCCGCCGCATCAAGGAGGCCCGCCGCGCCGCCGGTAAGGACACCATGGTCGCGGTGGCGGGCTGCGTGGCGCAGGCCGAGGGCGCTGAGATCGCCCGTCGCGCCCCGGTCGTCGACATCGTCGTCGGACCGCAGAGCTATCATCGCCTGCCGCAGATGTTGGCCGCCGCCGGCCGCGGTAGCGCCGTCATCGACACCGAGTTCCCCGACGAGGACAAGTTCGCCCATCTGGTGGAACGCTCCGCGCCGCATCAGGCCGCGGCCTTCCTCACGGTGCAGGAAGGCTGTGACAAGTTCTGCACGTTCTGTGTGGTGCCCTACACCCGCGGCGTCGAGTTCTCTCGCCCGGTCGCCCGCGTTCTGGAGGAGGCCCGCAATCTGGTCGCCCGCGGCGTCCGCGAGATCACGCTGCTCGGCCAGAACGTCAATGCCTACCATGGCGAAGGCCCCGACGGCCGCGATTGGTCGCTCGCCCGCCTGATCCAGCAGCTCGCCGACATCGATGGGCTGGAGCGGCTGCGCTACACCACCAGCCACCCGCGCGACATGGGCGACGATCTGATCGCGGCGCACCGCACGGTGGGCAAGCTGATGCCCTACTTGCACCTGCCGGTGCAGGCCGGCTCCGACCGCATCCTGGCGGCGATGAACCGTAAGCACACGGCCGCCGAGTATCTGGCCCTCGTCGACCGCATCCGTTCGGCTCGGCCGGAAATCGCCCTGTCGACCGACATCATCGTCGGCTTCCCGAGCGAGACCGAAGCCGAGTTCGAGGAGTCGCTGGACATCGTGCGGGCCGTCGGCTTCGCGCAGGCCTATTCCTTCAAGTACAGCGCCCGGCCGGGCACCCCGGCAGCCACCATGGATGGCCAGCTCTCCGAGGAGGTCAAGTCGGCGCGGCTCGCCCGCGTTCAGGATCTGCTCGACGGCCAGCAGTCCCGTTTCAACAAGGACTGCATCGGCAAGGTCCTGCCGGTGCTGTTCGAGCGCCCCGGCCGCCACAGTGGCCAGATCGTCGGCCGCTCTCCGTACCTGCAACTGGTGCATGCCGAAGCGCCGAGCGCCTACCTCGGGCGGATACTTCCGGTGGAAATCTCGGCCGCCGGCTCCAATAGCCTGTCGGGCGTCATACAGGCGGCATGAAACCCCGTCAGCCTTTACGAAGGAGGCTGATCCGCGCTACCCATGAACGGCTTCGGGCACGCCACGGCGCTGCATCGTCGCGTCGCGAGTGGAGGCGGGGTCAGTTGCACGTCGGTGCGGAGATCATGATTTGACAGGCTTGCGCGGCCCTTCGGGCAATGGACCAAGCCGTGGAGCGCGAAGCGCCCCGGTTGCCGGCAAGCGTGTGGTCGTCCCCTTCGAGGACAATCGGTTCCTGTCGCAGCTCCTCGGCCAGCACGATGCCCATCTGGCGTTGCTGGAGGACCGTCTCGGCGTCGATGCCCATGCCCACGGCAATGTGGTGGTCGTGACCGGGTCCGACGCCGCCTGCGACATCGCCCGCGACGTGCTCGAGCAACTCTACGGCCGCATCGCCCGAGGTGACGACATCGGCCCCGGCGACTTCGACGGTCTGATCCGGCACGCCCGCATCGATACGCAGACGCCGAGTACCGACGGGCAGGCCCAGATCGCCACCCGCCGCCGTGTCGTCAAGGCCCGCACGCCGGTGCAGAGCATCTATATCCGCGCCATTCAGAAGGTCGACCTCGTGTTCGGTATCGGCCCGGCCGGCACCGGCAAGACCTACATCGCGGTCGCCGCCGCCGCCCACTATCTGGAGCGCGGCCTGATCGAGCGCATCATCCTCTCGCGGCCGGCGGTCGAGGCCGGCGAGCGGCTGGGCTTCCTGCCCGGCGACATGCGCGACAAGGTCGATCCCTACCTGCGCCCGCTCTACGATGCTCTTTACGACGTGCTGCCGCCCGAGAAGGTCGAGCGCGATCTCGAGACCGGCGTCATCGAGGTGGCGCCGCTCGCGTTCATGCGCGGTCGCACGCTCGCCAATGCCTTCGTGATCCTTGACGAGGCGCAGAACACGACCGCGATGCAGATGAAGATGTTTCTGACGCGGCTCGGCGAGAACGCCAAGATGGTGATCACCGGCGATCCGTCTCAGATCGACCTGCCGCCCGGCCAGAAGTCTGGCCTCGTCGAGGCGGTCGACTTGCTGAAGGGTGTCGAAGGCATCGAGGCCGTGCGGTTCACGGGCGCGGACGTCGTCCGCCGCGACCTCGTCGCCCGCATCGTGGAGGCTTACGACCGTGCCGGGTGAGCCAGGCCAAGCCGCCGAACCGGACGCGCAGAGTAGCACCCTCACTCTGGCAGTCGTCGCCAACGCGGGCGACTGGTCGGCCATCGACGACCCGGAGCGTCGGGTCGCCGATGTCGCACGCGCCATCGTCGTCGCGCTCGGTGACGAGGCCAGCGGCATGGCGACGATCGCGCTCTCCGACAATGCCGAGGTGCGCCAGCTCAATGCCGCGTGGCGCGGCAAGGACAAGCCGACAAACGTCCTGTCGTTCCCCGCCGCCGAAAATCCCGGCGAGCCCGACTTTCTCGGCGACGTGATCCTGGCCATCGAGACCCTCGAGGTCGAGGCCCGTGAGCTCGGTGTGCCGCTCGCCCACCATTTCGCGCATCTTGTCCTGCATGGTTTTCTGCATTTGCTCGGCTACGACCACGAGACCGAGGTCGAAGCCGAGGAGATGGAGCGTCTCGAGGTGCGGATCCTCGCGACGCTCGGTATTCCTGACCCCTATGATTCGGCGCCAGCAGCGGCCGGCTGAACAGCCGGCGTGCCTGGCATCCGTGCCGAGGTGAATTCGAGAGAATGAGTAACGACAATCTGACTTCGAGGGGCGACAACGGCCCGGGCGAGACGCGCCCGAGCGGCCCGGGATGGCTGGCCGCGCTGCGGACCCGCCTCGGTCTCGCCGGCAGCCCCACATTGCGCGAGACCATCCAGGAAGCGCTCACCGCGGAAACCGACGAAACCTCCGCGTTCTCGGCCGAGGAGCGGGAGATGTTTCTCCGCCTCCTGCGGTTCGGGGCGCTCCGCGTCGTCGACGTCATGGTGCCGCGCGCCGACATCATCGCCGTCGACGAGAGCGAGTCTCTGGCCGGCCTGCTGCGCACCTTCGAGGAGGCTGGTGTCTCGCGCATCCCGCTGTTCCACGAGACGCTCGACGACCCCCGCGGGATGATCCACGTGAAGGATCTGTTCCGCTGGATGCTCGGCGAGTCGCACCAGCGTGCGGGCGACACCAAGTCGCCCGGCCAGCGGGCCGCTGCCGCCCAGCCGGCCGCCGTTGAAGCTGCGAAGCCGGCGCCGACCCAGGCCTTCCAGTTCAAGGAGGTCGATCTTGCCCGGCCCGTCGCCGTTGCCAAGATCCGTCGCCCCGTCCTCTACGTGCCGCCGTCGATGCCGGCCATGAACCTGCTCATTCGTATGCAGTCCACGCGCATTCACATGGCGCTGGTCGTCGACGAGTATGGTGGCACCGACGGTCTGGTGACCATTGAGGATCTGGTCGAGCAGATCGTCGGCGACATCGAGGACGAGCATGACGAAGCCGAAGCGGCCTTGATCGTCGAGGAGCCGAAGCTCGGTCTGCTGGCTGCGGCCCGCACGCCGGTGAAGGAGCTGGAGGATCGCCTCGGTGTGGTGCTGCTGTCGGCCGACGAGGCCGAGGACATCGACACGCTGGGCGGCCTCGTGTTCGCGCTCGTCGGCCGAGTACCCGCCCGCGGCGAGATGGTCCGCCATCCGTCGGGGATCGAGTTCGAGGTTCTCGATGCTGATCCCCGGCGCGTGAAGAAGCTCAAGATCCATCGGCCGCAGCTTCCGGGCACGGAGCCGGCCGCGGTCGACAAGCACTGATGCTGCAGGAGGCGACGGTCGCGATCCGGGCACGCCTCGCGACCGTTGCCTGCGCCGTCGCGGCGACGGCGGCGTGGCTTGCGGCGCTGGCCGGATGGCGCCGATGGCTCGTCGCGCTGGGTCTCGGCACGCTGTCCATTCTCGCCATGGCCCCGTTCTTCGCGAGTCCGGTGCTGTTGCTGACCCTGCCAGGGCTGGTCTGGCTCATCGACGGCATCGTCCGGTCGGAGCCGGTACCGCGCCGTCGCCTGCGCGCCGCCGCGGCCGTCGGTTGGTGGTTCGGCTTCGGCTATCACGCCGCGGGCCTGTTCTGGATCGGCAAGGCCTTTCTCGTCGAGGCCGAGGTGTTCGCCTGGCTGATGCCGTTCGCCGTCACGCTGATGCCGGCCGGGCTCGCGCTGTTCATGGCGGCCGCGTTGGCGGTCGCCGCCCACGTCTGGCAGCCCGGCGGCGGCCGTGTTCTGGTGCTCGCCCTGGTGCTGACGGCCGCGGAATGGCTGCGCGGCCACGTCCTCACGGGCTTTCCCTGGAACGTACTCGGCTACGCCCTCACCGAGCCGCTGGTCCTGCTCCAATCGGTCTCCGTTCTCGGCATCTACGGTCTGACGCTGGTGGCGGTGATCGCCGCCGCGCTGCCCGCCGTCACGCTCGCCGACCACGGCGCCACGTGGTCGGGCGCGCGCGGGGCCGCCATCACCGCCGCACTGGTCGCGGTGCTCGCGATCTTCGGCGCGCTGCGCTTGGCACAGCCGGTCCCGCCGCCGGTCGACGGCGTCCGCGTGCGCATCGTGCAGCCGAGCATTCCGCAGGATCAGAAGTGGCAGCCGGCCAACCAGCGCGCCAATTTTCTCAAGCACCTCGAATTAACCGCGACCGCGCCCGACGGCCGCATCGACGAGCTCGCGGGCGTGACCCACGTCGTGTGGCCGGAGGCGGCGATGCCGTTCCAGCCACTCCGCAGTCCCGAGGTCGTCGCGGTGCTCGGCCAGCGCATCGGCCCCGGCCGCTGGTTGTTGGCCGGCGCCCTGCGCACGGAAGACGGAGCCGATGGCCGGCGCCGGGCCTTCAACAGTCTGATGGTTTTTGATTTGCAGGGATTATCGAGTCTCTATGATAAAACGCATTTGGTGCCATTCGGCGAGTATCTGCCATTTCAATCTTTGCTAGAGTCAATTGGATTAGAACAACTGACGCGGGTGCGAGGGGGTTTTTCGATTGGTCCCGAACCGCGGCCGCTGCTGACGGTGCCCGGTCTGCCACCCGTCGGTCCGCTCATTTGTTACGAGGCGATCTTTCCCGCGCAGGTGGTGCAAGGCCCGCAGCGGCCGGGCCTTCTGGTGAATGTGACGAACGACGGCTGGTTCGGCCAGACGACCGGACCGCGGCAGCATTTTCATCAGGCGCGCGTCCGTGCGGTCGAGGAAGGAGTGCCACTGATACGTGCGGCGAATAATGGAATTTCCGGATTGGTTGATCCGCACGGCCGAATTCTCGCCAGGATCGAATTGGACGTCGCCGCAACCGCTGACGTTGCGGTGCCGGCCGCATTAACGTTACCAATATACGCCCAATTCGGCGACATTGTTTGTCTGGCCCTATGGGTTTCTATTTTCTTGACGCTGATGATTGGTCGTCCTATCAAGATACTATGACGTGTTCAGCGTAACCAGAAGGCGATCACCGAGGCGGATCTGCTCGTGAGTGAGCACAACGCAAAGTAGAGCCGACGCGCTGACGATGTGGACCCCCGGGCGTCTGAGGATTCGGTAATGACAGAAGAGATCGAAAGGGCGGTTGCAGCAGAGGAGCGCAATGCACGCCGGCCCAATCCCATGGACATCCATGTGGGCACGCGGGTCCGGTTGCGCCGCATCCTGCTCGGCATGAGCCAGGAGAAGCTCGGCGAGCGGCTGGGCCTGACGTTCCAGCAGATTCAAAAGTACGAGAAGGGCGTAAATCGCATCGGTGCCAGTCGCCTGTTCGACATGTCGCGGGTGCTCGGCGTGCCGGTGCAGTTCTTTTACGACGAGGCGCCGCTGCCGGTCAGCGTCATGGACAGCCACCCGTCGGGCTTCTCCGAACGCCCGAACGACGGCTACCTGGCCGAATTCCTGAACAGTCGCGAGGGCATCGAGCTCAACCGGGCCTTCGTGCGCATCGCCGACCCCAAGCTGCGCCGCTCGATTATCGAACTGGTGCGGGCGATGGCCGGCGAAACGGCAGTGGGTAACCACGCCATGTGAGCCGGCGCGGGCGGCTGTTGGTCTCTTTTGCGACCTTGTGGCAGCCGCGCTTGACCCCCGGGCCGAAAGACGGCAAACAACGGCGCCATTTACGGCTCGGCCAATAAAACGGGGTCCAACGTGTCGCGCAAGTCCTATCTGTTCACCAGCGAGTCTGTGTCGGAGGGGCATCCTGACAAGGTCTGCGATCGCATCTCCGATGAGATCGTCGACCTGTTCTTCCGGGAAGGTCCCAAGGCGGGAATCGATCCCTGGAACATCCGTGCTGCCTGCGAGACCCTGGCCACGACCAATCGCGTCGTGATCGCCGGCGAAACCCGCGGCCCCTCGACCGTCACCCGCGACTGGGTTGCCCACGTCGCCCGCATGGCGATCCGCGACATCGGCTACGAGCAGCCCGGTTTCCACTGGGACACCTGCCAGATCGACGTCCTCCTCCACCCGCAGTCGGCCGATATCGCGCAGGGCGTCGATGCGCGCCAGCCGAGCAATCAGGAGGAAGGCGCGGGCGACCAGGGCATCATGTTCGGGTACGCCTGCAACGAGACGCCGGAATTGATGCCGGCGCCCATATTTTACGCCCACAAGATTCTCCGGTTGATCTCCGAGGCCCGCCACGCCGACCGGGAAAAGGTGCTCGGCCCCGACTCCAAGAGCCAGGTCACCGTTCAGTACGAAAACGGCAAGCCGGTTGGCGTCACCCAGATCGTGGTGTCTCACCAGCACCTCATCGAGAACATGACGTCGCATCAGGTGCGCGAACTGGTCGAGCCCTACGTGCGCCGCGCCCTGCCCGACGGCTGGATCTCCAAGAATACCGTCTGGCACATCAATCCGACCGGCAAGTTCTTCATCGGCGGTCCGGACGGCGACAGCGGTCTCACCGGCCGTAAGATCATCGTCGACACCTACGGCGGCGCGGCCCCGCATGGCGGCGGAGCGTTCTCCGGCAAGGACCCGACCAAGGTCGATCGCTCGGCCGCCTACGCCGCCCGCTATCTGGCCAAGAACGTCGTCGCTTCGGGCGTCGCCGAACGCTGCACCATCCAGCTCTCCTACGCCATCGGCGTGGCTCGCCCGCTGTCGATCTACGTCGACACGCACGGCACCGGCCGCGTCGAGGAATCGCGCCTCGAGAGCGTGCTCGGCGAAGTCATGGACCTGACGCCGCGCGGCATCCGCAAGCATCTCGACCTCAACAAGCCGATCTATGCCCGCACCTCCGCTTATGGCCACTTCGGCCGGGCGCCGGAGGCCGACGGCGGCTTCTCCTGGGAGCGCGTCGATCTGGCCGAGGCCATCAAGAAGGCCCTCTGACCCTCACCGGTCGGCAGCACATGAGGCCACGGCCGCGGCTCTGTCGCGGCCGTTGCCGTTTCGCGATGGGGTGATCACCATGAGCGACGAGGACGACTGGGCGAGCGAGTTGCGAACCTTCGGTCGCCGGCGCAGGCGCACCTTGAGTGTCCGCCAGAGCGCGCTGGTCGCCGACGAGTTGCCCCGCCGCGCCGTCGATCTCGCCCACGCGGCCCCGGCCCCGTTGACGGCACTGTTCGCGCCGCCCACTGGCGATGTCTGGCTGGAAATCGGCTTCGGAGGTGGCGAGCACCTGCTCTGGCAGGCACGCGAGAACCCGGCCGTCGGCCTGATCGGCTGCGAACCTTTCCTCGATGGTGTCGTGAAGGTCGTCGACGCGCTGGCCGCCGAGCAGCGCGCCAACGTCCGCATCCATGCCGACGACGCCCGACCGCTGTTGCGCTGGCTGCCGCCGGCCTCGATCGGGCGGGCCTTCGTCCTGTATCCGGACCCGTGGCCCAAGCGTCGCCATCAGAAGCGCCGGCTGGTCGCTACACCGCTGCTGGATCTGCTGGCCCGCGCCTTGCGGCCCGGCGCCGAGCTGCGGATTGCGACGGATATCGCCGATTATGTCCGCACCATCCTGCTGGCGGCGCTGCCCCATCCGGCGTTCGTCTGGCGCGCAACCTGCCCGAAGGATTGGCAGCAGCGGCCGGCCGATTGGCCGACGACCCGTTACGAGCAGAAGGCGCTGCGCGAAGGGCGTCGCCCGCATTATCTCGTTTTCGAGCGCACCGACCGCCCCGGTGCAGAAATCTAGCACTGCAAGCCGCCGCACCAACGCCTTGGACGCGAACGCACAAGCGCGATGGACGGTCGAGCGCCGCGGGGTCTCGGATGGGTCCTTTCGACCACAGCCCGGCCGGTTCCCCGGAAGTGCCAAAAAAATGTCAAATTGCCCTTGCGTCGGGCAGCCACTTCACGTTATGTTGATGTTGCTCATGATCATCTCAACTCTGAGAGTGGGTCCCTCGCGGATCCGCTCTTTTTGTTTTGGTGGATCCCAGCAGGCGATCAATTGGCTCGGTTCGCGAATGGACAACGGCGGCTCGCGCTCGTCGGACGTGCGTTTTGTGTCTGAAACGGGGCTGGCGGCCCGGCTCGCAGCTCTTGTCGAGCCCGCGCTCGTCGACCTGGGCTATCGGCTCGTGCGCGTTGCCGTGACAGGCCAGGATGGCCAGACCGTGCAGATCATGGCCGAGCGTCCGGATGGCGCGATGGTCATCGAGGATTGCGAGACGATCTCACGCAACCTCTCGCCGCTTCTCGATGCCAACGATATCGTGCCGGGCGCCTATCGGCTCGAGGTTTCCTCGCCGGGGATCGACCGGCCCCTGGTGCGACCATCCGATTTCGAGGTATGGGCTGGGCACGAGGCGCGCATCGAGTTGCGCGAGGCGGTCGGCGGTCGCAAGCGGTTTCGCGGTGTGCTCGAAGGTTTCGAGGACGGCGAGGTTCGTATTCTCTGCGATCTGGGAGAGCAGGGCCATCAGGTTCTGGGTCTTCCGGTCGGGCTCGTCGGGGAAGCAAAACTGGTATTGACGGATGAACTGATCCGCGAGGCGCTGCGGCAATCCAAGCGCGGCGCAGCGGCCGGTGAGCCGGACGAGCAGGCGTCCTAGAGAAGGTTCGGAGGTTCTGGAATGGCAATGGCAGGCGTCAGCGCGAACCGTTTGGAGCTTCTGCAGATCGCAGACGCCGTGGCGCGCGAGAAGTCGATCGATCGCCGGATCGTCATCCAGGCGATGGAAGACGCCATCCAGAAGGCTGCGAAATCTCGCTACGGCGCCGAGAACGATATTCGCTGCGAGATCGATCCGCGCACGGGCGAGACGCGGCTGTCCCGCGTCATGGCCGTCGTTGAGAACGTCGAGAACGACTCGACCGAACTCACCGTCGAGGATGCCCGCCGCCGAAAACCCGATGCCGCCGTCGGAGACTTCCTGGCCGAGCCGCTGCCGCCCCTCGATTTCGGGCGCGTCGCCGCGCAGAACGCCAAACAGGTCATTGTCCAGAAGGTCCGCGAGGCCGAGCGCGAGCGCCAGTACAACGAATACAAGGATCGCCTCGGCGAGATCGTCAACGGAACGGTGAAGCGGGTCGAGTACGGCAACGTCATCGTCGACCTCGGCCGCGCCGAGGCCATCGTGCGCCGCGACGAGATGATCCCGCGCGAGAACGTGCGCTTCGGCGACCGTATCCGCGCCTTTGTCTACGACGTCCGCCGCGAGCAGCGCGGCCCGCAGATCTTCCTGTCGCGCGCCAAGCCGGAGTTCATGGCCAAGCTGTTCGCCATGGAGGTCCCCGAGATCTACGACGGCGTCGTCGAGATCAAGTCGGTCGCCCGCGATCCCGGCAGCCGCGCCAAGATCGCCGTCGTCTCGAAAGACAGCTCCATCGACCCGGTCGGCGCCTGCGTCGGTATGCGCGGCCAGCGCGTGCAGGCCGTCGTCGCCGAATTGCAGGGCGAGAAGGTCGACATCATCCAGTGGTCGCCGGACGCGGCCTCGTTCCTGGTCAACGCGTTGGCGCCCGCCGAGGTCTCCAAGGTCGTGCTCGACGAGGATTCCAACCGCATCGAGGTCGTCGTACCCGAAAGCCAGCTCTCGCTCGCCATCGGCCGGCGCGGTCAGAACGTGCGCCTCGCCTCGCAGCTCACCGGCTGGGATATCGACATCCTGACCGAGCAGGAGGAGAGCGAACGGCGCCAGAAGGAGTTCGCCGAGCGTTCGCAGCTGCTCATGGAGACCCTCGACGTCGACGAAGTGATCGCCCAGTTGCTGGTCACCGAGGGCTTCGCCTCGGTCGAGGAGGTCGCCTACGTCGACCTCGCCGAGATCGCCAGCATCGAGGGGTTCGATGCCGACACCGCCACGGAGATCCAGACCCGCGCCCGCGAGTACATCGAGCGTCAGGAGCAGGAGCGCGACGCCAAGCGCCGCGAACTCGGCGTGTCCGACGACCTGACCCGCGTCGCCGGCGTCACCACGACGATGCTGGTCGCGTTCGGCGAAAAGGGCATCAAGACGCTAGAGGATCTGGCCGATTGCGCGACCGACGACCTCGTCGGCTGGACGGAGCGCAAGAAGGACAAGGACTCCGAGGCGGTCCGCCACAAGGGCGTTCTCGACGGCATCGAGATCGATCGGCAGGACGCCGAGGGGATGATCATGTCGGCGCGGGTGCTGCTCGGCTGGATTACGCCGGAGGACCTCGCCGGTCCCGAGGCGACGGACGAGGAGCCGTCCGAAGAGGCCAGCGCCGCCGAAGACGCCCAAACCCAATCCTGACGGCCATGACGGAGGCGAGCACCAGCGCATGGGACCAGCGACCCGAGCCGACGATCAGCCGGACGAGCGGGCGGACACGCCCGAGCGGACCTGTATCGTCACGCGCCGGGTCGCGAGCCCGGACGAGCTGATTCGCTTCGTCGTCGGCCCCGACGGCACGATCGTCCCCGATGTCGCCGGCCGCTTGCCGGGCCGCGGCGTCTGGGTGACGTGCGAGAAGGCCGTCGTCGCCAAGGCCGTCCAATCGAAGGCGTTCACGCGCAGCTTCCGCCGTGCCGTCACGGTGGCCGAGGATCTGCCGGAGCAGGTCGACCGGTTGCTCGAACGCCGGGTGATCGACGCGCTGTCGCTGGCCAACAAGGCCGGGCTTGTCACCGCGGGCTTCACGCGGGCCGAGGCGGCCATCGTGTCCGGCGAGGCGGCCATGCTCGTACAGGCGCGCGATGCGGCCGCCGATGGCACCGGCAAGCTCGAGCGACTATATCGAGCGGTATCGAGAGAAGCCGGCACACCACCGGTCGTTGTTCGTTCGCTGGATGTCATGCAAATGAGCTTGGCTATTGGCCGGTCCAATGTGGTACATGCTGCATTGAACAGCGGTGGCACAGCCGAGCGTTTCGCCAGAGAGGCGCGGCGGCTCGAGCGCTTGCGCAATTTGCCAACGGACGTGATGGGAAGCGGATCTCCGGAAGCCGAAGGGCCGACGGAGCAAGCACAGGTAGGGCCGACAGGTAACGAATGAGCGAACCCAAAGAGACTCCTGACAATCCGCTTCGCCAGGGCCAGCGCAAGCCACTGAGCTTGAAGCGGACGGTCGAGTCTGGCCACGTCCAGCAGAAGTTCAGCCACGGCCGATCGAAGTCGGTGGTTGTCGAGAAGAAGCGCAAACGCGCATTGAATCCCGGCGAGGTCGAGGAGACGACGCCCGCTCCGGCGGCGCCCGCCGCCGAGGCACCGCGCCCGCAGGCGCCGCGTCCGACCTCGGCCGAGAGTGCCCGGGTCGAGGTGCAGCGAACACCCGCCTCCGCCCGTAACCTGTCCGAAGGCGAGCGTAACGCCCGCGCCCAGGCGCTGCAGGCCGCGCAGATACGCCAGGCCGAGGAGCACCGCCAGCGTAGCGAGCGTGCGCCGCTCCAGAGCGAGTCGCAGCCCGAACCGGTCGCCGAAGCATCGGCATCGCAGGGCGAAACCGCATCGTCCGACACGTCGGCTGCGGCCGCGCCGGCCGTGGTCATGGCAGACGTCGCCGCGCCCGTGGCCGAGGCGCCGGCTCTGCCGCCGTCGGCAGAGGTCGAGTCCCAGCCCGCCCCGGCCGCCGAAGTTCCCAACGTGCCAGCGCCGCCTCAGCAGGCCGCCCCGGCGTCCGGCTTCCGGCCGCGTCCGGAACGGCCCGAACCGCGTGGCGACCGGCCGACCGAGTTCCGTCGTGGCCCCGGTGGCCCAGGCGGTCCAGGTGGGCCGCGTCCGGATCGTGATTTCGGCGGCGAGCGCCGCGGACCCGGCGGTGGCCCCGGTGGCCCGCGCCCCGATCGTGGCCCTTACCAGGCGCGTCCCGGCGGGCCCGGTGGTCCGGGCGGTCCGCGTCCGGGCGGCCCGTCGGCGGGTCCGCGGCCGGCCGCCGGTCCCGACTCCGCCTTCAAGTCCTTCGGCATGAAGGGTCCGCAGATCGTCCGTCACGAGCGCGCCGCACCGCGGCCCGGCGCTCCGGCGGCCGATCCGCTGGCCCGCGTGCGCCCCGATGTCGAGGCGCCCAAGCAGCGTCAGTTGCGCCCGGTGCAGACCACGGCGGAAGCCGAGGAGGAGGAGCGCAACAAGAAGAAGGGTCCTGGCGGCAAGGTCGTGCGCAGCCCGGTCAAGGCGGTCGAGGACCGTCGCGAACGCGGCAAGCTCACCATCAACAACGCCTTCAACGACGAGCAGCGTGAGCGTTCGTTGGCCTCCCTCAAGCGCAAGCGCGAGCGTGAGAAGCTGAAGGCGATGGGGATTCCCCAGACCCGGGAGAAGATCGTGCGCGAGGTCATCATCCCGGAGGTGATCACCATCCAGGAACTCGCCAACCGCATGACCGAGCGGGCGGTGGATGTCATCAAGTACCTGATGAAACAGGGCGAGATGCATCAGATCAACGATGTGATCGACACCGATACCGCCGAGCTGATCGTCCAGGAGTTCGGCCACACGCCCAAGCGCGTCTCCGAGGCCGACGTCGAAGAAGGTTTCATCGGCGAGAAGGACGAGTCCGAGGAACTCGAGACGCGGGCGCCCGTGGTTACCATCATGGGCCACGTCGATCACGGCAAGACCTCGCTGCTCGACGCGCTGCGGCTGGCCAACGTCGCATCCGGCGAGGCCGGCGGCATCACCCAGCACATCGGCGCCTATCAGGTAGCGACCGACCAGGGCCAGCGCATCACCTTCATCGACACGCCGGGCCACGAGGCGTTCACCGCCATGCGCGCCCGCGGCGCCAAGGTGACGGACATCGTCGTTCTGGTCGTCGCGGCCGACGACGGCGTGATGCCGCAGACCGTCGAGGCGATCAATCACGCCAAGGCGGCCGGCGTGCCGCTCATCGTGGCGATCAACAAGATCGACAAGCCGGATGCCGATCCGAGCCGCGTGCGCACCGAACTGCTCCAGCACGGCATCGTCGTCGAGAGCATGTCGGGCGAGACGCTCGAAGTCGAAGTGTCGGCCATCAAGCGTACCAACCTCGACAAGCTGCTCGAGGCGATCGCGCTGCAGGCGGAACTTCTCGACCTGAAGGCCAATCCGAACCGCTCCGCCGAAGGCTTCGTCATCGAGGCGAAGCTGGAGAAGGGCCGCGGTCCGGTCGGTACACTGCTCGTCCAGCGCGGCACGCTGCACGTCGGCGACATCGTCGTCGCCGGCATGTCGTGGGGCCGTGTCCGCGCACTCATCGACGATCGCAACGAGAACGTCCGCGAGGCGGGACCCTCCGTTCCCGTCGAGACGCTCGGTTTCGACGGTGCTCCCGAAGCCGGCGACCAGTTCGCCGTGGTCGAGAGCGAGGCCCGCGCCCGCGAGATCACCGACTATCGCGTGCGCAAGCGCCGCGAGACGCTCGGCCCGTCGGCCGGCACCGGCCGCACGCTCGAGCAGATGATGCAGCAGCTCAAGGAGACGGGGAAGAAGGAGTTCATCCTCGTCGTCAAGGGCGACGTGCAGGGCTCGGTCGAGGCCATCGGCGGCGCACTGAAGAAGATCTCGACCGACGAGGTCGAGGCCCGCATCGTGCACTCCGCGGTCGGCGGCATCACCGAATCGGATGTCGCGCTCGCCAACGCGTCGAAGGCGATCATCGTCGGCTTCAACGTCCGCGCCAACGTCCAGGCGAAAGCCGCGGCCGAGCGCGACGGCGTGGAAATCCGTTACTACAACATCATCTACGACCTCGTGGACGATGTGAAAGCGGCGATGTCCGGCCTGCTCGCCCCGACCATCCGCGAGCTGTTCCTCGGCAACGCCCAGATCCTGCAGGTCTTCAACATCTCGAAGTTCGGCAAGGTTGCGGGCTGCCGCATCACCGACGGCAAGGTCGAGCGCGGGGCCAAGGTCCGGCTCATTCGCGACAACGTCGTCATCCACGAGGGCACGCTGTCGATCCTCAAGCGCTTCAAGGACGACGTGAAGGAAGTACAGACCGGCCAGGAATGCGGCATGTCCTTCGCCAACTATCAGGACATACGCGAGGGTGACGTGATCGAGTGCTTCAACGTCGAGACGGTCATTCGCACGCTCTGACGTCGGACGTTGCGGTTTCCGGGACTTTGAACGCGCGCCTCTCGGGGCGCGCGTTTTCGTTTCGAGCCGCCGGAAGCCCCCTTGCGCCGGCTCGCAGACGCCTTAGACTTTAAAAAAAGACCTTTTGAAACCGGGGGAAACGATGACCAAAGAGACGGCGAGACTGACGCCGGCCGAGATCGCATTCTGGCGTGAAGCGCCGACGTCCATCATCAGCGACAATCTCTCCCGCATGCCGGGTCCAGTCGGCCTGCGCCCCTTCCATCGCAAGGGCAAGCTGGTCGGCCGGGCGCTGACGGTGCGCACGCGCGCCGGCGACAACATGGCCATCCATCAGGCGCTGGAACTCATCACGCCGGGCGACGTCATCGTGGTCGACGGCGGCGGCGACGAAAGCCGCGCGCTGGTCGGTGAGATCATGAAAACCATCGCCGAGACGCGCGGCGCCGCCGGCTTCGTCATCGATGGCGCGATCCGCGATGCCGGTGCCTTCGCGGAGTCCGATTGGCCCTGCTACGCGCGGGCCGCCAATCATCGCGGGCCCTACAAGAACGGCCCGGGCGAGATCAACGTTCCGGTCTCGATCGGTGGGTGCGTGATCGCACCCGGCGACATCATCGTCGGCGACGAGGACGGTATCGTATCGTTCTCGCCTGCGATCGTCGCCACGCTCGTCCCGGCCGTCGAGGCCCAGATCGCCCGCGAAGCCGACATTCTCAAGTCGATCCACGACGGCACCTATCGTGGCGCCTACGCGGCAAAGCCGGCTTGATCACAATGACCCCAGCAACGAACCGGAGAGCGAGCCCATGACTGAAGCTCCCAAGACGCAAGCCAA
The DNA here is from genome assembly GCA_049318625.1 of Hyphomicrobiaceae bacterium. Taxonomy (GTDB): domain Bacteria; phylum Pseudomonadota; class Alphaproteobacteria; order Rhizobiales; family Hyphomicrobiaceae; genus JBMOGA01. The sequence continues at coordinate 51,743 of JBMOGA010000002.1, forward strand.
GGAATTCCACAATCTCGACAATCCGGCCGACGGCCTGTTCCGCGAACTCGGCCCCGGCGTCACGACGCGCATCTTCGCCGGCGAGCACGCGATGCTGTCGGTCGTGACCATCGCGCCGAACGCCGCCGGCACGCTGCATCACCACCCTGAAGAGCAGTGGGGCGTGCTGCTGGAAGGCTCGGCCGTGCGCATTCAGGGCGGCGAGGAGATTCCGGTGAAGAAGGGCGATTTCTGGCGCACCCCCGGCAATGTTCCGCACACCATGCGGGCGGGGCCCGAGGGCGCCCGCGTACTCGATGTCTTTAGTCCTCCGCGTCCGGAGTACAAGAAGCCGGGCTCCGGATTCGCGAGCTCGTAGACCGGCACAAAGCCGGAACCTAAAAAAACAAACAGGGAGAAAACACCATGATCCGCCAGACCAGACGTGCGTTCCTGGCCTCCACCGCCGCTTTCGCAGCAGCCCCTGCGCTCGCCCAGCAGCAAGGCGTCACGACCCTCGTCGTACCGTTCCCGCCGGGCGGTTCGACGGATGCCCTGGCGCGGCTGCTCCAGCCCGGTCTGCAGAGCCGGCTCGGCGGCACCATCGTCATCGAGAACCGGGCCGGAGCCGCAGGCGCCATCGGCGCGGCGCAGGTGGCCAAGAGCCCCGCCGACGGCACCTCGCTGCTGGTGACGTTCGACTCCCACGCCGTCATCCCGGCGATCCTCGACAAGCCGCCCGTCGACGTCGAGAAGGAACTCGTGCCGGTGTTCCTCGTCGGCACGGCGCCCTACGTCATCGCGGCCAATGCCGGCCGTCCGTTCAACACGTTCGCGGACGTCGTGGCGGCGTCGAAAGACAAGCCCGGCTCGGTGAAGTACGCCTCGGTCGGCATCGGCACCATCGGCCATCTCGCGATGACGGTGCTCGCCAAGCGGTCGGGGGTCGAGATCACCCACGTCGCCTACCGCGGCGGCGGTCCGGCCATGAACGACGTCGTCGGCGGCCACGTCGACCTGATCTGCGGCTCGGCCGCGCTCATCACGCCGCAGCTCGGCGGCGGCGCCGTGCGCCCCATCATGCAGATGGGCCGCAGCCGCCTCGATCTGCTGGGCCAGACGCAGACGGCCATCGAGGCCGGCTTCGCGGGCTTCGAGGCGCTGGCCTGGTGGGGCGTATTCGCGCCGAAGGACACGCCGCCCGCCACCGTCGCCCGTGTCGCCGACGCGCTGAAGGCGACCATCTCCGAGACGACCATCTCGGCACGCCTCAAGGAGACCCAGCAGATGACGCTTGTGCTCGGCGGCCCGGACGAGTTGCGGACCTTCTTCGCGGCACAGGTTGAGGGTTGGGGCAAAGTCGTCCGCGAAAACGGCATCAAGGCACAGTCGTAAGCCGCGGCGGAGCGCCTCGAGCGGCGCTCCTCCCGTCTCATGCAGCCGCCCCGCTACAGCACCTGCTCGAGGAAGGCGCGCGTGCGCTCGTGCTGCGGGTTGGCCAGCAGCGCGCTCGGCGGGCCGTGCTCGACCACCAGTCCGCCGTCCGTGAAGTAGATGTGGTCGGCGACCTCGCGCGCGAAGCCCATCTCGTGGGTGACCAGAATGCAGGTCATGCCTTCTGCCGCCAGCTCGCGCACGGTCAGCAAAACCTCTTTCTTGGTCTCCGGATCGAGCGCCGCCGTGACTTCGTCGAACAGCATGACGTTCGGGTTCATCGCCAGCGAGCGGGCTATCGCGACCCGCTGCTGCTGGCCGCCCGAAAGCTCTCCCGGATAGGCCGCCTCCTTGTCGGCGAGCCGCACCTTCGCGAGCAGTTTGCGGGCGCGCACCTCGACCTCGGCCTTGTCCTGCTTCAGCACCGTGATCGGCGCCATCATCACGTTCTGCAGCGCCGTTTTGTGCGGGAACAGATTGTATTGCTGGAACACGATACCGACCTTGCGCCGAAGCGCCAGCAGGTTGAGCGCCGGATCGTTCACCTCGATGCCGTCGACCACGATGGATCCCGATGTCACCGGCACCAGCGCGTTGATGCAACGCAGGATCGTCGACTTGCCCGATCCAGAGGGCCCGATGATGCAGATGCAGGCGCCCCGCGGCACCTCGAACGAGATGTCGCGCAGCACCTCGGTCTCGCCGAACCGCTTGTTGACGTTCTTGAGGGTGACGATCGGTGCCCCGGTTTGGTGCCGCATGCCGCAGTCAGCCTTTCACGATGAATCGACGCTCGAGGCTCTGGGTCCAGCGGGCGATCGGATAGCAATAGAGGAAGAAGCAGACCAGCGCGAAGCCGTACAGCGGCGCCAGCAGGGCGGGACGCGAACCCTCGGCCGCCAGCACGTCGTTGGTCAGCGTGATCATCTCGCTCACGCCGACGACGGAGGCGTTCACCGTCGACATCGTGATCAGCGAGTACAGATTCATCCACGGCGGCAGCATGCGCTTCACGCATTGCGGCAGGATGATTTCGGTCAGGGTCTGACGCCGCGTGAAGCCGAGCGATTCCGCCGACTCCCACTGGCTCGTCGGCACCGACTGGATGGCGCCGCGCACGATCTCCGAGACATTGGCCATGACCGGCAGCGCAAAGCCGAGAATGGCCTTCGTGTAGTCCGGCAACGGAATGATGTAGCCGAAGATGCGGATCTGGAACGGCAGCAGGAACATGCACAGGAACAACAGCACCAGCCACGGCGAGTTCCGGAAAAATTGCGTCACGCCCCAGGCGAGCCGGCGCACGGGCACGAGCTTCGAGGTCTGCAGGATGCCGAGCGGCACGCCGACAGCCGTACCGATCACCATCGCCGCCGCGGAGATCAGGAGATTGTAGAGGAAGCCTTTGAGCAACAGCGGCCACCACGTGGCGATGACCTCGAAGGCGCTGCGCGGGGCGCCGGGCGTTGTTGCCGCCGTCGCGGCTGTGGCGATCAGCGTGACCGCCGCGACGCAGGCGATCAGCTTGAGGTCGATGGTGAGGCGCGGCGCCGTGTGCGGCACGATCATCCACCCGGCAAGCCCTGCTGCCGATCCGGCCGGTGTCGTTGGCCGCGGCGGCATGACGGCGAACGCGGCGTGCTTGGTGCCCATCGGGTCAGCCCTCCTGCTGTCCGATGCCCGGGACCCGCAGCGCGCGTTCGAGGCGCGTCATCCCCCAGGCGAACAGCGTGGCGATCGCCACGTAAAAGACGAGCACGGTCAGCATCATCTCGGTGACGTTGGTCGAATCCGCCCAGATCTGCTTGGCCGAGTACATCATCTCGGGCACCGCGATGGCATAGGCGAGGTTGGTCGTCTTGATGAGATTCACGAGGTTGTTGGACAGCGACGGCAGGCAGGTCCGCAGGGCCAGCGGCAGCACCACGTCGCGATAGGTCTGCCAGCGCGAAAACCCGAGCGATTCCGCGGCCTCGACGGTCGACCGGGAGACCGCCTCGATCCCCGACCGGAAGATCTCGATGTTGAACGCGCCGGCGAACAGCGACAGCGAGATGATCGCCCATTGCACGTTGGTGAGCAGCGGCGCCATCGCCCCCGTCGTCGGATCGAATGTCCGCGGCAAGAGGTAACCGAGGCCGAAATAGAAGAAGTAGATCTGCACCAGCGGCGGCGTGTTGCGGAACAGGCTGATGAAACCGTTCACGGCGAGCTGAAGGAGCCGGTACCGCGAGCCTTGAAGCCAGGCGCCGAGGATCCCGATGGCGATGCTGAGCACGATGGTGACGACCGCCAGCTCCAACGTCAGCCAGATGCCCTTGAGCATCCGCGCCTGATCGAAGCTGTCGTACATGTAGGTGAGATTGATGCCCGTGGCCTCGTAGAGCCACCGGAACCAATCGGCCACGGCGATCATCGGTCGTCCTTGCGCTGGGGGGCGCCGGGCCGCGCGGGTCCGGCACCGGGATGCGGGAGGGGCCCGAACGCGGCCGGGCCCGTGAAGGCCCGGCAACGATCATGCTCCGTGACCGGGCCTCGAGGAGCCGGCCTGTCGGTGTCCTACGAGCCCTTCGCCTTTTCGTGCATCCGCTTGGCGTAGTCCGTCGGCGGAATGTTCCACTTCTTCTCGAGCGCCACGATCGTGCCCGACTTGAACCAGTCGCTGTGGACGCTTTCCATGAAGGCCTTGAACTTGTCCTCGCCCATCTTCACGGCCATGGCCCACGGCGTCTCCATCTGACCCTTCAGGGGCATATGGAAGCCACCCTTCCACTCGTCCTCGGTCAGCTTCCCGACGATGAACGTCTCGTCGTAGACATAGCCGACGCAGTCGCCGTTCTTGAGCGACAGCAGCGGCTTCTCGGAGCCGTCGAACGAGATGAACTCGGTGCCGTACTTCTGGGCGAGGTCCTTGTTGTACCAGGCGCCCGTGGTCCCGCAGACCTTCTTGCCCTTGAGATCCTCCCAGGTCTTCACCGGGGCGCTCTTGGCGAGCAGCACGTTGACCGCGTCCGAATAGTAGAGCGGCTCGATGACCTGCACGATCTTGCGGCGCTCCGGCTTGTCCGACATGGTCGCGATCATCAGGTCGATCTTGCCCTGATTGAGGAACTCCATGCGGTTGGCGGAGACCACCGGCACCAGCTCCAGCTTGACGCCGAGCCGCTTGGCGACATCGGCAGCGAGGTCGGGCTCGAGGCCGACGATCGCGCCCGAGGGGTCGCGGAAGCCGAATGGCTTGTAGTCCGCCTTCACGCCGACCACCAGGGTCCCACGCTTCTTGACGTCGTCGAGAACGTCGGCGGCGGCGATGCCGGCGGAGCCGACCAGTGCTGCCAATGCAAGGACAGCCGACTTCCAAGCCTTCATTTTTTGTCTCTCCTCATCCGATGGGATGCGTTGTCCGCGGGCCGGCCTGCCGGCCCGCAGGGCGCCAGCATACCCGGTTGTGGCGCCGAGGAAAGTTTCATCATTCGAGCAACTTGCCTGTTTGGCGGGCGGTGCCCGCCGCCGCTCCGGGCCGATCGGCACCGAGGCCGACCCGCACCGGGAGATTGCGCGTATTTGTGAGTCGTTAATTCTTCAGAGAGACTAATTGTGGCTAAATGGATTCGGCCCGGCGGCAATTCTTGTCATATTTGACGGCGGGGGCTGGCGCGAACTTACACAAAACTGTCACAATTCGCACTGGTTTCTCTCGTAGTTGTTTTCGAAATGCGGTTTCAAACCGTTAAAGAAACGTGTCGAGCCAATGGATTGGCCTGAATCATGAGCCTACTGAAGGATTTGTATGACCGGCAGACGCCGCCGCCCCATCCGGGCGAGGTGCTGCGTGAGGATATTCTGCCACTGGTCGCGCTTTCGCGCGCCGCCATGGCCCGCCACCTCGGCATTTCCGCACGGACTCTGGGAGAAATTCTTCGCGAGCGCCGGCCGGTGACACTTGATACCGCGCGCCGCCTCGGCGCCGCTTTCGGCTGCGGCACGCATTACTGGCTCGGCCTGCAAATGCAGCACGACCTCTGGCGCGCACGAATGTCCGAGCCGGTCGCCATCAAGCCGATTTACACCTCGCGCCCGCGTGGCGCCCGCCAGGCTTTGCCGGCGGCCTGACCGCGGCGGGGGGGCCCACCGGGGTCCGCTGGAACCTCTGCCCCTATCGGAAGTTGCGACGAAAAGGCACGTCGTGCAGCGGCCGAGAGGCCTCGGCGTAAGCATCGCCGCGCGACATCCCGATGTCCTTGAGCATGCGGTCGTCCAGCGCCAGCAGTTGCCGGCGCTCCCGACGCACGCGCAGCATCGCGGCAACCATCGCGACAATGCCAGCCGGCGAAATCGTCTGGATCCAGGTCGCCGACGCACCCGACTGGGCGCCGGTCGCAGTCATCTTGGCGGGGCTCATGATCATCTCCTTTTTTGTACGTCTCTTGTACGGAACCCATTTGCATAACGAAATCGAATATTATAAATTCAAACCATTAGGGTATGTTATGGATAGGGACCATGGCCCGCGACATCGACATTTCGCTGCTGAGAGCGTTCCTCGCCGTCGTCGAGACCGGCAGCGTGACCGGCGCCGCGCGTCTGCTGAACCGCACGCAGGCCGCCGTGAGCCTTCAGATCAAGCGGTTGGAGGAGCAACTCGCGTGCGACCTCTTCGAGCGCGAGCGTAACCGGCTCACCCTCGCCCCCCACGGCGAGCGCCTGCTCGGCGCCGCCAAGGAACTGGTCGGGCTGAACGACGTCATGTGGGGTGCCATGACGACCCCGGTGTTCGAGGGCAAAGTGCGGCTCGGCGTGCCGGTCGACATCGTCGCCAGCTACATCCCCCCCATTCTGCGCCGCTTCAATCAAGCCTGGCCGCGGGTTCAGGTCAGCCTGTCCTGCCGCAACTCGCACGAGCTGCTCCAGGACCTCGAGGCGGGCGTCGTCGACCTCACGCTGACCACCGACCGTCCGGAGCAGCCGAGCCGCGGCGAGACGCTGCGTCTCGATCGGCTCGTCTGGGTCGGCGCGCCGGGCGGCAAGGCCTATCGCGCCCGTCCGCTGCCGCTCACCATCGGCAGCATGACCTGTCGCTTCCGGCCTGCCGTGCTGGCGGCCCTGCGCAAGGCCGGCCAGGACTGGCGCATGGTCATGGAGGTGAAGAGCCAGGAGGCCATCTATGCCGTGGTCTCGGCCGACGTGGCGGTGACCGCGCAGCTCGCGGATTCCGTGCAAAGCGGGCTCGCGATCCTCGGCGCCGAGGCTGGCTTGCCCGAGCTGCCGCAGTTCGGGATCCAGCTGGTCATGCCATCGGCGGGCGGCACCGAAATCGCTAGCGAACTGGCCCGCCACATTCGCCAGGAGTTCGCCGTCCGGTTCGGCTATATTCGCATCGCCGCGTGAGAGCAGCGCGCCCGCCAACTCAAGGAGGCCTGCGATGGACGACCGTGCCGAGATCGAAAAGGTGGTCCGCCTTTACCTCGACGGCCTGTATGAAGGCGACGCCGCCAAGCTGGCGGGGGTTTTTCACCCGACCAGCGCCCTGGCGTTCAGCGACAACGGCACCATCAAGGTGACGCCGCAGCCCGAGTGGCTCGAGGCCGTGCGCAACCGGCCGTCTCCCAAGTCGCAGGGGCTCGCCCGCCACGACGAGATCGTGATGATCGATATCGCCGATGCCCGCACCGCGCTCGCCAAGGTGAAATGCGCGATCCCGCCGCGCTTCTTCACGGACTACCTGAGCCTGGTGAAGGTCGATGGCCGCTGGCAGGTGGCGCAGAAGGTGTTCGCCGTCGAAACGCGATGACTGCCTTGCCGCCGCGTCTGGGTCGCCTCGGCCGCAGCGTCTCCAACCTGTGGATCGGCCGCCGCCGCCGGGCCGATCCGGCTGCGCTCGCCGCCGTCGCGAGGCGCCGGCCCGCGATCGTGATCACCGGCGCCTCCGCCGGCATCGGCCGCGCGCTCGCCATCGAGCTGGCCCGCCGGGTCGAGGCTGTGGTCCTGGTGGCGCGCCGGCAGGCGCCGCTCGACGAGGTCGCCCAAGAGATCCGCGCCCGCTCGACGGCGGTCGTCGTCACCCTGGCGCTCGATCTCACCCGGCCCGATGCCGCGGCGGTCATCGAAGCGGCCGCGTCGGCCGCCGGGCTCTACGTCGACGAACTGGTCAACAATGCCGGCATGGGACTTTCGGGCGCCTTCGTGGGGCAACCGGCCGACGCCATCGACGGGCTGGTCGCGCTCAACGTCGCCGTCCCGACCCGGCTGATGCGCCATTTCCTGCCGGCCATGCTGGAGCGCGGCCGCGGTGGCCTGCTCAACGTCGCCTCCCTCGGCGGCTATGCGCCGGGCCCCTATCAGGCGGCCTACTACGCCAGCAAGGCGCATGTGATCGCGCTGACCCGCGCCGTCGCCTGGGAGGAGCGCGGGCGTGGCGTGCGCATCGCCGTGGTGGCGCCGGGCCCCGTCGAGACCGGTTTTCACGCTGCCATGCAGGCCGAGAGGTCGCTGTATCGGTTGTTGATCCCGGCGCCGAGCGCGTCGGCTGTCGCGCGCTCCACGGTTCGCGGCTATGATTGGGGGTGCGCCGCGATTCACCCGGGTCTGCTGGCGACGCCTGCCGCTATGTTTCTGTCCGTCATGCCGAGGCTGCTGCTGCTGCCATTGATCGCTGGGCTGCTGTGGCCGAGGAGGTCCGCTGGATGACGTTCGAAGTCCGACACGATCTGCCCTACACGCTGGATGGCGTGCCGGGATCGACAGAGCCGCCGTCGGCGCGGCTGAAACCCGTCATCCTCGTGCTTCATCAGCCTCATTCCAATCCCGGACACATCGGCCAGTGGCTGGTCCGTCAAGGCTATCCGTTGGATGTCCGCCGGCCGCGCTACGGTGATCCCCTGCCGGCTACGCTCGAGCACCACGCCGGCGCCGTGATCTTCGGCGGCCCCATGAGCGCCAACGACACCGACGATTACGTGCGCCAGGAGATCGATTGGATCGGCGTCGCGCTGAAGGAACAGAAGCCCTTTCTCGGCGTCTGCCTCGGCGGCCAGATGCTCGCCAAGCATCTCGGTTGTCGCGTTGCCCTGCATCCGCAATCGCACGTCGAGATCGGCTATCACGCCCTCCAGCCCACACCCGAGGGGGCTGCCGTCGCAGACTGGCCCACTCGGGTCTACCAGTGGCACAAGGAGGGCTTCGAGGTACCGGCCGGCGGGCGCCTGCTCGCCCGCGCCAGCGGCCCGTTCGAAAACCAGGCCTACCTCTATGGGCCGGCCGCGATCGGCCTGCAGTTCCACCCCGAGATCACCCAGGCGATGGTGCTGCGCTGGACCGGGAACAATGGACCTCGGTTGACTCAGCCCGGGGCCCAGCCGCGCGCCGATCAGGTCGCCGACCACATCGCCCACGGACCCCGCGTCCGCCACTGGCTGGATCAGCTCATGCGCCGCTGGTTGACCGGCCACGTCGGCGCCTGAGCGCGAAAACTGTGGTTATCCTCATTTTCGATAAGACGTTTGCAATTCGGCAACACTTCATGCCTAATGTTCGGGGTGCCGGGTCGATGGTTTCTGCGTAGCCGCGGCATTTCAGTGAAGCCCTCGCCGCAAGCCGGTGGAGGGCTTCACCGCTTTTCGGGGCCGCGTTTCAGCCCTGCAGCGCCGCCCACATCTCGCGATCGCGATCCGCGGTCCACACCACCGGCCATTCGATGCCGCGCGCCTCGTCGTAGGCCCGCGACACGTTGAACGGCAGGCAGTGTTCGTAGATGGCGTAAGAGCCGAACGGGCCGTCCATCTTGGCGCGGACGTCGGCGAACGTTTCCTTGAGCGTCCGGCCCTTGGCGACCGATGCTGACGCCGTGCCGAACAGTGTGTTCAGGAAATCCCGCGTCAACGAGATGGCGTCATTGACCATCGGCTCGCCGACCAGCGCCGCGCCGCGGCCCGGCACCAGCGCGCGCGGCTGCCAGTCCTGGATGCGCTCGAGCGTGCGCGGCCAATCGGCGAAGTGTGCGTCGCCGCAGTAGCAGGCCGAGTGGTACTCGACGAGGTCGCCGGAGAACATCACGCCCTCGTCGGGGACCCAGGCGACCGTATCGCCGGCCGTGTGCCCGCGGCCCGGCCGGGCGATGTCGACGCGCCGCTTGCCGAGCCACAGCGTCAGCGAGTTCTCGAACGTCAGTGACGGCCACGTCAGCCCGGGTGGAATGCTGTCGACCCCCCGGAACAGCCGCGGAAACCGGCCGATCTCGGACGCCTTGTCCTGCTCGCCGCGCTCCACGATCAGCTTGCGCGTGGCGTTCGAGGCGATGATCTCGGACGCATTGAACGCCGAGGCGCCGAGCACGCGAACCGCGTGATAGTGCGACAGCAGCACATACTTGATCGGCTTGTCCGTCACGGTGCGGACACGGGCGATGACGTCCCCCGCCATCTCCGGCGTCGCCTGCGCGTCGACCACCATGCAGCAGTCGTCGCCGACGATCACGCCGGTGTTCGGGTCGCCTTCCGCCGTATAGGCGAACAGCCCCTGACCCACCTCGCTGAACGTGATCTTCTTCTCGGCGAGATCACCGGTGGACGCAAAACTCTTACCCGCCATGATGTTCGACCTTCTGCTCGATGGCGCCGAAGATGGAATGCCCGGCGCCGTCCTTCATTTCGATCCGGATGGTATCACCGAAGCCGAGGAACGGTGAACGGGCCGCGCCCGTGCGGATCGTCTCGACGGTGCGCTGTTCGGCGATGCAGCTGAACCCAAGCCCGCCCTCGGCCAGCGGCCGGCCGGGACCACCGTCCGGATCCCTGTTCGAGACGGTGCCGGTGCCGACGATGGTGCCGGCCGCCAGCGCCCGCGTCCGCGCCGCATGCGCGATCAGCTGACCGAGGTCGAACGTCATTTCGGCACCCGCGTCGGGCCGGCCGAAGGGCTTGTTGTTGAGGGTCGACAGCAGCGGAAGGTGCACCTTGCCATCGCGCCACGCGTCGCCGAGTTCGTCCGGCGTCACCGCGACCGGCGAGAACGCCGACGACGGCTTCGACTGCAGGAAACCGAACCCCTTGGCTAGCTCGCCCGGTACGAGATTGCGCAGGCTGACGTCGTCGACCAGCATCAGCAGCCGCACCGCGGCCAGAGCGGTCGCCCGGTCGGCGCCCATCGGCACGTCGTCGACGATCGCCGCGATCTCCGCCTCGAAATCGATGCCCCAGTCCGCGTCGGCCAGCCGGATCGGGTCGCGCGGGCCGAGGAAGGTATCGGACCCACCCTGGTACATCAGCGGATCGGTCCACAGCGCCGCCGGCATCTCCGCCCCGCGCGCCTGCCGCACCAGCGCGATGTGATTGACGTAGGCGGAACCGTCGATCCACTGGTAGGCGCGTGGCAGCGGGCTCATGGCCTCACGCTCGTGGAACCGCTCGGCCGGAACCGCGCCGTGCTCGAGCCCCTCGGCCAGATCGGCAAGCCGCGGCGCCGCCCGCGCCCAGTCGTCCAGCGCGGCCTGCAGCGTTGGCGCGACCAGTTCGGCCGACGTCGCTCGCGTCAGATCGCGCGAGACGACGACCAAGCGGCCGTCCCGCGTCCCGTTTTTCAGCGTCGCCAGCTTCATGATTGCCCTCGTTGAGGTATAATTGAGTGGTGTGCGGTGCGGGCGACGGCCCGCCTCGCGCGCGCGCCGGGAACAGCGGGAGAAAGAGCCATGAAGCGTCGGGACGTCCTCAAAGCCGCCGCCCTCGGCACCATCGGTGCGACGCTCGCCGCTCCCGCCATCGCCCAGTCGGCACCGGAGATCCGCTGGCGGCTCACGTCCAGCTTTCCCAGGTCCCTCGACACGATTTTCGGCACGGCCTCCACGTTCACCCAGTATGTCTCCGAGGCCACCGACGGCCGCTTCCAGATCCAGGCCTACGCGGCCGGCGAGCTGGTGCCCGGCCTCCAGGCCCTCGACGCCGTCTCCTCCGGCTCCATCGACGTCGCCCAGACGCCGACCTACTTCTACATCGGCAAGGATCCGACCCTCGCCTTCGGCACCGGCATCCCGTTCGGTCTCAACGCGCGTCTCCAGCAAGCGTGGTGGAGCTTCGGCGGTGGCGCGGAGATCGTCAACGACGTGTTGGCGAAATTCAACGTTATCAGCTTCGCGGCCGGCAACTCCGGCTGCCAGATGGGCGGCTGGTTCCGCAAGGAGATCACGTCCGTCGACGATCTCAAGGGCTTGAAGTTCCGCATCGGCGGCATGGGCGGCCAGGTGCTGGCCAAGCTCGGCGTGGTGCCCCAGCAGATTGCAGCCGGCGAGGTTTATCCGGCGCTCGAGCGCGGCACCATCGACGCCGCCGAGTTCGTCGGCCCCTACGACGACGAGCGCCTCGGCCTCTCGCAGGTGGCCAAGTACTATTACTACCCCGGTTGGTGGGAGGGCGGCGCGCTGCTCCACATGTGCGTGAACATTGAGCGCTGGAACAGCCTGCCGAAGCCCTATCAGGCGATCTTCCGTCAGGCCTGCGATGCGGCCGGCATGTGGATGCTGTCCAAGTACGACACCGTCAACGCGCCGGCGCTGAAGCGCGTCGTCGCCAAGGGCGCGGTCTTGAAGCCGTTCCCGCTGCCGGTGATGGACGCCTCCTGGCAGGCGGCCAACGCCTACTATGCGGAACTCGCGGCCAAGAATCCGAACTTCAAGAAGGCGCTCGATTCGCTGACCGCCTTCCGCGGCGAGCAATACCTGTGGTGGCAGGCCGGCGAGCTCGCCTTCGACACCTACATGGCGAGCCGTACTCGCTGATCCTAGTCCGCCGCCTTCGGCCCCGGCACCTTGGGCGCGACCTGTTTTTCCGCGGTCCGCCAACTGTCCGCATAGGGCTTGAACTCGGTCGCCGTCGCCCCCTCGCCCATCTCCAGCGCGTCGCGCGTATCGAGCATCACGGCGTACTCTTCGGTGTGCGTCGCCGGCATCTCGTACATCCGCTTCAGTGCCTTCGGATGCGGCCCGTGCGTGAAGCCGCACGGGTGCCACGTGATCATGCCGGGATGGATGTTGTCCCGGCTCATGAAGTTGCCCTCGTGGTAGAAGATCACCTCGTCGTAGTCGTCGTTGTTGTGGAAGAACGGCACCTTCAGCGCCGCCGGGTCGGTCTCGAACGGGCGCGGCACGAACGTGCAGATGACGAACCGGTTGCCGACCCACGTCGTGTGCGCCGACGGCGGCAGGTGGTAGCGGTGGGAACTCAGCGGGCGGATGTCCTTGACGTTCAGCCGCACCACGGACAGGTCGCCGTGCCAGCCGATCGCGTCCAGCGGGTTGAACGGATAAACGACCGTCGACACCTCGCCACGCCGGCGGATGTGCACCTGGGTCTCCGTCTCGCCCCACTGCGCCTTGAAGGCATCGTCGATCTTCGGGGTGTCGAGGATCGCCTCGTCGAACAGCGCGTGGCGCCCGACCATGCCGCGCTCCGGCGTGCGGATCGTGCCGTTGGTGCACTCGAACATCAGCAGGTCGATCGGGCTGGTCGCCGTGATCCGCCACATCGTCGAGCGCGGCAGCACGAGGTAGTCGCCCTTGCGGATCTCGATGTGGCCGTAGTCGCAGTAGAAATGCCCGGCGCCCTTGTGCACGAACAGCAGTTCGTCGCCGTCGCCGTTGCGCGCCAAATGGTCCATGGCGCCGGCGAGATGCCACATCCGCATCTTGACGTGGGCATTGTGCAGAACGAGCGGCGCGTCCCAGACGGTGCCATCGGGCTTGAAGTCGAGTTTGGCGAGATCGAAGGCGCGCGGGCGCAGCGGTCCGGTCCACGAGGTCCAGCCCGTCGGCGGGTGGCGGTGATACATCATCGTGGCGGGGCCGAAGAAGCCTTCCTTGCCGAGTTCGCGCTCGAACGTGCCGTCGGGCAGGTCGGCGTGCGCCTGACGCGAGGCTTCGCCTTCGACGCGGGGGAAGGAGATGTAATTCGAGCTGGCCATGGTGTTCCTCGCCGGATGGCGGCGCAGCGCCGTCTCGGAGGACGCCCGGCCGCAGGATGGTGCCGGGCCGGTTTTAGCATGGAACGATCCGGCCCGCGCCACGCTCGCGCTGAGGGCCCCCTCAGCCACCGCCGATGTTGAACACCCGGGTCGGGCGCAACTCGCCCCGGTCGGCCTCGCCGAGCGCCACGATCTGGCCCTTGCAGGTCGCGAAGAACGGCCCGGAAAGCACCGGCGCATCGCGCCCGCGCATCAGCACGGGCTGCCCGCGTTTGAGCCGCGCCGCATCGCCCGAATTGACGTTGACGTTGAGCAGGTTCTCCAGAACCGACTCGACCGGCAAAAGCAGGCCGTGCAGGGTCGCGTCCGAGCCGGGCAGCGCCGCCGCGTCCACGCCGTCGGCCGCGCCATCACCCTGGGCCTCCGCCGCGCCGGCCTCGAGTTCGGCCTTGGTGACGGCTTCGTCCTCCGAGAATGGCCCGACCTGCGTGCGCCGGAGCGCGATGACGTGACCGTAGCAGCCGAGCCGCCGGCCCATGTCACGGGCCAGCGCCCGTACATAAGTGCCCTTGCCGCACTCCGCCTCGAACACCGTGGTCTCGCTGTCGGGCATATCGACGATGCGCAGATCCTCGATCACCACCGTGCGGGCTTCCAGCGCCACTGTCTCGCCGTCGCGCGCCAGATCATAAGCCCGCTCGCCGTCGATCTTGATCGCCGAGAACTGCGGCGGCACCTGCTGGATCTCGCCCATGAACGACGGCAGCAGCGCCTCGATCTCGTCCATCCGTGGCCGCTGCTCGCTGGTCTCGGTGATCGAGCCCTCGGCGTCGTCGGTGTTGGTTTCGGAGCCCCAGCGGACGGTGAAGCGGTAGGCCTTCTCGCCGTCGACCGCGAACGAGACGGTCTTCGTCGCCTCGCCGAGCGCGATCGGCAGGATACCGGTGGCCAGCGGGTCGAGCGTACCGGCATGGCCGGCCTTCTGCGCGTCGTAGAGCCGCTTCACCAGGCCGACGGCCTGCGTCGACGTCATGCCGAGCGGCTTGTCGAGGATGACCCAGCCGTGAATCGGTCGGCCCTTCTTGCGGCGTGCCATGGGCGGTCCTCGGTGGAATGAGTAAAAGGTCGGTCGGGGGCGCGGCGGCGGACGTCAGGTCCCGCTGTCGTCCGGCTCGGTCTCGCCGTCGTCTTTGCGGGTGTCGCGACGCACCACCGGGCTGTCCAGCAGCCGGTCGATGCGGGTCGCCTCCTCGAACGACTCGTCCTCGCGGAACCGGACATCGGGCGCGAAGCGCAGGTTCACGGTATGGGCGATCTCGCCCCGGATGAACCGCTTGTGGCGATCCAGCGCGGCGATCACCGGAGCGACGTCGGCGCCGCCGAGCGGCATCACGTAGACGGTGGCCAGCTTCAGGTCCGGCGACATCCGGACTTCCGGAATGGTGATCACGTGGGCGGCCAGCACGTCGTCGTGGATCTCGCCCCGGGTCAGCATCTCGGCCAGCTTGTGGCGGACCAGCTCGCCGACGCGGAGTTGGCGCTGCGAGGGGCCGGCGCCGGTGCGGGCCCCGCCTGAAGACTTCGGCGTGTGTCGTGGCATCTGATTTTTCCTGCGGCCGGGGTCGAACCGGTCGCAGCCTCGCAATGATGGAAGGCGCCCTCTATAGGTCCCCGCTTGCGCCCCGTAAAGGCCGCCGTCCGGCCCGACGCATACCTGCCGCCGGACGCCGATGCTTGAACGCCATCGCCATCTGCGGTTCAAGTCGATGGCCCAAACGAAAAAACTCGATCCGAGGACGCGCGCCCGCATGTCGACACAACCGAGCTCCAATTCGACCCGCACCCTGACCGGCGGCCAGGCGCTCGCCGAAATGCTGAAGCTGGCCGGTGCCGGGCCCATGTTCGGCATGGGAGGCTTTCAGCTGTTGGCGTTCTACGAGGCCTGCCGCGCGCTCGGCCTCAAGCATGCGCTGATCAACGACGAGCGCTGCGGCGCCTTCGCCGCCGACGCCTATGCCAAAGTCACCAACCGGCCGGGTATCGCCGACGGCACGCTGGGCCCGGGCGCGACCAACCTGGTGACCGGCCTGATCGAGAGCCTGAACGCCGGCATCCCGATGATCGCGATCACCGGCGACGCCAACCGCGAGCACGCCTGGAAGAACATGACCCAGGAAGCCCGGCAGCTCGAGATCCTGCGCCCGGCGGTCAAGGAGATCATCCGCGTCGAGGTCACCAAGCGCATCCCCGAGCACGTCCGCCGCGCCTTCGCGGTGGCGACCAGCGGCCGGCCCGGCCCGGTGCTGATCGACGTGCCGGAGGACATTGCGCACGGTGAGTACAACTTCGAAGCCGCGGACTTCTGGATCGACCCGGCCACGACCCGCGCCCAGGCCCGCCGCGCGCGGCCCGACCCGGCCGATCTCGCCCGCGCCACTGCGCTGATCGCCAAGGCCGAGCGGCCGCTGCTGCTCGCCGGCGGCGGTATCCACATCTCGGAGGCCTACGGCGCGCTGCTCGCCCTGGCCGAGAGCCAGGGCATCCCGGTCGCACACACCATGTCCGGCAAGGGCGCAGTGGCCTGCACGCACCCCCTGTCTGCCGGACTGTTCGGCCGTTATGACCGCATCGCCAACGGCATGATCGCCGAGAGCGACTGCCTGATCGTGGTCGGCTGCAAGCTCGGCGAGATCGCCACCAAGCGGTTCCAGCTCATTCCCCCCGGCAAGCCACTGGTCCACATCGAGATCGACCCGACGGAGATCGGCCGCACCACGCGCACCGAGGTCGGCCTCGTGGGAGATGCCCGCCTCGCCCTCGAGGATCTGGCCGCCGCCCTCGGCGACGGCCGTGCCGCCGTGCAGCGCCGGGCCGGCTGGCTCGCCGAGGTGCCGAAGCGCATGGCGGCCTGGAAGGAGAGCGCCCGCGACCGGCTGGAGGCGACCGAGAGCCCCATCAACGTCGGCCGCCTGATGGGCGAGCTGAACAAGATCATGCCGGCCGATGGCATCGTCGTCGCCGACGGCGGCTTCGCCGCCCACTGGGGCGGCCTGATGTTCGACACCAAGGCAGCCGGCCGCCACTTCCTGCCCGACCGCGGCTTCGCCTCCATCGGCTACGGCGTACCGGGCGGCATCGGTGCCCAGATCGGCGCCGGGCCGACACGCCGCGTCGTGTCGTTGACGGGCGACGGCGGCTTCAACATGAGTCTCGGCGAACTCGAGACCGCCCGCCGGCTCGGCGCCAACTTCGTGGTTGTCGTCTTCAACAACGCCGCATCGGGATACGTGAAGGCGCTCCAGCACGCGGTCTACGGCCCCGGCAGCTATCAGTCGTCGGATCTCGTCGAACTCGACTACGCCAACATCGCCAAGGGATTCGGCTGCCTCGGCATCCGCGTGACCGACCCCGAGATGCTGTCGGCGGCGCTGGCCGAGGGCCTCGCCAATACGTCGACGCCGACCGTGCTCGACGTCGTCGTCACCCGCGACCCGTCGCGCATGCTGCCGGCCGCCGACAACCGTACACTGAAAGTACAGAAGGGCGATCGCCCCGTCTGACGCCGCGAGCGCCGCGACCCCGCCCCGAGACCACGCCTGGAACACCCCATGACCGCCTCCCTCTCGATGCCCCTCGATCCGCAGTGGACGGAGATCCGCGAGGGCGTGACCAAGGTCTGCGACGGCTACCCCAACGCCTACTGGTCGAAACTGGATCGCGACAGCGCCTATCCGACGGAGTTCGTCACCGCGCTGACCGAGGCGGGCTATCTCGGCGCCCTCGTTCCGGAGGACTATGGCGGCGCCGGCCTGCCGCTCTCGGCCGCATGCGCGATTCTCGAGACCATCCATGCGACCGGCTGTAATGCCGCCGCCTGCCATGCCCAGATGTACACGATGGGGACGGTGCTCAAGCACGGGTCGGAGGCGCAGAAGCAGCGCTATCTGCCGGGCATCGCCTCGGGTGCGCTGCGCCTGCAGGCCTTCGGCGTCACCGAGCCGACCACCGGCTCCGACACCACCCAGCTCAAGACCCGCGCCGAGAAGAAGGGCAACGACCGCTACATCGTCAACGGACAGAAAGTCTGGACCAGCCGCGCCATGCAGTCCGATCTCATGCTGCTGCTGGCGCGCACCACCCCGGCCGATCAGGTCAAGAAGCGCTCCGACGGGTTGTCGGTGTTCCTGGTCGACCTGCGCGAGGCGCGCGGCAAGGGGCTCGAGCTGCGCAAGATCGATGCCATGATCAACCACAACACCTGCGAGGTGTTCATCGACAATCTCGAGGTGCCGGCCGAGAATCTGATCGGCGAGGAAGGCAAGGGCTTCCGCTACATCGTCGATTCGATGAATGCGGAGCGCATTCTCATCGCGTCGGAGTGCCTGGGCGACGGCCGCTACTTCATCCGCCGGGCCAGCGATTATGCCCGCGAGCGCGTCGTTTTCGGCCGGCCGATCGGCCAGAACCAGGGCATCCAGTTCCCGCTCGCCAAGGCCTATGCCGAGCTGGCGGCCGCCGAGTTGATGGTCGGCAAGGCGGCGGCAATGTTCGAGGCGGGCCAGCCCTGCGGCACCGAGGCCAACATGGCCAAGATGCTGGCGGCCGATGCGGCCTGGAACGCGGCGGAGGCGTGCCTCGCCACGTTCGGCGGCTTCGGGTTCGCGTCCGAGTACGGCATCGAGCGCAAGTGGCGCGAGACGCGGCTCTACCGCACGGCGCCGATCTCGACCAACATGATCCTGGCGTTCCTGGCCCAGCACGTACTGGGCCTGCCGCGGAGCTATTGACCGCCGGGGCCGCTCAGCGCGCGATCAGCTCGAACGCCAACCGATCCCGCTTGAACGTTCGCGCCTTGCAGCCGGCACCGAGCACCGGCGCGTCGCCTTCGAGCACCACTTGGCGCTCGTCGCCGGACACGCGCCCGGACACGGCATAGGGCACCCGCCCGCACGTCGCGCTGAAGATGTAGGCGGTGCCGACGTAGCGCGCGCCGTCGCGGCGCCCTTCGAACACCACGTCACCGGGGCGAGCACCGGCCTCGGCCATCCCGCGCCTGGGAACCTCGTAGCGGAAGCGGCGCACCGCGCCCTCGGCCTCGAGGCGCATCACCGAGCCGTTGTGGTTCCACACCACCGCGCCGCCGCGGGCGGCCGTTGGTGCACTCTTGCCGCCGGCTTTGAAGTCGCGGGTCACCACCTCGCGCTCGCACTTGTAGGCAGCGGGGAGCCCGTCGGCGGCCAGCTCGCACAGCGCGTCGACCTCGATCGGCTGGCCCTTTTCGCGAAACCGGATCTTGAGCACGTAGGTCTTGCCCTCGAACTCGTATTTCTGGCCCCTGGCGATACAATAGCCCTTGCGCTGCGAGAGCACCGTCTCGCCGAGCGTCTCGAACGGGATCTCCTTGCGCGCGGTATCGCTACTGGCGACCAGCGTGCCGTCGTTGATCTCGTATTGGCCGTCGGCCGTCCGGCACTCGTGGAAGTAGTCGCCCGCCACCCCGGCGGTCGTGCTGGCGACCAAGACCAGCGCTGCTACGGCGAGCCGCCCCAGAGTCAAACCCGTCATCCCGTAGTCCTCCGCATGCCCTGCAGCTTCCATCAACCGGCCGGTGGCGGCCGTCAACAGAAGACGTCGCCGTATGGCTGCTATTCCGGTTCGCAGGCATCGCCACGTTGACCGCAGGCCGCTGCCCCGTCCAGTGTGACGGCCGTCAGGGAGGAAACATCATGAAAATCGCAATTCTCGGCGTCGGCGCCATGGGGTCGATCTACGCGGGGCTTCTGGCGAGCGCAGGCCACGAGGTCTGGGCTATCGACGTCTGGAAGGATCACGTCGCCGCCATGCGCGAGAAGGGCCTGCGCGTCGAGGGCGCCAGCGGTGACCGCACCGTCAAGCTCAACGCCACCGACAATCCGAAGGACGTGCGCGACGCCGATCTGGTGATCATCGCCACCAAGGACGACGGCGTCGAGTCCGCCGCCCGCGCCGCCCTCGAGATGGCCAAGCCCGACGCGCCGATCCTCACCATCCAGAACGGCCTCGGCAGCGCCGACCGGGTCGCCGCCATCGTTGGCTCCAAGCGCATCATGATGGGCGTCGTCGGCGGCTTCGGCGCGTCGATGAAGGGCCCCGGCCATGCCCACCACAACGGCATGGAGTTCCTGCGCCTCGGCGAGATGGACGGCGGCATGTCGGCGCGGCTCGAGACGGTTGCCGAGACGTGGCGCTCGGGCGGCTTCAAGGTGCTCACCTTCGACGACATCCACAAGATGGTCTGGGAGAAGCTGATCTGTAACTGCACGTTCTCGGGCCCGTGCGCGATGACCGGCCTGCGCGTCGGCCAGGTGATGGCCAATCCGTCGGCCTGGAGCATCGCCGCCGGATGCGCGGCGGAAGCGTTCCATGTCGCCACCGCCCGCGGCATCGCCCTCGATTTCCAGGACCCCATCTCCTACGTCCGCGCCTTCGGGTCCAAGATCCCGAACGCCCGCCCCTCCATGTTGCTCGACCATATGGCGGGCCGCAAAGCCGAGGTCGACAACATCAACGGCGCCATCCCGCGTGAGGGCGCCAAGGTCGGCATCGCCACGCCGATCAACTCCGTGGTCGTGGCACTGCTCAAGGCCAAGGAGAGCGGGTTCGGCCAGAGCTGAGCCGGCGGGCCGAGGTCGCGAGCGCCGGCTCACGCGCCCGGTCGACGCGCTTCGCGCGTCGGCCTCGGCCGCTCGCAGCCTACATCCGCCCTTCCAGGACGAGATC
The DNA here is from genome assembly GCA_049318625.1 of Hyphomicrobiaceae bacterium. Taxonomy (GTDB): domain Bacteria; phylum Pseudomonadota; class Alphaproteobacteria; order Rhizobiales; family Hyphomicrobiaceae; genus JBMOGA01. The sequence goes on from JBMOGA010000002.1 coordinate 71,861, forward strand.
GATCAGCGTGCCGGAACCGCCGAGCGCGGTGACGAGTTCGGCCTTGGTCTCGCGGCCGAGCGTGGCGGGATCGACGCGCGGTGACAGCGGGACCCCGGCTTCGGTGTCGACGAGCTGTTGAGCGAGCACCGCGCCGAGCAGCACACGATGCGCCTCGATCGCCCGCTCGATGTCGCCGGCGTTGCCGATCCCCTGAGCGATCAGGGCCTTGAGCCGCTCGCTCGAGGCGCGTGCTCTCAGGCCGTGCCGGATCGCCAGCACGCGGGCGCACGTGAAGATCGGCAGCAATCCGCTGAGCTTCAGGTCGATGCGGCCTTTGTGGTCGAGCCTCAGCCCACCGAGGAACGTGAACGGGTTCGGCCGCTTGCTCGCACTGTCGGTGAGCAGCTTGAGGAAATCGGGTGCCGCCCCGCCCCGCTCCATGGCGTAGGTCCAGATTGCCTCGCCGAGCGAGCTGTCACCGTGCACCGGCAGCGCATCGAAGAAGATGTCGACGTTCAGGAGGTCCTCGGGCCGCTGGCGGCGCACCCAACCGTCGATGGTCCGCTTCCAGTCGGCAAGACTCATGCGCCACGCCCGGTTCTTTGCCATCACGCCACCCTTGCAGAGCGGCAGGCCGACCTCGTCCAGAATGACCGACATCCGCGTCGCCATCTCGGCGAACCACGCATCGACGTCGCTGCCCTCCGCGCCCTCGGCGTAGACGATGGCGTTGTCCTGGTCGGCGGCCAGCAGGCTCTCGCCGCGCCCCGCCGAGCCGAGCACCAGCACGGCGTACGGCACAGGCGGCGCGCCTCGCCCCCGCTCGGCCATGTCGGCCTCCGCGAGCTGTGCGGCCCGCCGCGTCAGGATGCGGATCTCCGAGCTGATGACTTCGGCGATGGTGCGCGGGTCGACCCCCTCGGACAGCAGGCTGCGCGCCATCAGGGCGAGGCGCGCCCAGGCGCGGCCGAGTGCCACCACCGTCTGCGCGCTTTCGATCTCGTCGCCGAGCATGATCGCCTGCTCGGCCCGGTGGCGCAGCAGATTGCGCGTCGTCACGGCACCGACGATCTCGCCGGCGTCGTTGCGCACGCCGAGATGGCGAAAGCCGAGCCGGTCCATGCGGCCGATGGCGCGATAGACGAAGGCGTTCTCGGCAACCGAATGGAGCGGCGTGTTCATGATCTCCTCCGCCGAAGTCGCCAGACCCTCGGCGCCCGACGCGTCGATCTCGCGGAGCACGTCGCGCTCGGTCACGATGCCGACGTTGCCGGCCTCGTCCTTGACGTAGACGGAGCTGACCTTGCGCGAGATCAGGATCTTGATGATCTCGAGCACGGGGGTATCGGCCGGCGCGAACACCGGCGGCGTGCTCATCACATCGCGGATGCGATGCCGGTAAGGGAAGCTGTCGATGCGGGCCAGCGTGCGCGTCTCGTCGGCCGCCGCCGAGGCCGGCGCCGCCACGAAGCCGCTGGTGGTGCGCGCTTCCATATCGGCGAGCTGCCGTCCCGCCGCCTCGGCCTCGGCCAGCGTCCGGATTCCGCGCGCCCGCAATCTGGGTATCAGTGCCACCAGAAGCTTGGCCGTCGCCACCGCGTCGCCCATGGCCGTGTGGCGGCCCTCCACCTCGATCTCCAGCCACTCGCACAGCCGGTCGAGATTGTGGTGGGCCAGCGTCGGCGCCGCCAGCCGCGCCAGCACGCGCACATCGAGGGCGCGCCACGGACGCCAGACGAGCCCGGCCAGTTCGTGCTCGCGGCGCAGAATTTCCAGATCGTAGGTGATCGTGTGGCCGACGACGACCGACGGGCCGACGAACTGGGCCAGTGCGCCCGCGATGGCGCTGAACTTGGGCTGGTCGCGCACGTGCGCGTCTGTAATGCCGTGCACCGCGGTCGTGGCCGGTGGGATCGCGATGCCGGGGTTGATGAGCGTCTCGAACCGCTCACTGTTCTTGATGATGGTCCCCTCGACCCGCACGGCTCCGATCTGCACGAGGCGGGCCGAACGCGCATCGAGCCCCGTCGTCTCGGTATCGAGCACGACGGCATCGAGGGCCGCGAGTGGCGTCGAATACGTGGTGGCAGCCATTCTGGAAGGTCTCCCCGATGTCTGGACACGCGGCCGTCTCCCGCGACAAAATGCTGTCGAAGAGCGCGTCATTGACCATGAGCCAGATCAACTTTGCTTGCACAACGGGCCGTGCGTCTGACAGAACGGCCGTCCAGGCCAAATTTGTGCAGCGGTGGGCTGGCGAACTGCACCGATAGCGGATGACAGTCGGCATGGCCCCCCGCGTGGCTCTCATTGGCGTACGCTTTACCAGCAACCGGCGGGCCCCGGCGCTGCGCGCCCGCGACCTCGGACCCGGCTGGCTGTCCACCGGCGCTGCGGTGCTGAGCGCGGCCCGCGCCGCCGGCCCCATGGCCGTCGATCCACTGGCCGCCTTCGTCGCGGCGATGGATGCCACCGGCCCCTGGCAGCCGTTACCCGTGCTGGCCGCCGGTTCGCCGCCCGCCGGCCCCGTCGACGACGAGATCTCCGACGACCTGTTCGCGCGCTGTCTGCGCGCGGTCGCCGAGCAGCCCCCTTTGGACGCCGTCTTCCTGGCGCTCGCTGGCACCTGGGCCAGCCCCTCCGAGCCCGATATGAACGGCAAGCTTCTCGAAGGTCTGCGCGAGGTCGTCGGATCCAAGGTCCAGATCATCGCCACTGTGGCGGCCGTGGCCGATGTCTCCGACCGCTTGGCGGACGCCGTGGACGTGCTTCTGCCGGCTGAGAGCCGGCAGGCGGCGACCCAGGCCGAGCAGGCCGCCGTTCTGTTGCGGTTCGCGCGCACGGGCCGCCTCACGCCCGCGACGGCGGTCGTCCGGCTACCCCTGCTGTGGCCCCGGACATCGGCGGCCGGAGAGCGTCTGGCCGCGCTGCGCGCTGCGGTGGTCCGCCGCGTCGGGCTGGCGCCGGAGATCGTCGCCGCCGCCATCGTCGGCGGCCTGCCACACACCGAAGGCCCCGGCACCGGTCTGGCCGTCGTCGTCACGGCCCGTCGCGAAGCCGCCGATGCCGAGGCACTCGCCCGCGAGATCGCCGCCGAGGTCTGGTCCCAGCGTCAGGGGTGCGAGGCGCCGCTGGCGTCGATCGCGGCGGCTATCGCCACGGCGGTCGGCGGGCACGGGCCACGCACCTTGCTGCTGGATGCCGGCGATGCCATCGAGGAAGGCGCGGCCGGCCAGTCGACCGAGCTGTTGTCGGCGTTGGCGTGGCGTGGCGCCGAACAGTGCCTGTCGGCGTTTCACGTCGACCCGGTGCTGGTCGAGCTGGCGCGCAATGCCGGCGTCGGCGCGACCATCGCGGCGGTTTTCAACAGCGCGCCGGGCGCCGACGTCTCCGCGGGCCGGCTGGAAGCGGAGGCGGTGGTTGGCGCCGTGGCCGAAGCGCTGCCGCCGGGCGAGCCGCCGTTCGATCGCAGTGGTCCGGCCTGCGCGCTGCAGATCGGCGGCGTCACCGTCGCGGTCGTATCGCGGCGCTACCTGGTGCGTGACCCGGCGGCCTTCGGCGCGCTCGGCATCGACGTCGCGGCCCTTCAAACGGTCGTCCTGAAGGCGCGCCTGGCCAGCCTCGACCCCGCTGTGCGTCTCGCGCTGCCGGCGGCCGTCCACGACGTCGACGCACCGGGCGCCACCTCGCCGTCCGGGGCTGCGGGTCTCGATCTCGGCCGGAAGGTCTATCCGTTGAGCAAAGAGGCCATCTGGCCCCCGGGGTGAGCGGTCAGCCGCGCGGCCGACCGGGCTCGGCCGGTGCCGACGAATGGTCGGGCGAGATCTCGCGCGCCATGCGCGGCTTCGACAGATCGCCGTCCAGCAACACCGGTTGCTCGGCTCTGACCCCGCTCTTCTGGTCGCGCACCAAGCGCAGGCGGGCATCGAGCGTGCGCGCCTGGGGGTCGATCCGGCCGGTGCCTTCGTAGCGTGCGTCGCCGACGGTGAAGGCCCCGGTCGCCTGGACCACGGCGCCGTTCTGAACCAACAACTTGGCGTCCAGGCTCTCGAACGTGGTCGGCGACCGCGTCCACGGCTCCCAGCCGGGCAGCGACGGCGGCGTCGTTGTCGCGAACAGCGTCTTCATGTCGAGCGGCAACCGGCCGCCTTCGGCAAGCCGCACGCCGATCGTCCCGTGGCCGCTCGCGCCGAGGCGGGCGGCATCGCCCCCTTCGGCGGTCATCTCGGCCTGCACCGTCGCCGACCCGGTCAGCAGGGGCGTTCCCAGCAGATAAGTCGTCAGCCGCCCGGCATCGACGCCGGTCAGCTTCGCGCGCCAGTCGAACCGCGGTTGCGCCAGCGTCACGTCGGCACTCGCCTGGGCGCTCCCCTTGCCGCCGCCGAGCTCGATCTCGGCGATCTCGGCCAGCATCTTGCCGTCCTTGATGTTGAGCGTCGCGGCGAGCGCGCCGACCTCGATCGCGCCGGCCTTGCCGGAACGCGCCGACAACCGCACGTCGAAATCGACGTCGCGCGCCAGCGGCAGGAACGAACGGTTGCGGAAATCGGTCCACGGGAAGCTGTCGGTGCGCGGCTGGAACGCCGCGACGAGCCGCGTCGCGTCGAGCGCCTTGAATGCCAGCGTCGCCGCCACCGTCGGCCGCGACTTCTCGAGATCGAGCGCGGCGAGCCCCGTCGCCTCGCCGCTGTCGCTGACGAACGTCGCCTTGTCGAACGTGATCATCGTCCGGTTCCAGTCGAGCTGGCCGCGAACCTTGACCGCGCCCAACGCCGGCCCATCCGGCACCGACAGCCCGAACGCTTGCGCCATGCGCCGCAGATCGGGCGTGCTCCACTCGACGGCCCCCTGGGCCAACAGCGGCTCCCCGGCGGCAAGCCGCCCGTCCAGCGTACCGGTCAGCAGCGGACCCTTCACCGAGAGTCGAATGGGAATGCGCGTCGGCAGACGCCGCTCGGCAGGCGCCCCGAACTGCAGGTCGATCGTGTGCGCGGCGCCGCGGATGTCGGCTGTCCCCTGCACCGACAGGCCACTGCGCCGCCGGTTGCTGATCTCGGCCGTGACGTTGGTGAGCGTCTCCACCCGGTCCTCGCCGAGGACGATGGTCAGGCGGCTGCGCCGCAGCTTGAGGGTCTCGAACTGACCGGCGTAGACGGCGCCGACGATTGGCGCCGGAAAGTCCTCGAAGGCGGCCGCCGCCCGCCGGGCATCGAACCGGAAGGCTCCGCCCTCGACGACGAAGGCACCCTTGCCACCGGCCAGGATCGCATCGAGGCTCGCCGTCTCGTTCGGCCGATCGGCGAGGAACAGCGTGGCGCGCTCCAGCGTCACCCCGAAACCGAGGGCTACCGGCTCGCCGACCAGGAATTGGTGCCGCGGGGCGGCCTGCACGGCGCCGCCGATGCCCAACGGGCGATGGTCGTCGAAGCTGTAGAGGAGAGGGAAACCGATGCCGACGATCGTCCACAGCAGCACGAGGACTGCGACAAGTCCGGTCCGAGTCGGGTGTCGCAGTCGTTGCATCGACGATCCGTTCGGTTCGCAACGCCGAAAGAGGGCGCCACACCAGCCTGAGACAGCGAAATTGACTCCACCGTCTTTACTCAGGCACGACCCGGCTCGCAAGATAACACTTGCCTGTGACGCAACCGACCGAGTCGCTTGCGGCCACCGAATCACTTGTATACCCGCCTGTTGTGGAACGCGACGGAAAACACCAACACTTTGAGGTCATTCCCATGACATCGACCCGGGACCCCGATGCACCGCTCTGGTCACCTTCCGCCGAGCGCAAGGCGGATGCGGTGCTGACGCGGTTCATGGGACAGGCCTCGCGGACGACCGGCCGCGCGTTGGACACCTACCAGCGCCTGCATGCGTTCTCCATCGAGGACCCCGGCGCGTTCTGGTCGCTGGTCTGGGATTTCGCGGGCGTTATCGGTGAGAAAGGCCCCGCGCCCTATCTCGAGAACCCCGACCGCATGCCCGGCGCGCGGTTTTTTCCGGGCGCCCGGCTCAACTACGCCGAGAACGTGCTGCGCGGAATTCGTCCGACGTCGGAGTTAGTGTTCTGGGGCGAGGACAAGGTCAAGCGGCGGGTGGGCGGCGACGCGCTCGCCGCCGAGGTGGCGAAGGTTGCGGCGCTCCTGAAGCAATCGGGTGTCACCACCGGCGATCGGGTCGCGGCCATCCTCCCGAACATGCCGGAAGCGATTTCGTCCGTTCTCGGCGTGGCCGCGGTCGGCGCCGTCTGGTCGTCGTGCTCTCCCGATTTCGGCATCCAGGGCGTGCTCGACCGGTTCGGCCAGATCGAGCCCAAGGTGCTGATCGCCTGCGACGGCTATCTCTACAACGGCAAGAGCATCGATCTGTCCGACAAGCTCGCGGCCATCCTCGCCAAGCTGCCCTCGGTCGAACTGGTCGTCGTCGTCTCCTATCTCGGCACGGCCGAGGCGGTCGCCGAGAGCCTCGATCCCGCGCTCGGCCGGCAGGGTCGCCGTGCCGTCACCTTCGATGCCGCGGTGCGCGCGCGGAGCGAAACCCGCCCCGTCTTCGAGCGGCTCGGCTTCGCTCATCCGCTGTTCATTCTCTACTCGTCCGGCACCACCGGCGTGCCGAAATGCATCGTGCATTCCGCCGGCGGCACGCTGATGAAGCACCTCGTCGAGCATCAGCTGCAGACCGACATCAAGCCCGGCGACCGCGTGTTCTATTTCACCACGCTCGGCTGGATGATGTGGAACTGGCTGGCGACGGCGCTGGCTTCGGGGGCGAGCCTGATGCTGTACGACGGCTCGCCGTTCCACCCGTCCGGCAACATTCTGTGGGACTATGCGCAAGCGGAGCGGTTCACCCACTTCGGCACGTCCGCCAAATACATCGACTCGCTGAAGAAGGCAGACCTGTCGCCGGCCCGCACACACGATCTGGGATCATTGCGCTGTGCACTGTCGACCGGCTCGCCGCTGTCGCCGGAAAGCTTTGCCTTCGTCTATTCCGACATCAAGGCCGACGTCCACCTGGCGTCGATCTCGGGCGGCACCGACATCGTCGGCTGCTTCGTGCTGGGCAATCCGCTCGGCCCCGTGTGGTCGGGTGAGATCCAGGCGGCCGGTCTCGGCATGGCGGCCGACGTCGCCGACGAGAGCGGCCGGCCCATGGCACGGGGCAAGGGCGAACTGGTCTGCCGGCGACCGTTCCCCTCCATGCCGGTGTCGTTCTGGAACGACCCCGACGGCAAGAAATACCGCAGCGCCTACTTCGACCGCTTCGCCGACACCTGGCATCACGGCGATTTCGCCGAGTGGACCGACCACGGCGGCATGATCATTCACGGCCGCTCGGATGCCACGCTCAATCCGGGCGGCGTGCGGATCGGCACCGCCGAAATCTATCGTCAGGTCGAAGTGCTGCCGGAAATCCAGGAGAGCATCGTCATCGGCCAGGACTGGGACAACGATGTCCGCGTCGTGCTGTTCGTCATCCTCAAGCCGGGCCATGTGCTCGACGACGGGCTGGTCGGCCGCATCAAGGCGCAGATCCGCTCCGGCGCCTCGCCCCGCCACGTGCCGGCCCGCATCGTCGCGGTGAAGGACATCCCGCGCACCAAGTCCGGCAAGATCACCGAACTCGCGGTCCGCGAGGTCGTGATGGGTCGGGAGGTCAAGAACAAGGAGGCCCTCGCCAATCCCGAGGCGCTCGATCTGTTCAAGGGCCTCGACGAGTTGACGAGATGACGGCGGCCGGCGTCGCCCAAAGGATCGGGTGCGGGTACGATGCGTAAGCATCTGGAGATTGGTGGGCATCGGATCGAGCCGGGCGAGCGCCGGCTCGTTGACCTGCCGGTGGCGCGGCTGTCGAACCACGCGCCCGTCACGCTGCCGGTGCACGTCCTGCACGGGCTGCGGCCGGGGCCCGCCATGTTCATTTCGGCCGCCATCCACGGCGACGAACTGAACGGCGTCGAGATCATCCGCCGCGTGCTGCGCACGCTGCAGCCCGGCAACGTCAACGGCACGCTGCTGTGCGCGCCGGTGGTGAACGTCTACGGCTTCATCGGGCGCTCGCGCTATCTGCCCGACCGGCGCGACCTCAACCGCTCGTTTCCGGGCTCGGCCGGTGGCTCGTTGGCGTCCCGGCTGGCCAACCTGTTCCTCAAGGAAGTGGTGCTGCGCTGCCAGATCGGCATCGACCTGCACACCGCCGCCATCCACCGCGTCAACCTTCCGCAGATCCGGACCGACTTTTCCCATCGCCCCCGCGCGCGCGAACTCGCCGCCGCGTTCGGTGCCCAGGTCGTGCTCGACAGCCCGGAGCGGCCGGGCTCCCTGCGCATGGCCGCCCGCGAAGCCGGCGTCGAGGTGCTGGTCTACGAGGGCGGCGAGGGCCTGCGGTTCGACGAGTTCGCCATCAAGGCCGGCGTCGACGGCATCGCCGGCGTGATGCTGGCCGCTGGCATGCTGGAGCTGGCCGAGGGACTCGATCCGGCTACCGAACCGCCCCGCGAAACCATTTTCGCCAACGCCTCGAAGTGGATCCGGGCACCCGAAGGCGGCGTGTTCCGCACCACCAAGCGGATCGGCGAGGCGGTCAGCCAGGGCGAGCGGGTCGGAGTTGTCGCCAACCCCTATGACGACTCCGAGAGCGAGGTGCGCAGCCCGCGGCGCGGCATCATCGTCGGGCGCACCACCTTGCCCATCGTCAACATGGGCGACGCCCTGTTCCACATCGCCTGGTCCGAGGAACTGACCTCGGAGCGCCGGGCCCGGGAGCCGCAGCGCGACGGCGCCGCCGAGCCGGTCATGGACGAGGACGAGATCATCTGAGCGGGCCGCCGGTAATCTTGCCGGCAGGCCGGGCGCGCCGCCCTCTTCCGTCACGCGCCAATCGCCGCTACATGACGGCGCATGGTTCTCGTTCTCGATACGACGCCGCCCCGCGCGGCGGAGCCGGCCCCGCCGGCCAAGCCGACGCTGGCCGGGCTCGGTCGCGTCGCGCTGGGCGACGCGCTGCGCGTGGCCGGCGTGCCCGAGCGGCAGGTCCGCATGCGGGTCCGCCAGTTGTGGGGCTGGATCTACGTCCACGGCGTCACCGCGTTCGAGCAGATGACCGACGTGTCGAAGGACCTCCGCGTTCGCCTCGAGGCCTCGTATTCGCTGGCGCGCCCGGAGATCGTCTCGGAGCAGGTCTCGGTCGACGGCACCCGCAAGTGGCTGCTGCGGCTGCCCCGGCGCGGCCACGACGCCCGCGCGCCCGAGATCGAGACCGTCTACATCCCGGAATCCGACCGCGGCACGCTCTGCATTTCGAGCCAGGTCGGCTGCACGCTCACCTGCTCGTTCTGCCACACCGGAACACAGAAGCTCGTCCGCAACCTCGAGCCCGAGGAGATCGTCGGCCAGATCCTGCTCGCCCGCGACCGCATCGGCGACTGGCCGGGCGCCACCGCTCCGGACGACGGCGGTCTGCTGCCGGTGACCGAGCGCAAGATCACCAACATCGTTCTCATGGGCATGGGCGAGCCCCTCTACAACTTCGAGAACGTCAAGACCGCCATCGAGGTGGCCGCCGACGGCGAAGGTCTTTCGGTCTCCAAGCGCCGCATCACCCTGTCGACGTCCGGTGTCGTCCCGGAGATCCCCCGCTGGGGCGCCGAGGCCGGCACCATGCTGGCGATCTCGCTGCACGCCACGCGCGACAACCTGCGCAATGAACTGGTGCCGATCAACAAGCGCTACCCGCTGGCCGAGCTGATGGCCGCGTGCCGCGCCTATCCGAGCCTGTCCAACGCGCGCCGGATCACCTTCGAGTATGTGATGCTCAAGGGCGTCAACGACAGCCTAGCCGATGCCAAGGCCCTGGTCCGGCTGCTGGCGGGCATACCGGCGAAGATCAATCTCATACCGTTCAATCCGTGGCCGGGCACGAACTACGAGTGCTCGGACTGGGAGCAGATCGAGCGTTTCGCAGAGGTGGTCAATCGCGCCGGCTATGCGAGCCCCGTCCGCACGCCGCGCGGCCGCGACATTCTGGCCGCCTGCGGGCAGCTGCGCTCGGAGAGCGTGAAGCTGCGGGCTCGCGACCGCGCGACCGAGCTGCCGACTGGCACGCCGTGACCGTATTCGGCACCATTCTGCGTGTGATCTGGGTGCCGATCGCTTTTGTCGTGTCGGCGCTGGTCAGCCTGATGGTGCTGGCCACCCTGGGGCTCGAGCGGCTCACCCACTACGTGCACGGCGCGGGCTTCTCGGGCGATCCGCTCCCGGCGCTTCTGGACATCGTTGTTCGTGCCGGTGTGCTGATGACCGGCCTCACCATCGTGCCGGCCCTGATCGTCGTCCTGATCGGCGAGATCGCGCGTCTGCGGTCGTTCCTCTATTACGTGGCCGGCGGCGGCTTCGCGCTGGCCGCCATGCCGCTGCTGGCGCAGGCCGGTGCGAGTTTCGAATTGCCCTCGGCGGCGCTCTGGCAGGTGTTCGCCACCGCCGGGTTCTGCGGCGGGTTGGTCTATTGGCTGCTCGCCGGCCGTCGCGCCTGACCGCCCGGCTTGGCGAATGGGGAGGTTTCCGTTAAACCTCCGGTAACAAAGAACTTCAGTTGGTGTGTTCAGATGTTCGTCGCGATCGTTCGTGTGCTGTTCGGGTTCGTCGTCGCCGCCCTGGTGGCCGGCACGACGCAGGTCGGCTTTGCGGTGGGTCCCGAGGCCCTGCTGAAAGGTCTGTCGGACGGCGATCGCACGGCGGAATGGGTGTTGCTGACCGCCACCCATGCGGCGGTTTTCGCAGCCCCCTTCGCCCTGATCGCGGCCAGCATCGGCGAATGGCAGTCGCTGCGCTCGCCGGTCTACTACGTGCTGGCCGGTGCGGCGGTCGCGGCGGCCGGCTTCATGGCGCAGCACCAGAGCGAGATCCCGGGTCAGCCGAGCATCGTCAACACCTATGCGGCGATCACCTACGGCGTCACCGGCCTGCTCGCCGGGTTCGCCTACTGGCTGTCGTCCGGGCGTTGGGCCGGTGATCAGGGGACCCCGGCTGCCGCCCCGGCCAAGTCCGTCGAAGCGGCCGCGGTTACGGCCGGCGCGAAAAAGGCCTGAAGTTTTCGTTTCTCGGGCCGTTACGCGACCTTAATTTTTGCATTGCACAATTTTTGCTGTGCCGATTTGCGACACGCATGCTATGGGTATTGCCCAATGCGGGTCCGCACGTCCGGCTCGATTGTTCATTTGGGAAGCCGTCGATGCAGCCAAACATCCAGATGGATGCCGCGAAGGCCTGGGCCGACGCCGGCCGGAACTACGCGGAAGCGGCATCGGCGACCTGGTGGTCGATGGCGTCCAACGCCGCCGACCTCTGGACGCTGCCGACGTCGACCATGCTGGCCGCCACCGAGGCCGCCGCGGCGAGATCGAAGCCCAAGTCCCGCTCCTGGTATCGTAAGCCCCCCGAGACGCCGCTCGATCTGATGATGAGTTGGTTTGATCCGGGCATGGCCAGCCGCGCCTATCCCGCGTGGCCGATGGCGCCGATGTCCCCGATGACGTCGTTCAACTGGTTCGATCCTGGCCGGTGGCCCTCCAGCGGCCTGATGGGGTGGCCCGCGATGCAGCCGGGCGGCATGTCCATCAATCAGTTCTGGTCGGCCATGCAACTGGCAGTTGCCACAGCGCCGGTCCAGCAGGCGGTCGCCGAAGCCGTCTCGTCGGTCATGCAGCCGAGTTCTTTCGCCGCCTACCGGTCCGATGGCGGCCACGCGGTCGCCCATGTGACGATGGCGGCCTCGAAGCTCATGGCCGTTCTCGTGCCGATGCTGTTCGCGGCGACGCTCTACCTGTCGAGCCTCTCCGAACAACAGTTCGCCTGAGCAAAGAAAAAGGCCGCAATGAATGTTGCGGCCTCGTTCCAATTCCATTCAACGTCCGTGACTACTGCTTCTTCGCCGGCGTGGCCGGAGAGGTCGCGGTTGCCGGCGTCGTGGCCTTCGCGGCAGGCGCCGTGGTCGTCGCGGCCGGTGCCTTGGCCTTCGGGTCGGCCTTCGCGTCGGCCTTCGCCTTAGGCTTCAGGCGGCAGTAAGCCTTGACCTCTTTGCCGTCCTTGCGCTTCGTCGCGGCGATGTACTGGCACTCGGTCTTCCCCTCGCACGCTGCCTTCTCGAGGTCGGCACAGGGAGAGGCCGCCTTCTTGGCGGCGGGCGCCTTGGTTGCCGCCTTCGGCGCCGGAGTGGTTGCCGGAGCCTGCTTGGTTGCAGGCGCGGTCGCCGGGGCTTGCTGCGCCGAGGCGCCACCGGACAGCAGCAGGAGCGCGGCGACAGCGGCTACGGCGCCCGTTCCCCAATATCGCGCAGATTTGCTCAAGGGACATTCTCCCGATTGGTTGACGACGAATCCCTATACCATGGCTTTGTGGTCGAAAACGACGACAGGCCGAAAGTTCCGCTCATTCTTTTTGCTGCCCGCCGGGCCAATCGAGGGCCGCTTCTAACCGGTCGTCGCCCCAGAACAACTCGCCGTCCGCAGTCACGAATGTCGGTGCGCCGAAGATGCCTTTGGCCATCGCTTCGTCCGTCGCGTTCCGCAACTGTTGCTTGAGCGCGTCCGCCTCGCTTGCGGACCGAATCGAGCGGGGGTCCAGCCCCAGCCGGCCGCAGATGCCGTCGAGCAGGGACGGATCGGAGATATTGGCGCCATCCTGGAACTCAGCCGCGAACACCGCCGTCACGAAGGCCGCGGTCCAACCGGCATCGGACCCGACCAGCGCCATCCGGGCGGCTCTGAGGCTGTTCTGCGGAAACGGCATGGGCAGCCGGAACGCCAGGCCTCGGGCTTCGGCGAGGCGCTCCATGTCGCGCACCATGTAGCGGCCCTTCGCCGGGTAGAGATTGAACGGCGATGTCTCCCACCCCTGCGCCTTGAAGACCGGTCCGAGCAGGAACGGGCGCCAGGCGACCGTCCGGCCCCGGCGCGCGGCCTGCGCCTCGATCCGCATCGCCGACAGGTAGGAATAGGTGGACGCCAGATCGAACCAGAATTCGACGTCGGCCATGGTGTCACCGCTGCGTACGAGGGGGCGAAGCGCGCTTGCGGGCGCCGTCGATCTCCTATAGTCCCGCCGCGAAAGTCGCGAAACAGGCCGGGTGTCGGTGCCTCGCGAGCCAGATCGACGAGACGAGTTCGGAGAGCGCCATGACAGACGCCACGCCACCGGCCCCCGCCAAAGGCAAGATCAACAAGGTCGTGCTCGCCTACTCCGGCGGCCTCGATACGTCCATCATCTTGAAATGGCTGCAGGAAACCTACGACTGCGAAGTCGTGACGTTCACCGCCGACCTCGGCCAGGGCGAGGAGCTCGGCCCGGCCCGCGAGAAGGCGCTGATGCTCGGCATCAAGGCCGAGAACATCTTCGTCGAGGACCTGCGCGAGGAGTTCGTGCGCGACTACGTGTTCCCGATGTTCCGCGCCAACGCGCTCTACGAGGGCGTCTACCTGCTCGGCACCTCGATCGCGCGGCCGTTGATCGCCGCTAAGCAGATCGAGATCGCGCGCAAGACCGGCGCCGACGCCGTCTGCCACGGCGCCACCGGCAAGGGCAACGATCAGGTCCGCTTCGAGCTCGGCTACTATGCGCTCGAGCCCGGCATCAAGATCATCGCGCCGTGGCGCGAGTGGGCCTTCAAGGGCCGCGAGGAACTCCTCGAGTTCGCGCGCACCCACCAGATCCCGGTCGCCAAGGACAAGGAGGGCGAGTCCCCCTTCTCCGTCGACGCCAATCTTCTGCATTCCTCGTCAGAGGGTAAGGTGCTCGAGGACCCGGCAATCGAACCGCCGTCCATCGTCTACCAGCGCACCATCTCGCCCATGGAGGCGCCCGACAAGCCGACCGAGATCACGATCGGCTTCGCCAAGGGTGACGCGGTCAGCCTGAACGGCAAGGCGCTGTCGCCGGCCACCCTGCTGACCGCCCTCAACAAGCTCGGTCACGACAACGGCATCGGCCGCATCGACCTCGTCGAGAACCGGTTCGTCGGCATGAAGTCGCGCGGCGTCTACGAGACTCCCGGCGGCACCATCCTGCTGGCGGCCCACCGGGCGATCGAGAGCCTGACGCTCGACCGCGGCGCCGCCCACCTCAAGGACGAACTGATGCCGCGCTACGCGGAACTCATCTACAACGGCTTCTGGTTCGCCCCCGAGCGCGAGATGCTGCAGGCGCTGATCGACAAGAGCCAGGAGCACGTCGAGGGCGAGGTGCGCCTCAAGCTCTACAAGGGCAACGTCATCGTCACCGGCCGGTCGAGCCCGAAGTCGCTCTACTCCTCGACGCTCGTCACCTTCGAGGACGATCAGGGTGCCTACGACCAGAAGGACGCCCAGGGCTTCATCAAGCTCAACGCCCTGCGCCTGCGGACCTTGGGCGTGCGCGCCCGCAAGGGGTGAAAACGCACCAGCGGATCGCGGCCGACCCGCCGCGATCCCCCACCGTGTCCAATTTTCCCGGCGCAAGACCTTGACGTCGTAATCCCCTCTTCCCAACTCGGATTTTGTTCGCCAAGTCCCAGTCGTCCCCGGAACGGGGCGTGCAGACCTTGGCATGTCCGGCTTTTGGGGAGATTGATGGAGCTGTTTACCGAACTTCTGGGCGCCACTTGGCTCGGCATGCCGGCCTGGGTGTGGCTGGGCTTCATCGGCGTCGTCGTCGTCGTTCTGGCCATCGATCTCGGCGTGTTTCACAGCGAGGCCCACGAGGTCTCCCTGCGTGAGAGCGCGATCCTGGCTGGCGCTTGCCTCGCCCTCGGCTTCCTGTTCTCCATCGTCGTCTGGTGGCTCTACTATCAGGGTGCTGCTCAATCCCTCGATCCGGTGATCGCTGCGGCCGAGACGCCCACGGCCCGCGCCTGGACCGCGTGGGAACTCTATTTGACCGGCTGGGTCGTCGAGGTGACGCTCGCCTTCGACAACGTGTTCGTCATGTCGATGATCTTCACCTACTTCGCGATTCCGCCGAAGTATCAGCACCGGGTGCTGTTCTACGGCATTCTCGGCGTCATCGTGTTGCGCGCCATCATGATCGGTGTCGGCGCCGCCCTGATCGCCGAGTTCGACTGGATCCTCTACATCTTCTCGGCCTTCCTCCTGTTCACCGGCGTCAAGATGCTGATGATGGCGGACCACAAGCCCGACATCGAGAACAACTTCGTGCTGAAATGGCTGCGCCGGCACATGCGCACGACCACGGAGATGAGCAGCCAACGGTTCTTCATCACCAAGCCCGATCCGGTTTCCGGCCGCATGGTGCGCTATGCGACGCCGCTGTTCGTCGCGCTCGTCCTGATCGAGTTCGCCGATCTCGTTTTCGCGGTCGACTCGGTGCCGGCCATCTTCGCGATCACGCAGGACCCGTTCATCGTGTACACGTCGAACATCTTCGCGATCCTCGGGCTGCGCTCGCTCTACTTCGTGCTGGCCGCCATGGTGCACCGCTTCCACTATCTGAAGTATGCGCTGGCGCTGGTGCTCATCTATGTCGGCGCCAAGATCTTCGCCCATCAGATCATCGGCAAGATCCCGCCCGAGATCAGTCTCGTCGTCACCGTGTCTCTGCTCGGCGGCGGCATCGTGTACTCGCTGTTCAAGACCCGCGGGACCGGCCCTCAGCCGCCCGCGGCGGCTCGCCCGACGACGCACTGATCGGACTGATCCGAAGCCCTTCGAGCGGGATATCGGGGCCGGGGTTTCCCGGCCCCGGCCTTTCTGGAATGCTGCGGGCCTCGCACCGGGGTCCGCCATGCCGCTCCAGAACCGTGTCACACCCGAAGGCGCCCTCGTCGCCGCCGCCGCGCGGGGCGCGTGGATGGGCAATCGCGGCGGTCGCCTGCACGGCGACGACCGCACCCTCGGCCGCCGCCGATGGTCCAACCGCCGCTGGATCTGCTGCCGGCTCGCCTTCAAGGGCCGGCACCGCACCGTCATGGGCGCCGGCTACACGGAGATGTTCTTTCTCGACGAGGCGACGGCGCTGGCGGCCGGTCACCGCCCCTGCTTCGAATGCCGGCGTGACGAGGCGCTGGCGTTCGCTGCTGCGTTCGGGGCGGTGCGCGGTCTCGGGCGCAACGCCACCGCCGACGAGATGGACGCGGTGCTGCACGCCGAGCGTGTGGCTGACGACGGCGGCAAGCGCACGTTTGCGGCGCGGCCCGGCCTTCTCCCCGACGGCGCGATGTTCCGTCTTGGCAACATCCCGGTCCTGAAGCGGAACGGGCGGCTCGCGGCCTGGACGCTCGACGGCTATAACGGCTCCTGCGCTGTCGCAAGCGTGGACGATGCCCCGGTCGAGGTGCTGACACCCGGGACCATCGTGCACGTCCTGGCGGCAGGCTACGTTCCCCGCGTCCATGCCTCCGCCGAGCGCAGTCCATGACCCGTACCAGCCTGCATCGCATGCTCCGGCGTCTCTACTTCGGCATCGGCTTCGTGCTGGCGGTGTCGCTGCTGGCCAAGTTCGCCGATCACGTGCCCTATCTGCGCGGTACGGCCGGCGAGGCGGCGCTCAAGGACGTCTACGAGTTCCTGCGCGACATGTCGCTGCTGATCGCCACCGGCGGCGTCGCCTACCTGACCAACGTGTTCCAGAAGCGCTCGACGTTCGTCCAGAACCTCGAGCAGGAGTGGCGCAACATCGTGCGCACCAAGTCGGCCCTGTTCGCCTTCTGCGAGAAACAATACGCCACCGCCGACGACTATGTCGCCGCGTTCTGCCGCATCAGCGAGACCATCGACAACATGCGGATCATCTACCGCAACGTCGGCGAGACGGAAGACCTGATCGGCCTCTATCCCTACGCCCCGCTCCATGACATGCGCCGCGCGCTGCAGACGCTCGACCCGCGCAAGGGTGGCAATCCGCCCGCCGAACAGCGCGCGCTGGTCCGCGACGCCATTCTGCAGGGCTTCTACGCGCTGCGGGAAAGCTTCCTCGACGAGCTCGACATGGTGGCGCCCGACAACCCGCTGTTGATCCACAGTGGCCGCCGCTTGAAGCGGCCGGGATCGCCCGGCTGGGCGCGCAATGCCCAGGACCGCCAGCGCCGCCGTCAGGACAGGGAGCCTGTCACCCGCCCCGATATCGACGAGTTCCTGCGCCGCCAGTACGAGATCGAGGAAGCCGCGGGCAAGGCCGGCGCCAACAATGGCCGCCCCCGCCCGGTCTGAGTGCTCAGGCCGCCCGCGCCGTCTCCCGGCCGGTCTCCAGCATCGAGAACGCGATGTTGATGCGCCGTGCCATGCTTTCGAGATAGCTGGAGACTTCCTTCGGCAGCTCGACCCCCGCGAACCGGTCCGGGTGATAGGACCGCATCATCTGCCGATAGGCGGCCTGGACTTCGTCGGGTGCAGCGTCCGGCGCTACGCCGAGAATGCTCGCCGGCGTGTCGTCCACCGCCCCCTTGCCCCCGCATTTCGGTTGCACCGGCAAGTCGAGCAGCCAGACCCGCGCGATCGCATGCTTGGCCACGAACGAGCGCGCGCCGTCGAGAGTGGCCACCGAAAGAAACTGGCTGGAGCCGTTGAGCAATTCGGCCAGACCGCCGTTGGCCGGCAGGTCGACGCGGCCCCGCACGATCGTCCCGTCATTGCACGTGAACTCGGCGAGCACTGTCGCGCTGGGCCGGGCCTGGTAGGTGCCGCGTTCGAACATGGGTCGCTCCCTGCTGGTTGCGATCGTCATTGCAATGATGATGCCAAGTCGTCAGCGTCCCGCCGCGAGGGGCTTCAGGCGCCGCTGGCGGGATCGCCCGCCCTGTGGTATTGCGGCGCACAATTCCGGCACAAACAGCCTCCACCGAGCGAGCGAGCCCTATGCAGCTGCGCAATATCGCGATCATCGCCCACGTCGACCACGGCAAGACCACGCTGATCGATGTCCTGTTGCGCCAGTCCGGCGCCTTCCGTGACAATCAGCGGGTGGCCGAGCGCGTCATGGACTCCAACGATCTGGAGCGTGAGCGCGGCATCACCATTCTCGCCAAGTGCACCTCGCTGGTCTGGAAGGATGTCCGCATCAACATCGTGGACACCCCCGGCCACGCCGACTTCGGCGGCGAGGTCGAGCGCATCCTCAACATGGTCGACGGCGTGATCGTGCTGGTCGACGCCTCGGAAGGCCCGCTGCCGCAGACCAAGTTCGTGGTCTCCAAGGCCCTGAAGCGCGGCATCCGTCCGATTGTCGCGATCAACAAGATCGACCGCCCCGACGAGCGCCACCTCGACGTGCTGAACGAGGTGTTCGATCTGTTCGCCGGCCTCGACGCCAGCGACGAGCAGCTCGACTTCCCCGTGCTTTACGGTTCGGGCCGCGACGGCTGGATGGCCACCGACCCGGCCGGCCCCAAGGTCGACATGGCGCCGCTGTTCGATCTCGTGCTGGCCCACGTACCGCCGCCGAAGGTGGAGGAGGGTCCGTTCCGGATGCTTGCCACCACGCTGGAGGCCGACCCCTTCCTGGGCCGCATTCTGACCGGCCGCATCTCGTCCGGTTCGATCAAGCCCAACCAGGCCATCAAGGCGATCTCCCGCGACGGCACCCTCGTCGAAAGCTTCCGCGTCTCCAAGGTGCTCGCCTTCCGCGGCATCGAGCGCCAGCCGATCGAGCTCGGCGATACCGGTGACATCGTCGCGCTGGCCGGCATGAGCGACGCCACCGTCGCCGACACGCTGTGCGACCCCTCTATCGATACACCTCTGCCCGCCCAGCCGATCGACCCGCCGACGCTGTCGATGACCTTCCGCATCAACGACGGCCCCTACGCCGGCCAGGAGGGCGACAAGGTTCAGAGCCGCGTCATCCGCGAGCGCCTGCTCAAGGAAGGCGAGCGCAACGTCGCGATCCGCATCACCGAGAACCCCGACAAGGACAGCTTCGACGTCGCCGGCCGCGGCGAGCTTCAGCTCGGCATTCTCATCGAGAACATGCGCCGCGAGGGCTTCGAGCTCACCGTCTCGCGTCCGCGCGTCGTGATCACCACCGACAAGGAGACCGGCGAGAAGCTGGAACCCATCGAGGAGGTCATCATCGACGTCGACGAGGCGCACTCGGGCATCGTCGTCCAGAAGCTGTCGGAGCGCAAAGGCCAGCTGCTGGAGATGCGTTCGTCCGGCGGCGGGCGCCAGCGTCTGGTGTTCCACGTGCCGACCCGTGGCCTGATCGGCTACCAGAGCGAGCTGCTGACGGACACCCGCGGCACCGCGGTCATGAACCGGATCTTCCACGTCTACGCGCCGTTCAAGGGTGAGATCTCCGGCCGCCGCAACGGCGTGCTGATCTCCAACGACAACGGCGAAGCGGTCGCCTACGCGATCTTCAACCTGCAGGACCGTGGGCCCTTCATGATCGGCCCGCAGACCCGGGTTTACGCCGGCATGATCGTCGGCGAGCACACGCGCGAGAACGATCTCGAGGTCAACGTCCTCAAGGGCAAGAAGCTCACCAACGTGCGCGCCTCCGGCAAGGACGACGCGGTGAACCTCATCCCGCCGATGAAGATGACCCTCGAACGCGCCATGAGCTATATTCAGGACGACGAGCTGGTCGAGGTGACGCCGGAGTCCATCCGGTTGCGCAAGCGCTGGCTCGACCCCAACGAGCGCAAGCGCCAGGAGCGCAAGCGCGAGGCTGCGGCCGACGCGAGCGAGTAGGGTCTGATCGGTCGAGGTGGAAGCGGACCGCTTCGACCGGGACCGGAAGCACTCCAGGCCGCGGCGGCCCGCCGTGGTGGCGGGCGCCAGAAGCCGACCCGCCCCTCTGCCGATGACGAGGAGAGCCGTTGCCGTCGACCGCAATTCCCGCTGACTTCGCTTGGCCGGACGGCGTGCAGCCGACACCGGAGCACGAGGCCGCGGTCGAGCATGTCGCCGCGGGCGATGGCCATCTCTTCATCACCGGGCGGGCCGGCACCGGCAAGTCGACCCTGTTGCGCTGCCTCGCCCCGCTGTTGAGCGACTCTCACGTGACGGTCGCCCCGACCGGTCTCGCCGCGGTCAACGTCGGCGGCCAGACCATCCACTCGTTCTTCGGCTTCCCGCCCCGCCTCATCGGCCCCGACGACATCCGCCGCAGCCGCCACGGCGGCGTCATGCGCCGCATGAAGTTCCTCGTCATCGACGAGGTGTCGATGGTCCGCTCCGACCTCATGTGGGCGATCGACCAGTCGCTCCGGATCAACCGCGGCCGCCCGCGCGATGCGTTCGGCGGCGTCCGCCTGATCCTGTTCGGCGACCTCCATCAGTT
Source organism: Hyphomicrobiaceae bacterium (assembly GCA_049318625.1). Taxonomy (GTDB): domain Bacteria; phylum Pseudomonadota; class Alphaproteobacteria; order Rhizobiales; family Hyphomicrobiaceae; genus JBMOGA01. The sequence goes on from JBMOGA010000002.1 coordinate 92,116, forward strand.
GCCGCCGGTGATCCAGGAGGCGGAGGTGGCCGGCCACCTGCAGGACACCCATGGCGGCCCGTTTTTCTTCGATGTCTCGACCCTGAACGAGGGCGCGGGCACCGGCCTGATCGAGCTCGGCCGCGTCTTCCGCCAGAACGACGACGAATTGGTGCGGGTGCTGGACCGTGTCCGCAACGGCGAGGTCGACGAGGACGACCTGGCCGTGCTCAACCGGCGCGTCTCACCGATCCGTACGCTGGCCGAGGGCGACCCCTATGTGATCCTGACGCCGACCAATGCCGCAGCGCAGCGAATCAACATGGCGTTTCTTCAGGCACTGCCCGGCCAGCCGATGTCCTACGAGGCCGGCCGCACCGGAGATTTCGCCGAATCCGCCCAGCCGACGGACGCCAACCTGGTGCTGAAAATGGGCGCCAAGGTCATCCTGCTGCGTAACGATTCCGATCGGCGCTGGGTCAACGGCACCGTCGCGCGCGTCTCCCGCCTGGACGAGAAGCGGGTTTGGATCACCATCGGCACTGAGGAATACGAGGTCGAACCGGCCGCCTGGGAGAACCGCCGCTATGCGTTCGATCAGGCCGCCGGCAAGATCGTCGAAACCGTTGCGGGCACGTTCAAACAGTTCCCACTGCGGCTCGCCTGGGCTCTGACGATCCACAAGAGCCAGGGCCTCACGCTCGACCGCGTCTACATCGACCTGGGGCGCGGCACTTTCGCGCACGGGCAGGCCTACGTCGCGTTGTCCCGCTGTCGTGCGCTGGACGGTCTTGCGTTGGCACGGCCACTCAAGCAGACCGACATTCTGTTCGACCCTGCGATTCTCGGCTATCGCGACCGTTTCCACGCCTTGAGCTGACAACTCGAACGTCCGCCGGGCCTGCTCAAATCTTAGACAAAAGACTGTACCGCGCCGCAAAACGTTTTATGTTGCGCTGCAATAAGTCATGCGTTATGTTGCAGCCATTGGATGAGACGAGACCCGGCGCCGGTCGGATGCACGGGACGCAAAGCCAAAGGTTCACCCACCCATGTTCAACAGGAGCGCACCCATGAACGACCAATTCACCCGCCAGGCTCAAGACATGTTCAACGCGGCCAAGGACGCCCGCATCCCGGAGAACATGCAGGTGTTCGCCGAAGAGAGCGTCGCCAAGACCCGTGAGGCCTACGCCAAGATGGCTTCGGCCACCAAGGACGGCGTGAAGGTCGTCGAGGACGTCGTTCTGGCCGCCCACGCCGGCGCCAAGTCGATCGGCGAGAAGGTCATCGAGAACACGATGTCGAACACCGACGCCGTTTTCGATGCCGCTCAGGCCATCGCCCGCGCCCGCACCCTCCCCGAGGCGGCCCGCCTGCAGGCGGACTTCATGCAGCAGCAGTTCGCTGCCGCGTCCTCGCAGACCCGCGAGCTGTTCGAGCTGTCGAGCAAGGTCGCCCGTCAGACCTTCGAGACGATGAACTCGGTCACCACCAAGGGCTTCGAGAACCTCAAGAAGTCGGCCTGATTTCAGGTCCGTTCGATCGGAAGCCCGGCGCCGAAAGCGCCGGGCTTTCTGTTTTAGGTCAGCCGGTTTTTTGCTGTGGCGGAACGGCGGGGCGGCTGTATAGTTGACCCCATGTTAGGGTCAACCTATCAAGTCAGTGTACGGCGCGCCCGGGCCACAGATTCGACGGCCCTGGTGGAAATTTTCCGCGAGTCCTGGCGCTCCGCTTATCGCGGCATCATCCCTCACCTCCATCTTGAAACCATGATCCGCCGGCGCGGGCCGGAGTGGTGGCGCAATGCGGCGCGTGGTGGCGAAGGCCTGCTCGTGCTCGACGCCGCCGGCACCGTGGCCGGCTATGCCACCCATGGCGCGGCGCGCGGCAAGAGTGCCCAGAAGGGCGAGATCTACGAACTCTATCTGGCGCCCTCGCATCAGGGTATCGGCCTCGGCGAGCACCTGTTCGAGGCCTGCCGCCACCGTCTCGACCAGCGCCGCCTGCCGGGCCTCATCGTCTGGGCGTTGATCGACAACACGGCGGCGACCGCATTCTACTGGCGCCGCGGCGGCCGCCCGATCACCTCGGCCTACGACCGTATCGGCGGCGCCAAGCTCGAAAAGGTGGCGTTCGCCTGGGATTGAGCGCGCCGGCCCTTTACGCCGACGCCGCACTGGACCAAAGGGGGATTGCCCCTGCGCGAGGCAACGCGCACCAGTGACGCAGATCGAGACACCACATCACACGCTGAAGGACGGACAGCCATGCGCATCGACGCCGTGCTGACGGGCAACAACCCGCCAGAGGATATCAACGTCATTGTCGAAGTTCCGGTCGGCGGAGAGCCCATCAAGTACGAGATGGACAAGGCCTCCGGCACCCTGTTCGTTGACCGCTTCCTGTACACGCCGATGCGCTATCCCGGAAACTACGGGTTCGTGCCCCACACCCTGTCGGCCGATGGCGACCCCATCGACGTCCTCGTCTGCAACACTCGCGCGATCGTGCCGGGCGCGGTCATCAACTGCCGCCCGGTCGGCGTGCTGGTGATGGAGGACGACGGCGGTGGCGACGAGAAGGTGATCGCCGTACCGTCGCCGAAACTGACCAAGCGCTACGCCAACGTGACGAGCTACACGAACCTCCCCGCCATCACCATCGAGCAGATCCAGCACTTCTTCGAGCACTACAAGGATCTGGAGCCCGGCAAGTGGGTCAAGGTCCACCACTGGGGCGATGCCGACGAGGCGCGCCGCCTGATCGTCCAGTCCATCGAGCGCTACAAGTCCGAGACGGCGTGACGCGGGTCTGCTAAACAGCGCGCCGCCAATGCAGGGGTCGGAGCCGGGGCCATGACAGTCATGAAGATCGCGGTGATGGGGGCCGCGGGCCGGATGGGGCTTGAACTCGTCCGCGCCGTTCACGCCACCAGCGGGTGCCGGGTCGCCGGCGCCGTCGAGCGCGCGGGCGCCTCGGCGGTCGGGCAGGACATCGGCATGCTCGCCGGTCTCGGTCCGCTCGGCGTTCCCGTCTCGTCGGACGCGCTCGAGGTGATCGCCGCGGTCGACGGCATCCTCGACTTCACCGCGCCGGCCGCCAGCGCCGAACTCGCCGGTCTCGCGGCCAACGCGCGCATCGTGCACGTCATCGGCACCACCGGGCTCGGCCCGCAGGAGGAGGCGGCCGTCCAGGCTGCCGCCCGTCACGCCACCATCGTCAAGTCGGGCAACATGAGCCTCGGCGTCAACCTGCTCGCCGCGCTCACCCGCAAGGTCGCGGAGGCGCTCGACGCCGACTTCGACATCGAGATCGTCGAAATGCACCATCGCCACAAGGTCGATGCCCCGTCGGGTACCGCCCTTCTGCTCGGCGAGGCGGCCGCGGCGGGACGAAAAATACCTCTGGCGGAGCATTCCGTCCGCGTCCGCGACGGCCACACCGGCGCGCGTCGCAGCGGCGACATCGGCTTCGCGAACATCCGCGGCGGCTCGGTCGTCGGCGAGCATACGGTGATCTTCGCCGGTGAAGGCGAGCGCCTGGAACTGACCCATCGCGCGACCGATCGCGGCCTGTTCGCCCGTGGTGCCGTCAAGGCCGCCCTGTGGGCGCGCGGCAAGGGCCCGGGCCTGTTCTCCATGAGCGATGTGCTCGGCATCTAGCACCACGGCAGATCAACGGACATTCGGATGGAAAACGTTCTCGTTCTTGTGCGCCACGGCGAAAGCGAGTGGAACAGGTTGAACTTGTTCACCGGCTGGCGCGATCCCGACCTCACCGACAAGGGCGTGGCCGAGGCGATCGCGGCTGGCCGCAAGCTCAAGGCGGAGGGGCTGCACTTCGACATCGCCTTCACAAGCGTGCTCAAGCGCGCACAGCGCACGCTCGACCTGATCCTCGGCGAGCTCGGCCAGACCGCTCTGCCGATCCATCGCGATCAGGCGCTCAACGAGCGCGACTACGGCGATCTCGCGGGTCTCAACAAGGACGATGCGCGGGCGCGCTGGGGCGAGGAGCAGGTGCACGTCTGGCGGCGCAGCTACGACGTGCCGCCGCCCGGCGGCGAGAGCCTCAAGGACACCGCGGCCCGCACGCTGCCCTACTACGAGGCGAAGATCTGGCCCGAAGTGAGCGCCGGCCGCAACGTCATCGTGGCGGCCCACGGCAACTCGCTCCGTTCGGTGATCATGCGGCTCGAAGGGCTCACCGGCGAGGAGATCGTCAAGCGCGAGCTGGCGACCGGCGTGCCCATCGTATATCGCTTGCACGCCGATGGTCGAGTTGCAGAACGTCGGGTACTGGAAGCCTGACGCACGGGGTTTGGGGGAAGCATGCTCGCGAAGATCAGCGCGTTCTTGGAAGCCTATCTGGTCGACGAGAAGTCGCGCGAGAAGCGGATCGGCATTTTCATCGGGCTGCTGGCGGTCATGCTGGCGGTCGTGTCGACCGGGGGCGGCAACGCCACCAAGGATGCGACCCTGCGCAACATCGAGGCGACGAATCTCTGGTCGTTCTTCCAGGCGAAAAACTTGCGCCGGTCCACCTACCAGCTCGCGGCCGACGAACTCGAGCTGATGCTGAAACTGATGCCGGCGGCGCCGGCCGAAGCGCGTGCGGCGACCGAGGCGAAAATCAAGTCGTACCGCGAGCAGATCGCGCGGCTGACCTCCGACAAGGAGCGCAACGAGGGCCTGGACGAGCTGTTCGTCCGCGCCAAGACCGTTGAGGCACAGCGCGACCTCGCCATGCGCCGCGATCCCTACTTCGACCTGTCGCAGGCCTTCCTTCAGATCGCCATCGTGCTCGCCTCGGTGGCGATCATCTCGAGCGGCAACATGCTGCTGATGGGCAGCCTCGCGCTCGCGATCCTCGGCACGTTGCTCGGGCTCAACGGCTTCGTGCTGCTCGTGCCGATCCCCTTCGTCGAGTGAGCGGCGGGGTCAAGGCAGCGTCAGTTGCGCGCTCGCACGCCGGATGACGGCATCGCCGCGCACGATCTCGACCACGCCCGTGTAATCGCCCGCCGGCCATCCGCCCGGCGGGCGGCGCCGGCCGGTGAACGCAGTGAAGGTCGCCTTGCTGCGATCGGCCGGCTGGTCGGTGTTCTCGGTCGCGATCCCCCCGGGGCCCGATAGGGTCAGCCGCAGCCGATCGCCCGCCGCGAGGTTGAGTACGCGGGCAAAAAATACCATCGCATCCTTGTCCGCGCCGGCAGGCGCGATCGCCCGATGGTCGTGTTCGAGGCGGTCGTGGACGACCGGGGCGCTGGCGAAACCGACCTGGGCCACCTCGCCGCCGCGATAGGCGAGCGCCGCTGCCGCCTCCGCCGTCCACAACTGCCCCGCGCTCGGGCCCGTCGGGTCGCACGCCGCCGCGCCGGCCGGACGGCCGAGATAAGGGTCGATCGGCCGGCCGCCCCGCCGCACTTCGAAGTGCAGATGCGCAAAGGCGGCCAGCCCCGTGAAGCCGACCTCGCCGAGTGTCGTGCCGCCTTGGACGCGATCGCCGCGACGCACGCGGACGCTGCCGGGCTTCAGGTGGCCGTAGATGGTCTGATAGCCGTCGGCATGATCGACCACGACGACATTGCCGAGACCCTGCGCCATCAGCGCGGAGCGCGCGGCGCCGGTCAATAGGCTCTCCGTCAGGCCGTCGCGGGTCGAGCGCACGACTCCGGGCGCCGCCGCCCGCACCGCTACGCCGGCTTCTGTCGCGGCCGCCGACAAAAGCCGGATATCGACCCCCGTGTGGCCGTCGTAGCTCGCCGTGCCGCAGCGCCAGTCGCGCGTGCCCGGCCCGTCGTCGATATCGAAAAAATTCTGCACGAAACAAGTCCGGCCCACCGCGCAGTCGACCGGCAGGGCGAGGAACGCGGTTTCGGCGCGCGCCGCACCGGGCCATCCGTAGACCGCGCCGATTAGACACACAGCCACGCTGAGACAGATCAATGAGCCGCGAAAGGTCACGCGCCATCCCTGAAGCCGAACGGCACGCCGGTGGTGTCCGGCAGCGTGTACGGCGCTATCCACGGATGCTACTTTCAACCACTTGCTTAAGTATTGGAACAGCGTTTAGCACTACCGGCTCCGACAGCTGCGATCACACAGGTTCCTCATGACGACTCACAACGTACTGCTTCTGCCCGGAGACGGCATCGGCGTCGAAACGATGAGCCAGGTGGAGCGCGTCGTCGCCTTTTTCAACCGACATGGCCGCAAGGCGAACTTCGAGACCTCGACCGACCTCGTCGGCGGCGTGGCCATCGATACCCACGGCGTGCCGGTCACCGATGCCACCGTCGCCAAGGCCGACGCGGCCGGCTGCGTGCTGTTCGGCGCCGTCGGCGGACCGAAGTGGGACAAGGTACCTTACCCCATCCGCCCGGAGGCCGGCCTGCTGCGGCTGCGCAAGGACCTCGGCCTGTTCGCCAACCTGCGTCCGGCGATCTGCTATGGCGCGCTGGCCGAGGCTTCCTCACTCAAGCGCGAGCTGGTCGAGGGCCTCGACATCCTCATTCTGCGCGAATTGACCGGCGGCACCTACTTCGGCGAGCCGAAGGAGATCGTCACCCTCGAGAACGGCGAGAAGCGCGCCGTCGATACCACGGTCTACACGACCCACGAGATCGAGCGCATCGCCCGCGTCGCCTTCGACCTCGCGCGCAAGCGGCGCGGCAAGGTGCATTCGGCCGAGAAGCGCAACGTCATGAAGACCGGCGTGCTGTGGAACGAGGTCGTCACCGCGACCCACAAGGCCCACGGCGCCGGGGTCGAGCTGCACCACATCCTCGCCGACAACTGCGCCATGCAGCTCGTGCGCAATCCCAAGCAGTTCGATGTCATCGTCACCGACAACCTGTTCGGCGACATCCTCTCCGACGCCGCCGCCATGCTCACCGGCTCGCTCGGCATGTTGCCGTCGGCCTCGCTCGGCGCCCCGGACGGCGCCGGCCGCCGCCGGGCGCTGTACGAGCCCGTCCACGGCTCGGCGCCCGACATCGCCGGCAAGGGCCTCGCCAATCCGATCGCCACGATCGCCAGCTTCGGCATGGCGCTGCGCTACTCGTTCGACATGTCCGCCGAGGCCGATCTGCTCGACAAGGCCATCGAGTCCACGCTCGCACGCGGGTTCCGCACCGGCGACATCATGCAGCCGAACATGCGGCAGGTCGGAACCGACGAAATGGGCGGCGGCATCCTAGAAGAGCTCGGCCGGCTCGCGAAATCCTGACACGCAACAACAAAGGCTCTTGGGTGGGAGCCACGAGGCAGGGGTCGTTTCAATGCATTCTTTTCATCGTCAGTGCGAAAAAGCGAAATGTTGAAATGACGCCTGCCCCTTTCTGGGGTGGGGAAACGCCGTGGGACGACATCTATCGACCATCGGGTTCGTATTCGAATCCGCCGATGAGCAGAGCGAACTGTTGTCGCGTCTGGCAACGGATTCGCGCGTTCGTCTGGCAGTCGAGCCAGGAGACTACGCGGTCTGGCGCTCGCGCTCGGGCGCCGAGGTGTGGTTTCACATCGTCGGCACCCGCAACGATGACGGCACACTGGACGACGACGGTATCGTCGGTATGACAGCGTTTTTCGACGGCGCCTCGTCGGTCGGCATGCGCATCGAGCGTCCGGTGCACCGCGAGGGCAACAGCCCGTTCGACGGTGCCTGGGCCGGGTGGATCGACCCGGATCGCAAGTGCGAGGTGTCCGCCTATCCCGTCGTCTTCGATGCCGTCGATTTCGCCGCCCACGCCAGCCGCCCGCTGCCGCTGTGCTGTACCGTCCGGCTCGTCGGGTTCGCCCGCTTGCTCACGGTTTATCGCGACGAGGCGGCGTTTCGCGCCGCCGGCTCGGAGACGGCCGGCCTCGAGCCGTTGTCGTTCGTCCCGGTCGGCCTCGCCGCCGCCGCCGCCAGGGACAACCTCGAGACCGAAATAACACCGTCGTCGCACGGGCTCATCAATGGCCGCCTGCTCGAACACACGGTCTTGCGCAACGAAGAGACCGGCTTCGACATTTGCCGCATGCTGATCGCCAGCGACCAGGCCGTCTACGAGGTGATCGCCGAACCCGAGCTTGTGACGTGTCCCATCGAGCCGGGCGCCATCGTCTCGGCGATGTGCTGGATGGTCGGACGCATCACCGACGACCACTGACGCTAGACCGTCGGCAGGCCGTCGCACGTACTGCGCTCGCCCGACCGCCAGCCCCGCGCGGTCCAGGCTGTGCGGTCGGGTCGCAGCGCGGCCTCGTCTTCGTCCTTCGCGACGAAGTGGAATTCGTAGCAGTTGCCGCTCATCCGCTGCACCCGGAAGCATCCGCCCGAGATGGCGTCGTCGTAGATCGTGCAGAAGCTGCCGGCGACGACCGACCACCGTCCCGAAAGCTGCCGGCCGGGCTCTTCGTAGGCGACACCCCCGTCGGCCCGGTAGGTCTCGGTGAACGTCAGCCCGGTGGCATAGATGCCGTCGATGGTCCGGCCCGCGAATGCCGCGTGGATCTCGCTATCGGTCATCCAGGTCGTCGCCGAGACGACGCTGGTCAGCGATCCGAGCAACAGGGCGAGCAGCGAGCCGGGCATGGGCGACCTCGAATGGCGACGCCCACGTCCTCACTTGCCATTGCGGCCATTGTTGGGTGTCCCGCACCCTTGATGGATCGCCGAAGCTGATCCATCAAGGGTGCAGACCCATCAGGCGGCGAAGATGAAGTCCGCCGTGCTGATGGCCATCAGGCCGCTGCTCTTGATCGTCAACGTGCTGTCGGCGAGGCCATCCTTGTAGACGACCAACGTGTTGCCGGTGTTGAGGTCCTGCCAGATGTTGACGGCCTTCGCCGTCGTATTGATCTGGCCGAACGTCTGCACGGTCTGAACGTCGGTTGCCTTGTAGCCGAGCATGGAGAGGTCGATCCGGTCGATCGCCTTGCCGGTCGATCCGGGGACGCCGGTGCCATCCTGGAAATCCATGATGGTGTCGTTGCCACCGCCGAAGGTCAGCACGAACGTATCGCTGTCGACCATCAGAGCTCCCTCCTGCGTGTTGCCCCACAGGATGTCGTCACCCGAGCCGCCGATGATCCGGTCGTTGCCGTCGCCCCCGAGCAGCAGGTCGGCGCCGCCGCCGCCGTCGAGGGTGTCGTTGCCCGACCCACCGCTGACCGTGTCGGCGCCGAGCCCGGCCGTCAATGCGTTCGAGCCCTTGTTGCCTTTGAGTATGTCGGCATGGTTCGAGCCGATCAGGTTTTCGATCTCGACGAGTCTGTGGCGCCCAGCATTGGTCTGCTGGTCTTTGCTCGCACCGAGATCGACGGTCACACCCGTGCTGGCATTCGCGTAGGTCGCGGTGTCGAGACCCTTGCCGCCGGTCAACGTATACAACGTGCTGCCGTTGTTCCCGCCTTCGAGGGTGTCGTTGTACAACGAGCCGATCACGCTCTCGATGTTGAACAACACGTCACCGTGGGCACCGCCCTGGCCCGTGTACGGCGCGCCGTCGGGATCCAAGGCTAGGCTCACGTTGACGCCGGCGCTAGCCAGGGCATAGCTGACTTCGTCGACGCCGCCGAAGCCATCGATCGTGTCGGCACCGAGCCCACCGACGAACTTGTTCATGCCGGCCGTGCCGAACAGGGCATCGTCGTGATCCGAGCCGACGATGTTCTCGATCGAAATGAGAACGTCGCCCTCCGCATCGCCGCCGGACCCGAAACCGCCCGTTGCGGAACCCTGGGGTGTGAGGTTGACGGTGACGGCCTCGGTCGACGTCGAATAGTCGACCCAGTCCAGGCCGCCGCCGCCGTCGAGCGTGTCGGCGTCGAGGCCACCGATCAGCGTGTTCGTGCCGACGTTTCCGATTAGATGATCCGCATGCGCCGACCCGATCAGGCCCTCGATCGAATACAGCGCATCACCGTCGGCATCGCCACCGGAGTTCGCCTGAGGGTCTCCTTTCGTATTGACGAGGGTGACGGCAACACCCTCCGCCGAGGTGGCGTAGCTGGCGAAGTCGAGACCTCCACCTCCGTCCAGCACATCGGCGCCGATCCCGCCGACCAGGATGTTCGCGGCGCTGTTGCCAATGATCACGTTGTCCAGATCATTGCCCGTTGCGGCTTTCGCCGTGCCTTTCAGAACCAGCTTCTCGAGGTTGTCGCCGAGCGTGTAGTTGACCGACGCGTTCACGGTTTCGTAGCCGCCGTTCATCAGTTCGACGATCGTGGCCAGGGCGTCGATGATCTCGTAGGTATCGTCGCCTGCGTCACCGGTCATGGTGTCCGTACCGCCGCCCCCGATGAGGGTATCGTTACCGTTGCCGCCGACCAGCTTGTTGCTCAGCTTGCTGCCGGTTAAGACGTCGTTGAAGCCGGTGCCCACCATGTGCTCGATGCTGCGCAAGGTGATGGTGCCGTCCACGTACTTCTGGGCACTGGTCTTGGACAGGGAGATCGAGACCGCATCTACGGTGTGGCTCAAGTCGACCCAGTCCGTGCCGTCGGCGCCGTCGAAGGCGATGCTGCCCGACTTGTGGACGAACGTGTCGTCGCCACTGCCGCCGACATAGACCTCGAAGTTGCTGATCTTGTCGCCGGCCGCGAAGCCGCCGGACGCCGTGCCGGCGTACAGGTCGAGCCGGATGCCGGCGGTGTCGCCAGCGAAGCTCAGTGTATCGATGCCGTCTCCGCCGTCGAGGGTATCGGGGCCGGGGCCGCCGAAGATGGTGTCGTTGCCCGAGCCGCCGCTGATGCTGTCGGCGCCGACGATGCTGAAATCCTTGGTGTCGTCACCGTACAGGATGTCGTTGCCGGCCCCGCCGATGAGCGTGTCGCCGCCGCTGGCCCCGCTCAACGTATCGTTGCCGCCCGTGCCGACGATCGAGTCCTCCTCCGACGAGCCCTTGGCCGACGCTTTCGCGTAGCCGACCTCGAAGCTTTTGTCGCCGAGGCGATTGATGACGTTCACCGTGATGGTCTCGTCGTCGGAGAGGCCACCGGCGTCCGTGACGCGGACGCGCAGATTGTAGTGCTGGCTCGCTTCGAAATCGAGCTTGCTGCCCGCGGATACGCGGATCTCGCCACCCTCCAGGTAGAAGTTCGGATCGGCGATCTCCTGGCCGTTCTGGTCGATGATGCTGTAGCGGAAGACATCCCCGACGTTGGCATCCGTGACCCCGAGCGTGCCGACCACCGCGCCGGCCGACGACCCCGACGTCAACACGTTGCCGCCGTCGACCACCGTCTCGTAGACGCTGAACGTGGTGCCGCCGATGGTCAGCGTCGGTGCCGCGTTCAGCAGCGCCGTCGCAACATCCACCAGGCCGTCGGCAAACTGGATCTTCTCGACGCCCTTGACGACGTCGGTACCCTCGAGCCTGCGGCGGTCGGTGAGCGTGTAGCTGCCGGTGCCGGCATCGTAGCTCGTCGTGTAGTCGGACCAGCGGCCGGTGAAGACCGCCATGTCGTTGCCGGCGCCGCCGGTGAGCGTATCGTTGCCGAGCCCGCCGGTCAGCGTGTTGTCGGCGCTGTCGCCCGTCAGCTTGTCGCCGAAGGCCGAGCCGATCAGCCGCTCGATCGAACTCAGGACGTCGGAGCCGGCGCCGGTATTCTGCGCGGTCGCGATGCTGAGGTCGACCGTGACCGCCGCCAGCGCCGAGCTGTAGTCGGCCGTATCCTTGCCGCCCAAGCCCGACAGCGTATCGTTGCCGCTGCCGCCGACCAGGACGTTGTCCGATCCGTTGCCGTAGAGTGCGTCGTTGTGGGCGGATCCGATGATATTCTCGATGCTGATCAGCGTGTCGATGTGGGCGTCGTTGGCATCGTTGCCGCCCGTGCCGGACCCTTTGTCGGCCAACGTGACGCTGACCGCCTTGGTCGAGAGCGCGTAGCTCACGGTGTCGATGCCCTCGCCGCCGTCGAGCGTATCGAAGCCCGCGCCGCCCGCCAGCGTGTCGTTGTCACCCTGACCCGACAGGCTGTCGGCGCCCTGTCCGCCGGCGATGTAGTCGTCACCGAAGCCGCCGTCGAGGGTGTCGTCGCCGTCGAGACCCCAGATCCGGTCGGCGCCGTTGCCGCCCGTCAGAGTGTCGACGTCCACGCCGCCGACGACCATGTCGGCGCCGGCCGTCGCCGATGTCCCGCTCGCAAGCCGGGCCACCACGCCATCGGTGAACTGAACGGATTCGATGTTGGTGAAGCGGACGCTCTGGCCACCGGCCGTGGCCGTGAACACCCGCACGTTGTTGACGAGTTCTGCGGCGATGTCCGTCTCGTAGGCCTGGCCCGGCAGCAAGATGAGATCGTCGTTGGCGCCGCCGTCGACACTCTCCGCGCCCGCGATGATGTCGTTGCCACCACCGCCGAACACCGTGTCCTTGCCGCCGCCGGTCGAGAAGATCTCGTTCGCCGTGCTGCCGGATTTGAAGTCGTCCCCGGTCGTGCCGGTCACGATCGTGCGCAGGCCACCGTCGGCGAACTGGAGTTGCTCGACGTCGATCAGCGTCGTCGAGTAACCGCGCCGATCGGGGTTCTGGTCGACGAGCACGAGCCGCGCCTGGTTGTCGATCGTCAGGGCATAGGTATCGGTGGCGCCGGTCAGGATCGCAACGTCATTGCCGGTGCCGCCATCCAGCCAGTCCGATCCGGTGCCGCCGAGAAGCGTATCGTTGCCGGTCCCGCCGAAGAGAGAGTCCTGCCCGGCGCCGCCCGACAGCGTATCGTTGCCGCCGCCGCCGTCGAACCAGTTGTCCTCGTCGCCGCCGGTGATGCTCTCCTTGGCGCTGGTACCGATCACGCCTTCGATGCCGGTGAAGATGTCGCCGGCGAGCCCGACGATCGGGGTGGTGCCGGTTAGCGCTTCCAGTCTCTGCTTGGTCAGGTCGACCTTCACCATCGCATTGGATGCGACCGTGATGCCCGAAAGGTCCAGGATGTCGAGACCGCCACCGCCGGCGATCACGTCGTCGCCGAGCCCGGCCCTGATCGTATCGTTGCCGTCGCCGCCGAGGATCGTGTCGTTTCCGGCCCCGCCGATGAGCAGTTCGGCGCCGCTGCTGCCGACCATCCGGTCGCTGCCGCCGCCACCGATCACCGTCTCGAAGCCGGAAATCGTGTCGAGGCGGCCGCCGAGCGTCGTCTGGCCCTGGGCCAGATCGATCGTGATGCCGCTGGTCATGCCCGAGTAATCGAGGGTGTCGATGCCGGCTCCGGCTTCGATGCGCAGGGCGCTGCCCTCGGTCAGATCGGCTTCGACGGCACCAAAGATGGTGTCGTCACCGGCGCCCGCCTTGACGTGCTCGACGTTGCGGACGGTCAGCCCTTTCAACGCGCCGCCGTCCATCTTCGTGCCGAACTTGAAGGAGACCCCGCCGCTGGCGCCCGAGACATCGATCATGTCGAAGCCGCTGCCGCCGTCGAACGTATCGTCGCCCTGCGTCGTGCTTGCGGTGAACGTATCGTTGCCGCCGCCGGCATCGATCAGATCGTTCCCGGCGCCGCCGACCGCGGAAGTCAAGGCCTCGGCGCTTTCGCCGAACAGCAACACGTCGTTGCCGTTGCCGCCGTCCAGTGTCACGGCATTGCCGGCAGCCGCGACCAGACGCACGTTGTCCAACACCGACGAGCTGAACTCGGTCGTGCTCGACGTATCCTTGAAAGTCACGACCAGGTTGCCGGTCGTCGGCGTCACGGAATAACTGAACGAGCGCCACCCGGCGCTGCCGCCGCTGACCGTCTGATTGACCAGCGTCGTCGCGCCGTCTTTGACGGTCACGTTCAGTGTCTGGCTGGCGCCCGCCGCCGCGATCGCCGCCCAGTCGAACGCCAGCGTGAACGCCCGGCCGGCCTCCACGGTGATCGTCTGGCTGATGGTACCATCGCCCTGCTGATGGCCACTGCCGAAGGTGACGGCGTTGACGCCGTACTTGCCGCCGTTGGTTGTCCCGACCGTCACGTCGCCCGATGCGGTCCAGCCGCTGGCGCCTGCCGCGCCGAGCGCGCCGGTCTCGAAGCTGCCGTTGACGAGGCGGTCGGCGCGCCCGTCGATCAGGTCATCGCCATCGCCGCCGCCGAGGGTGTTCAGGCCTTCGCCGCCGAGCAGCGTGTCGTTACCCGCGCCGCCTGTCAGGCTGTCGTTGCCGGTGCCGCCCGCCAGCCAGTTGGCCAGTTCATTGCCGGTAATCGTGTCGTTGCCCTTGGAGCCTTCGACCTCCTCGAAGGCGCTGATCACGTCGTTTCCGCCAGCACCGGTGACGGTCGTCTGCGCACCGGCTACGCCGAGGGTCAGCACGATGCCCGCGCCGGTCGTCGCATTGCCGACGTCGCTGTAGACGACCCGATCGCTGCCCAGAGTTCCATAGAGCGTGTCGTTGCCGAGGCCGCCGGCGATCGTGTCGCGAGCGCCCGCCTGATAGTACGGCGCACCGTAATGCGACCCCCAGATCAGGTTGTCGCCACCGTCGCCGATCAGCAGGTCACTGTACCCGCTACCGAAAATGGTCTCGATGCCGCTGAGCGTATCGCCGTCGGCCTCGCCACCGCTGACTTGGGCTCCCGTCAGTCGCAGATCGACCGTAACGCTGCCCGCGCTGGGACCGTAGGTGACCGCGTCGGCGCTACCAGCGCCGCCGACGATCAAATCGCGGCCCGTACCGCCGTGGAAGTAGTCGTTGCCGCTACCGCCCTGCAGCGTGTCGTTGCCCGCATTGCCATAGAGGTAACTCCCCTGGCTGGTATGGCCGATCAGCAGATCCGCATAGGCGCCGCCATACACGCCTTCCATCCCGATCAGAACGTCTCCGTCGGCCTCCCCGCCGGTCTGCTTGGTGCCGCCGCTTTGCTTATTGAGATCGACGGTGACGCTTGCCGCCGCGGCCGTGTAACTCGCGATGTCATAGATGCCTTCGCCACCGTCAAGGGTGTCGGCACCGGCGTCGCCACGGAGAACATCCTGCCCTTTGCCGCCGATGAGCCAGTCGTTGCCGGCACCGGCGTAAAGGTAATAGAGCGCATTGCTGTCCACACCCGTGATTTTGTTGTCGAATGCTGAGCCCGTAGCATACTCGAAGCCACTGATGGTATCGCCCTTGGCATCGCCACCGGATTGTGCGGCGCTGGAGTTGAGGTTGACCGTCACACCAGCCGTGCTGGTGGTGTAATCGAGCCAGTCCCTGGTGCCGGCGCCGCCGATCAACAGGTCGCTGCCCGCGCCGCCTTCGATGACGTCGTCGCCATCGCCGCCGTCGAGGGTATCGTTCCCGAGGCCTCCGATAAGGCGGTTGGCGTTACCATCGCCGGTGATCTGGTCGACATAGTCGGTGCCGACGATGTTCTCGATGCCGCTCAGTGTATCGCCGGCAGCGTCGCCGCCGCCGGGCTGCTGGCCGGTCGATCTCAGGTCGATCGTCACGCCCTGCACACTGGCATAGTACTGCGCCCAATCGCTACCGGCGCCACCGATCAGCAGGTCGGCGCCGGCCCCGCCGCGCAGGTAGTCGATGCCGTCTCCGCCGTCGAGCACGTCGGCGCCATCGTTGCCCTGCAGGACATCGTTGCCGCCGAGCCCGATCAACGTGTCGGCCTTGTTCCCGCCGTAGAGCGAGTTCCCCGTTTCGGTGCCGGTGATGTGGAAACGCTCCGGTCCACCGCCATAGCTATTGCTCCCGACGCCGCTGACGGTCGTGATCGGCGTCACGAACTCGGTCATCGACATGAAGGCATTGTCTTCCGCAAAGCGGATGTACTCGACACCGTTCAGTCTGACGACGTCCGTGCCATTGGCGAATGTGTAGGAGCCGTCACCGTTCTTGGTGAACAGTGTCCCAACCTTAGGTAGAGAAAGAACGACGTAGTCGTTGCCGTCGCCGCCGTCGATGGTATCGCCGGGTCCAGCGTCGATCGTGTCGTTTCCGTCGCCGCCCGAAACGCTGTCGTTGCCGCCTCCGCCCGACAATGAATCGTTGCCGTCGCCGCCATACAGGATGTCGTTGCCGAGCCCGCCGATCAGCGTATCGCTGCCATTGAGGCCGCTCAGCATGTCGTTCTCGTTGCCGCCGGTCAGGCTGTCTTTGTTTGCGGTGCCGGTGAAATTGGCCATGAAACGATCCTACTCCTGATCTGAAACGCGAAGCCTTGCGCGCCACTCGAGAAGGGGTGCCAGCCGGACAGGCCTGGCACGCCCTCGAAAAACGTCGACGGATAGTCTTGAGCAGGAATACCTTCCGTCTCGGTAAAATCGAGGATGACTCAAATAAGCAGTAAGCAAATCATTGCGAGACGGATCAAAGTGGCGAGGGCGGATTGATTGCGCCGAGCCGCATGTTTCGCCGCCGCAGGTATTCCGCGAGAAGCGCCGGACGCGCCGGGAAACAGGCCGTTTTCCCGCGATGCGCTCGGGCGCCCGGAGTTGCGAGATGCGGAAAGACGAAAATGAGCCCCGCAAGAAGCCGGCACGTAAGAACTCGTTAGCGCCCGGCCACCGCGGTTCCATGCGGCGCCACGGATATGAATTTGAGTTTCGCCGATCGGGCGTGAAAAAACACGATCAACGGCTGGCGGGCAGGCGTCCCGTCAGGGTCTTGAGAAAGGCTGTGATCGTCTTCACGTCGCCGTCGTGCATGGCCTCGCTCTGATGCATATGGAGCATCACGGCGACCGCGCCTTCGAGCTGCTCGACGCCGCCGTCGTAGCCGTAGGGCCCCGTCAGCGCCACATTCCGCAGGGGTCTCACCCTGACCGCCATCTGCTTGTCCGTCTGAGGCCCGCCGATCGGAAAGATCTCGTAGCTGGCGCCGCCGAGGTTCGTGCCGATGTGGCAGGCGACGCACCCTTTGTCGATGAAACTCGCGAGCCCGATTTTTTCGATCGGTCCGATGGCATCGATATCGCCCCCGAGGAACGCGTCGAAAGGCGCGGGCGTGACCAGCGTTGCGAGATAGGCCTCCAAAGCCTTGGCCACGTTGAGAAGTGAAACTGGATGATCAGCGCCGGGGAACACCGCCGCGAAGCGCCGGGCGATCTCCGGATCGTCCTGCAGGCGCTTCAGCACCAGCGGGCGGGGCACATCGAGATCGAGACCGGCGCGGATGTGGCGTTTGAGCGGGGCAGTTCGGCTGCCGCCGGGCGGGTCCGTGGGCACGACGTCATTGAAAAGAGCATTGAGAACGGAGGGAGCGTTGCGGGGCAGTCGCTGCCAACTGTGTCCCACGACGGCCGGGGCGGAATCGGCGCCGCCGCGTGCGAGATCGTGGCACCCGCTGCAGGCTTTCGCCCCGTCGTCAGCGAGGCGCGGGTCGTTGAAAAGAACATGTCCGAGCGCGGCTTTCTCATCCGAAAACGGATTGTCGGCCGGAAGGGGCGCGCGCGCCGGAAGCGGCGGTCCGAGAAATTCGAGAGCGTCCTTCAGGAGTTCCTCGTTGGTCGCAGCCGGCAGCGCCGGGACGAAGGCCAGGATCAAGAAGCTGAAGGCCAGCCGGACTCGAGTGCTGTAACGCATCAGATCTCCTTCGGAGCCGATGGGCCCCGATCAATTGCGACGTTCGCTCCAGTGCTTACCCGCGCATCGCGCGCATCGCTTCCAGCCAGCGCTTGTGCTTCTCGCGCTCGGCGAGCCAGTAGGCGGTGAGTTCGTCGCCCGAGATCAGATTGCCGATCAGGCTGTTGTCGCGCCGATAGGTCTGCCATTCGAGGCTGTCGTAGACCTTCTCGAACAGCGCGATGTACCAGGCGAGCGCGGGCTCCATGAGATCGGGCGGTCCGACGATGCTCCGTTGCATGAAATAGGAGAACGTCATGCCCGTCTCGCGCAGTGCCGGGGTGCGCAGGAAGGCCGGGAGGCGCTGACTGGTGAAGGAGGCGACCGACTTCACCGTGCGGCCGGCGAGCTGGGCGTGCACTTCGGACGGATTGTTGACGGTTGACTGCACTTCGTCGGCGGCGAGTGCCGCCGCCACGTCGCCCCCGCCAGCGTAGGACTTGTAGGACATCTTCAGGCCATAGGACGCATTGAGGAAATCGGTCAGCAGTTGATCCTCGGAATCGCGTCCCGTTCCGCCCATCGTCCAGGACGGCCCCGCTGCCCGGACCGCTTCGAGGAAATCGTCGAACGTCGCGATGTCCGTTCGCCGGCTGCTGACCCACAGCAGGAAGGTATCCTCGGACATGCGGGCTATGGGCGCGAACCGGCTGATGTCGAGACCAAGCTCCGGCTTCGAGAGCGGTGCGGTGTAGAAGCTGTTCAGCGTGAACAGCAGCACGTGCGCGTCGCCGCCCCGACGGTTGAGTTCGAGAAGCGCGTCGGCGCCACCGTTCGCCGGCAAGTGACGCACCGTGAAGGGCACCGGACACCAGCGATTGTCCTCGATGATCTTGACGAGGAACCGGACAGCCAGGTCGGCGCCCCCGCCGGGCCCGGCCATCACCAGGAACTCGATCGGCTTCGACGGCTGCCAGGCACCTTGCGCCGCAAGCGGCCGGACGATCGCAGTGAGGGGTAGAGCGAGCGTCAAGGATTTCAGGATGTCACGACGCGTCGGCATGGTTCACTCCGGGATACTGCGGCTTCGGCCAGAGAGTCCGCCGGACGTCGCGGACGCTTGCTGTTGGCTCCGGGACGGCGCGTCAGCGGATCCAAACCTCGACGCGGCGGTTGAGACCCCTCCCTTCGTTGGTATCGTTGCAGGCGACCGGTGCCAGTTCGCCGAACGCGCGCTCTTCGATCGTGACGCCGGCGGGTGGCGCGGACCCGGCCGGGAACAGGGCCGCGCGAACCGCCTGCGCACGCCGCTTGGACAAGGTCAGGTTGGCGGCGAACGATCCGACGGCGTCCGAGTATCCGGACAGCATCACCGTCTTGCCCTGCATGTCCCGCCTTTGCAGCACGGACCTGAGACGGGCCAGATCCTGGCGGGCGCGCTCGTCCAGCGTCGAGGCCCCTCCCTGGAAGCGGAACGTCAGCGAGATCCGCTCGGCGGCGCGGAAGTCCTCGATCAACTGGCGCATCAGCACGGGATCGAAATCCTCGGCCGGGGCATTGAGGGCGACGGCGATGCGGCCGGTATGGGCGATGAAGGGAAGCGATTCCGGCGCCTGGTCGACGAACTTCGCCTCCTTGAGGATCGGCTGCAGTTCGGCGGACAGAGCGAACTCGAGCAGGGCGCGCGCCAGCGGGTTCTGCGGCTGGCCGGGCGAATAGAAATAGAGCCGCCGCGCCATCGGGTATTCCTCGGTCTTGGCCGCGAAGATCGAGGGCGGCACCACGATGCCGCACGGCGTTTCGATATTGACCGCTTTGGCCTTGCGCACGTAGGCGATGGAATTGATGCCGATGCCGATGCCGATGCCGGCCGGATCGGCCGCCACTCTGTCGGTCCATTCCGTGGCGTGGCTGAGGCGCACCGCGTCGGTCGAAACCTTGAGGCCACGCGGGGAGAGAATCGCCTGCTCGAAATAGGTCCAGCTGCCCATTTCGGCCGAGGGCGCGTAGACATTGATCTTGCCGGGCGGCAGGCCGACCTGGCCCCAATCGGTGATTTCGCCGGCGAAGATCTTCGCAATATTGTCGAGCGAAAGTGAGACGACCGGGTTTTCGCGTGCCACCACGACGACCAGCGCATCGAGTGCGAAAACGTGCTGATATCCGGGTTGCAGCATATTGGGCTGTCCGGCGGCCGCCATCATTTGCTGCTCTTCGGGCAGAATGGCGCGGCTGGTCCACACCACGTCGGTCTGCCCTTTCGCCATGGCGGCGAGACCCTGCGGCACGCCTTGCCGGCGCACGTTGACCTGTCCGAGAAACCGCCCCTCTTTCGAGGTCAGCTTGAATTCGAGGTCCTTCGGGTCTGCCCCGACGTTCATCGCCACGTTGGCATTGATCCGCTCGGCGTAGGCCCGGATCAGCCGTGGCATGAATTCGGTCCCGATGGCGCTGCCGCCGACCCACGTCGTGGTGACCGGTGTCAGCGGCGGCGCCGCGACGGTCCGCGGCTCGACGGCCCCCCCGGGGCAGTTCGCTCCTACGCATTCGTAGCGTGTCGCGTCGAGCGAAAGGGTGCCGAGACCCGGCGACGTGACGACATAAGTCTTCAAATTGAAGGACTTGAGCTCGCCCTTGATCTCGAAAGAGCCGCCGCGCATGCGCAAGGTGATCTCGGCCGCCCAGGCATGTGATGAGAACGCGACACACCAGAAAACAGCGCAGACCGTCGAACCCAGTAACACTCGCATGAACCTTCTCCCCAGCCTTGACCGGCGACCTCAACCGCTAATTGTACGGCGTTTAGTTTACAAGGATAAGGCGAGGCGCGGACGGCCGGGCCGTCTCGGACTACGGCCACAACGAACTGAGCGGAGACCTATTCCGTCGCGGTTTTCGATCGGCGGTGGATTGTCGGATTCCGCGACCCGGCGACAAATTGCCGTCACGGGAACAGGCTCTGGTACGGCGAGCTGGGCCGCGGGGGCCGCGGCAGACGCAAGATCCGGTGAGCAATCAGCCGCAAGGCCTTGAAAACCACCTTGGTAGGCTTCGCCTTGATTGTGTGCCATAGGAGGTTTTCGGGACGCATGACTGAGGCCGTCGGCTGATCCTGTGCAACGATCCGATGAACGAGGCCCGAATGGCTCAACAAGAGCCAAAGCTTGATGAGTTGAAGCGGCTGCTGCGGCGCCTCGAGAAAGTCGAGTCCGCGACCGAGGCCAAGCCGGGTGGATTCGGTGTGACCGAGCCAGCCCAGCCGTCGAAGGCAGAGCCGGCGACGGACAGGTTGGCCAGTTTGCGCTCGCCCATTCCGCCGGCCGACCGAAGAATGGTGCCAATCGCGCCGCCGGTGCCCTCATTCGAGATGGTGATGCAGCCGGAACCGGCCGCGGTTCCGCCAGTGCAGGATGCCGGACAACCCGGTCCTGCGCCGCGCGACGCAACGACGGGATCTGTCGACGCGGCCGCGATCGGCACGATCGACGCGCCGGTTCACGCCGAGCCGGGCGCGGTGGCCGCTGCTGAACCGCTCTCCGCGCCGTCCGGCAGCGTGACCGCGACGAGTCCGGCCGAGATTGACGCGGAGCCACCGGCACGAAAAGCGGGCGGAGCGATGTGGGTCCTGCTGCTGCTGGTGGTGGCAGGGGCCGCCGGTGCGGTCGGATACTTCGTGGTGACAGACCAAAAGTTCGTCCAGCAGCGACCGCGGGTCGCCTCGTTGCCGAGCCCGGAGAAGCCGGAGTCCAAGAGTGTCGAGTCGCCCGATCCGGCGCCGGGACAATCCGAGCAACGGTTGCCGGGTGTCCGTGAACTCTTGACGGAGCCGAGTCCGGCCGCCCGTCCCGCCGAAATCGCTGTGGAGCCTCCGCCGCCCGAGAAGGCGCCGAGCTTGCCGGAACCAGAGCCGCTGGTTCGAACAGAGGTCGCGGCCGCGCCGCCGCCAGCCCCAGAGGCGACCGCGCATGTCGAACCACCGCCGTCGACGGCGCCCGCGCCGCCGGTTTCGGTCGACGCTCCTTCTCAGGACGCTTCGTCGCAGGATGCGCCGCCGCCAGCTGATGAGCGCCCCGCGTCGCTGCCCCCGCGCGAAGTCGCGGCCTTGGCCGTCGAACAGCCGACGCCAACCGCGCCAGTTGCAGCCGCTGCCGAGACGGCGGACCGCCCGCCTCGGATCGTCACGGCCACCACATGGGCCATCCCGGCAGGCACACGCGCCGGACTGCCGCTGATGTTCGAGCCGGCCGCTGCCGCCGCTGACCACTACGTGCTGCTGTCGGGTCTCGAGCCGGACGCTTTTGTGAGCACCGCGATCGAGATCATCGGCGGAACCTGGATGGTACGTGGCGCCGATTTGATGGCCGCCGAGATCGAGCGCGCGGCCAACGCCCCCGAGCAGGTGCCGTTGCTGATCGAATTGCGGGCGAACGACGGGGTTGTCATCAGTCGCGCGGAGGTGATGCTCGGCGTGCGCCCGGCAACCGGTGTTGCCGCCTCTGCTCAACCACAGGTAGCGACAAAGGAAAAGCAGGCAGAAAATCAGTCGACGACAGACGTAGAGAGACTATTGCGTCGAGGGCAGTTGATGCTGGATAGTGGCAGCGTCGGCGGCGCACGCCTGTTGCTGGAGCGCGCTGCCGAAATGGGAAGCGGAGAGGCCGCTTTGACCCTCGGACGTACTTACGACCCCGCCACGCTTCCCCTTCTGGGCGCGACGGGGTTGTCGGCGGATCGCAACTTGGCTCGTCGCTGGTACGAGCGGGCTGTGACGCTGGGACTCTCCGAGGGACGAGAGCGGCTCAAGGGTCTGGAACGCGACTGACGCGCGCGCCAGAAACCGGTAACCGGCCCACGTTCGGCGTCGCGATTGGTTGGCAGTGTGTGAGTTAATGCGTAAGTTTCTGGTCGCCTGCCTGCTGCTGATCGGATTGGGCCACGCCGCCTTCGCGCAATCGACGGCTCTCAAGCGTATCGGGTACGTGCGGACAGCAGCGCCTTGGCTGATGGACGTCCAGGATGGACGGCTCGATGAGATCGACGGCCACTCGGTCAAATGGATTCAATTCCAGACGTCGGCGGAAGTCGCGCTGGCTCTCGACGCTGGCGGCATCGACGCCGGCATCACCAGTTCCGCCGCGATGGCCGCTGCGATTACCCGAGGACTCGATCTGCAATTGATCTGGGTTGTCAATGTCGTGAACGCCCGCCACGTCGTGATTTTCAGGGACGGCACGGGCATCGAGCGGACACGCCCGGCTACAATGGCCGGAAAGCGCGTCGGCGTAACGTTCCTTTCGGCGGCCCACGATGCCCTGCTGACCGCCCTGTCGGCGAACGGGCTTTCGAGCGAGGCGGTCCGCTTGGTCAATCTGCCGCCCGCCGATATCGAAGCGGCTTGGAAGAATGGCCGCGTCGACGCCGTCTGCCTGGGCGGAACCCGAACAGCTGGTGTGCTGGCGGCCATCGCGGGCGAGCGCATCCTGCTCGAACCTTCGGCCGACGCGCCGTTCCATGGCTTGGTTGCGTCTCCGGCCTTTATCGCGCGGGATGGCCGCTTCCTCACATCGCTGGTCGCAGTGCTCGCGAATGCCGGCGCCCCGCGGACCGATCCGTCGCCGCGCGGCCGCCCGGCGCGCGGTCGCGACCCGCGCGAACGCGAGGACGAGTCTCCCGTCGATCCCGGACAGTATTCGTTTCCCACACTCGCCGAGCAGCTGGGTGCGCAATGGCTCGGCGGACCGGGCGAGCCCGGGGCCGCCCGTCGTCTGGCGGCGACGGCCGAGCGCGTCTCCCCGGTTCGTCCGCCGCGGGTGCTGGTCGACTACCGCGCCAGCATCGCGACGGAGTTGTTGACCAAGGTCGCCGCAACCAGTCCGTCGAGGTGACGTAATGTAGCCGTGCTGAAGCCGAATTTTGGTCGCCAGATGCACTTTCGTTACAATAAAGTGCAAGCCTGTATCGTTGTGACGCCTTGGGTGCCCGGACCCGGCGTCGGGGGCGCGCTTAAATCGGGAGTGTGAGTATGGGGGTTAACGGTGTTGCCGGTGTCCAGGCCGTCTCAGGCGAACTGGGCAACGTGCCACGTGGGGTGGACGAGCCGACGACCGTAACCATCGGGACGGCCCTTGAAGCCGCCCGTCGCGAACTCCTGTCCGCTGGCCAGATTCTGGGCGAGGTTCTTGAACCCGCTGGGGTCGGCCTGACCCGAGAGGCGATGCGTCTTCTCGAACAACAATCGTGCCGGATCGCCGTGGTCGGACAGATCAAGGCCGGGAAAAGCTCGTTCATCAACGCCCTCATCCAGCAGCCGAGCCTCCTGCCGACCGACATCAATCCATGGACGACGGCCGTCACAAATCTGCATTTCGGCCAGCGCTCCGACACCGATGACGCCGCAATCTTCAGTTTCTTCACGACCGTCGAGTGGGAGCGTTTGGCGGAAGGTGGCGGAAAGCTGCGTGAGCTGACCGAACGGCTGGTGCCCGGTTTCGAACCGGCGCTGCTGCGACAGCACATCACTGCCGTGCGGACACGCGCATCAGCCCGTCTGGGCGCACAGTTCCACGATCTCTTGGGGCAGTCCCACCGCTTTCGCGATCTAGAGCGTCGCACGCTCGTCCAGTATGTCTGTGCCGGCGAGCCGGGCGCCGGATCCGAGATCGGCAAGTTCTCCGATATCACCCGCTCTGCCGACCTCTACCTGAACAAGGGTCCCTTTGAGTTTCCGGTCACCATCATCGATACGCCGGGCACGAACGATCCCTTTCTGGTGCGCGATGAGATCACGCGCGGCTGCCTCGACAAAGCGGACGTCTACGTCGTTGTGCTGACCGCACACCAGCCGCTTTCGGACGCGGACGTTTCGTTGCTTCGCATCCTGCGCGGCCTCCACAAGGAGCGCATCGTCGTCTTCATCAACCGGATCGACGAGCTGGCCGACGTCGCCAACGATGCGAACCAAGTGGTGAGTTTCGTACGCAAACGCCTCGCCTACGAATTGCCCGGCTTCGACATCCCGATCATCGCGGGGAGCGCAGCATGGGGCAACGCCGTCGTCGGGGCCCAAGCGGGCGAGATCGACAAGAGCCAGGCTCTTCGCGCGCTCGCTTACTCCCAGGAAGCGGGTCTCATCCGGCGCGGCGACATACTGCGGCCGGCACAGGAAGGGACCGTGGTCCAGCCCCCCTTGCAGCAGGCACTTTTCGCAGCGTCCGGCCTTCCCCGCGTCTATACCGCACTGAACGAGCTGATCACGACCGGCCATTGCGCCTATGTGGTCCGCCACGTGGCGCATTGCTTCGCCGAGATGGCCAGAGCCAGCGATGCGACCGTCCGCAGCGAGCTCGATTCACTGGTTCGTGTCCATGAGCGCGCCCGTGCGACCGCCGACCGGACCGAGGACGAACTGAACAAGCTGCGGACTGAGCAGCACGATCTCGAGGAAAGCGCCCGGATCATCGAGCAGTCGGCGCTCGACTTCGAGAAGCAACTTGCCGACATCGTGAGGCGGGACGTCGAGGCGCTCCGCGACCGACTGATCGGGATCGTCGATCATCACGCCCGTGAAGAGCGCGATGCCCTGGTTTCCGTTCTGCTGGCAGGCAAGGCGCCCAAGGTCTGGGCCTGCGACACCGCAAGTCTTCGGCGCCGTCTTGGCGAGGAGGTCGTCGAAACGTTCCGACGGACCGAACAGCACCTGGGCGAGCTGTCGTTCAAGGTCATGGCGGAGTTGCGTCGACTGACGGCACTGCTGATGCCGGAGAACCAGCCGCCGGCGGAGCCCGACGCACCGACGGATATCGCACCGCCGCCCAGTCTCATGCCGCTCGGGAGCTTCGTGGCCCTCGACCTGGACACATCGTGGTGGTCGCAGCTCTGGCGCAACCAGCCGACACCCAACGAGCGCGGCGAGGCGATCGAACGTCTGGTGCGCAGCGAGTTCTACGCCGTCGCGGACGAACTGATCCAATCCCTCGAGTCCGTTTTCGAAGGCTACATCCGCACAACGACGCGCTGGTCGTTCGCGGTCTGCCGAAACATCGTGCACGTCTTGACCCGTCGGCACGAGCAGCTGATCGCCCATTATTCGGCTGTCCAGGGCGGCGTCGATGGTTGTGCCGACCCCGATACCGTGCGGCAGCA
This sequence comes from Hyphomicrobiaceae bacterium, assembly GCA_049318625.1. Lineage (GTDB taxonomy): Bacteria > Pseudomonadota > Alphaproteobacteria > Rhizobiales > Hyphomicrobiaceae > JBMOGA01. Next base: position 117,703 of record JBMOGA010000002.1, read on the forward strand.
GGCGGACACCATCTACCAACTCAAACATCGTCAGGCACTGGCCGAGAATATTTCGCAGAGGTTGAACGTTCTGAATCAATCGGTCGATCGCTGGTTCTCCTGAGATCGACCGGCAAGCGGGGGCGCTTATGACGAGAATGATCGATATGGCACTGAGGACGTCGCGAGACCGGCGTCACTCAGAGACGACCCGGGACTGATGACGGTCGCCGCTAAGCCAGCGGGCAGCAGACCATCCACAATCATCAGGAACACCGAGTAGTCGTCATGCGACAGAGCAATTTGCCGGTGTCGCTCCAGCGAGCGATGTTGGACGTCGGCTCCATAGAGAGCTTCCACGGCCTGCGCCGCCAGACCATGCATGCGCTCGCGCAACTGCAGGAGGCGGGCAGCCGGCCCCCGTGCATCGTGTTTCTGGGCGAGGGCAATTCCGGCAAGACGACCGCCGCGAATTCGCTGCTGGGCGATGGCTTGCTACCGACTGCGGTCATTGCCAACACGCGCTATCCGACGCTGGTGCGCTTCCACAATCAGGTGCAGGCGGTGGCCGTGACGATGTCCGGGCACCGTTGCCCGCTGAGCGATGAGACTTTGCCGAGCCAGCCTCTCGCGCTGATCGAGGTGGGCCTTCCGAATCCGCGCCTGAAGAGCCTCGAGATCCTCGACACGCCGGCGCGCTTCGATGCCGATAGCTTGAGCGAAATCCCTGGACTTTCGCCGGTGCGGATCCCCGTCTGGTGCACGGTGGCGACGCAGGCGTGGAAAGAGAGCGAGCGACGCTATTGGACGGCGCTGGAAGCACGCGCCCGCCGCAATGCGCTGCTTGTCGTCACGGGTATCGACCGTATCGCGGTTCCGGCCGAGATCGAGCGCTTGATGGCACGGCTGAAGTCCGACGCGGCGATCCATTTCGCGGGCCTCGCCTACGCGGCCATCGCATCGGCGGATGCGACCGGGGTGCCGAGTCTACCCGTTCCGCCCTTGGTCGCGCTCGTCGACGCCGATGCCCATCGCCTGGGCGCGCGGCGACAGCGCACCGTGGCCAAGTTGCGCGCACGGTTGCTGCGGCTTTCGGGATTGGCCGCCGAAATGTCCGAAGAGGCGGGCGTGGCACGCTTTCCAGCCTGGGCGCGGACCCTTTCATGATGGTCATGGCGAAGGCAGCTCTCGGAGTCGCCGGACCCGTCGGAGAATTCCGGGGGCCTGGTTTCGCTCCGGCACTCGCGCATCAACGGGATCTCTTGTTGCGGGTCGGTCCGGCGCTCGCGGATCATCTCGAGCCTTCGATGGCGACCCTGGTCCGCGATCTGGTCGACCGCATCCGCCAACGGCCGATCCGGCTCGCCGTCATCGGCCAGATGAAGGCCGGGAAGTCTTCGTTCCTCAACGCACTGGCTGGCCGTCCGGGGCTGCTGCCGACCGACGTCAATCCCTGGACCGCGGTGGTGACCCAGCTTCACTTCGGCCACCCCAGTGGCCAGACCGACGGGGCGGTTTTCCGGTTCTTCTCCGAAGAGGAGTGGCGGCAGCTTTCCGAGGGCGGCAGTCTGCGTATCCTCCAGCAGCGGCTCGTGCCGGAACTCGATCTCGACGTCTTGCGGTCACAGCTCTCCCAGATCCGCATGCGCGCCCGCGCCCGGCTCGGCGACGGCTATCAGGCCCTGCTCGGAACGGAGCACCATTTCGCCTCTCTGCCCGAAGGCATTCTGGCCCGCTATGTCGCCGACGCGGAACCAGATGCTTCGATCGCGGCCGAGGCGATCTACTCGGACATCACGCGCACCGCCGATCTGTTCCTCGATTCGATGCCGTTCGGGCTGCCTCTCACCTTGGTCGATACGCCTGGAACCAACGATCCCTTCCTCGTGCGCGACGAGATCACACTGCGCTGCCTCGACGAGATGGACGCAGCCGTCGTCGTGCTCTCCGCCCGTCAGGCCTTCTCGACGGCCGATCTCGCCCTCGTGCGAACCATTCGGGGGTTGCGCAAGGATCGCCTGCTCGTGGTGGTCAACCGCTGCGACGAACTCGACGACCCGCCGGCTCACGGCAAACTCATCGCCGCCCACGTCAGTCGCCAGCTCGAGCGCGAGTTCGGCCAGGAAGTGCCCGTCGTTGCCATGAGCGCCCTGTGGGCCAACACGGCGGCGCTCGCCGATCCGGCCGCCATCCGGGATGCGCTCACCGATCGCCTAGCGCGGCAAGCCGTGGCCGCCGGCGTCGCGACGCGCGATGAGATTGAGTCTTGGCGCCATCGGCCCTCGCAAATGCCGATCGAGCGCGCCGTGGACGTTTTGCGCGCGGCGTCCGGTTTACCCGATGTCGTGAATGCGCTGGTGCGGCTGGTCGCTGAAAGCAGCGTCGGGCAGTTGCTCGCGCAGTCATTGACGACGTTGGTGACGATCTCCGAGCAGCAGGCCGCCGTGGCGCGCCGCGATCTCCAGCAACTCGAAGACACGGTCAAATCCGCCCACACTGACGTGCTGTCGGGTGGGTTCGAGCTGCAGCGCCTGCACAGTGCCGTCGAGCGACTCGATGGCACGATGATCAAGCTGGAGCGTATCGCGGCAGACCGGACAGCCGAAATCGGGGCCGCGCAGCGCCAGGAGCTCGATCGGCTGCGCGATCATCTGCACAAGGTGGTTGCCACGTTCATCGAGCAGGAGCGCGCGACCGTCACGTTCTCGCTGGATCAGCAGACGACCACGAAGCCGGCCCGCTATGATGTTTCGAAGCTGCGCAAGGAACTCGAGCAAGCCTTCCTCGGCGAGTACCGGACGCTGTACCAGCACATCGTCAATATCCAGCTGGCCGCTTCGCAGCACTTCCGCCGCATCGTCAACGACGAGCTTCCGAGCACCAACCTCGACGTCCACGTGAACGTCATTTCGAGTTCGTTCACCTATCCCAGCCTGAGTGCGCTGAGCCGCGTCAGCGCCTTCGACGTGGATCCGAAGCTGTGGGCCCGCTGGCGCCGCTCCAAGAGGTCGCTCAAGGAGGCGGTCGACGCCTTCGAGGCGATCTTGCGGGCCGAGTTCCTGGCCATCGCCGACGAACTGACCGGCCTGGCCGAGCGCGAGATCATGGGCTCGGCGTCGACGCTTCAGAGGCGGCTCAACCTTACGATCATGGACGCGGTCCACTCGGCGCGGCAGCGACGGGCGGATCTGCTCGCGAGTATGGAAGCGGCCGAGGCCCGCAACGAGCCGCTGGTTCGGGAGCGGATGCTCGAGGCGCAGCTCGACCAATTGACCGAAGCGCGCGAGCGGCTGCGCCGGGTCGACGGTCTGGCGCGCACATTGAAGGCGGCAGTGCCACAGGCTATGGACGAAACGGCTTACGCGTCGGTGGGGTAGTGTATGGCGTGGTCGATCGGTACGTCGTGGTTGAAGCAGGGACGCAGGCGCGCGCCGCCTCCGTTGGCGCCGCTGCCGCGCGAATCCCGAATGGTGGCCGAGCTTCGTGAGACGGCCCTCGCCTGGAAGGCGAAGCTGGCCGAAACGGCGGCAGGTCAATCGCCCGCCGCGCTGCTGGGTCCGTCCCTCGATCAATTGGATCACGATCTGTCCCGCAAGCCGCGGGTCGCCATCCTCGGCGAGTTCAATGCCGGCAAGACCACACTGTCGAATCTGCTCGCCCGCGCAGCCGGGCTGCCAACCGACATCCTGGCCAACACGCGCGTCGCGACGCTGATCCATCATGCCGATCTCGGCCCCGAGCGCATTCTCGTGCCGCAACGCCGCCGTTCGACACCGGGCGACGGCCCGTCGGTGAGGATCGCGGAAGCGCCGTTCGAATACGAATTGCTGGCCGGCCGGGCCGGCTTGCTGGAGCGTTGCACGCTGCTCGATACGCCCGGTCTGTCGGACCCGACCCACGCCGGGCGGGTGGCGGATCTCTATGCGCGGATCGCCGACATCGCCGTCTGGTGCAGCATCGCTGGCCATTGTTGGCGCGAAAGCGAGCGATTGGCCTGGGACAGCTTCCCGGCTCGCTTGCGCCGCTATGGCATTCTGGTCTTGACCGGGGCGGACGCCGTGCCGCGTGCATCCGATCGTGACCGCATCCGCCGCCGCCTCGAGCGGGATGCCGCCGGCAGGTTCGGCGCCGTGGTGTTTCTGGCCGGGCGCGAAGCCGCTGCGGCTTTGGACGTCAGGACCGGCGAGATCACCAGTCAGTCACGCTGGGAGGCGAGCGGCGCTGCCGAGTTGGAGTCCGTGCTGGCGGGTCTCGTCGGGCACGTTGCCGACCAACGGGCACTGCGCAGCCGGCGATGGGCCGCGCGACTGCTGCGGCAGGTCGCGACGTTTCCTCACGCCGAGATCGGCCGGTCGTGGTGGCTCCCGCCACTCTTTGCTTTGTCCGAGGACCTGCGCCGCATCTCCGTAGCGCTGCGGGGCCGGCGCATGGAGCGCCGTCAGGCATTGGCGCAGGTGGCCGCTGGCGTGGTCAAGCTGCAGGACGATATCGTCGGCAAGCTGGAGCGGCTCGGTCGATCGGACGACGCTCGGCGCGTCCAAGCCGTCCTGTCGCGCAATCTGGAAACGATCGACGCGCTGGGCCGTACGGTCACCCACACGGCCGTCGTCGACGGCGTCGGCATCGTCGGCGCGCGTCTGTTCCACGATATCACCCAACTCATGCGCGGCGCCGATCGCGAGACCGCCACGCTGCGCGAACTCGAGATTCGCCTTCTCGATATGCTGGGAAGCACCAAGGGAGGCGCGATCGCACCGGGCCGTTGAAGTCACCGATGGAGGACTCGATGAAGCGCCTGCTGGTTCCTTTGTTTGCAGCTACCGCATGTCTGATGTCGGCCACGGCGGGCAGCGCCGCAGATGTGTTTCCGTCGAAGTCGGTCACGATCGTCATCCCGTTCACGGCCGCCGGTCCGTCAGATGCAGTGGGGCGCCTGCTGGCCAAGACGATGGCCGTGAGCCTCGGCCAGCCTGTCAACATCGAGAACATCGCGGGGGGTGGCGGCTCGACGGGTGCCGGCAAGGTGGCGAAATCGCCCGCCGACGGCTACACGCTGCTGCTGCATCATTTCGCCCATGCGGCGAGCAAGGCGCTCTATCCGAGCCTGACCTTCGATCCGGTCAAGGACTTCGAACCGATCGGACTTGTCAGCTACGGACCCTATGTACTGGTGGCGCGCACCAGCCTGCCGATCAAGAATGCCGAGCAGGCCCTCAAGTACATCCGCGACAACAAGGAGAAGGTCTCGTTCGGCCATGCCGGCATCGGGTCTGGCTCGCACCTCAGCAACATGCTGCTGATGTCGGCCCTCGGCAAAGTCAAGTTCACGGAGAAGGCCTATCGCGGCACCGGCCCGGCCATGATGGATCTGGCGGCCGGCCAGATCGATTTCCTTTTCGACCAGACCGTCGGTGCGGCGCAGTTCATCAAGGCTGGCACGGTGCGGCCCCTCGCCGTCACCTCCCTCACGCGGCTCGACGCCTTGAAAGAGACGCCGACCTTGCAGGAAGTCGGTCTCAAAGGTTTCGAGGTCACGCAGTGGTTCGCGCTCTATGCCCCGAAGGGGACGCCGAAGCCGGCCCTCGACAAGCTGGCGGTGGCTCTCGAGGCCGCAATCAAGGACCCGGCCAACGAGAGCAAATTCGCCGAATACGGGACGCTGCTGTTCCAGCCCGGCAAGCGCGGCCCGGCCGACGCCCGCAAGAAGCTCGAGGCCGAGGTGGTTCGCTGGCGGAAAATCGTCAAGGATGCCGGCGCCGAGGTGAAGGACTCCAAGGCCACGAAATGAGTTGAGCGATCGACGAGTTTCGCGCCGTCCCGGACCGCCGTCCACCTGGTATCGGGGGCGGCCCCCTCCTCCCCTGCGGGGAGGGGCAGAACCATCCGCCGCGCCTCTCCCGCAGCCGGCACCCACGCGGCCCCTGCCGGCCGCTGCGGGCTACCACCCGTGACAAAGGCCGGTATTCGGGCTAATCCCCCGCCATGCAGAAATCTGCCGAACAGACCGAGCCCGCCGCAGCCGGCACGACCTTACCGCCCGAGATCGCCCGGCGGCGCACGTTTGCGATCATTTCGCATCCCGACGCCGGCAAAACGACACTGACCGAGAAGCTGCTGTTGTTCGGCGGCGCCATTCAGATGGCCGGTCACGTGCGCGCCCGCGGCGAGCGTCGCCGGACGCGATCCGATTGGATGGAAATCGAACAGTCTCGCGGTATTTCCGTTACCAGCTCGGTCATGACCTTCGAGCGCGACGGCATCGTCTTCAACCTGCTGGATACGCCCGGTCACTCCGACTTCAGCGAGGATACCTACCGCACCCTCAGCGCCGTCGACGCGGCCGTCATGGTCATCGACGCGGCGAAAGGCATCGAAAGCCAGACGCGCAAGCTGTTCGAAGTCTGTCGCCTGCGCGACATCCCGATCATCACCTTCATCAACAAGGTGGACCGGGAAGGCCAAGATCCATTGTCGCTGATGGACGAGATCGCGTCCGGTCTCGCGCTCGATCTCACCCCGGCGACATGGCCGATCGGGCTCGGCTCTGCGTTTCGCGGCTGTATCGACATGATCGGCAATCGCGCGCTGCTGCCGGAAGGCGAGCGCAACACGCCGTTTGGCCCGGTGATCCCGTTCACCGATCCCTCTGAAGTCATCGATCTGCCCGGGATGGACGCCGACGTTGCAAGCGCGGCTGTGGAAGGATTGGAGCTCGCTCGCGCGGCTCTGCCCGCGTTCGACCTGCAGGCGTTCCACGAGGGCCACCTCTCGCCGGTATTCTTCGGCTCGGCCCTGCGCAATTTCTGCGTGTCCGAGCTGCTCGATGGGCTCGGCAACTGGGCCCCGGGCCCGCTGCCCCGCAAAGCCGCGCAGCGCACCATCGATCCGGGCGAAGACAAGGTCACGGCCTTCGTCTTCAAGGTCCAGGCCAACATGGACCCGAACCACCGCGATAGGGTTGCCTTCGTCCGCCTGTGCTCGGGCCGGTTCCGCCGCGGCATGAAGTTGTTTCACGTCCGCGAGGAGCGCTTCCACGCCATCACCGCGCCGATCCTCTTCTTCGCCCAGCAGCGCGAGACCGCCGACGAGGCGTGGGCCGGCGACATCATGGGCATCCCGAACCATGGCATCTTGCGCGTCGGCGATACGCTCACCGAAGGCGAAAAGCTCAAGTTCGAAGGCATCCCCAATTTCGCGCCCGAGCTCATGCGCCGGGTGATCATCGAGGACGCGATCAAGGCCAAGCAGTTGAACCGCGCCCTGCAGGATCTCGCTGAGGAAGGCGTCGTGCAAGTCTTCCAGCCGCTCATCGGCGCCCGGCCGATCCTCGGTGTGGTCGGCGGCCTTCAGTTCGACGTTCTGGCCTGCCGCCTGAGGACCGAATACGGCGTGCCGATCTCCTACGAGCCGGCCCCCTGCGACAGCGCGCGATGGGTCGAATGCGACACCAAGGAGATGCTGGACCGGTTCACCGACCGCAATCGCATCAGCCTCGCGCGCGACCGCGATGGCGCTCTGGTGTTCCTGCCGGAGTCGAGCTGGATGATGCGCCATACCCAGGAGAACTGGCCGGAGGTGCGGTTCGTCGCCGTCCGCGAACGCGGCTAGCAGAGACTCGCGGGCACAACGGCGAAACGGCTCCCGTTCATTCGGTCGCCGCCTTGGCTGCCGCCACCGGCCCGGCCAGGGCGGTCTCGAGACGTTGGCGTATGGCCCTGTGCCGGCTATCGGCGATCTTCTTCCCAGTCAGATCGGTGACGTAGAACACGTCGACGGCCTTCTCGCCGTAGGTGGTGATCAGCGCCGAGGTGATGTCGAGCGACAGATCCGACAGCGAACTGGTGAGGTCGTAGAGCAGCCCGGGGCGGTCGAGACCGGCGACCTCGATCACCGTGAACTGGTCCGACAGCGCGTTGTTGATCAGCACCTCCGGGGCCACACGGAACGCCGACATGCGAGGCTCGGCCCGTCGCTTCTCCATCAGGCTGGCAAGGCCGACCTCGCCCTTCAGCATCCGCTCGATGTATCCGGCGATCCGCTTCGCCCGCCGTTCCTCGTCCTCGTCGAGTGCGAAGGCCCGCTCCAGGCGGAAGGTGTCGAGCGCCCGGCCATCGCGCGTTGTCGAGATGCTGGCGCCGACGATGTTGGCACCCCCGGCGGCGCAGGCGCCTGCGAACAAGGACAGCAGCCGCGGGTGGTTCGGCGCCAGAACGGTGAGTTCGGTGACGGATTTGAAGGAATCGGTCTTGAACGATGTCGCAAGCCGGCGGTCTTGCCGATCCGCCTCGCGCATCAGCTTGGCATGCTCGGCCTGCTGCCGCGGTTCGATCTTGAGCCAATAGTCGGGGTACTGGCGCTCGATGAAGCCCTGGACGTCGGATTCCGACCAGTCGGTCAGTGCCGCTCGCAATTCCTTCTGCGCCTGGGTCACGCGGTCGGTACGCGCCCGCTCCGTGTGTCCACCGGCAACCAGCGGCTCGGTCTCGTAGTAGAGCGTGCGCAGCAGTTGGCCTTTCCACCCGTTCCAGGTGCCGGGGCCGACCGCGCGGATATCGGCGACGGTGAGCAGAAGCAGCAGCTTCAGTCGCTCCGGACTCTGCACGGTCGCTGCAAAGTCCCGGATGGTGCGCGGGTCGGAGAGGTCACGTGTCTGCGCGACGTTGCTCATGGTCAGGTGCTCTTCGACGAGCCACGCGACCAGCTCGACCTCGGCCGCACTCAAGCCGAAGCGCGGCGCGAGAACGCGCGCGATGCGCGCGCCGACCACCGAGTGGTCCTCGACCCGACCCTTGCCGATGTCGTGAAGGAAAGCCGCGACGTAGAGCGCGCGCCGGTTCTGGATCGAGCCGACGATCTTGGTCGAAAGCGGCAGAGTGTCCTTGAGCTCGCCGTGCTCGATGGCGGTCAGTTCGCCAACGGTCCGCAACAGATGCTCATCGACCGTATAGTGGTGATACAGGTTGAACTGCATCATCGAGACGACGCGCCCGTACTCCGGTATGAACCGCCCGAGTAGGCCGGATTCGTTCATCAGCCGCAGCGTCGATTCAGGGTTCGTTTTCGACGACAAGAGCTCGACGAAGATGCGATTGGCCTCGGGGTCGTCGCGCACGGCGTCGATGCTGCGCAGTGATGTCCGCAGCAGCCTGAGCGCGACAGGGTGCAGATCGCTGCCGGTCTCCGCGGCAACGGCGAAAATGCGGATGAGATTGACCGGATCGCGCTTGAAGACCTCGGGATCGGCAACGTTGACCCGATCGTTGTCGATGCGGAAATCGGTGCGCCGCCGCACCTGCCGCCGGACCCGCCACGTGGTCGGGTTCAACAGGCGATTGAGGCCCGGAGACGATTTGAGCTGCTGCACCTCGAGCGCATTCGACAGCACGCGGGTCAGCTCGCCGACTTCCTTGGCGATCAGGAAGTAATGCTTCATGAACCGCTCGACGGCCCTCAGACCATTGCCGTCACGATAGCCGAGCCGCTGCGCCATGGCCGGCTGGAGGTCGAAGGTGAGGCGCTCCTCCGGCCGCCCGGTCAGGAAATGCAGGTGGCAGCGGACCGTCCAGAGAAAGTCCTCGCACTTGCGGAACATCGCCACCTCGGCGGGTGTGAACACCGCAGCCGTGTCGGCGACGGCCGAGATGTCGGCGCCGTGGAGGTACTTGGCGAGCCAATGCAGGGTGTGGAGGTCGCGCAGCCCGCCTTTGCCGTCCTTGATGTTGGGCTCGACCAGGTAGCGGCTCTCGCCCTTGCGCTTATGCCGCTGATCGCGTTCAGCCATCTTTGCATCGATGAAGGCCCTGGCCGAGCCGTGGACGACGTCGGACCGGAAGCGATCGACCAGTTCTCGGTAGAGCTGACCATCGCCCCAGATGAATCGCGCATCGAGCAGCGCCGTGCGAATGGTGAAGTCCGTGCCGGACAGCTTCAGACATTGATCGACGTTGCGGGTGGCGTGCCCGACCTTCTGGCCGAGATCCCAGAGGATGTAGAGCATCGTTTCGACGACGCTCTCGCCCCAGGGAGTCTGCTTGTAGGGAAGCAAGAACAGCAGGTCGATGTCCGAACCGGGTGCTAGGCGCCCGCGTCCGTACCCGCCGGTGGCGATGATGGCCATCCGCTCGGCTTCGGAGGGATTGGTGGCGCGATAGACGTGGGCCGTTGCGTAATCGAACACCAGACGAACGATCTCGTCCTGGAGCAGGGACAGGCCCTCCGAGCAGCGCTGCCCGTTCCCGTCCTGCTCCAAGGCCGCCTGGGCGGCAGCCCGACCATCGCGCAGCACGCCGCGCAATCGCTCGACAACCAGCGGGCGCGCGTCCTTTGCGCTGCCGGCAGCCCGGAACAGGTCGGTCAGTTCCTGACGCAAGGCGGTCTTGTCGAAGTAGGGCGGCGGTATAGTCAGTGGCTTGTCCATGCGTTCGGTCTTCCTAGCCCGCCTTTCGCCCAGCGATGGGGCCTGAACGGAGGCGAAATCGACGACAGGCCAGGAGTGACCCGCCGATCGATGTGGTTCATCGGGCGAGAGTCGCGACGCCGCCTGTCATCGATTGCGCTCCGCCCTACGGGTCACGCTGGCACGCATGTAGCAACGTTCGGTCACCCTGTCGCGACCTGTGAACACTGCTTCGCTGTGTTTGCGGTGCAGCATAGGTTGCCGTAAGGCGCGGTCCTCCGTAACGTAGCCGCGCAATGAGTTGGGCCTGCCCCATTGTGGAGGGCCTATTGCCGAGGAGCCGGAACATTGAGTCTCGAAACTGAAACCGTGCTCGATCGCCGGCGCTTGCGGCGCCAGATCTCTTTCTGGAGGGTTCTAGCCGTTCTGGCGGTCGTCGCGGCGGTCGGAGCCGTTCTCGCGGTTCGCGATACGAGTTTTCTGGACCGCCGGCAGATCGCCCGGGTTGCCATTGATGGCATGATCACCGACGACAGGGATATGCAACGTTTGCTGCGCCGCATTGGCGAGGCCAAACACGTGCAGGGGGTCATACTGGCGATCAACAGCCCGGGTGGAACGACCACGGGCGGAGAGGCCCTCTTCGAGGGTCTGCGCCGGTTGGCCGAGAAAAAGCCGGTCGTCGCCCAGTTCGGCACGGTCGCGGCGTCGGCAGCCTACATCGCAGGCCTCGCCGCCGACCACATCGTGGCGCGCGGCAACACGATCACGGGGTCCGTCGGCGTGATCGTCCAATGGCCGGAGGTTGCCGGCCTCCTCGACAAGCTGGGCGTCAAGATCAACGAAGTGAAGAGCGGCCCGCTGAAAGCCACCCCGTCGCCGTTCCAGCCGACCGACGAGCGCGGCCGCGCGCTCACCCAGGAAATGGTGGCTGATGGTCAGCGCTGGTTCCTGAGCTTGGTCGCCAGCCGCCGCAGTCTCGATCCGGCAACGGTTCCCGGTTTGACCGAAGGCCGCATCTATTCCGGTCGCGAGGCCCTGCGCCTGAAGCTGGTCGATGAGATCGGCGGCGAGTTGGAGGCTGTTCGCTGGTTGGGCACGCGCGGCGTTTCAGCCGGCGCCAAGGTTGTCAATTGGAAGCCCGAACGCGAAGACGACTGGTCGATCACGCGCAGCATCGCAGCGATGACGGGACAGATCGCGGCGTCGACGATCACCGAGATCAAGACCAGTCTTCAACAGGGTGCCGGGTTGGGCGGGATGGCCCTTGACGGCTTCGTATCTGTTTGGCAGCCTTCCAAAAATTAAAGTATTACAACGCTTTGTTTCTGGGAGACGGCCGTGATCAAGTCTGAGCTCATTCAAAAGATTGCGGCGGCCAACCCGCACCTCTATCACCGCGATGTCGAACGCATCCTCGAGGTCATTCTCGATGAGATCGTCGAGGCACTGGCCCGCGGCGACCGGGTGGAACTGCGGGGATTCGGGGCGTTCACCGTGAAGTACAGGGCGCCACGCCGCGGTCGCAACCCGCGGACTGGGGCGACGGTCTCGGTCCAGGAGAAGTTCGTGCCCTTCTTCAAGACCGGCAAGGAGCTGCGCGAGCGCTTGAACGAGGCGGACGAGCGCGATCGGGCCTGACCGGCCACCCAGGGGAGATCTGAGACGTGCTGAAACGGATGTTCGGGCTGGTTTTCGGGTTTGCCGCGGCCACCCTGCTGGTCACGGTCGCCGTCGCCAATCGTCATGCCGTGGTGCTGGTGCTCGACCCGTTCAATCCCAAGGATCCGGTTCTGTCGCTGCAGCTCCCGTTCTACGCCTACCTGTTTGCGGTACTGATCTGCGGCGTGCTGCTCGGCGGCTTCGCCACTTGGCTCAGCCAGGGCAAATGGCGCCGCATCGCGCGCAACCGGACCCAGGAGGCTCTGCGCTGGAAGGGTGAGGCCGAGCGTCTGACTCGCGAGCGCGACAGCCGCGTCGCCTCCGAGCGCCGTCAACTCGCGGTCGTTGGTCGCTGAGCGATGCGCTTTGTCGACGCCGAGGCGATCGGACGGCTGCTGGCCTACCCCGATCTCGTCGATATCCTCGCGGCGCGGTTTAGCGAGGGGGCGCATGCCCCGCCCCGCCACCACCACACCGTCAGGCTCGAAGGGCGGCCGGATGCGACCCTTCTGCTGATGCCGGCGTGGACGGCTGATCCCGGCAATGCTGCCGTGGCCGGACGCTATCTCGGCATCAAATCGGTGACCGTGTTCCCCGACAACAATACCCGCGGCAAACCCGCGATCTATGGTGCCTATCTGTTGCTGTCGACCGAGACGGGCGAGCCGCTGGCACTGATGGACGCGCCGGCGTTGACCGTCTGGCGGACGGCGGCGGCCTCCGCACTCGCCGCGCGGTTCCTGGCCCGTGAGGATGCGGCACGGCTCGTAATGATCGGTGCGGGGGCGCTGGCGCCCTACATCATCCGCGCCCATGCCTCGGTCCGGCCGATCCGCGAGGTGGCCATCTGGAACCGCTCCCGTGCCAACGCCGAGCGGGTCGTGGCGGCGCTGGCCGGCGCCGGTTTTGCGGTGGGCGTCGCCGACGATCTGGAGACGGCGGTGCGCGGGGCCGATATCGTTTCGACGGCCACCATTTCTGCGACGCCGATCCTTCAAGGGGCTTGGCTGCGGCCGGGAACCCACGTGGATTGTGTCGGCGCCTTCCGGCCCGACATGCGCGAGACCGACGACGATGTGGTGCACCGCGCGCGGATCTGGGTCGATACCCGGGCGGGTGGGCTCGCGGAAGCGGGCGATATCCTGATTCCGCTGCGGGCCGGGGTCATCCGGGAGACGGATATCCAGGGCGACCTGTTCGAGTTGTGCCGCGGCACCGCGCCGGTGCGCCGGGACGCCACCGAGATCACCATGTTCAAATCGGTCGGCGCGTCCATCGAGGACCTTGCGGCCGCGGTCGCCGTCTACGAGCGGTTGTGACCTCACCCCTCCGTCGGGTTTCCGGGCCACCGCGATCCGTGCTAACGCCGCCCCAATCACCCGGCAGGATCCTTGCGCCATGACCACGACCCACCCTATTCGACGCGCCCTGATATCGGTCTCCGACAAGTCCGGCCTCATCGAACTCGGCCAGGCTTTGGCGGCGGCCGGCGTCGAGATCCTGTCGACCGGCGGCACGGCCGCGGCCCTGGCCAAGGCCGGTGTGCCCGTGAAGGACGTGGCCGCCCATACCGGTTTCCCGGAGATGATGGACGGTCGGCTGAAAACGCTGCATCCCAAGGTCCATGGCGGTCTGCTCGCGATCCGCGGCAATGCCGCGCACGAGGCCGACGCCCAGGCCCACGCCATCGCGCCGATCGACCTGCTGGTGGTCAATCTGTATCCGTTCGAGGAGACGCTGGCGAAGGGCGCGCCCTTCGACGACTGCGTCGAGAACATCGATATCGGTGGCCCGGCGATGATCCGTGGCGCCGCCAAGAACCACCAGGCCGTGACCGTCATCGTCGACGTCGCCGACTACCCGCGCCTGCTGGACGAGATGCGCGCCAACGGCGGCGCGACCACCGCCGCGTTCAAGCGCGAACTGGCCCAGAAGGCCTATGCCCGCACCGCCGCCTACGATGGCGCCATATCGAATTGGCTGGGTGCCGTCGTCGACCACCCGAACGGCAAAGGCCAGGGCTTTCCGCGGACCTTCACGGTTCAGCTCCAGAAGAAGCAGGAGCTGCGCTATGGCGAGAACCCGCACCAGCAGGCCGCCTTCTATGTGGGCCGCACGCCGGGCGAGGCGTCCATTTCCACGGCGGTGCAGGTGCTCGGCAAGGAACTCTCGTACAACAACATCGCCGATGCCGACGCGGCCCTGGAATGCGTCAAGGAATTCGCCGGCGAGCCCGCTTGCGTGATCGTCAAGCACGCCAATCCCTGCGGAGTGGCGGAAGGCGCAACGCCGCTCGCCGCCTATGACCGGGCCTTCAAGACTGACCCTGAGTCCGCATTCGGGGGCATCATCGCCTTCAACAGGCCGCTCGATGCCGCGACCGCCAAGGTCATCGTCGAGCGCCAGTTCGTCGAGGTGATCATCGCGCCATCCGCCACCCGCGAGGCCGAGGAGGCGGTCGCCGCCAAGAAGAACGTGCGGCTTCTGGTGACCGGCGATTGGCCGAAGGATCGCGCGCCGCGGCTCGATTGGAAGAAGGTGACGGGTGGTCTGCTGGTCCAAGACGCGGATCTGGCGCTCGCCGAAACGTTCCGGGTGGTCACAGAGCGCGCGCCGACCAAGACCGAGATGGCCGACCTCGTGTTTGCCTGGAAGGTCGCCAAGTTTGTCAAGTCGAATGCCATCGTCTACGCACGCGACCTCGCCACGGTCGGCATCGGTGCCGGCCAGATGAGCCGGGTGAATTCATCCCGCATCGCCGTGATCAAGGCCGAGATGGCCGGCATCCCGGTGACCGGCTCCGTCGTCGCCTCGGATGCCTTCTTCCCGTTTGCGGATGGATTGCTGGCCGCGGCCGAGGCCGGTGCCACGGCCGTCATCCAGCCGGGTGGCTCCATGCGCGACGACGAGGTGATCCGTGCGGCCGATGGGCAGGGGCTGGCCATGATCTTCACCGGCATCCGTCACTTCCGGCACTGAGATGGCGCTGGGGCGGCCGAGCGGATGCCATGATAGCGCTGTCGCGCTCCGCCCGATGACGCCGGCCGACTGGCCGCTGCTGCGATCGTGGCTGGCCAGGCCCGATATCGAGTCCTGGTGGGGGCCACGCTCGGCGACCGAGCCCGGCATCCGCCTTGCGATCGACAGCCGTGGCGTTTGCTGCATGATCGAGGCCGATGGCACTGCCGTCGGCTATGCACAGGCCGTCGATGCGACGATCTGGGGTGCCGATCTCCCAGCCGGTCTGCCCGCCGGCACCTGGGACATCGACGTGTTCGTCGCCGCAGAAGACCATCGTGGACGCGGCATCGGCAGCGCCGCACTCTGTGTGCTCGTGGACGAGGTGTTCGCGACAACCCTTGCGGTCGCCGTCTCGATCTTCGTTTCGGTTCGCAACGAGCGGGCGGTCCGGGCCTATGAAAAAGCCGGGTTCCGCTGGGTGGCCATCGCCCACGATCCCGCGCTCGGGCCCGAGTGGGTCATGCTGCTGGAGCGTCCGACCCGGTGAGAGCCGCGCTTCGTCCGTTGTGAGGGCGCTCCCGCACGCCGAGCATCAAGACAAGACCCACCATCAAGAACACGACGATCACTGCCACGCCGATCCGCTGGCTCTGCGTGGCCTGGGTAACGGTCGCGACCAGCAAGGGGGCGATGAACGCCGTCACCTTTCCCGAGAAGGCGAACAGGCCGAAATACTGGGTGATCTTCTCGCGCGGGGCGAGACGCGCCAGCAGCGAGCGGCTGGCCGCCTGGGTCGGCGCCGCCACGAAGCCGATCATCATCGCAAAGGCCAGGTAGACCAGTTCGCCGGTCGACGAGAACGGGGCGGCACCAGCCAAGCGCGGCGTCACCGGCAGGCCGTACAGGACATGCGTGGGCGTGACCGAAAGAATACCCATCGCCGAGATCACGAGTACGGCGAGGGACCAGACGATCACCCGTTTCGCCCCGATCCGATCGTCGAGAAAGCCGCCGATGAAGGCGCCGGCAGCGCCCGTCAGCGAAAGGATGATGCCGAACAGCCCGAGTTCGAAGGCGGTCCACCCGAACACCGCGGTGCCATAGATGCCGCCGAACGTGAAGATGGCCGTGAGCCCGTCGACGTAGATCATGCGCGACAGCAGGAACAGCATCATGTTGCCGTCGTGCTTGAGGCCGGCGATCGTCGAGGCGAGTTCCTGCAGGGCCGTGCGATTGGCGGACTGCGCGCTGCGCCGATTGCGAATATCGGGCACCATCAGGAAGAACGGGACCATGAAGATCAGGAACCAGATGGCGGCGAACGGGCCGACCAGACGATCCCCCTCGCGCTGGGTGGCATCGAGCGCGATCACCGGGTCGAGACCCAGCAGCGTCTTCCCGGTCGCCGGACTGGTGACGATCAGGCCGGCCATGATGATCAGGCTTGCGAGCCCTCCGGCATAGCCCACCGCATAGCCGAGGCCAGACAGCCGGCCGAGCTGATCGTGGGTGGCCAGCGTCGGCATCATCGCGTTGGTGAACACGGTCGCGAATTCCGCGGCGGCGGTCGCCGTCACGAAGGCGAAGAGGATGAGCAGGATCGTCGTCGTATCGGCGCCCGGCTTGGCCCACCAGAGCAGCGTCATGCTGGCCGCCATGATGACCGCGAACCCGGCGATCCAGGGCTTCCGGCGCCCCCCGCCGTCGGCCATCGCGCCGAGAAAAGGGGAGCCGAATGCTATCAGGATACCGGCGATCGCCGCACCGTACCCCCACAAGGCTTGCCCATGCTCCGGTGACGATGCGACGGCGGTCGCGAAGTAGGGTGCGAACAGGAACGTCAGAATGAGCGTGTAGAGTGGCTGGGCCGACCAGTCGAACATCACCCAAGCGGCCCGCGCACGGAACGGGACGGCGTCCGGCGTGAGCGTGGCGGTATCCGGCAGCGCCTTCGTCGAGTTGGCTGGCAACGCACGCTCCCCCGCGGACCGATCAGCCCGCCGCGAGGTCGCGAACGTGCGCCGCAGCGACCACGAGGCGGGACACGGTCAGTTCACCCACCACGGCGATCTCGTCAAGCGCCGCCTTCGCGCGCGCGAGCCGTCTGCCGTCGCGCGCCAGCCACTCGGCCACGGTCTCGCCGCGCGCCACCGCGGCCGACGCGAGCGCGCGGCTCGCCGCTTCGAGGCCGCCGAGCGCGCCGGCCACCGCCAGCCTGTCGTAATAGTCGCCGAGCCGCATCGTGGCCGTCCGGGCTTCGAGGTCGTCGAGCCTGAGGAAGCTCTCGGCGGCGAACAGCGCGGCGGCGGCGGCTTCCAGCTTGGAGTTGGTGGCGAGGGCGATATCGGCCGCTTGCGGTGCGGCCGAAGTGAAGCCGAGGGCGGCGATCCGCCGTGCGAGCGGCGCGGGAACGCCTTGGCTGCGATAGCCTTCGCTCCGGCGCGTCAGCTCCCGCATCTGGGCGGGGTCCAGAATGCCCTCCAGCAGTTCGCCGATCGCGGTCACCGCGGCACGATAGCGAGACGCCGCGGCGCTGATCGAGGCAGAACCGACACTTTGCAGCAGTTCCTTCGTCTCGCCGACGACGAGGCTGCGGGTCGCGGCATAGAGTTCGAGTTGGAGGCCGCCAGCGATCTTGCCGTCGAGGGCATCGATCTCGGCCCAGATGGCCGGCAGGTCGAACATCGTGCGCACGGCGAGGTAGGCGTAGGCGATCTCGGCCGCCGAGCGCCCGGTTTCGTCGGCAAGCCGTACGGCGAACGCCGGTCCTCCCCGATTGATCATCGAATTGGTGATCCGCGTCGCGATGATCTCGCGGCTCAGGCGATGACGCGCGATATCGTCGGCGAACCGCGCGCGCAGATCCTTCGGGAAATAGTCGCGGAGCAGATCCTGGCATCCCGGGTCGTCGGGTACGGGCCCCGCCAGGATGTCTCGCGACAGGGCGATCTTCGACCACGACAGCAACACGGCGATTTCAGGCCGCGTCAATCCGGCCATCGCGCTCTCACGGGCGGCCAGTTCGCCATCGGACGGCAGCGCCTCGAGGCGACGGTCGAGCAGGCCGCGGGCTTCGAGCGCCCGCATCAGCCGGCCTGCACTGCCGATCTCGGCCGCGCCGGCTCGCTCGGCGAGGCTGATCGCCAGCGACTGCTGATAGTTGGCGACGAGGCATGCGGCGGCAACGTCGTCCGTCATGCCGGCGAGCAGAATGTTGCGGTCGGCGATCGCGAGGCGCCCGGAGGTCACGGCCGGGGCGAGTGCGATCTTGATGTTCACCTCGATGTCGGACGAATTGACCCCGGCCGAATTGTCGATGAAGTCGGTATTGAGTGCGACGCCTCGAGCCGCCGCCTCGATGCGGCCGCGCTGTGTCAACGCCAGATTGGCACCCTCGCCGATCACACTGGCGCGGACATCGGCGCCCGTGATGCGCCAGCCGTCGTTGGCCCGATCGCCCGCCTGATCGTCCGTCTCCGTGGTCGCGCGGATATAGGTGCCGATCCCGCCGAACCAGAGCAGATCGACGTCGAGCTTCAGGATCGCCCGCAGAACGATCGCCGGAGCGGCCTCACCCGCCGCGATGCCGAGCAGTGCCGCCATCTCGGCCGAGACGGGAATGGCCTTGGCCTGCCGCGAGAAGACGCCGCCGCCCTGAGAGATGCGTGAGGCA
Source organism: Hyphomicrobiaceae bacterium (assembly GCA_049318625.1). Lineage (GTDB taxonomy): Bacteria > Pseudomonadota > Alphaproteobacteria > Rhizobiales > Hyphomicrobiaceae > JBMOGA01. The sequence goes on from JBMOGA010000002.1 coordinate 136,374, forward strand.
TCGTAGTCCTGCCAACTCGACCGCGGCAGCGCGAACAGGCGCGCACGCTCGGCAAAACTCATCGCCGCATCCGGGTCCGGGTCGATGAAGATGTCGCGATGATCGAAAGCGGCGACCAGCCGGATGTGTCGCGACAACAGCATGCCGTTCCCGAACACGTCGCCCGACATGTCGCCGACGCCCGCCACCCGGAACGGTGTCGTCTGGATGTCGACGTTCCGCTCGCGGAAGTGACGTTTCACGCACTCCCAAGCGCCGCGCGCCGTAATGCCCATCTTCTTGTGGTCATAGCCGGCCGATCCGCCCGACGCGAAAGCATCGCCCATCCAGAAACCATGCTCGGCGGCGATGCTGTTGGCGAGGTCGGAAAATGTCGCCGTACCCTTGTCTGCGGCCACGACGAGATAGGGGTCGTCGCCCTCGTGCCGCACGACGCGCCGCGGCGGCACCACGTGTCCGTCGACGATGTTGTCGGTGATGTCGAGCAGGCCAGAGATGAATAGGCGGTAGGCGGCCGTTCCTTCGCGCTGGATGTCCTCGCGGCCGCCGGTACGCGACAGCTTCTTCGGCAGGAATCCGCCCTTGGCGCCGGACGGCACGATAACGGTGTTCTTGACTTGCTGGGCCTTGCAGAGCCCGAGCACCTCAGTGCGGAAATCCTGCGCCCGGTCCGACCAGCGGATGCCTCCGCGTGCGATAGGCTCGAAGCGCAGATGAACGCCCTCGACGCGCGGACTGTAGACGAAGATCTCGCGGAACGGATGCGGCTCGGGCAACGCGTCGACGCGCGCCGGGTCGAATTTGAAGACCAGCGTCTCCGGCGGGCGTCCGGCGGCATCCGTCTGGAAGTAGTTGGTCCGCACGATTGCCGAGACGAGCCCGAGGCACGCGCGCAAGATGCGATCCTCATCGAGGCTCGGCACCGCGGCCATCGCCCCCTCGAGCCGCCGGATCAGCTGCCCAGCCTGCCTGGACCTGTTGTCTTCGTGACCATCGGGATCGAACCGGGTACGGAACAGCTCGATCAGGTCACGTGCGACGCCGGCGTGCATGACCAGAACGTCGGAAATGTAGCGCGATCCGAACGGCAGCCTGATCTGGCGCATGTAAGCCGCCAGGGCACGGAGCACGGCGGCTTCCCGCCAATCGACCCCCGCTGCAAAGACGAGGCGGTTGAAGCCGTCGCTGTCGGCTGCGCCACGCGCGACCGCGAGATAGCAGTCTTCCATGCGGGCGTCGTGGCGTTCGAGCTCGATCGGGGCCGCGTTGGCCGTCTCGAGCATCATGTCGTGGAGCGCGACCTCGCGGTGGCCCAGCCCCACGGCTGGGGTGACGCGATAGCTCCGCTCGTCGATGACGGAAAAACCGAGGTTCTCGAGAACGGGGACCCGCTCGGACAGCGGCACCGGGACGTCGAGCCGATAGATCGCGGCGCGCACCCGCGACGGTGGATCCTGAGGGTCGCGATAGAAGTCGATGCCGATCGGGCGATCCGCCGTCAGCTTCTCGATGCGCGCGATATCAGCCAGGGCACGCGAAGGCTCGAACGTGCCCATATAGGCCGGCGAGAACGCCGTCCGGTAGTTTTCGACGAGGGCCGGTCCATCGCCCGGCAGGGCCCGCAGGCTGTCCGCCAGATGATCGTCCCAGGTCCGGATGACCGCGGCGATGCGCGCTTCGAGATCGCGTGCGGTTGCGGCCGTCGCCGGGCCTTCGTTGCGGCCGATGACGAAATGGACGCGCACCAGCGGCCCTTCGGTGAAGAAAGGCGTGAACGACGAGACCCGTCCGTTGAAGGCCTCGGCAAGCACGTCGCCGATCTTCTCGCGCGTCCGCGTCGAAAAGCGGTCGCGCGGTACGAACACCAGCGCCGAGACGAAGCGCTGAAACTGGTCGTGCCGGAGCAGCACGCGCAGCCGCGGTCGGATATCCAGGTCGAGGATGGCCGCCGCCCACTGTCCGAGTTCGTCGGCTGGGATCTGGAACAGCTCGTCGCGTGGAAAGCTGTCGAGGATGTTGGCGATCGCCTTGCCGGCATGACTCTGCGGCGGATAGCCCGATGCCGCCGCCACGGCTTCGACCTTGTGGCGCACGAGGGGGATGCGCTGCGGCGGCTGCGTGTAGGCCTGAGACGTGAACAGACCGACAATCCGCAGTTCGCCGGTCACGGTGCCGTCGGGTCCGTAGGATTTCAGGCCGATATAGTCCATGTGGACACGACGGTGCACGCGCGACAGCAGGTTGGACTTCGACACGACCAAAGGCTCGGGCGAGGCCAGATACGCATGGACCTCGGCACTGAGGCCGAGGGGCGCTCGATTGCGCGACAGTGTGCGCGTGTTGGAGTCCCGCAGCACGCCGAGTGCGGAGCCGGGCACGGTCTCGAGCGCGGCGGACGGTCCTTCTCCCGCGAGCCGGACTTCCCGCATGCCGAGGAACGTGAACTGGCCGTCCCGCAGCCATCGGCAGAAGGCGAGCGCCTCGGCGAGGAGTCCGGGCGGCACGGCGGGCGGCGAGGCCTCGAGCGTGGTTATGGCGCGATCGAGCCGAGCTACCATGCTTTGCCAGTCCGTGACGGCCACGCGGACGTCGTCGAGAACCCGCGAGAGGTCGGCGGCGAGTTCCTCGGCACGATGATCGCTGAGTGCGTCCAGCACGATCAGCATGAAGCTTTCTTGTGTGCCGTCGCTCCAATGGCGATCGCCGGGGCCGAGGATTCGCTCGAGCCGGCCGCCGGTATCGCGGCGTACCTTGAGGATCGGATGGAGCAGCAGGTGCGCCGTCAGACCCTGGGCCTGCAACTCACCGGCCACCGAGTCCACCAGAAAAGGCATGTCGTCATTGCTGATCGAGAGGATGGAATAGGGCTTGCCGGTCTCGTCCGTCGCGTCGGCCTGTCGCAGCGCGGCGCGGCGCACCGTGATGACGTGACGCCCGCGTGGCCGTTCAGCCAACACAGAGAATGCTTGGGTGGCTTGGAGCGCCAGGTCCGCTCCGTCGATCGCGGCCAGTCCATCCCCGGCATCGGTGAAGAGCAGCGTCGCGAAAGTCCGGGTGCTCGGATCGGCAATGCGCGCTGCGATCCGGCTGACGAGCAGACCGTTGCTGGCGTCGTTGTCCAGAGCCATCGGGAACCTCGCATGTCGTGGACCACGCACCGGGTGGCGCGCGCAGACTGCCATCGAGGAAACTAGAATGCCCCTTGAAAAAAGGCCACCATCGGAGAATTCACAGGCCGGTGCATAACGAGCAAGGAGACAGGAAATGACCAAGCCACTGGGCGCCACCGCCCTCGATCTCGGCCCCCCGGCAAAGCTGCCGCCGCCGCTCGAAGCCTATTTTGCGAAATGCCGCGAAAAACTCGGCTTCGTGCCGAATGTGCTCGAGGCCTACGCCTTCGACGCCACCAAGCTGAAGGCCTTCATCGACATGGTCGACGACCTGATGCTGGGGGATAGCGGACTGTCGAAGCTCGAACGCGAGATGATCGCCGTCGCCGTCAGCGCGGTGAACCATTGTCACTACTGCCTGACGGCCCATGGCGCGGCTGTCCGCCAGCGCGGCAAGAGTCCGGAGTTGGGAGAGCTGATGGCCCAGAACTATCGCGCCGCCGGCCTCGAGCCGCGCCAGAAGGCCATGCTGGACTTTGCCGTGAAACTGACGGAGCAGCCCGACAAGATGGACGAGGCGGATCGCGCGGCGCTGAGGGTCGTCGGGTTCAACGACCGCGACATCTGGGACATCGCGGCGGTCACCGGCTTCTACAACATGTCGAACCGGATCGCCGCCGCGACCGAGATGCGCCCCAATCGTGAGTACCACTACTTGGCCCGCGAACGCACAGACTGAGACGGAAACCTTTCGCGGCACGAACGGCGAAATTCTCGGTTCGCTGTTGTAGACTTTGCCGGAAGGCAGGCCCGTCCGACGGGTTGTGCGTCCGGGTTGGCTGGCGGTCGGGGCCGTACGCGGGATAGTGCCGGGCAAGTTCGGGAAATGGGAGCAACACCCACTTGGACGTGACGTTGTTCGCATTTGTCGGCGATATGCTGGCCGCACTGGCGTCCGGCCTTGGCATCGTGCGCGCGCCTCGGGACGACGACGAAGGATTTGCGATCGCGACGCGTTTGCTCGAAAGCGACGCGCCGGAGGCTGGCCGTTTGGTCGAGTCGGCGGTGCGGGCCATCTGTGCGGCCATCGCAGCGGAGGGCGTGGGGGCGGACGAAGCGGAGGCCGCGCTCGCGGACCTTGGAACCATCGTCAAGGCCTTCGCAGGCCGCCCCGAGGTTGTGGCGTCGGCGAGCACATCGGCCGGCGAAGACAATGCACGCTCCGCTGCGGCGAACCTGACGCTCGCCGTACTGACGGCCGCCGTGAACGGCGCGCAATGGCCGCAACGGCTATCGCCGGGCCTAGCCACCTCGATCCTCGAAAGTGTGCTGACGGTCGTTCTTTCGAATCCCCGAAATCTGGCGATCCTCTCGCTCCTGTCACCGCCGACGAGCGACCCGACACCGACACCGACACCGACGCCGGCGGAGCCCTTGGTCGCGCCGCTCTCGCCGGAATCCTCGGCCATGACGACCGAGGTTGCCCCGCCGCCGCCGGCCATCGAGCCTCTGGACGAGGCCGTTGCTGCGCAGACCGGCATCCCAGCGGTCGGTGTCGCGGCGTTGCGGCGCGTAGTTGCCGTGCGCGCACCACATCCGAAACTGCTGGCTGCAATCCTGCTCGAGCGCGCCCGTGCGCTTGCAGCACTTGTGGCGCGGCTGGCCGGACCCGAGACGGGCCAGGATCACAGCGGGAGGCGCGGGATCGAGGCAGCCCAGGCGATGCGCCAGGGTGCGTTCGATGCCGCCGACCGTGCCTTGAGCCATGCCGAGGACGATCACCTCAGGGCGGCCCAAAGCGACATGCACAACGTCACCGTGCATATGGGACGGGCGACCGAACTGCGGCTGGCCCGCGCGGAGCTGGCGGCGGCGCTCGGCGACTTCCGCCGCTCGGCCCGCCACATGGTGTCGGCCCTACGGTGTCTGCCGGCCGGCGAGCGGATGGGGCGCTGGCAATTCCTGATGCGCCAGGGCGCCCTGCTCAAGGCGGCAGGTCGCGAGGGGGACGTGGCGGCCCTGCGCGAGGCCGCAACGGCGTTTCGATCGGCCGCTGCCGAGGCTTCCGCCATCGATGTCGCCCATGCCTGGGCCCATGCCCTGGTCGAGTGGGCCGCAGCGGCCATCGAGATCGCACGGGCCGAGGACGACCCGCGGGTGGCCAGCGAGGCCGCCGATACCTTGAGCCAAGCCCTCGCCGCCCTCCCCCGCGAGGGCCACGATGCATTGTGGGGCCTTGGGCAGCTGCGGCTCGGACATGCGGTGCTGCTGTCGGCCACCGGCTCGCCGGATGTTGCGCGCCTGATGTCGGCGTCGGAAGCTTATCGCGCGGCCATGGTCGCGCTGGCGCGCGATCCGCGGGCGGCCATCGAGGCGCAGGGCTGGTACGGGATGACGCTCGTCAAGCTCAGTCTGGCAACCGGGGATCGCACGACGGCAGACAAAGCCATCCCTCATCTCGAGGGCGCGCTCGAAGATCCCGAGGCGCGTCTCGTGTTCGCCGAGAGCACCACCGAACTCGCCGCGGCCCTCGGCGATGCCGCGCAATCGGCCGGATTGCGGCGCGGCGATCTGCGGTTGCTGGAGACAGCGGCCCAAGCCTATCGCTCGGCCTTGGCGGATCTGCGGGCCCAGGGTCAGACCAGTGGCTTGGGCGGCCTGCAGGAGCAGCTTGGTGCTTGCCTCTGGCGGCTCGCTGACAGCACCCGCGATCCCGTGCTGTTTCAGGCGGCCGCCGAAGCCCTGCAGTGGGCCATCGTCGAAGCCGAGCAGCAGGGCGATACGATGCGCACCGGGCTTCTGCGGGGCGAACTGGAGCGTCTGGCGACGGCCGCGCGCATGGTCGGGGGCCGTGCCGACCTCGCCATCGCGCCGGTCTGAGATTGCCGCAGGCATCCAAAGTCGGTGCTTTGTCTGGCCACATTCTCTAATACTGTGCAGCCGTTTCAGGCAGGGCGGCCGCCGGCAGGTCATGAGACCGCTATAGTCGGCCGCTAATCGATCGGTCGCACCGGCGGATGGCCGCTGGACCACAAGGTGGAAGTTTGCGGATGCGGAACGCCGTAGCGGTCATGAATACCAAGGGCGGGGTCGGCAAGTCGACCCTGGTTCTGGCATTGGCGGAGACGCTGGCCTCGCACAACCGCAAGAATGTTCTGGTCATCGATAGCGATGCCCAAGCGAGCGTCAGCGCCATGCTGATGACCGTCTCGAACCTGCACCACCTGCAGGCGAGTGGTTTGTCGATCGTCGAGATGCTGATCGGCACCGTTCTGAATGGCGGGCCGCTGGAATGGCCCAAGTATGTGGTGCGCGGGGTTTCCGACATCGACGATGCCCGCTCGATCTACCTGCTGCCGAGCGACATGCAGCTGACGTTGCTCGAGCGCGAAGTGTCGTCGCAAAGCGGACACGTCAAGCTGCGGGCCGTCATCGCCGAACTTCTGGAGAAGGTGCGGCCCCTGTTCGATGTGGTGCTGATCGACTGTCCGCCCGGACTGTCGGTGTTGACCGAAAGCTGGTTGCGCGAGGCGGACTTCCACGTGTCACCGACGCGAGCGGATTACATTTCGACGTGCGGCCTCGACGTGTTCCGGCGCTTTCGCGCCATGAACCCCGAGATGGGCTTTGCAGAGAATCTCGGCATCATCATCAATATGTTCGATCAGAACTCGAACTCGGATCGCCAGTATCTGGAATGGCTGCGCGAACAGCAGGACTATCGCTGCTTCAGCACGGCTCTGCCACGCTCGATGGCATTGCAGGATGCGGCGCGCTTCGTGCCGGGCGACCGGTCCTATTCCGCCAAGTACCCCGGAGATATCGGCAAGGCGCTGCGCGCCCTCGCGAACGAGTTTCTGGACCGACTGGCGGAGGCCGAGGCCAGGATGCCGGTGCGTCCGGTGATGCGCGCCGACAGCGCTCAGGCCCGATAGCCCTGCCCGAGCCGAACCGCCCAATCCAGCGTCGCCACCGGTTCGTCGAACGTGATCGCGTACCCGCGCACCTCGTGGCGAACGACCCGCGCGCCGCGTCCGCCGATCCGGATGGCGGTGCCGATGGGTGGCGGCTCCGTCGCCTCGATGAGCGCGCCGGTCACGGAGATGTTGAGGCACCGCTGGATCGACGGGCGGCCACTTCCGTCGTCGATCTCTAGGCCCAGACTGACCATCAGCCGCCGATTGCGGCGGATGTGCTGACCCGCCAGGGCGAGACGAGCGGCCAACTCCTGGATCTGGGCGGTCAGGCGAGCACGCCGGCGCGGCGTGGCGTTGATGGCGATCACATAGCCGCCGGCCACTTTGCGGGAAACCCGCCCATCCACGCCGCCGAGCAGATCGAGATAGACCACGACACTCTCGCCGATCTCCAGGCGGCAATCGGTGGCGAGTACCAGACCGCCGACGGCCAGTTCGAGCGTCTGGCAATTGTATTCGCGTTTGTCGGCCCGCATCAGCCGTCCGAACAGCACCACCGACGACCGCGCGAAGCCGCGTCGTTCCAGCGGTGCAGCCTTAGCGAATTCCATGGCGAGTGACACGCAATACCCCGAGACGGACTTGATCTGCGGGATTGAAGCTGGCAGCGGTGTCTTGCCGTTTCGTGAAAACAGTCTCGCAAAGTTCGCCCGTTGCGCGCCGCATGACGCCGCTCGCGGGCAAAGACCGCAAAGATACTGAACAAAAGTGAAATTTTGGAGCGGGCGATGGGATTCGAACCCACGACCCCGACCTTGGCAAGGTCGTGCTCTACCCCTGAGCTACACCCGCATCCAACGAGGGTAATCGCCGCTCGACCGCGGCGAGCCCCCGTATATGACGCAAACCCGTCACGAGTGCAAGCCCTTGTTCTGTGACCTGCGACGACCCGATCGAGGGCTTTGATCAGGCCGGGGTTTCGGCCGGCCGGCCGCACAGTTTCGAGAGGCCCATGAGCGCAATTCCGTCCTCGCATGCCCCGTTGAGCCGCGCCGAACTCATGGCCCGGCTGGCCGGTATGGGCATCGAGACCCACACGATCGAGCACCAAGCCGTGTTCACCGTGGCCGAAAGCGAGCAGCTGGAGCGTGAGCTTCCGGGCGGTCACACCAAGAATCTGTTCCTCAAGGATGCCAAGGACCGCTTGTTCCTGCTGGTTGCCGAGAGCCATACCCGCGTCGACCTCAAGGCTCTGCCGGGCTTGATCGGATCGGCCCGCTTGTCGTTTGGCAAACCCGACCTACTTCTCGAGGTGTTGGGTGTGTCGCCGGGTTCGGTGACCGCATTTGCTGTGGTCAACGACCGGGCGGCGCGGGTGTCCGTGCTTATCGACAAGGCGCTGATGAAGCACGCACGGATCAACTGCCACCCGCTGGTGAATACGGCGACGACCAACATTGCGCGGGATGACCTTTTGGGGTTCATTCGCGCCACCGGACACGAACCCCGCATCGTCGATGTCGGGGGCGGCACAGCGGCAAACCTGGGCTAGCCGGCCCACGGGGCAAAGAAGCCGCACGAGGAGAGACGACATGAATTTCGGTTTTGGAGCACGCCCCGCAGCCGCCAAGCAACCCGCCGGCGGCGACGCGGGCGTGATCAAGGACACCACCACGGCCGCATTTGCCGCTGACGTCATCGAGGCGTCGAAGTCGGCCCTCGTGCTGGTCGATTTCTGGGCCGATTGGTGCGGTCCGTGCAAACAGCTGACGCCGCTGCTCGAAAAGGTCGTCAAGAGCTACAACGGCAAGGTTCGGCTGGTGAAGCTCAACGTCGATCAGCACCCGGCCATCGCCGGTCAGCTGCGCATCCAATCGCTGCCCAAGATCTACGCGTTCAAGGACGGCCGGCCATTGGACGGCTTCATGGGCGCGCAGCCCGAGAGCACCATCCGCCAGTTCATCGATCGTCTCGTCGGCGATTCGGCAGGAGGCGATCTCGCGGAAGCTGTGACGGCGGCGGAGCAGGCCCTCGAAGCTGGCGATCTCCAGAACGCGGCCGAGATCTTCGCAGCCGTACTGCAGGAGGAGGCCCAGAACATCCAGGCCATCGCGGGCCTCGCCAAGTGCTATCTGAAGAGCGGTGACGTGGCCCGTGCCGAGCAGACGCTGGCGCTCGTGCCTCCGGAAAAGCGCTCGGCCGCCGCTGTAGCGGCCGTCGTCGCCGCCATCGATCTCGCGAAGAAGGCGGACAAGGCGGGCGACCGGAGTGATCTTGAGCGCCGGCTCGCGGCCAATCCGGCCGATCATCAGGCCCGGTTCGATCTTGCCTTGGCGCTCGCCGCGGCCGGTGACAAGGCCGGCGCGGTGGACCAGCTCGTGGAGATCTTCCGGCGTGCCCGTCAGTGGAATGAGGACGGTGCCCGCAAGCAGCTGGTCCAGTTCTTCGAGGCCTGGGGTCCGAAGGATCCGCATACCATCGAAGGCCGCCGCCGCCTGTCGTCGCTGATGTTCTCCTAGGCACGGGGCGGGTTCGGCGTCCGCCGGGCTCCCCCATTTTGTGAGGTGACCCATGTCACCAGTTGCCCGTTATCGCGTCCCAGCGGATCTGCCGCTGAGCCTGCCCGTGTTCCCGCTTCGCGGCGCGATTCTGCTGCCGCGTGCCGCGCTGCCGCTGAATGTCTTCGAACCGCGTTATCTGGCGATGCTGAACGATACGATCGCTGGCGCGCGGGTCCTGGGTATCATCCAGCCGGCGGATGCGGCCGATGGCGTCGAGAGCCCCACCGGCAAGACGTCACGGTTGCGGCGGATCGGCTGCGCTGGCCGCGTCACGGCCTTTCAGGAACTGGATGATGGGCGTCTCGTCATCACCCTCACCGGCATCGCGCGGTTCGAGGTGGTGAAGGAGATCCCGAGCCTCACGCCCTATCGCATCTGCGAGGTTCGCTACGACACCTTCGCATCGGATCTCGAGTCGGGCCTTGGCGAGGACGCGGTCGATCGGGAGCACCTGCTGCGCACGCTCGAAGCCTACCTCGAACGCCGCAAGATGCGGGTCGACTGGCGTGCCATCTCGGCGGCCACGACGGAGTTCCTCGTCAATGGTCTGTCGGTGATGAGCCCGCATGGCCCGGAGGAAAAACAGGCCCTACTGGAGGCGGCCGATCTCCCGGCGCGCGCGAAAATCCTCGTCACTCTTGCGGAGATGGAACTGGCCGGCGGCGGCGGCGAGACTTCGACTCTGCAATGAGGGCGCGGAGATGATCGACGAGACCGACGAGACCGCTCCGCAGCCAGCCGCCCGCGCCAACCCCGAGGTCCGGGCCCCGTCGATGATCGACCCGAGGCTTCTGGAGCTTCTGGTGTGCCCGTTAACCAAGACCAGCCTGCGGCTCGATACGGCCCGGGGCGAACTGGTCAGCCGGGCCGCACGCCTCGCTTTCCCGATTCGCGATGGCGTGCCGATGATGGCGGCCGAGGCGGCCCGTCCCCTCGCCGACGAGGAGATTTGACCGCAGGGCCTGCTCATTCGCGATCGAACGGCGGCACTTTCGATTTTCTGTCACGAAACACCGATATGTACCGAATCATCCACCCGGCGCGAGGCGCCCGCGGGTGGCCGTTCGCGCTGGCATCCGGGCCGCAAACGCACTAAGTCTGGACGGGGAAGGGGCTCGCGGGTGAACGCTCCGAGAAGAGCACGCTGCGACGGGCACACGCTGGGAGGCATCGTTCGCACAATGCTGGGGGATCGTTCGACCGGGCCGCGAATGGGCCGTCGAGTCACAGGCCGCGATGCACGCGCCGGCCTCCTCGCATGGCGGTCTTTCGGGCATCGCCATCGCGTTCGCCTCCCTTACTTTGCCCGTTTCCGGCCCATCAAGACCTACGGTCGCATCGGCGATCTCGAGGTCCGCATGGCGCGCTCGCGGGCCGATCTGCGCCTCGCCCAGCGGCTGCGTTACGACGTCTTCTATCGGGAGATGTCGGCCAAACCGAGCATCACGGCACAGATGCGCCAGCGCGACATGGATCCCTATGACGCCGTTTGCGATCATCTGCTGGTCGTCGATCTCGCCGCCACCGCTCAGAACAAGAATTGGCGCGGGCGGCAGATGCAGCGCGTGGTCGGCACCTATCGCGTTTTGCGGCAGGAGGTGGCTGAGCGGACCCTCGGCTTCTACACCCAAGGCGAGTACGATATCGCGCCGCTGATCGCCTCGAAGCCGAAGCATCGCTTCATGGAACTGGGGCGCTCCTGTGTGCTGCGTCCCTATCGCACCAAGCGCAGCGTCGAACTGCTGTGGCACGGCCTGTGGACCTACGTGCGTGAGCACAAGGTCGACGTGATGATCGGCTGCGCCAGCTTCGAAGGCATCGATCCCGCCGCCCACGCCATGGCTTTGAGCTTCCTGCACCATCACGCGCTGGCGCCCGAGGAATGGCGCGTACGGGCTCATTCGCATCTGCACGTGCCGATGAACCTGCTTCCGAAGGACAAGGTCGACATGAAGGCGGCGTTGAAGGCTCTGCCGCCACTCATCAAGGGGTACTTGCGGCTTGGCGCCTTCGTCGGCGACGGCGCCGTGATCGATCGTCAGTTCGGCACCACCGATGTCTTGATCGTCATGCCGGTGGAGAAGATCGACCCGCGGTACTTCGATCACTTCGGCGCGCCGACTGAGCAGCAGAGCCGGGTCGCCGCTTCGTCACGCGGCGTTAACTGAGCCTTTCGCCCGGATCCGCGCACGAGGACCAGGACTGGATTATCCAGCCGGCGCCCCTATATATCGCGCAGGTCCCTCCCAACAAGAATTCAGACCCAGGGGTAGAGAAACGATGTTCCGCCGTTCATCCCGCATCCTGCACAGCCTTGGCGTATCCGTCCTCATGGTTGGGGCGGTGGCACTTGCGGCGAGCGTCGCCGACGCCCGGCCCGGCAGTGGCCGCAATGTCGGCAGCCGTGGGACCAACACGTTCACACCGCCGCCGGCTACCAGCACCGCGCCGAAAGCCGCCGCGCCGATCGAGCGGTCGATCACCCAGCCGGGTCGTCCGGCGGCAGCGGCACCCGGGAACGTGGCGCGGCCTGCTGCGGCGGCCCAGCCATCGCGCTTCGGCGGCTGGGGCGGCCTGCTGATGGGCGGTCTCATCGGCGCTGGCCTCGCCAGCATGTTCGGCATGGGCGCCATGGCCAGCGTTCTGGGCTTCCTGCTGCAGACCGCCCTGATCGGTGGCCTGATCTGGCTGGCATGGAGCTTCTTCCGCCGCCGCATGGGCGCGACCGCCGCGGCCGGCGCAGGCCAGGGTCCGGCCAATATGCCGAACGCCCGTCAAGGTATGGAACCCGGTCTGTCGGCCAATCGGGCCGCAACGGGCGGTTTCGGTGGTGGCGCCCGCACGGCAATGCCCGCGACGGTGCCGCTGACGATCGGCGCCGACGACTTCAACTCTTTCGAGCGTCTGCTCTCGGAGATCCAGCTGGCGTTCGGCCGCGGTGACATGGAGGCTCTGGGTCCGCGTCTCACGCCGGAGATGCTGTCCTACTTCGCCGAGCAACTCGATACGAACGCCAAGCGCGGCGTCCGCAACGAGATCGGTGCGCCGAAGCTCCTTCAGGGTGATCTGGCCGAAGCCTGGACCGAAGCCGCTGGTGATTTCGCGACCGTTGCGATGCGCTACGCATTGACCGATGCAACGGTGGAGTTGGCCACCGGGCGCGTCGTCGAAGGCAGCCGCGATACGGCGGCCGAAATCACCGAGGTGTGGACGTTTACGCGCCCACGCAACGGCAACCCGGACCAGTGGGAACTGTCGGCCATCCAGCAGGCCTGAAAACGGTACCGTGCGATCTGTAAGCCTGACGGCCCCGCACCCAGTGGCGGGGCCGTTTCTATTGGTGCGCCTCAGACCGGCAGTCCAAGCTTGCCGAGTTCCGCCGCCAGATCGACGGCCGGCCCGAAGTGAACGGTGGCGAACCCGAGCGTGTGCGCGGCGGCGATGTTGGCCGCGCTATCGTCGATGAACACGCAGTCGGCCGCCGCGAGCCCGTAGCGATCGAGCAGAAGGCGATAGATGGCCGGGTCGGGTTTCACGACACGCTCATGCCCCGACACGATCGTGCCCTTGAACGTCTCAAGGAACGGAAAGCGCGGCAGGCTGTCCGCCCACTTCTCTCGGCTGTAGTTGGTGATGGCATAATCCGGCACGCCATGCCGCCGCAGCCTGTCCAGCACGGCGACGTTCGCGGTGATTTCGCCCGAGACCATCTCCTGCCACCTGAGGTCCCACGCATGGATCTCCGCGGCCCAGTCCGGATGCTGGGCGACCAGATCACCGATCGCCTCGGCGTAAGGCCGGCCACGGTCGAGTTCCAGGTTCCAGGCCGGCGTGCAGACATTGGCGAAAAACCAAACCCGCCGCTCCGCATCGGGAATGACTTTGGTGAACAGGAACGCCGGATCCCATTGGATCAACACGTTGCCGACATCGAAGACGACGTTGCGCGGCGCCATCTCAACCGCCCACGCCGTAGGCTGCCATCGCCGCCATGTTGACCACGTCGCTGTCGCGCGCGCCGAGCGAGCAGATCTGAACCGAGTGCGAGAGGCCGACCAGCATCGGACCCAGGATCGTCGCGCCGCCAAGTTCCCTGAGCATCCGCGTCGAGATCGATGCGGCATGGAACGCCGGCATGACCAGCACGTTGGCCGTGTCGGACAGGCGACAGAACGGATAGAGCTTCAGCATGTCCTTGTTCAGCGCCACATCGGCGGCCATGTCGCCGTCGTACTCGAAATCGACGTTGCGCGAGTCCAGCACCTCGACGGCCTGTCGAACCTGGTCGGACCGCTCGCCGCGTGGTTGGCCGAAGGTCGAGTAGGCGAGCAGGGCAACCCGCGGCTCGATGCCGAAACGGCGCGCGGCGCGGGCCGCCTCCTCCGCGATATTGGCCAGCTGCTCCGCTGTCGGCATGTCGTGAATGCTGGTATCGGCGATCAGCACTGCGCGCCCGCGGCATAGCGCCAGACTGACGCCGATGACGTGGCGGCCAGGCATGGCATCCATCACCCGGTGGACATCGCGATAAACGCTCGTCCAATTGCGCGTGACGCCCGAGACCATGGCGTCGGCATAGCCATGGGCAACCATCAGCGCGGCGAACACGTTACGCTCGTTGGTCACCAGCCGCTGACAATCCCGCCGCAGATAGCCGCGCCGCTGCATCCGGCGAAACAGATACTCCGTGAACTCCTCGGTATGGGGCGAGTTGCGGATATCGTGGAGCTGAAACTCCTCGCGCATGCGCACCCCGAGTTCGGCAAAGCGCTCGGTCACCACCGCGGATGTGCCGACCAGCAGCGGCTGGCCGAACCCCTGGTTGAAATACGTATTGGCCGCCCGGATGACCGCTGCTTCCTCGCCTTCCGCGAAGATGATCCGCTTCGGCGCATGCCGCACGGTATCGAACACGGTGCCGAGCCAGCCGGCGATGGGATCGAGGCGTCCCTTGAGGCGCGCCACGTAGGCATCCATGTCGACGACGGGCCGGCGAGCGACACCGGAATCCATCGCCGCCTTGGCAACGGCGGGCGGTATGTGGCTGACCAGCCGCGGATCGAACGGCGCCGGAATGATGTAGTCCGGCCCGAACATCGGGCGGCGCCCATGGAATGCCGCCGCCACCTGATCCGGCACCTCCTGGCGGGCCAGATCGGCGAGCGCTTCGGCCGCCGCGATCTTCATGGTGTCGTTGATGGTGCGGGCCTGCACGTCGAGGGCGCCGCGGAAGATGAACGGAAAACAGAGTACGTTGTTGATCTGATTGGGGTAATCCGATCGTCCAGTCGCCACGATTGCTTCCGGACGGACCGCCAGGACATCCTCCGGCGAGATCTCCGGATCCGGATTGGCCATCGCGAAGATGATCGGCTTCTCGGCCATGCTCGCCACCATCTCGCGGCTGACGATGCCGCCGGCCGAGAGGCCGAGAAACACGTCGGCTCCCCGGATCACCTCGGCGAGCGTGCGGGCCTTGGTCTGCCGGGCGTAGGGCTCCTTGTAGGGGTCCATCAGCTCGACGCGGCCCTTGTAGACCACGCCCTTGATGTCGGCGACCGTGATGTTCTCGCGCTTCATGCCGATCTTCACGAGGAGGTTGAGGCAGGCCAGTGCCGCCGCGCCAGCGCCCGAGCAGACCAGCCGAATGCTGCCGATGTCCTTGTCGACGACCTTGAGCGCATTGATGATCCCGGCTGCCACCACGATGGCGGTGCCGTGCTGATCATCGTGGAACACCGGGATGTCGAGATGCTCCTTGAGCTGCTCCTCGATGACGAAGCAATCGGGGGCCCGGATGTCCTCGAGATTGATGCCGCCGAACGAGGCGCCGAGATACCGGACGGCGTTCACGAAGGCGTCGACGTCCTCGGTCGTGACGCACAGGTCGATCGCGTCGATGTCGGCGAACCGTTTGAAGAGCGCGGCCTTGCCCTCCATGACAGGCTTGGCGGCGAGCGCGCCGAGATTGCCGAGGCCCAGGATCGCGGTCCCGTTCGACACCACGGCCACGAAATTGCCCTTCGAGGTGTAGTCGTAGGCGGTCGCCGGGTCCTCCGCGATCGCCCGCACGGGCACGGCCACGCCCGGCGAGTAGGCGAGAGAGAGATCGCGCTGGGTGGCAAGCGGCTTGGTCGGCGTGATCTCCAGCTTCCCGGGCTTGCCCTGCGCATGGAACTGCAGCGCTTCCTGCGCCGTAAATCGGGCCTCTGCGAAACGGGTCGCCATCCTGGTCCTCGTTGTCTCGGTTTGGCCGGACGATAGGTGGGGTCGCCGGCCCGGACAAGCTTGCTTTGCCGCTCGGCCACGCTATGCGTTGGTCGTAGGGCCGGGATCGTTGGCCCGGGAAACGGGGGCAAGACGCATGCACGAGCGGCCGGCGCGACAGCGGGATCGGCAGCGGGCGGAGGGTGCCGGAACGCCGGTCGAAGCTGGTGCGCCGCAATTGGCTTCGGCAGCACCCACCGTGCCGCCGCCATCGCCCGATGCGACGCCCTCGATGGCCCAATACCTGGAGATCAAGGCCGCCAACCCGGACAGCCTACTGTGGTACCGGATGGGCGACTTCTACGAGTTGTTCTTCCAGGATGCCGTCGTCGCCTCCGAGGCGCTCGGTATCGTCCTGACCAAGCGCGGCAAGCACCTGGGCGAAGACATCCCGATGTGTGGTGTGCCCGTCCATCGGGCCGACGAGTACCTCCAGCGCCTGATCCGTTTCGGCTATCGCGTCGCCGTCTGCGAGCAGTTGGAGGACCCGGCCGAGGCCAGAAAGCGAGGCGCCAAGGCGGTCGTGCGCCGTGATGTAGTCCGCCTCGTGACGCCGGGCACTCTGACCGAGGACAGTTTGCTCGATGCAAGGTCGCGCAACTACCTGACGGCGCTTTTTCCCGTTCCGGCCGGCGACGGCGCCGCTGACGACATCGCGCTCGCATCGCTCGACATTTCGTCGGGTGAGTTCGAGATCGGCACCTTTCCCCGCGCCGATGCCGCCAGTGAACTGGCCCGGCTCGAGCCACGCGAGATTCTCGCGAGCGATGCCGCGCTCCGCCAGCCCGATCTGGCCTCCGCCATCCGTTTCGTCGGGGCCGCGCCGACACCGGCGGCCTCCCCGACCTTCGACAGCCTGTCCGGCGAGCGCATTCTGAAAGAGCGGCTCGGCGTGATCGACCTCGGAGCCTTCGGCGGCTTTACGCGGTCTGAACTGGCCGCGGTCGGGGCACTGCTGAGGTATGTCGATCTCACGCAGATCGGCCACAAGCCGCTGATCCGGCCTCCGCGCAAGACCGGTCCGTCGGCGGTGCTGGTGATCGATGCCGCAAGTCGGGCGAGCCTGGAACTCGTTCGATCGGCGACGCGGGAGAAGGGTGGATCGCTGCTCTCCGCCATCGATCGCACGGTCACCGGGGCCGGCGCTCGCGAACTCGCCCATCGCCTCGCGACGCCGATGCGCGATCCGCATGCGATCGCGGCACGCCTCGATGCGCTGGCCTATCTCGCCGAACGAACCCTGCTGCGCGAGGACGTGCGGGCGTTGCTGCGGGCGGGCCCCGATGTCGCCCGCGCGCTGTCCCGCCTCTCGCTCGACCGGGGCGGCCCCCGTGACCTCGGGGCGATCCGCGATGGCTTGAGGACGGCGACTGCGGCCGCGGCGCGTCTCGACCGCGACGGCGCAGCGATGGGCCTGCCGCGCGAACTCGCCATCATCGCCGAGCGTCTGACTTCTGTCGGCACAGCGCTGCGGGACAGACTGGTCGCCGCGCTGGTCGACGACCCGCCCCATCTCAAGCGCGACGGCGGTTTCGTGCGCGACGGGTTTGCCGAAGATATCGATACGGCGCGACGCCTGCGCGACGACAGCCGCCGAGTCATGGCCGAGTTGGAAGGCCGCTATGTCGAGGAGACCGGCATCAAATCGCTGAAGGTCCGTCACAACAACATTCTCGGATTCTACGTCGAGGTCGGACAGGCCAATGCCAAGCCGCTGTTGTCGCCGCCGCTCGCCGACACCTTCCGCCATCGCCAGACCATGGCCAATGCCGTCCGCTTTTCGACCGTCGAACTGATCGATATCGAGGGCCGCATCGCCTCCGCCGCCGAGCGCGCACTCGCCCTCGAGCAGGAGGTGTTCTCGGAGTTGTCGGGCCAGGCGCGCGACGAAGCATCGGGGCTGGGAGATCTCGCGGCCGCATTGGCCGATCTCGACGTCTATGCCGCTCTCGCCGAAGTCGCCGTCGCCGAAGCCTACGTGCGGCCGCTGGTCGACGACAGCATGGCGTTCGAGATCGTCGGCGGCCGTCACCCGGTTGTCGAGCAGGCGCTCCGCGCGGAGAATGCCGCGCCGTTTATCGACAACGACTGCATCCTCGGCCGCCCGGTCGAGCCGGTGGCGCCCGCCATCCCAGGATTCGACGAGCGTGCCGACCGCCGGCTCTGGCTGGTCACTGGCCCCAACATGGCCGGCAAGTCGACGTTCCTGCGCCAGAACGCCTTGATCACGGTGCTGGCCCAGATGGGGGCTTACGTCCCCGCCAGATCCGCCCACATCGGTATCGTCGACCGGCTGTTCTCGCGCGTCGGTGCCGCCGATGACATCGCGCGGGGGCGCTCGACGTTCATGGTCGAGATGGTCGAGACGGCAGCGATCCTCAATGCGGCGAGCGACCGTTCGCTGGTCATTCTCGACGAGATCGGTCGCGGCACGGCCACCTTCGACGGTCTGTCGATCGCCTGGGCGACGGTGGAGCATCTCCACGACGTCAATCGGTCGCGGGCGCTGTTCGCCACCCATTACCACGAACTGACGGCCCTCGCCGGACGTATGGCCGAAGTCTCGAACGTCACCGTCGATGTGAAGGAATGGCACGACGAGATCGTGTTCCTCCACAAGGTGCGCCCTGGGGCCGCTGACCGCAGCTATGGCATCCAGGTGGCCAAGCTTGCCGGCTTGCCCGCCCGCGTCGTGAAGCGGGCGACGGAGGTGTTGCGACGGCTTGAAAAAGGTGATCGCAAAGCCGCCAACAGCGCCGCCGCGCTCGAGGATCTGCCCCTGTTCGCGGCGGTGCGGCCGGCGAGTTTCGTGCCCGAGGACGCCAAGCCTTCGGCGGCCGAGACGGCGCTCGCCGAGGTCAATCCAGACGACCTGACACCCAAGCAGGCGCTGGAGACACTTTACCGTTTGAAAGGACTCTTGCGGATTTAGCTTGTGCTTTGGTTGCAGAGACGGTAAAGAGCGCGCATCGACTTTTGGCCGGACGATTTAGGCCGTTTAGCCCCCTCAGACCTTGGGGGCACGAACTCAATCCCCCAAATCTCGAGAATGAAGAACCTGTGCGCTTCGGCGTGGCAGGGGTGGTTTGACTCACTCTGAAAGGACTGCTCGTGAACAAGGGCACCGTTAAGTTCTACAACGACCAAAAGGGCTATGGCTTCATCCAGCCGGACAACGGCGGCAAGGACGTGTTCGTCCATGCGACGGCGCTTGAGCGCGCTGGCCTGCGTGGTCTGCACGAGGGCCAGAAGGTCGCGTTCGACACGGCCGAGGATCGCCGCTCTGGCAAGATCGCCGTGAACAACATCGAGATCGCCTGACACTCGCATTGATCTGAGGAAGCCGCCTCGGATACACCGGGGCGGCTTCTTATATCTTTGAGGCCGGATGATAAGAGCAGCGGAGTTAGACCGCATGAGCAATTTCAAGGACAACTTCAACGACAGATTGGGGAAGTCCAACGACGCCAAGAAGGCCATGCTGCAGCGTTTCAAGGCGCAGCCGGGCCCCGACGACCCGGAGGTTCTGCGCAAGCGTGCCGAACGCGAAGCTATTGCCCGGGCCCGCGACGAACGGCTTGCGGCGCGCGAGGCGGCACGGATTGCCGAGGCTGAGCGTATAGCAACCGAGACTGCGGCCCGAGAGGCGGCGGAAGCCAAAGAGCGCGCCGAGCGCGAAGCCCGCGAGGCAGTCGAAGCCGCGGAAAATCAGATCGCACTCGAGGCACAGAAGAAGGCCGAGCGCGATGCGCGCTATGCCGCGCGCAAGGCGCGCAAGAAGGCCGGCAAGGGCTGAGACCTGTGGCGGCTGATGGCCCAGTCGAGCCCGCCGCCGCGATCGACTACGGCAAGCTCTGCCAATCCTGTGGAGCTTGCTGCGCCTACTCTGCGGAGTGGCCGCGCTTCTCGACCGAGAGTGACGAAGCGCTCGAACGTATCCCGATAGCCCTGGTCGACGACAGCCTCGGCCGCATGCGCGCCGATGGCGATCGCTGCGCCGCACTCGCAGGCGTGGTCGGACAATGGACCGCCTGCACCATCTACGACATCCGCCCCGACGTCTGCCGTGCCTGCGTCCCGGGCGATGACGCCTGCCAGATGGCGCGCGCCCGCTACGGCTTCCCAGCCCTGCCCACCGAATAAAAAGGCCCCCGGATGCACCGGGGGCCTTCGGGTCTGGCGTGGGTGCAGCGTTCTTAGACGCTGTCTTCCTCGCGCTTTTTGATCGCGGCCTTGAAGATGTCGCCGAGCGAAGCGCCCGAGTCCGACGAGCCGTACTGCGCGACCGCCTGCTTCTCCTCACTGAGTTCGAGAGCCTTGATCGACACCGAGATGCGGCGAGCCGCCTTGTCGATGTTGGTCACGGCGGCGTCGATCTTGTCACCGACGTTAAAGCGCTCCGGACGCTGCTCCGAGCGGTCGCGCGACAGGTCCGAACGCTTGACGAACGTGGTGATGTCGGTCTCGGCCAGCTTCACCTCGATGCCGTGCTCTTGCACCTGGACAACCTCGCAGGTGACGGTCGAGCCCTTCTTCACGGACCCGATCGACTCGATCGGGTCGCCGCCGACCTGCTTGATGCCGAGCGAGATCCGCTCCTTCGCGCTGTCGACGTCGAGCACCACCGCACGGACGTTGTCGCCCTTCTTGTAGTCCTTGATCGCCTCGTCGCCGGCCTTCGTCCAGTCGAGGTCCGAAAGGTGGACCATGCCGTCGACGCCGTTGTCGAGACCGATGAACAGCCCGAACTCCGTGATATTGCGGATCGGACCCTCGACGACCGTGCCCTTGGGATGCTGCGAAAGGAAGCTCTCCCACGGATTGTCCTGCGTCTGCTTGAGACCCAGGCTGATGCGCCGCTTGTTCGGATCGACCTCGAGGATCTGCACGTCGACCTTCTGGCTGGTCGACACGATCTTGCCGGGATGGACGTTCTTCTTGGTCCAGCTCATCTCGGACACGTGGATCAGGCCCTCGACGCCCGGCTCCAGTTCGACGAACGCGCCGTAGTCGGCGATGTTCGTGACCGTGCCGGTGAAGCGCGCGTTGACCGGGTACTTCACCTCGATGCCCTGCCACGGGTCGGACTGCAGCTGCTTCATGCCGAGGCTGATGCGCTGCGTCTCCGGGTTGATGCGGATGATCTGGACCTTCACCCGATCACCGACGTTGACGATCTCGCTCGGATGGTTGACGCGGCGCCACGCCATGTCGGTGACATGCAGCAGGCCGTCGATGCCGCCGAGGTCGATGAACGCGCCGTAATCGGTGATGTTCTTGACGTCACCCTCGACCACCTGGCCCTCTTCGAGCCGGGCGACGATGTCGGCACGCTGCTCGGCGCGGGTCTCTTCGAGAACCGAGCGCCGCGAAACGACGATGTTGCCGCGACGGCGGTCCATCTTGAGGATCTGGAACGGCTGGGTCTGATGCATCAGCGGACCGATGTCGCGCACCGGCCGGATGTCGACCTGCGAGCCCGGCAGGAACGCCACGGCCCCGTCCAGGTCGACGGTGAAGCCGCCCTTCACCTTGTTGAAGATCACGCCGGTGACCTTCTGGCCTTCCTCGAACAGCTTCTCGAGGCGGGCCCAGCTTTCCTCACGACGCGCCTTGTCGCGCGACAGCACGGCCTCGCCGAGCGCGTTCTCGATGCGCTCCAGGTAGACCTCGACCTCGTCACCCACCTTGAGTTCGACGTTCTTGCCCGGGACCGAGAACTCGCGCAGCGGCACGCGGCCTTCCATCTTGAGGCCGACGTCGATGATGGCCATGTCCTTCTCGATGCCGACGATGCGGCCCTTGACGACATTGCCCTCGTAGGCGACGTCGTCGGCCAGCGTCTCGTCCAGCATGGCGGTGAATTCGTCGCGGCTGGGACTGAAATCTTTCGAGGATTCGGCGATGCTCATACGGTCTCCTGGTCGTTCGATCTGAAAGGCGGCCGGCAGTGCCGGCCTGCGGATGACGTTCATCGGAAAGCTGAAACATCCGCGCGCGACGCGACGCGCCGAGGCGGATATGAACCGTCCGATGGGAATGATCTGTCGGCCGCCGGCAGAGGGATGCGCCCGCCAATGGGAGTGGGCACCCGCGCTGGGGAACCCTATTGGCTGATCTTCCTCTTGATCAGTCCGACAGCGGCGTCGAACGCTGCCTCTATATCCAACTCGGTGGTATCGAGCAAGATCGCGTCTTCGGCGCACTTCATCGGCGCATTGGCGCGACCGGCGTCCCGAGCGTCCCGCTGCCGTATCCCTTCAAGCACCGCCTCGTAGGTGACCGGCTCGCCGCGGGCGACCTGCTCGGCATGGCGCCGGCGGGCCCGCACTTCGGGCGACGCCGTCACATAAATCTTAACGGCCGCATCGGGGCAGACGACAGTGCCGATATCCCGGCCGTCCAGGACCGCGCCGGGCTCCTGACGGGCGAAATCCCGCTGGAGGTCGAGCAATGCCGCTCGCACCTTTGGAAACTTCGCGACGACCGAGGCGGCGTCTCCGGCGCTCGGCAGTCGCAAGCCGGGATCGGCCAGGGTCTGGGTATCGAGCGTGCGCGCCAGCGAAGCGGCCAGTTGCTCGTCCTCGAGCGAGCCGCCACGCTCCAACACGTCCCGCGCCACCGCCCGATAGAGCAGGCCGGTGTCCAGGCAGGCGAGACCGAAATGGGCGGCGATGCGCTTCGCCAAAGTCCCTTTGCCTGATGCGGCCGGCCCATCGATGGCGATGATCATGGCAGCGCCGCCCCGTCCAGATAACGGGCGCCGAGTTGCTCCATGAGCCCGCGGAACTCGGGAAAGCTCGTCGCAATGAACGTCACGTCGTCGACGGTCACGGGGCGGTCGCTCGCCAGCCCCAGTGTCAGGAACGCCATCGCGATCCGATGGTCCATGTGCGTGGTGACCGTGCCGCCGCCGACAACCTTGCCGCCTTGCACGATCAGTGTGTCTCCCTCGACCCTGGCCGCCACGCCATTGACCGCGAGACCGGCGGCTGTGGCCGCCAGTCGGTCGCTTTCCTTGACCTTCAACTCGGCCAATCCCTCCATCCGGGTCTCGCCGTCGGCGAAGGCCGCAACGGCCGCCAGGACAGGGTATTCGTCGATCATGCTGGGCGCGCGCTCGGGCGGCACGCGCACGCCCTTCAGCCGTCCGTGGCGAACCCGAATGTCGGCGATCGGCTCGCCACCCTCCTCGCGTCCGTTCAGGAACGCAATGTCGGCGCCCATCTCGCGCAGCGTCACGTAGAAGCCGGTCCGCGTCGGGTTGACCAGCACACCCTCGATCGTCACCTCGGAGCCCGGCACCAGCAATGCGGCGGCTGCGAGAAACGCCGCCGAACTCGGATCTCCGGGCACGGTGACGGCCCGACCGGCGAGCTCCGCATGGCCTGTCACGGTGATGGCGGTCTTGCCGTCGCGCTGCGCGGTGGCGACGCGCGCGCCGAAGTGGCGGAGCATCCGCTCGGTATGGTCGCGGGTCGCCTCGCGCTCGATCACGGTCGTTGCACCGAGGGCATGGAGCCCGGCGAGCAGGATCGCCGATTTGACCTGCGCCGACGGCACCGGGGTCTCGTAGTCGATCGGCATCAGCCGTGCCGATCCGCGGATCGTCACCGGCAGGGTCTCCCGCCCGGGCTCGATGGTCTGCAGCCCCATCAGGCCGAGGGGCTTCAGCACGCGGCCCTGGGGCCGGCGGCACAGCGAGGCGTCGCCGGTCAGCGTCACGGTCATGTCGTGGCCGGCGATCACGCCCATCATCAGCCGCACGGCGGTGCCGGAATTCCCGAAATCGAGTGGTCCGGCCGGCTGCGCGAGCCCGCCCACGCCGCGCCCGCGCACGATCCAGGTGGCGCCCGACCTCTCGGCCGGCGCGCCGAGCGCGGTGACCGCCTTGGCTGTGTTGATGACATCCTCGGCTTCCAGCAGCCCCGTGATACGGGTCTCACCGGTCGCCAATGCGCCGAACATCAAAGAGCGGTGCGAGATCGATTTGTCACCGGGCACCCGCAGGGATCCGCCGAGCGGCCCGCTGCGAAGCGCGGTCAGCGGTCGAGGTGCTGTCACGGACATGGGACTTGCTCGCGGTGGTTCGGGGCACGGGCCTTTTGGCGGCCCGATAGACCAGTCGCGCCGGCCCCTGTCAACGAGATCGCCTGCTCAAAGCCGGCCGCCTCGCATCAGGTTTTGACAGCCGCCGGGGACTATGGCAGTGACCGGCGCTTAATTTGGTCCGCGACTGCACGCCGGGCGGCCGGAAGCCGTTGCGACGCCCGACCAATCGTCCCAGAGGCTGCCAATGTCAACGAAAGCCGCGCGCGGCACCAAGCGCACCTGCCAGAACCCCCAATGCGGTTCCCGGTTCTACGATCTCAATCGTGAGCCCATCACCTGTCCGATCTGCGAGACGGTCTACCGGATCGCTTCGGCGCCGGGCGGTGTCGTCGAGGACAAGGCCCGCAAGGCGAAAAAGCCCGAGTTCGTCGACGAGGGCGTGCCCGCCGTCGTGCCTGAAGTCGAGGGCGCGGAGGAGCTGGTCGATATCGAGGCGACCGAAGAGC
This sequence comes from Hyphomicrobiaceae bacterium, assembly GCA_049318625.1. Classification (GTDB taxonomy): domain Bacteria; phylum Pseudomonadota; class Alphaproteobacteria; order Rhizobiales; family Hyphomicrobiaceae; genus JBMOGA01. The sequence continues at coordinate 160,787 of JBMOGA010000002.1, forward strand.
CGATTGCTGCCGAAGCCGACGAAACCTTCCTGGAGGAAGAGGAGGAAGAGGGAGGCGACATGTCGAACATTATCGGCGGCCCGGTGGCCGAGGGAGACGAGGAGCCCTGACGACCGATTTCGCGGTGTCGATGCCGGTCACACGAAGGGGCTTGCGCATCGCCCGTTAATCACCTAACTACACGCGCCTCGGCCGGTCCTGTCCCGCCGAGGGTCTGAGTTCCCAACAGGTCGGGGCCGTAGCTCAGTTGGGAGAGCGCTTGAATGGCATTCAAGAGGTCAGGGGTTCGATTCC
>JBMOGA010000003.1:0-133206 GCA_049318625.1 Hyphomicrobiaceae bacterium
GCGGAACTCCGCCGCCTGCGTTTCCCTTCCTTCATTTCCAACTTGTCAAAGAGCGAATTCTTTCCCCTCGGTGAACTCGGCTTTCTTGCGAAAGCCGCACCGACCGAAGCAAAACCATCCGGGGGTGGAGCCCGGCTGGTCATCGCCGTTTTGGGGAGCGCCATGGACCAGCGTTTCGCCAGTCACCGGCAGCGGTGAGGCGCTCTAATAGGCCCCCTCCGCCCCCCTGTCAACGGCCATTTTTCACTTTTCTGTCGCACTGCAATATCAACCGCGGAGAACGCGGCCGGCCACGGCATCGAGCTTGGCCACCAGCGCGCCGTCGCGCTGGTCCGGTGGCGTGATGATGGCGTGCTCGAGAGCCCGATCGGAGCCCACGGGACAGGCCGGATGCGTACGCGGGAACGAGCGCGCCAGTGCAGCCACCAGGCGCTGTGCCGTCGCCACGTTGCTCTTCAGCACCCGGATCACGGAGGCCACGTCGACGGCCGCGTGCTCCGCGTGCCAGCAATCGTAATCGGTCACCATCGCAACCGTGGCATACGGAATTTCAGCTTCCCGCGCGAGCTTGGCCTCCGGCATGTTGGTCATGCCGATGACGCTGCAGCCCCACTGGCGATAGAGGTTGGATTCGGCCCGCGTCGAGAACTGCGGCCCCTCCATCACCAGATAGGTGCCGCCGCGCACCATCGCGATTCCCGCCGCCTCGGCCGCCTTGGCCACTTCGTCCGCCAGCGCCGGGCTGATCGGATCGGCCATCGACACGTGCGCCACGCAGCCCGGCCCGAAGAAGCTCTTCTCGCGGGCGAACGTGCGGTCGATGAACTGGTCGACCAGAACGAAATCGCCGGGGTGCAGTTCCTCCTTGAGCGAACCGCACGCCGAGATCGAAACGAGGTCGGTCACCCCGGCCCGCTTCAGCGCATCGATGTTGGCGCGGAAATTGATTGCGGACGGCGGCACGCGGTGCCCGCGCCCGTGTCGCGGCAGGAACACCAGAGGCAGGCCGTCCATCTCCGCGAACAGCAGCTCGTCGGAGGGCGCGCCCCAAGGGCTGTCGACCCTGCGCCAGCTCGCACGCGCGAGCCCCGGCAGCTCGTAGAGCCCGCTGCCACCGACGATCCCGAGTACCGTGTCCGTCATCTACGCCCCCTCAGTTCTCGCTCCGGGGTGCAAACCGCGCTGTCGCGGGCAGGCGCCGCGCCCCCCCGCTCGACCGATCGCACCGCCCGTCCAGACGGCACGATAGCGTGGCGGGAGGCCCCACACACAACGAAAAAGGGCGCCCGAGGGCGCCCATCTCCGATCGACATGCGCCCGCCGCAGCGGCCGCGGCGCGGCCCGCCGGTCAGTGCACCGACGCCCACACGCGCTTCTTGGCGATGAACAGCAGCAGCGATGTGACGAGCAGGTAGATCATCACCGCCCAGCCCATCTTCTTGCGCTGTTCCAGCGTCGGATCGGCGGCCCACATCAGGAACGCCGTCACGTCGCGCGAATACTGGTCGACGGTCTCGGGCGCGCTCGGCCGGCCATCCGGCCCCTTGGTGTAGCTGACCTGCCCGTCGCCGCCGGCGAACGGGTTGGCCATCGCGATCTGGTTGCCAGGGAAGGCCTTGTTGTAATTCATGCCGTCGGCCATCGGGAAGCCGGCCGGCGCGTCGGCGTAGCTTGTCAGCACCGCATGGATGTAGTCGGCGCCGCCTTCCTGGTAGCCCACCGCGATGTCGCGCGGCATGTCCCAGAACAACTGCTTGTACCAGGGCGAGGTGTTCTCGAGGCCGCGCGCCTTGGCCATCACCGAGAGATCCGGCGGGTAAGCCCCGTTGTGGACCGACCGTGCTTCCTTCTCGTTCTGGTAGGGCGATGGGAAGCGATCCGAAGCCTTCGCAGGCCGCTCGAACATCTTGCCGTCGTCGTTCGGGCCATCCGTGACCTTGAACGTGGCGGCCAGCGCCTTCACGCCCTCTTCGGGGAAGCTCGGTCCGCCCGGCTCGTAAAGGTTGCGGAAGGCGATCCGGCGCATGCCGTGGCAGGTCGAGCAGACCTCCTTGTACACCTGGTAGCCACGCTGCAACTGCGCCTTGTCGAACGTCCCGGTGATGCCCGAGAAGCTCCATTTCTGCCGGTCGATATGGACTTCCGCCCCACCGGCGGCCAACGCGCCGGCCGGAGCAGCCACGGCTCCGGCAACCAGCAACATGCGGACGATCTTCAGCATGATGATGCGATTCCCCTGTTCGTCCGACCGATCAGCGCCTCTCGGGGGCAGCGGCCGCAGCCGCCGTCGACCCCATCCCACCACCCTTGCCGAGCACCGCCTCCGAGATCGAGCGCGGCATCGACGAGGGCGTCTCGATGATGCCGACGATCGGCATCACCAGGAGGAAGTGGGCGAAGTAGTAGAAAGTGAAGATGCGCGCCCACATCACGTAGATGCCCTCGGCCGGCTTGGCGCCGAGATAGCCGAGCGCGAGGCAGGTGATGAGGAACAGCCAGAAGAACCAGCGGTAGATCGGCCGGTACTTCGTCGAGCGCACGCGCGACGTGTCGAGCCAGGGCGCGAACGCCAGGATCGCCACCGCCGCGATCATCAGCACGACACCGCCGAGCTTGTCCGGCACCGCGCGCAGGATCGCGTAGAACGGCAGGAAGTACCACTCCGGCACGATATGCGGCGGGGTGACCAGCGGGTTCGCTTCGACGTAGTTGTCGGCGTGGCCGAGGTAGTCGGGAGCGAAGAACACGAACCACGCGAACACCATGGTGAAGACCGCCATCGCGAACACGTCCTTCATGACCGCGAAGGGGCTCATCGGCACCGTGTCGGACTTCGTCTTGACGTCGAGACCGGTCGGGTTGTTCTGGCCGCTCACGTGCAGCGCCCAGATGTGAAGGACGACCAGACCCGTGATCACGAACGGCAGCAGGTAGTGCAGGCTGAAGAAGCGGTTGAGCGTGACGCCCGTCACCGAATAGCCGCCCCACAACCAGACCACGACTGTCTCTCCGACCACCGGAATGGCCGAGAAGAAGTTGGTGATCACCGTCGCGCCCCAGAAGCTCATCTGGCCCCACGGCAGCGTGTAGCCGAGGAAAGCGGTCGCCATCATCACGAGATAGATGAGCACGCCGAGGATCCACAGCACCTCACGCGGCGCCTTGTAGGAGCCGTAGTAGAGGCCGCGGAAAATATGGATGTAGCAGGCCAGGAAGAACATCGACGCGCCGACCGCGTGGATCGAGCGGATCAGCCAGCCGTAGTTCACGTCGCGGCGGATGCGCTCGACGGAATCGAAGGCCTCCGTGGCACTCGGCACGTACTGCATGGCGAGCACGATACCCGTCAGCAACTGGACGGCGAGGCAGAACGTGAGAATGCCGCCGAACGTCCAGAGATAGTTGAGATTGCGCGGCGTCGGGAAGTCGACGAACTGCCCGTGCATCAACCGCATGACCGGCAGGCGCTGGTCCATCCATTTCGCAAAGGACGACTGCGGCTTGTAGGTATCCTCGTGTCCGCTCATGGAACGGTCCCTCTGCTTGACTTCAGCCGATCCGGATCTTGGTCTTGCTGGCGAACTCGTAAGGCGGCACCGGCAGATTGCGCGGCGCCGGCCCCTTCCGGATACGACCCGACGTGTCGTAGTGCGAGCCGTGGCACGGGCAGAACCATCCGCCGTATTCGCCCTTGTTGTCGGCGATGCTCTGCCCCTTCGGAATGCAGCCGAGGTGGGTGCAGACGCCGACCAGCACCAGCCAGTTCGCCTGATCCTTTTTCACGCGGGCCGAATCGGCCTCGGGATCGGGGAGATCGGCGGTTTTGACGGCAGCCGCGGCTTCGATTTCCTTCGCCGTGCGATTGCGGATGAAGACCGGCTTGCCGCGCCACATGATGGTGATCGCCTGCCCCGGCTGGACCGGTCCGAGCTCGACCTCCACCGACGCCAGCGCGAGCGCGCCCTTGTCGGGGTTCATCTGGGCGATGAATGGCCACAACGAAGCGGCGCCGCCCACGGCCAGGAATGCCGGGCCCGCGAGTGTCAGAAAATCGCGGCGCGTAGGTTCGTCGCTCTTCGTCGTCGCCACGGAGACCTCCCTTTCATGATCCAGCCGGGTTACGGCCCTCGGCACGACGGACGCTGCCTCAGGGTCGTGGCCGGCCGGGTCGTCTTGCCCCATGCAGTCCTGCGGGAACCGACATATGTCGTCCACCTCATCGCGTATATGATGAGGGGTCCGCACGAACGAACTGGGCGATTTGCCACGGGACCTTTTGGCATCCTTTGCCGGGAGCCTCAAGGCTGCAAAAGGATGAGTGGGGAGGCAATTTGGCGCAGAGTCTTGCAGACCGGCAATCGCAGCACCAAAGCGTCCGGCTGGCGCTTTATCAGCCGGACATTCCGCAGAACACCGGAACGATTCTGCGGCTCGCCGCCTGTCTCGGCCTCGCCGTCGACGTCATCGGCCCGACCGGTTTCGACATGACCGATCGCAGCCTGCGGCGGGCCGGACTCGACTACCTCGCGCACGTCGCGATCACCCGCCATGCCGACTGGGAGAGCTTCGCGGCGCACCCCGAAACCCGCGCGCGGCGCCTCGTGCTGCTCACCGCCCAGGCCGACCAGCCCTTCACCGATCACACATTCTCGCCCCGCGACACGCTCCTCCTCGGCCGCGAAAGCGCCGGCGTTCCCGCCGCGGTGCACGCGGCCGTGGCGGCCCGCATCCGCATACCGATGCAGCCCGGCCTGAGATCGCTCAACATAGCGGTCGCCGCCGCCCTGGTGGTCGGGGAGGCGTTGCGCCAAACGGGCGGATACGCCGGCCTGCGATGACCGACGGTCTGGCGGGAACGTGGCCGGCACGCGGACCCAATCGATGACAGGCCCGGTCGCGACGGCACGCGCTATTCGGCCGCTTCCCGCGCAACGAAACCGCCGGACTGCCGGTTCCACAACTCGGCATAGAGTCCGCCGCGCCGCAGCAGTTCGGCATGGGTCCCCTGTTCGGCGATCCGTCCGCCGTCCATGATCACGAGCCGGTCCATCATCGCGATGGTCGACAGGCGATGTGCGATCGCGATCACCGTCTTGCCCTCCATCAGGTTGTAGAGCTGCTCTTGGATCGCCCCCTCCACCGCGCTGTCGAGCGCGCTGGTCGCCTCGTCGAGGATCAGGATGGGCGCGTTCTTGAGCAGCACCCGTGCGATGGCGATCCGCTGGCGCTGCCCGCCGGACAGCTTGACGCCCCGCTCGCCGACGTGCGCGTCATAGCCTTTGCGGCCGGCCTGATCGCCGAGACCGATGATGAAGTCGTGGGCCTGCGCCCGCTTGGCGGCCGCGATGGCCGCCTCGGCCCCGGCCTCGGGCCGCCCGTACAGGATGTTGTCCAGCACCGACCGGTGCAGCAGCGAGGTATCTTGGGTGACCAGCCCGATGGCCGCCCGCAGGCTGTCCTGGGTCACCTGCGCCACGTCCTGGCCGTCGACCAGAATGCGCCCGGCTTCGAGGTCGAAGAAGCGCAACAGCACGTTGACCAGGGTCGATTTGCCTGCCCCCGACCGCCCGACCAGCCCGACCTTCTCGCCGGGCGCAATGGTCAGCGACAGATCCTCGAGCACGCCGGACGGCTTGCCGTAGTGGAAGCGGACACGGTCGAACACGATCTCGCCTCGCGACACGGCGAGCGGCTTGGCATCCGGCCGGTCGACCACCTCGTAGGGCCGCGCGATCGTCTCCATGCTCTCCTGAACGACGCCGATGTTCTCGAAGATTCCGGCCAGCGACCACATGAACCATCCGGACATGTTCATGAGGCGGATGATCAGGCCGGTGACCACGGCGATCGCCCCGATCGAGACGGCTTCCAGGCTCCACAGCCACAGGGCTAGTCCGGTCGTGCCGACCAGCATTGCGCCATTGAGCGACCACAGCACGAGTTCCATCACCGTGTTGAGACGCAGCTGTGCCTGATAGCGCGTCAGATGCGCCTGCAGCGCATCGCGCGCATAGGCGTTTTCGCGCTCCGTATGCGCGAACAGCTTGACGGTGAGGATGTTGGTGTAGCTGTCGACGATCCGCCCCGTCATCGCCGACCGCGCCCCCGACATCTCCGCCGAGAGCTTCTCGATGCGCGGCACGAAGTACGTCAGCGCGGCCACATAGCCGGCGAGCCACAACACGAGCGGAATGGCCAGCCGCCAGTCCGCATCGAGGAACAGCACCAGCGCGCCGATCCAATGGATGAGGACCCACAGCACCACGTCCGCGGTGTTGACCGCCACGTCGCGGACGGCCGGCCCCGCATGAATGATCCGCGTCGCCACCCGTCCGGCGAAGTCGCTCTGAAAATAGCCGAGGCTCTGGCGCAGCACATAGGAGTGCGCCAGCCAGCGGATGCGCGCGTTGACCGGGCCCTGGATGACCTGGTTCTTGGCGATGTCGGCGGCCAGCGAGACGAGCGGCCTGAGAAACAGCGCCACCGCGGCCATGCCGAGCAACATCTGCCCATGTTCCTCGAAGAACCGGGCCGGCGTTTCCGCCGCCTTCATGCGGTCGATGATGCCACCGATGAATGCGAACAGCGAAACTTCGATGATCGCGGCGCAGAAGCCGATCGCAACCAGCACGGCGAACGCCGGCCAGACCGGCCGCAGATAGTACCAGAAGAACGCGCCGAGCCGGTCGGGCGGCTGGCGGCCGTCCGGCGTCACGAACGGGTCGATCTGGCGCTCGAACCAGCCAAGCATGGAAGCCTCGGGTTGCGCGGCCCGGCGCGACGGAAGGGCGGGGCCGATGGGGGCGGTCGCACAACCGCGCGCGTGCGGCAAGAGGCGACCTCGAACCGGTTAACGCGCGACGGCGGCAACTCGATGACCCGGCCCGGCCCTCACGAGACGATGCGAAACATCACCACGCCGGCGACGGTCGCTGCAATTCCCCAGTATTCCAGCGGCTTGATCGATTCCCGGAAGTACAGAGCCGAGATCAGCAGCGTGAACACGACCTCGATCTGGCCGACCGCGCGCACGTAGGACGCATTCTGCATGGCGAAGGCGGTGAACCAGCCGATCGACCCGAAGGCGCTGGTGGTGCCGATGAACGTGATGATGCCGAGGTTCGGCCGGATCGACTGGAACGCCTGCGGCTCCTTGAGCCACAGCCAGACGCCCACACCGACGGTCTGCATCGCGACCGCCAGCGCAACGGTCCAGGCGCCGCGCCACATGGAGGATCCGGGCCCTGCCAACAGCGTCGCCTCGCGCAGGAACAGGTACGACAGCGTGAACAGGAACGCGCAACCCAGCGCCACGACGGTCGGCCGGTCGGTCAGCGCGGCGCCGACGCTCTGCCAGCTCTTGAACCCGCCGAGCCCCGATTTTCCGAGCGACATCAGGATGACGCCGGCGAGCACGACGAGCAGCGCCACGAACCCGAGCAGCGACAGCCGTTCCGAGAACAGCAGCGAGCCGAGCACGGCCGTCATCACGATGTCGACCTTGGTGAGCATCGTGCCGACGGCAAAATTCTTGAGCTTGAACATGTAGATCAGCAGCATCGTCGCCAGCACCTGGGCCAGCGCGCCGAGGAACGTGGCCCCGAGGTACGCCGTCGACAACGACGGCAGGCCGCTGCGCTCGACCACCAGCACGGCGGCCAGATAGACGACCATGATGGGCAGGCCGAACAGCGAACGCACATACGTCGTCGCGAGGTTCGACATCCGCTGATTGAGTGTCTTCTGGGCGGCTGTGCGTACGGCTTGCATCAGCGCTGCGAAGACGCTGATGGCGATCCAGGTGTGATCCATGCGAGCGTGTCGTCCCTCGGCCGGCGCTCGTGCAAGCGGGGCCGGCATGCTTGCTTGGCGCCAGCATGCACATGGCCGGACACGGCACGCCAGTGTGATTTCGTCGGGGACGCCCGGCATTCGATGAACAGCTCACGAGGATAAGCGATGCGCAAAGGTCCGGTCGGCTTCGTTGGAATTGGCAACATGGGCGGCCCCATGGTCCGCCGCCTTCTGGCCAATGACTATGCGGTGCGCCTGTACGACGTCCGTCCCGAAGTGACGGCCACGCTGGCCGCCGAGCCGGGCGTCGAGGTTGCGAAGACCCTGGTGGAGCTGGGCGCCGGGCTCGAGATCGTCATCACCATGCTGCCGGACAGCAAGATCGTCCGTGCCGCCACCTTCGGTCAGGGGCGAACGAAGGGATTCGCCGACCAGATGAAGAAGGGCGGCCTCGTCGTCGACATGAGCTCCAGCTTCCCGCTCGACACCCGCTCGCTCGCCGAGGAACTGGCGCCGCTCGGCCTTGCCGTCGTCGATGCACCCGTCTCGGGCGGCGTCGGCAAGGCGGTCACCGGCACGCTCGCCATCATGACCGGCGGCGCCGATGCCGATGTCGACCGCGTCGCGCCGGTGCTGTCGGCCATGGGCCAGATCCACCGCACCGGCGCGCTCGGCTCCGGCCATGCCCTGAAGGCCCTCAACAATTACGTCTCCGCGGCTGGCCTCATCGCCACCTGCGAGGCCCTGGCCATCGGTCAGCGCTTCGGCCTCGACCCGCACGTCATGACGGGCGTGCTCAACGCCTCGACCGGCAAGAACAACACGACCGAGAACAAGGTCGAGCGGTTCATGCTGAATGGAAAGTTCGATTCGGGCTTCGCCCTCGCTCTGATGGAAAAGGACGTCGGCATGGCCGCCCGCCTCGCCGAGCGCATCGGCACCGCCGCTCCCGAACTCAGCGTGGTGCACGAGCAATTGGCGGACGCGCTCGCCGAACTCGGCCGCGAGGCCGACCACACGGCGGTCTACCGGTTCGTCATGGAGCGCAAGGACTGAGCCGGCGAACCACAGCCGACGACCACGGCCAAGTCAGCGATCGAAATCGACGGCCGGCGTGTTGGAACCACACACCAGAACGCCGACCCGCTCGCCCTCGGCCGGCCGGTACATCCCCGACGTCAGGGCCGCCAGCGCCGTCGCGCCACCCGGCTCGGCGACGATCTGCAGCGTCCGCCACAGCCGCCGCTGCGCATCGCGAATGGCCGCGTCCGTCACGAGGAAAACTTCCTCCACGTAGGTCTTTGCCAGCGGCAGCATGAGGGCGCCGACCTGCCGGGCACCCAGGCTGTCGGCGGCTACGCCCGATACCTCGACATCGACCGGCGCACCGGCCTCGAGCGCGGCGTCGAGAGCCCGGCAGGTCTCCGGCTCGACGCCGATGATCCGCACCCGACCCTCGTGCCACGCGGCAATACCGCCGATCAGGCCGCCACCGCCGACCGCCACGAGCAGGGTGTCCAGCTCCGGCATCTGCACCTCGAGCTCGAGCCCGAGCGTGCCCTGGCCGAGCAGCGTCTCCACCTGATCGTAGGCGTGCACGTCGAGCGCGCCGGTTCGCTGGCAATGCGCGCGGCAGGCCTCGGCGGCCTCGGCATAGCGGGCGCCGCCGATCACCAGTTCGGCGCCGAGATCACGGATGCGCTGGATTTTCGCCGGGCTCGAGATCTCCGGCACGAAGATCGTCGCCTTGTGACCGAGCCTCGCCGCCGCATAGGCGACAGCGGCCCCGTGGTTGCCACCCGACGCCGCCGCGACGCCGGCCGCCGGAACCTGTCGCGTCAGCAGGTTCGCGAAGGCGCCACGCGGCTTGAAGCTGCCGGTGTGCTGCAGGCATTCGAGCTTGAGCAGGAACCGGCTACCGCCGCCGATGCCGAGATCGCCGCCGTCGATCTCGACGACCGGGGTCTTGCGGATGTGCGGCCGGATCTTCTGGAACGTCCGCGCGATGTCGTCGGGGGTGATCGTCGCACTCATCGATTCGCTCCTTGTTCAAGGAGCGCTTATCACGCCCGCTACGCCAGTCCCGCCTGTTATTCCTCGTCCTCGCTCGCCGGCACGAACCGGTAGTCGTCGCCCGCCTTCACCAGCTCGTAGGTCTGTGTCCGGTAGAACATCGGCGCCTGATTGCCACCGAATTCCAGCGACGACGCGTTGTCGTAGGCGACCGAGAATTGCAGACCCTGCAGACGGACAGTCTGCGGGAAGCCGAGCTTGCCGTCGACCTTGAACGGCCGGCCGAACCCGATGCCGCCCTCGTTGACCCGCTTCACGTCGAACACCAGCTCGTAGACATAGCCATCGCCGTAGAACGACGCATAGAAGGCGCGCTGTGCCTTGATCGACGGGCTGTTGATGGTGGCAAGCGGGCTCTTGAGCCGCTCGGTCGTCACGTCCTTGACGAAGAATTTGAGCTGCCGCTTGGCCTCGGCGGCGATCGCCGCCGCTTTCGACGACGACAGGAACGACACGCTGACACCGACGGCCACGCCACTCGACAGGTTCACCGAGATCAACCCCGCGCTCTGCGGCCGCTGCAGGGCGTCGGGTGGAATGTCGAGCGTGTCGAGCAGGGTCATCTTGTCGGCGCCGCGCTCGCGCACCAGCAGCGACCCGATCGGCAGCAATTCGGTGTTGACCACGCCCAGCGCCGTGCGCGTGCGGGTGAGGTTGACCAGCAGGCTGCCGTCCTGCGCAACCGCCACCGCCGGCGCACAACCGAGACCCACGACCAGGGCAAGCAACACCAGACGCAACATGGACAGGCCTCCGGACACGACAAACCGGCCGGACCCTACGTCCTTTCCGCGCCCCGATGCGAGCCCTCCGCTCCGCCCGCACTGCCGTCGGTGCAGGGGTGTGCTGCGACGGACACAGACGCGTCGTCCGTCGACCCGCTTGCGATCGCGTTGCCACCAGGGCACAATGCAACCTTGTTCCGAGGGGGGCCGGCGGCAGCTGGCTGAGATCGCTCTAGTGCCGGGCGGCCACTCTTCGAACCTGATCCGGGTCATGCCGGCGAAGGGACAGGACGCTAGATTTCCCCGTTCGCCACAGACCCCTGTTGATACGAGCGTGCAGGGCGGCCCAGGCCGCGATTGTCCGCTCACCTGGGAGACTGCCTGCGCCGCGGCGTGGGCCCTTGCGGAGACGACCATGAACAAGATCACCCGCCCGAGCGACATCAGGCTGCCCGAGGTGACCACGGGGCCGATCCAGGGCTCGCGCAAGATCTATGAAGCGCCCGAGAACTACCCCGATCTGGCGGTGCCGTTCCGCGAGATCCCGCTCACCACCGAGAGCGGCGAGCCGCCGTTCCGCGTCTACGATCCGTCTGGCCCCTACACCGAGACCGACGCCGGGATCGACGTCGAGAAGGGCTTGCCCCGCCATCGCGCCGCCTGGGTGCGTGAGCGCGGCGGCATCGAAACCTACACCGGACGCGACGTGAAGCCCGAGGACAACGGCAACGTCTCCGGCAAGCACCTCGCCCGCGATTTCCCCGACAAGCCGCAACCCATGCGCGCACTCCCCGGCGCGCCCGTCACCCAGCTTGAGTTCGCCCGGGCCGGCATCGTGACCAAGGAAATGGCCTACATCGCCCACCGCGAGAACCTCGGCCGCACCGCCGTGCTGGCCCGCGCCAAGGCAGCCCTCGCCGACGGCGAGAGCTTCGGCGCAGCGCTGCCCGCCCACGTCACGCCCGAGTTCGTGCGCGACGAGGTCGCCCGCGGCCGCGCCGTCATCCCGGCCAACATCAACCACGCCGAACTCGAGCCGATGATCATCGGCCGCAACTTCCTCACCAAGATCAACGCCAACATCGGCAACTCCGCCGTGTCGTCGTCGGTCGAGGAGGAGGTCGACAAGATGGTGTGGGCGATCCGCTGGGGCGCCGACACGGTCATGGATCTCTCGACCGGCCGCAACATCCACAACACCCGCGAGTGGATCATCCGCAACGCGCCGATCCCTATCGGCACGGTCCCGATCTACCAGGCGCTAGAGAAGGTCGGCGGCGACCCCGTCAAGCTCGACTGGGAGGTCTACAAGGACACCCTCATCGAGCAGTGCGAGCAGGGCGTCGACTACTTCACCATCCACGCCGGCGTCCGCCTCGCCTATGTGCCGCTGACCGCTCACCGCGTCACCGGCATCGTCAGCCGCGGCGGCTCGATCATGGCCAAGTGGTGCCTCGCCCATCACCGCGAGAGCTTCCTCTACGAGCGCTTCGACGAAATCTGCGACCTGATGCGCCGCTATGACGTCACCTTCTCGCTCGGCGACGGCCTGCGCCCCGGCTCCATCGCCGACGCCAACGACCGCGCCCAGTTCGCCGAACTCGAAACCCTGGGCGAACTGACCCGCATCGCCTGGGCCAAGGGCTGCCAGGTCATGATCGAGGGCCCCGGCCACGTGCCGATGCACAAGATCAAGATCAACATGGACAAGCAGCTGAAGGAGTGCGGCGAGGCCCCCTTCTACACCCTCGGCCCGCTCACCACCGACATCGCGCCGGGCTACGACCACATCACCTCGGGCATCGGCGCCGCCATGATCGGCTGGTTCGGCACCGCCATGCTCTGCTACGTCACGCCGAAGGAGCATCTCGGCCTGCCGAACCGCGACGACGTGAAAACCGGCGTCATCACCTACAAGATCGCCGCCCACGCCGCCGACCTCGCCAAGGGACACCCCGCCGCCCAGCTGCGCGACGACGCGCTCTCGCGGGCCCGTTTCGAGTTCCGCTGGCAGGACCAGTTCAACCTCGGCCTCGACCCCGACACCGCCCGCGCCTACCACGACGAGACGCTGCCGAAAGACGCCCACAAGGTCGCCCACTTCTGCTCCATGTGCGGCCCGAAGTTCTGCTCCATGAAGATCACGCAGGACGTGCGCGACTACGCGGCGCAGACCAACGCGGGACGCTCCGCCATGCTCGAAGCGGAGAAGGGGATGGCCGCGATGAGCGCCAAGTTCAAGGAGATGGGCGGCGAGGTCTATCTCGACGCCGATAAGGTGAAAGCCAGCAACGAGGCCTTGGGGTAAGCGCAGCACGCCGCCGGTGAAGCGGGCGCCAGACCGGCGCCCGCGCGCAGGCCCCGACCCAAGCCCACCCGGCGATCGAATTCGGGACGTCCTGGCCCGTCGCAGTCGCGGCGAGCGAACCTATTCTCGTCAGCATCGCCCTGCTGACACGGTCTCTCGCCGCCGTCGTCCTGCTGGCCAAGGTCTTGTGGCCGGTTCTCGGGCACGCAGTCTCGGCTGCCCACCTGCCGAAGGTTTTCGTCGGCGCCGTCATCGCGGCCGTCGTGCTGCTACCGGAAGGCATCTCGGCCGTGCACGCGGCCCGCCGCCATCGCGTGCAGACGAGCCTCAATCTCGCGCTCGGCTCGGCGATGGCGACGATGGGGCTGACCATTCCGATCGCCGCGGTCACCACGCTGATACTGGGCCAGCCCACGATGCTCGGCCCCGCGCCCGCGGAGACGACGCAGTTGATGATGACGTTGTTCATCAGCACGCTCACGCTCGCCGCCGGACGCACCACCATGAGAAAGGGCGCCGTTCATCTCACTATTTTGCGGTCTTCCTGTTTCTGGCCGCAGCGCCCTGAGCGACGCGCGAAGTCGTGAGTGCGAGCCTCCACCCGCCGCTACCCCGGCTCCATGCCCATCGTCTTGATCACCGGTGCCGCGGCTGGCGCGGTCAGATGCTTGACCAGCGCCTTCGCCGCGTCCACCGACGGGGCCGCCGCGTGCAGCCCGATGGCGTAGATGGTGTAATTCTGGATGGCGGCCGGCAACGGGCCGAGGTCGACAAGGCCCGGCATGCCCAGGAACTCGCTCACCTGCGCGAACCCGAGATCCACGTCGCCGCTGGCAACCAGCTTCGCCACCTCGGCACCGGACGACGGCTGCTTGATCCGCCCTGCGACCGTCTCGGCGATCCCCATCTTTTTGAAAAGCTCGGCGACATAGGCGCCGCTCGGCCCCGCCGAGTGCGCGACCGACTTGGCCCCCAGCACGGCCGCCTTGACGGCGTCGGGGGTCGAGATATCGGGCTTCGCCAAGCCGGCACGGACGGCCATCGCGACACCCGTCTTGGCGAAATCGACACGGCTGCCCGCGGCGAGCTTCCCGGCCGCGATCAGCTGGTCGATGTTCGCCGAGCCGATCAGCACGAGATCGTAGACCTCGCCGTCCGTCACCTTCTTGGTCGCAGCCACGGTGCCGGCCCAGGTCGTCACGACCTTGTGCCCGCTCGCCGCCTCGAAACTTTTCACGAGTTCGCCGTACCCGTCCTTGACGGCGTTCGCGGCGATCACCTTCACCTCGGCCGCCGAGGCTGGCGCTGCTGCAGCCACGAGGCTCACCATTGCGACGAGGGTCTTGATCCAAAGCTTCGACATTGGAGTCTCCAATCGTACCACCGGCACCAGCCCGCAATCTGCGCGGCGAGCATGAAGCCAATACGACCGCCAAGCTGCGCGGATCTTTGCGGCTGGGGCCGGACCGCCCCACGCCGGACGGCGCCCAGAGGTCAGCGGGGCGCGAGTGGGCAGCCGGCGATGGCCGCGAGCACGTCTTGCCGTCCGCCGTTTCGACGCGCCTCGTCCTCGCTCATCACGCGGTAGATCATGTGCTGTGGGTCGCTGGTCTGGTGCGGCCGGTCGTGAAGCGCGAGCAGGCTCACCGCCGCATGGTGGCGCACCAGCGCCTCGCGATCGTCGAGCGCCGCCGCGAGCGCCGATACGGCGGCAACGTCGGCCACGTCGCGCAACGCGACGGCCGCGCCGAGCCGCACCGTCCAAGCCTCTCCGGTCGCCAGCAGCCGCGTCAGGGTCTCGCACCAGCGCTGGTCCGGCCGGATACGCCACAGCGCCCGAGCCAGTTCGACCCGCTCCGGGTCGGAAACGGCGTCGCCCACCCCCGCGATGATCTGCATCAGCGCAGTCTCCGCCCGTGCCGCGCGCAACACGCCAAGGCCGATCACCGCCCGCGTGTCCGGCAACGCGTCCAGCAGCATCCCCTCCGCGGCCGTGCGTTCCGCCCCCGCCAGTCTGCCGAGCGCCGCGGTGTCGAGGCCGTCACGCGCGGAATTGCGATCCTCGAAAAAGCTGTGGCGGAAGCGGGCGAAGTCTGACGACGGCATGGCCACCTCGATAGATCCAAGACAATGTCGTCGCCACACGATGGCAAGCCTGTGACGCCACGGCGGGTTGCTCCCACCGCACGCATCACCGACTGTGCCGGCCAGAGTCACCGGGAAGGGCCGCCGCCATGGACGTCAAGGATTCGAACGGCAACAAGCTTGCCGACGGCGACAAGGTGATCCTGACCAAGGATCTCAAGGTGAAGGGCTCGTCCGTCACGCTGAAGCGCGGCACGGTGATCACCCACATCCGCCTGACCGACGACCCCGAGGAAATCGAGGGCCGCAACGACAAGGTGAAGGGCCTGGTCCTGCGCACCGAGTTCGTCAAGAAGGCGTGAAACGGCGCCGCTCTACCCCGCCTCTTCCGGCGCGAAATCGATGTGGATGTGGTTGCCGTCCGGATCCCACACGTTGATCTGGACGATCCCGAACCCCGGCACTACGCGCTTCTCGTAACGCTCGCCCTGTTCCGCAAGCCGCGCTTCGAACGCGGCGAGGCCCGTCGCCTGAAACGCGAAATGCTCGATCCTGGGATCGCTTCCTCCGGGCGTCGTCGTGACGCCGACCAGATGCACCGCCGGATGATCGCCCGTATAGAGCCACGCCCCGGGAAACGGGAACGGCGGGCGCTTCCCGGAGGGCATGCCGAGCACACGGCCGTACCACGCCGCCATCGCATCGACGTTCGCGGTCCGCACGTTCACATGGTCGAGCCGGCCGATTTGCATGACGATCTCCTCGCGCGGGGCGGCAGTCTGGCGCCGACACGCCGAGGATAATCCGGCGTGCCGCGCCGGCCAATGGCCGATCGTCATCGGACCATGCCACCAACGGGCCGGTCGGCCGCACGCCTGCCCCCCGCCCCACGGGCAACTTCGGGGCTATTCCCCGATCGCGACCGTCTGCTATTCATCGCCCATGCAGAAATCAGCCGACGAAACACCCGCCGATGCCGCCGTGGTCAAGACCGCCACGTTCTCGATCCTCGTGGCGTTGTCGTTCTCGCATTTCCTGAACGACTTGATCCAGTCGCTGCTTCCCGCGATCTACCCGATCATCAAGGAGGCCTACCGGCTGGACTTCGGGCAGATCGGGCTGATCACGTTCACCTTCCAGATGACGGCCTCGCTGTTTCAGCCGCTGGTCGGCGCCTACACCGACAAGCATCCCCAGCCCTATTCGCTGGTCGCCGGCATGGCTTCCACCCTCGTCGGCCTGCTGGTGCTCGCACAGGCGGGCAGCTATCCCATGCTCATTCTCGGCGCGGCGCTGGTCGGCACCGGCTCGTCGATCTTCCATCCCGAAGCCACCCGCATGGCCAGTGTCGCGGCGGGCGGGCGGCACGGCCTCGCCCAATCGCTGTTCCAGTTCGGCGGCCAGGGCGGCGCGGCGGCGGGCCCCCTGGTTGCAGCCTGGATCGTCGTGCCGAACGGGCAGGCGAGCCTCGGCTGGTTCTCCGCATTGGCCCTGATCGCCATCGTCGTGATGCTTCGCGTCGGCGGCTGGTATCGCGATCAACTCGCGCGCATCGGCGCCCGGGTCCAGAAGGCGCGCACGGGAGACGTGCGCCCGGTAGCCGCCGTCCTCGTCCCCATCACGCTGCTGATCCTCGTGATGTTCTCGAAGAACATCTACCAGTCGAGCCTGCAGACGTTCTACATCTTCTATCTGATCGAGCGTTTCGGCGTCTCTGTGCAGCACGCGCAACTGCTGCTGTTCGTGTTCCTGATCTCCTCCCCGTTCGGCCTCATGGTCGGCGGGCCGATCGGCGACCGGATCGGGCGCCGCCGCATGATCCTGCTGTCGATCGTAGGCTCGGCGCCGTTCGCGCTCCTCTTGCCGTTCGCCAACTTGTTCTGGACGCCGATCTTGACGTTCATGATCGGCTTCGTCCTTTCGAGCGCCTTCGCCTCGATCCTCGTCTACGCCATCCAGCTGCTGCCGGGCCGCGTCGGCATGATCGGCGGCCTGTTCTACGGCCTGACGTTCGGCCTCGGCGCGATCGGCGCCGCCCTGCTCGGCGAACTTGCCGACCTGACAAGCATCGTGACCGTCTATCAGATCTGTGCCGTCCTGCCGCTGGTCGGCCTGCTGGCGCTCTGGCTGCCGGAGGTTGAGGACGCGCGGTGAACCGTGGTCTTGGCACCTGCCCCGCCTTGCGACGCGGAACTGTCATCAACCCGGCATCGACGGCCGCTAATCACCCCCAGCTCACAACACCGAGGCAACGTCATGCGTAGACTTCTTCTGTCGGCGGTCCTTCTGCCGGCCCTGATCGGCGCGGCAGCGGCACAGAATGCACCATTCTCGTTCATCGCCTGGGGAGACATGCCCTACGCCCCAGACGACGGCCCGAAGGTCGATCGCCTGATCGCCGCCATGAACGCCGCCAAGCCGGCCTTCACGATCCACGTCGGCGACATCAAGTCGGGCTCCAGCTCCTGTGCCGACGAGAGCCTCAAGAAGGCCTTCGACCAGATCAACTCTGTCGAGGCGCCGACCGTCTATTCGATCGGCGACAACGAGTGGACCGATTGCCACCGCGAGCGCGCCGGCCGGTTCGATCCCCGCGAGCGGCTGGCGAAGGTCCGCGAGCTGGCGTTTGCCAAGCCCGGTACGACCCTCGGCAAGACGCCGATGCAGGTCGAGAGCCAAGCCGTCGTCATGGCGCCGAAGTTCGCCAAGTTCGTCGAGAACCAGCGCTTCGTGAAAAACGGCGTGATGTTCGTCGTCCCCCACATTCCTGGATCGAACAACGGCCTGGAGGCCGCCGATCCCAAGTCGGCCGAGGAGTTCTTCGAGCGCAACCCGGCCAACCTCGCCTGGATCGCCGACAGCTTCAAGGTCGCCAAGGAGACCGGCCTCAAGGCCGTCGTCATCGCCTTCCAGGCCAATCCCTACGACATCCGTCAGGTCGAAACGGCCATGCCGCGCGCCTCGGGCTTTGTCGCCACCGTCTCCGCCATCGCCAAGGGCGCCCGGGACCTCGGCAGGCCGGTGCTGGTGATCCACGGCGACTACCACGTCTTCGAAATGAGCAACTTCATGGACACCGACATGAAGCCCGTTCCGAATACCCTGCGCCTCCAGCTCTTCGGCGAGGCACGCGCGCACGCGGTGAAAATTCTCGTCGATCCCGACTCGCCCGGCGTGTTCGGCTTCGTGCCGCTGATCGTCCCCCAGAACGGCGCGTTCTGACGCCGCCGACGACGCTTCAAGCGCCCCGGCCTCTTCGGCCGGGACGACCGCGCCGCCACCCGTCTGTCAGGGCCGCAGCGTGATCAGCTTGCTGGTCTTGCCGTTGCAGGTATAGCAGCACTCGGAGCAATTCGCGCGCCGGTTGATGCCGACACCCCAGTACTTGTTGTAGCTTCCGCGAACACCGGCGCCGTAGCAGATCTTCTCGCCGCGCCGGCAGTTGAGGATGTAGGTGTGCCAGTGGCTGTCCTTGACGGTGTACACCTGATTGCCGCCCGGCCACGCATGCTTGCGCGCGTCCGCGTAGAACTCGAGATCGATGATGTTGGGATGCAGGCTGCGGACGATGAACATCGCCTGATCGCTGGCCAGTGACACCGAGCTCACATAGCGGTTGAGTTCCTCCTCGGACGAGAAGGTCTCCGCCGAGACGGTCGCCGCCCCTATCCCGACCGACAGCATCATAGCGAGGAGACCCCGCATCCATTGGCGCATCATGACATCCCTCCCGCTGAGCCGATCAGCCCCGTTGCATTATCCAGATTCGAGCTCGCCGAGGCAACGTGACTGCCTGGTTGCACAATTCGCGGGCTCAGGTGCGCGCTGACGCCTTGGCTGGCGTGGTTGCTCTGACCCGGCGACCGTGGCAGGCTTTCGTCTCGTTGTTCCAGGATCGGAAGGCTTGCGATGCGCCTGATGAATGAGTTTCCCGCGTCGGCCGCGACACAGGTGACGCTGGCCAACTGGCGGACGCACCCATTCAATCAATGGTCGTTCCATCACGTGCGCGAGCTGATCCCGACCGCCGATATTCCGGCGGGCGCGCCGGGCCTCCATCCGTGGACCGCCGCCCCTGCCGACCTCTCCGCCATCACGGTGGACATGCCCTCGGGGCCCATCGCGTTCGGCCAGTGGCAGGCCGACACCGCCACGGATGGACTGGTCGTCGCCCATAAGGGCCGGATCGTTCACGAAAGCTACGCGAACGGCATGGGACCCGGCACGCCCCACATCCTGATGTCCGTCTCGAAGTCGATGCTCGGGCTGCTCGCCGGCATCCTCGCCGCCCGCGGCACCCTCGACATCGCGCGTCCGGTGACCGACTACATCCCCGAAGTGCGCGACACCGCATTTCGCGACGCCACCATCCGCAATCTGCTCGACATGCGTGTCGGCGTCGCCTTCGACGAGGACTACCTCGCAACCACCGGGCCGATCATCGCCTATCGCCGCGCCCAGGGCTGGAACCCCGCCCTTCCCGGGGAGCCGCCGTCCGACCTGCGCAGCTTCTTCACGACGCTCGTGGCCACGGACGGCCGGCACGCCACCCGTTTCCACTACGTGTCGCCGTGCACCGACCTGCTCGGCTGGGTGATCGAGCGCGCCGCCGGGCAGCGCTACGCCGACCTGATGAGCGAGTTGCTGTGGCAGCCCATGGGCGCCGAAACCAACGCCTACATCACGGTCGACCGCCTCGGGGCGCCGCGGGCTGCCGGCGGCCAGTGCACGACCACCCGTGACCTCGCCCGCGTCGGCCAGATCGTGCTGGACGGCGGCCGCGGCATCGTGCCGGCCGACTGGATCGAGGACATGTGGAGCAACGGCGACAGCGACGCCTGGGCGGTCGGCAGCTTCACCGCCTACTATCCCGGCCGCCGCATGCACTACCGCTCCAAGTGGTACGTCGAGCACGGCGACGCGCCGCTGCTGTTCTGCCTCGGCGTGTTTGGCCAGAACCTGTTCGTCGACCGGCAGAACCAGATCGTCATCGCCAAGTTCTCGTCGCAGGCCCCGCCGCTCGACGCCGGCCTGATCGACGCCACCGCACGCGGTGTCGCCGCGATCCGCCGCGCGCTGCGCTGAGACCCCCGGCAGCCGCTATTTGGAAAGGTTCATGCTGACCGTCCGGAGCGACGAGCCGGCCGCGTTGATCGACACCTGATGGCTCGATCGCGACACCGAAAGTGACATCGTCCCGCCGATGCCCCCGGTGAAAGCGAGCCGGACGCTGCTGCCGCTCGCCGTGCCGGACACGGTACCACCCGCGTTGTAGGTCCGCTCCTCCCAGTTCCCCGAGACCCGGCCACCGGCGTGGGCGAGCGTCGCCCGCAGGTCGACCTTCGCCGACGCGCTGGCGCAGCGGATCGCCAGGCGCAGCTGCGCGCCGTTGCTGAGGCTGCGGTACATCGCCGAGCACCGCAGCGCTTCGCTCTGTCCGTTGTCGAAAGTTGCCTTGCCGTTGCCCGACCAGCTGCCGGCCAGGGTATCGAAGGGGGTCGCCGCCGCCGCCGGCAGCGCCACGACGCAGGCGGCGGTACCGGCCAGGACCGCGGCCAGATACGAACGAGCGGTCTGCGCAATCTTGATCACGTGGGGATCTCCTGCTGACGAATCGTCGCACCACGGCGATGGTCCGTCGGTTCGCCTGCGGTGTCGAGGGTGCAGCGGCCGGTGGCGATGCGGATCGCGCTTTGTCCACGGCTGTCGCTGAGCGGACGCCGACTTACCGGCCGGGCCGGCCCGTCTTGCGCGGGCGCCCGCGGCGCGTCGAGCGATCGCCCTCGCCGCCGCCGTCGGCGGGTCGGGTTGGCTTGGCTGCCGGCGTCGGCACCGCCAGCGACGCGTGCGGCCCCATCTCGTCCAGCGTCGGCTTGTGCGGGCCGCGGACTTTCTCCCCGAACGCCCCGGCCCGCGTGTGCGGATCGACATCGGGAGAGCGGCTCGGCAGCGGCCGGTCGGTGCCGGGGCCCATCTCGTCGAGCGTCGGTTTGCGCGCGCGGGCGCGCGCCTCGGGCGGCGGCAGGTTTCCAGCCTCGCCGTATTTCCGGTCGCCCTCGAAGCGGCCCGCCCGGTCCTCGACGTCGGCCTGGCGCGCGAACGGGTCGTCGGCAACCGCGAGCTCGGTCTCGCGCAGCCGCTTGATCTCGTCGCGCAGCCGCGCCGCCGTCTCGAACTCGAGATCGGCCGCCGCCTGGCGCATCCGCCGCTCCATGTCCTCGATGACCGTCGCGAGGTTGTGACCGACGGCCGGCTTGCCACCCTCCGCCAGACCGGTGTCGACGACCACGTGATCGCGCTCGTAGACCGACGCCATGACGTCGCCGATGGTCTTCTTGATGCTTTCCGGCGTGATGCCGTTGGCCACGTTCCACGCGGTCTGCTTCTCGCGCCGCCGGGTCGTCTCGGCGATAGCCCTTTCCATGCTGCCGGTCATCTGGTCGGCGTAGAGGATCACCCGGCCGTCGACGTTGCGCGCCGCCCGCCCGATCGTCTGCACGAGCGACGTCTCGGAACGCAGGAACCCTTCCTTGTCCGCGTCCAGAATGGCGACCAGCGCACACTCGGGGATGTCGAGCCCTTCGCGCAGCAGGTTGATCCCGATAAGCACGTCGAACGCACCGAGCCGGAGGTCGCGGATGATCTCGATGCGCTCCAGGGTCTCGATATCGGAGTGCATGTAGCGGACCCGGATGCCGCCCTCGTGCATGTACTCGGTCAGGTCTTCCGCCATTCGCTTCGTCAGTGTCGTGACCAGCGTGCGGTAGCCCTGACGGCTGACCTGACGCACTTCGTCCAGCAGATCGTCGACCTGCGTCTTGGCTGGCCGGATGACGATCTGCGGATCGGTGAGCCCGGTCGGACGGATCACCTGCTCGACGAACGTGCCGCCCGATTCCCCGAGCTCCCAGCCCCCCGGCGTCGCCGAGACGCAAACCGTCTGCGGCCGCATCGCATCCCATTCCTCGAACCTGAGTGGCCGGTTGTCGAGGCACGACGGCAACCGGAACCCGTACTCGGCCAGCGTCGCCTTGCGCCGGTAGTCGCCGCGGAACATGCCGCCGATCTGCGGCACCGTGACATGGCTCTCGTCCACGAACACCAGGGCGTTGTCGGGCAGGTACTCGAACAGCGTCGGTGGCGGCTCGCCCGGCTGGCGCCCCGTCAGGTAGCGCGAGTAGTTCTCGATGCCGGCGCACGAGCCGGTCGCCTCCATCATCTCCATGTCGAACGTCGAGCGCTGCTCCAGCCGCTGCGCCTCGAGCAGCTTGCCGTTGGCGTACAGCTCCTCTAGCCGCTGCTTGAGTTCGGCCTTGATCGCCCGGATCGCCTGCTGCAGCGTCGGCTTCGGCGTCACATAGTGGGAGTTGGCGTAGATCTTCACCAGCGCGAGATCGTCCGTCTTCTGACCGGTCAGCGGATCGAACTCGGTGATGCTTTCCACCTCGTCGCCGAACAGCGTGAAGCGCCAGGCGCGATCCTCCAAGTGGGCCGGGAACAGCTCGACAGTGTCGCCGCGCACCCGGAACGTACCGCGATGGAAATTGCCGTCGTTGCGCCGGTAATGCAGCGCCACGAAATCCGCCAGCAGTTGGCGCTGATCGAGCCGTTCGCCGACCTTCACCGCGAACGTCATCGCCGTGTAGGTCTCGACCGAGCCGATACCGTAGATGCACGACACCGAGGCGACGATGATGACGTCGTCCCGTTCCAGCAGCGACCGCGTCGCGGCGTGGCGCATACGGTCGATCTGTTCGTTGACGCTCGCTTCCTTCTCGATGAACGTGTCGGTCCGCGGCACGTAGGCCTCGGGCTGGTAGTAGTCGTAGTAGCTGACGAAGTACTCGACCGCGTTGTCCGGAAAGAAGCTCTTGAACTCGCCGTAGAGCTGCGCCGCCAGCGTCTTGTTCGGTGCCAGGATCAGCGCCGGCCGCTGCGTCTGCTCGATCACGTGCGCGACCGTGAACGTCTTGCCGGAGCCGGTCACGCCGAGCAGCACCTGGGTCCGGTCGTCCGCCGTCACGCCCGCCACCAGCTCGCTGATCGCGCGCGGCTGGTCGCCCTTCGGCGCGAAATCCGAGACGATCCGGAACCGCCGGCCGCCCTCCGACTTCTCGGGCCGCGCCGGCCGGTGCGGCATGAACGTCGGCATGCCGCCCGACACCAGCGGGTGCGAAGCGATCATCGGTTGGCGCGCCAGCACGGCACGCGCCGTCTCCGTCCGCGCCTCCGGCCGCGCCAGCAGGGCATCGAGCGTCGCCGTGATCGACTCCCCGCCGCGCGGCGGTCGCGGCCCGGACACCCGCAGAGCCGGCAGTGTCGACGGCCCGACCGCATAGTTGGCCGGCATCGCCTCGGCAAAACCGGGCGTGCCGGCGCCGGTCTCGATGGGCGGCGGCAGCGGCTTTCCGGAGTGCGGGCGGGAGGGCCGCGGCTTGGACGGGGGAGACTTGGCCATGCCTCTATAATGGCGAAGGTCGGCGCCGCTGGCAAAGGCCGCCACAGATCCGGTGGACCACCGCAGCGTTCAGCTGGTGACCCGCAGATCGCGCGCCCGCTTGACGAGCGCGACCTTCACCGGCTTCGACACGCCCCGGATGTCGACGCTGACGATCGGCAGGCCCTCGAGCGGAACGCCGGCGAGCCGCAGCGCCTGCCGCGACACGACCAGTTGGCTCCCGGTCTCCTTGCACATCGACTCGAGGCGGCTCGCCACGTTGACGGGACGGCCGATCACCGTAAGTTCCGCCGAAAGCGGCCCGCCGATGCGCCCGATCACCAGTCGCCCGACATGGATGCCCATGCCGCACCTGAGCGGGCGCCCCGTCTCGCTCGCCAGTTCGCGACTGACGGTATCGACCGCCAGATCGAGCCCGCGCGCCGCACGGACAGCGCCACGGCATGCCGTCTGCGGATCGCAGTCCACGCCGAAGATGGCCATGAACCCGTCGCCCAGATACTTGTCGATCCGACCGCCTTCCTTTTCGACGACCGCGGCGGCGGCCGCGAACAGATGGTTCAGCAGGAACACCACGTCGTAAGGCAGCTTGCGATCGGTGATCGCCGTGAATTCACGCAGATCGAAGAACAGCACCGCGACCGTCCGCTCGACACCGCGGTCCTGGTCGGTCGTCGCAGCCTTGGCGCTGCGCGGCCCCGTTCGGACGACGCGCTCGACCGTCAGATCGGCAGGCGGACGGAGCTGGCAGGCGAGCCGGACACCCGGACCCGCCCCGACACTGCGCAGCGTCGCTTCCTCGGCAGGCCTGGGGGGCGGGAGGTCATAACCGAGGTCGGCCACCCGCACGCGACACGTCGAGCAGCGGGCCCGCCCGCCGCACACCGAATGATGCGGCACCCGATGCATGCGGCTGATCTCGAGCAGGGTCGGTCCGTGATGGGACCGGACCGTCGGTCCTTGCACATAGGAGACCGCCAACGGCGCCCGCAATCGCTGCAGCCGGGCGCGCCCCCATGGCGCCGCGAGCGCGGCGAGGGCGAGCGCCATGAACCCGTACTGCGACCAGCGCTTGAACGACTCGAGCCGAGCGGCGATCTCCGCCGACGGCGCCCCATGGTTCTGCATCAGGTGGGGCCGCGCCTGCGCCGACGCGGCGAGCTCGCTGGCCACCTGCCGCCCCGCCACCGAGAAGCCGGCGAGCGCAAGGATCGGAAGAGCAACGGCGACGGCGAGCGCCAGCGGTTGCAAACGGCGCCAGACCGGCGTCAGACGCAGCCAGTAATGCACGCCGACACAGGCATGAACCCATACCAGGACGAGCAAGGCGGTCTGATCCCAGGCCAGCGACGGCCAGAGGTTCGCCAGTTCGTAGCGATAATCGTCGCGGGTCCCGGCCAGCAGCGCGGCCCCGCGGTTATAGACGACGTGTTGCAGCAACAGGGGCGGCACCAGCAGCCCGGTGGCGATCTGCGTCGCTTCCCACAGCGGCATCCGGTACGTCGACCGGTGGGCGAGCTTCCACAGCGCCAGGCCGACGTGGATCGCGACGGCGGCAAGCAGCACCGAGGTGCCCAGCCAAGACCGCGTCAGCGCGGTGCGCCAGATCTGGACCTCCAGCATGGCCTCGAGGCTGACCAGGCCCAGGGCATGGTTCAGAAAATGCGCGGCGACGAACGTCAAGAGGATCAGCCCCGACGACAGACGCAGGCGTTGCAGAAGGTCGCCGCGGATCAGGACGTTCATGATGGCTCTGCAGGAGACGGCGTCTCGGGAGCGCAGACACTAGTCGATGATGGCGCCGGCACAAGAGCTGGCGACCCGCGGGGAGGGCGTCGGCGGCGGACGGCCGGCTTGACGCAACTCAATTTGCCGGAGGCCGCGCCCCGCTAGGTCCTGAGGACGAGCCGAGAGAAACGAGAGGACGACCCATGAACCACCGTCACCGCAAGGTCCTGACCGCCCTGTTCGCGCACCCGGTCAGCGCCGAAATCGACAACCGCAGCGGCTCGCGGGTCGGCGTTACCCTGAAGGGTCACACGGTGGTGTTCCACCACGCCAACCACTCGGTGCCGAAGGATGAGGTCGCGCAGATCCGCAAGTTCCTGATCGATTGCGGCATCTCGCCAGAGCAGTTCCCGGCCTTACCATCCTTGATAGGATGATTGGCATACGTCTTGCAGGTGGACTGGCACAGTTCCTTTTTGGCTCAGCCGGAATGGTGCCATGTCCAACCTTCTGTTCGCCGTGCTCACTTTTTTCTTTGTCGCCATCCCGGTCGCCGTGGTCGGATTGATCCTCGTCGGCCGGAAATCCGGCGGGTCCGATGCGCGCCGCCGCCGCGATGAGGAAATCGACAGGCTTCGCAACCTGGGCATCTGAAGCCGCCACCGGAACCCGTGGCGTTCCCGTTGACCGGCGCCGGTTGGCCGCTACTGTCACGGCTCACTCATCGGACCGGGAGCCGAACATGCCGCACCGCCCCAAAGGCGCCTCGTTGCACGACGATCTGCGCGCCTCGGTGAGGAGCCTGCCCGAGAGCGGCATTCTCAAGGTGTTCAACCATGGCCGCGGCAAGGAGGGACTGATCCCGCTTTGGGCCGGCGAGGGCGATCTGCCGACCCCGGCCTTCATCACCGACGCCACCGCCCGCTCCTTGGCAGCCGGCGAGACGTTCTACACGGCCAATCGCGGCATCCCCGATCTCAGGTCGGCGCTCGCCCGCTACCATGCCCGCCTGTATGGCGGTCCGCCGAACCCGGACCGGTTCTTCGTCGTCGGCGGCGGCATGCAGGCGATCCAGCTCTGCCTGCAAGCCACCGTCGGCGAAGGCGACGAGGTGCTCGTCCCCTCCCCCGCCTGGCCGAACTTCGAGGGCGCCATCCGCATCCAGGGCGCCCGCGTCGTCAGCGTACCCATGACACTGGCCCCGAACGGCTGGACCCTGCCGCTCGAGACCCTGTTCGCCGCGGCCGGCCCGCGCACCCGGGCCATTGTCATCAACTCGCCGTCGAACCCGACCGGCTGGACCGCCAGCCGCGACGAGATGCGGGCCATTCTCGCGTTTGCCCGCACCCGCGGGCTGTGGATCATCGCCGATGAGATCTATGGCCGCTTCTACTTCGAGGGCGGCCTCGCCCCGTCGTTCCACGAGTGGCTGGAGCCTGGCGACCGCGTCCTGTTCGTCAACACTTTCTCGAAGAGCTGGGCGATGACGGGCTGGCGCATCGGCTGGATCGAAGCGCCGCCCGAACTCGGCGCGACCATCGAAAGCCTGGTTCAGTACAACACCTCCGGCGTGGCCACCTTCATGCAGCGCGGCGCCATCGCCGCCATGGAGGAGGGCGAGGAGTTCGCCGTCGCGCAGATCGCGCGAGCTCGTCGGGGGCGCGAGATCGTCACCCGAGCTTTGGCCGGACTGAATGGCGTCCGCTATGTGCCGCCGGCCGGCGCGTTCTATGCGTTCTTCGCCATCGACGGCATCGGTGACACGATGGCCGCAGCCCTCGCCATGATCGACGAAGCCAACATCGGCCTTGCCCCCGGCGCGGCCTTCGGAGACGGCGCAGATGGCTGCTTCCGCGCCTGCTTCCTGCGCTCCGAAGCGCCGCTCGGCGAGGCCATGGAACGTCTCTCGGGGTGGGTGCGCACCCGCTCGGCCCGCTGAAACGCAGCGGCGCCATGTCCGATTCGAGGGGCTGCGCTGCAACGGCCACCCCCTCGATGTGAACATCGCGCCGGCACCGCCAAGCTTAATGGCCTAAGTGGGAACGGTTTTCTTCTCCGAGGTCGGACGTCGGACCAACGATCCATCATGCACAGGCCGCGACAACGAAACGGCGAAGCCCTCTGGAATTGTCGCAGACGATCCACTAAGTTCCGCATCGACTAATGCTCTAAGCGAGCATATGCCGGAACCCGAAAGGGACCGGTGATAAACTGCTTAGAGCTGACTTATGCTCAAAATGAGCATATTCGCCAGGGAGGGCGAGACATGCACGGACTTCACACGGCAACCCTCGATCGGCCGGTCAGCGCCGCGGCTCTGCGCCATGGCGTGATCGCCAAACCGACCCTGGAGTTCACCCCGGCCCTGCGCCGCGAGATGGAGCCGCTCTACCAGCGCGTCAAGCACGTCGTGACGCCGCTCGAGTGGCCGCACTACGCGCCGATCATCAAGGCGATCAACGACCTCAAGAAGCAGCGCAACGCCGTCATCCTGGCGCACAACTACATGACGCCGGAGATCTTCCACTGCGTCGGCGACATCCGCGGCGACAGCCTCCAGCTCGCCAAGGAAGCCGCGCGCGCCGATGCCGACGTCATCGTGCAGGCCGGCGTGCACTTCATGGCCGAGACCTCGAAGCTGCTCAACCCGGCCAAGACCGTGCTCATTCCGGACCTGCGCGCCGGCTGCTCGCTCGCCGAGTCGATCACCGGCGAGGATGTTCGCCGCCTGCGCGAGGCCTATCCCGGCGTCCCGGTCGTCACCTATGTGAACACCTCCGCCGAGGTGAAGGCCGAGAGCGACATCTGCTGCACCTCGGCCAACGCCGTGAAGGTGGTCGAGAGCCTCGGCACCGACCGCGTGCTGCTGATTCCCGACGAGTTCCTGGCCAAGTACGTGCAGACCAAGACGAAGGTGCAGATCATCGCCTGGAAGGGCCACTGCGAGGTCCACGAGCGCTTCACTGCCGAGGAGCTTCTGGCCTATCGCAAGGCCGACCCCGGCGTGCGCATCATCGCCCATCCCGAGTGCCCGCCGGACGTCATCCGCGTCGCCGATTTCACCGGCTCCACCTCGGGCATGATCGACTGGGTGAAGACCAACAAGCCCCGCAAGGTCGTGCTGGTCACCGAGTGCTCGATGAGCTCCAACGTGGCGGTCGAAGCGCCGGACGTCGAGTTCGTGCGCCCGTGCAATCTGTGCCCGCACATGAAGCGGATCACGCTGGAGAACATCCTCGACAGCCTCGTGTACATGCGCCACGAGGTGACCGTCGATCCGGTGGTCGCCGAGCGTGCCCGCCGCGCCGTCGAGCGCATGGTGAACCTGACGAACTGAGGACGGGCGCACCGGCCACCGCCGGTGCCCCGCGCACCATGGCCGCCATCGCCAAGTCGGATCGGACGTTGCCCGGCTCAACCGTCGTCGTCGGCGGCGGCCTCGCGGGGCTGTTCACCGCGCTGCAACTCGCCCCGGCGCCGGTGCTGGTCGTCGCCGGTGCGCCGCTCGGCGAAGGCGCCTCGAGCGTCTGGGCCCAGGGCGGCATCGCCGCCGCCGTCGGCCCCGGCGACAGCCCCGAGGCCCATGCCCGCGACACCATCGCGGCCGGCGCCGGCCTCGTCGACCCGGCAATTGCACAGATCGTCGCCACCGAGGCGGACGCCCGTGTCCGGGATCTGCTGGGCTACGGCGTGCCGTTCGACCGCGACCTCGCTGGTCACCTGCTGCTGTCGCGGGAGGCCGCCCATTCGGCCAACCGGATCGTCCGCGTGCAGGGCGACCGGGCCGGCGCCGCCATCATGCAGGCGCTCATCGCGACCGTCCGGGCGACGCCCTCGATCACCGTGCTGGAAGGCTACGCGGCCGAGGATCTCCTCGTCGAGGACGGCACGGTGACCGGCCTGGTGGTCACCCATCCCGACGACCCAGCCGCCGCCTATCGGCTGACCGGCGCGCGGGCCGTCGTGCTCGCCACCGGCGGCATCGGCGGCCTCTACGCCATCACCACCAACCCGCCGCATGCCATCGGCCAGGCCATCGCCATGGCCGCCCGCGCCGGCGCCGCCATCGGCGATGCCGAGTTCGTACAGTTCCACCCCACCGCCATCGACATCGGCGCCGATCCGGCCCCGCTCGCCACCGAGGCGCTGCGCGGCGAAGGCGCCCGCCTCGTCGACGCCACCGGCCGCCGGTTCATGGCCGACATCCATCCCGATGCCGAACTGGCGCCGCGCGACATCGTCGCCCGCGCCGTGTTCCGCGAGATCGCCGCCGGGCGCGGGGCGTTCCTGGACTGCCGCGCGGCGATCGGCGCCCGCATGCCCCAAGACTATCCGACCGTGACCGAGCGCTGCCGGGCCGCCGGCATCGATCCGGTGACGGCGCCGATCCCGATCGCGCCGGCCGAGCACTACCACATGGGCGGAGTGCGCACCGACGCTGACGGGCGGACGCTGGTCGCCGGCCTCTGGGCGGTCGGCGAGTGTGCGACGACCAGCCTGCACGGCGCCAACCGGCTCGCCTCCAACTCGCTGCTCGAGGCGGTCGTCTTCGGCGCCCGGGCCGCGGCCGGCATCGCGGCCGACCCGGTGCCGGCCGGCACCCTCGCGCTGACCCGCACCCGCGCCACCCACCTGCCCGATCTCGGGGCCCGCACCACCGCCATCCACCTGATCCGCGAGACCATGACGGCCCGTGTCGGCGTCGAACGGGACGGCGACGGATTGGCGGCGGCACTCACCACCCTCGACCACATCGCCGGCCATGCCGACGGCGATCCGGTGATCGAGAACGCGGTGCTGACCGCCCGCTTCGTCACCGAGGCCGCGCGCCGCCGCCGGGAAAGCCGTGGCGCCCATGCCCGCCGGGATTTCCCGGACCTCTCGCCCGGCCCTGCCAGACGCTCGTCGATGACGCTGCGCGGGCTCGACCTGACCACACGCGGCGGCGCCCTCGCGGCACTCGCCGGCACACGACCAGGAAACGGACGATGACCCCACGCCCGACCTTCGATGCGCGCCTGCCCGCCGGGCTCGTGACGGCCGCCGTCGCCGCCGCCCTCGCCGAGGACCTCGGCCTCGCCGGCGACCTCACCACCGACGCCACCATCCCCGCCGACGCCAGCGCCACCGCCGTTCTGGCCTGCCGCAAGGCGGGCGTGATCGCCGGCCTGCCGCTCGCCGAGGCGGCGTTCCGGGCCCTCGATCCCGCCTGCGGCTTCGCCATCGCCATCCCCGACGGGACGCCCGCCCCGGCCGGCGCCGTGGTGGCCCGCATCACCGGTAACGCCCGCGCCGTCCTGACCGCCGAGCGCGTCGCCCTGAACTTCCTCGGCCGCTTGTCGGGCATCGCCACGCTGACCCGCGCCTACGCCGATGCCATTGCCGGCACCCGCGCCCGCATCATCGACACCCGCAAGACGACGCCGGGCCTGCGCGCCTTCGAGAAATACGCGGTGCGGGCGGGCGGCGGCATGAACCATCGTGTCGGACTGTTCGATGCCATCCTCATCAAGGACAACCATATCGCCGTCGCCGGCGGGGTCGGGGCGGCGGTGGCGGCAGCGCACGCGCGGGCCGGCCACATGGTGAAGATCGAGGTCGAGGTGGACACCCTCGACCAGCTCGACGAGGCGCTGCGGCACCGCATCGACGCCGTGCTGCTCGACAACATGGATGTGCCGACGCTGCGCGAGGCGGTCCACCGGATCGCCGGCCGCGTGCTCGCCGAGGCCTCGGGCGGCGTCAGCCTCGAGACCGTGCGCGCCATCGCCGAGACCGGTGTCGACCTCATCTCGGTCGGGGCCCTCACCCACTCCGCCCCGGTGCTCGACCTCGGCCTCGATATCGCGGTCGGCGGCTGAGCGCCGACGGCCGCTCGGGCACCCGTTGTTAAGGTTTCGCCCATCGGCGGGATGGCGACCTGCAATTTCGGCCGCATTCTGCGTATAATGGCCGCGCGGCATCGAACGAGGGTCGGGCACATGATGACGGTGATCGTGGTTTGGGGCTTGACGGCATTCGCCGCCACGCTGCTGGCCGGCGTACTGGCAGGGATCAAGAACCGCGCCATCTCGTTCTGGATGGGCTGGTCGTTCGTGTTCCCCCCGCTCGTGCTGTTCCTGCTGTTTCTGCCGAAGCGCCAGGGCCCCCGCCCGCGCAACCGCAGCCTGGACGAGGAGGACGCGGCCGAGGCGTGACCCCGTCTGCCCTACGGTTCACAGCGCCAACCCGGCCCGGACCGCCGCCGCCACAGCCATCGCGACCCCCAGCGCCAGATAGGTCCGCCGCGTTGCGATCATGACGGCGAGGCTGGTCGCCAACGCCAGATTGGCGATCGCGTCGCCCTTGACCGCCCCGCCGACCACGATCGCGATGATGACCGAGCTCGCCATATGGCGCAGGAACAGCTCGACCCGCCGGGTGATGGGGATGAAGTCCATCACGAACACGCCGCCGGCGCGCGTGAGATAGGTCACGCCGGCCATGCCGACGCAGACCGCCAATGCGAGCAGCTCAGGCGTCATCGCGCAGCACGCCCACAAAACCGCCGACCAGGGCGCCGAAGATGACGTACCACCCGGTCGGCAGCAGCCACAGGCCGGCCAGCGCCGCCACCGCCGCCGCCGTCCACGGCGCGATATCGCCCCGCCCTCGCCACTGCCCGACCGCGGCGGCCGCGAAGAACGCCACCATCACCACATCGAGGCCGTACCGCTTCGGATCGCCGATCCCGGTGGCCAACAGCGCACCGACGGCCGTCGAGCCGATCCACACGATCCACAGCAGCAGCCCGCCGCCGAGCAGGATGCCGGCATCGCGCTCGCCGCGCTCCGCCGCCTGCATCGAACTGGCCCACGCCAGGTCGGTCATCACCGCCAGCAGCGGTAACCGTTGCAGCGGCGGCACCGGTCGCAGCCAGGAGTAGAGCGCCGCGCCATAGAGCAGGTGGCGGGCATTGACGATGCCCGTGGTGATCAGGATGGCGGCCACCGGCAACGGGTGGACCCACAGATCGAGCACCGCGAACTGCGAGGCGCCGGCGAACACCAGCGCGCTCATCACGATCGCCACCCACGGCGCGAGGCCCTTCTCCGTCGCGGCGAGGCCGAATGCGAGCCCGAACGGCACGACGAAAATGGCCAGCGGGGCCAGCAGCCGGACGCCGGCAACCATGCCACGCACCGTCAACGGCCGATCGGGCACAGACACAGCCTCACGGGGGTCGTCCATGGCACAGGTTCCGGTGCGGTTGGGGGACGCGCCCACCATGCCGATCCGCCATCGCGCGAGCAAGGGCCGCAGCGCCGGGCGCCCATGCCGGATTCAACGCCGGGTCAGCACGTTGAAGGTCACGTAGGGGCTGAAATCGCCGTCCGTGTCCGCAGACCATCCGGCCGACACGGTGACTTCGCCGCCCGCCCACCAGGAACGCACGAACCCGCCGGCACCGGATTCGCCACCCCGCTCGTCACGGCGCTCGAACCACAGGTCGGGGCCGACTGCCACCGACGGCGACACCCGCAGGCCGCCGCGCACTTGCGCCCGCGCCCGCGTGCCGAGGCTGCCGAGACCGACGTCGATCTGTGCAAAACTCTCGCGCGTGAGATTGATCCAACCCTCGCCCAGCACCTTCCAGCCGAGCGCTCCGTCGACCGTCGGCCGCACATAGGCCGACGGCGTGACGACACGTCCGCCGCCGACAATGCCGCCGAAAGCCTTGGCCGTTCCCCAGGGGGTCGACCAATGATAGCCGCCCAGCGCCTCGGTAAATGCCGTCGCCGTGGCGCTGAGCACCGACGCCTTGTCGCGATGCACACCGCTGCCGCCGACGATGCGGAACCGATAGCCGTCGATGTCCGGCGACGACCACGGGGCATAGGTGGCGCCATGGTAAAGTGAAACGTAGCGCGAGCTGGCGTAGGCACCGCTCAGCGCCTCGACCGGCGGCCCGTCGGTAGTCGTCACGCGCCACACCGGCTCTTCGGCGCCCGCACGAATCGGCAGCGCCAGCGTGACAGCCACGACCCATGCCCTTGCAACGACGCCAGCGACCACGACCCGACAACGCAACACCCTCGCAACCAGCGTAAACCGTGGACAAACTGTGCATAGACGGAGCTGGATCGAAGAACTTTCCAGCCGACAGTGAAAGCCGCGCATTCGAGATTGCGTTCAGCAACCTGGGCTAGCGCCTGCCGCTGCCGTGCCGCCTCGTCATGCCGCGATTGCGGTGCCATGCCGCCGCGATCCGGTGGCAGATCGACTGCACACGCCCGGCGGCGCAACAGATCGGGCGAACGATGGGGCGGGAGAGGAAGCGGCGAACCGTCGCGCCCGCCGTGGTGCGCACGGTGGCCTTCACATGCCGCCCGACCCGGCAGGGTCTCATCGGCCCAAGTGCCAGCGGAGCGCCGCGAACCAACCCGATCGTCGGGAAACCCTCGAGGCCCTGATCGAGCCCAATGCGGAAGCTGCACGGCCTTATTCGGATTGCTTATTGTCCAAAGTCGGTGCAATCACTACCTGTTCCTGTGGATAAGCGACCTATCGCAAGCTGAATCGCGTTGCTCGGCGATTTTGTCCTATCGTGTGCGAAATTTGCGACTACAGTTGGCGTTTGCGGGTAAGCGGCCGAGAGGACGAGGAAGCGAGGGGTATCATGCGTTTTGGTCAGTGGTTCGAAACGGCGTGCGATCAGCGGCCGGTCAACGGCGCGACGAGCGAGATGCCGCTGCCGTGGCAGTCCGTGTCGAAGGCTGCCGAGCCGGTCGCCAAGGCTGCGGCGCGCACCAATATCGAGTGCATGCGGTTTGCCAGTCAGCGCGCGCAGGCCCTGGTCGCCGTGCCATCACGTCTGGCCACCTGCCGTACACCGCATGACCTGATGACCGAGCAGCTCCGCTTCTGGCAGACCGCCGTCGAACAGTATGCCGAGACGACGCGCCACGTCGCCGCCATCTGGGCCGGCGTCAACCCGGTCGCGCAGTTCATGGCCAGCCATTTCGAAACCTGGCAGCAGCGCAACGAGGCCGCCAAGGCCGAGGCGGCGCGTCCCGCCAACGATCTCATCACCTTCCCGGAACCGAAGGCGCCAGCCAAGACCGGGGTCGGGTCGGATCCGATCAGGGCCAACGGTTACAAGGCTGCCTGACGTCGCCCACGCGCCGGACCGAAAACAAGAAGGCCTCGCCGGGCGCGCCCGGCGAGGCTTTTTCCTATCGTGACCAACGGTGCCGTCAGCGGCGCGCGACGAGCGCCCACACCGCCGGCAAGGTCACCGCGCCGAGCGCGGTCTTGAACACGGTCGCCGCATAGAACGGCACGACACCGGCGAGCCAAGCCTTGTCCAGCCCGACGAGTTGTCCGAGCCAGGCGACGCCGAGCGCGAAGATGATGACGTGACCGAGCGCCATGGCGGCGAACAGGCGCACGATCGAGCGATCCCAACCGCGCTCCGCCAGCAGGCCAACGACATAGGCCGCGGCCACGAAGCCGACCAGATAACCGCCCGTCGGCCCCATCATGTAGGCGAGCCCGAGGCCCTTCTCCGGCGTGCCGGCGAACACCGGCAGCCCGAGCGCACCCTCGGCCAGGTAGAGCAGAACGGTGGCCGCGCCGAGCCGCGCCCCGAGCGTCGCGCCGATCAACAGCACCACATAGCTCTGCATCGTCATCTGCACCGGCCAGAACGGAACCTGCACCTTGGCCGAAAGCGCCAGCAGGGCGGTGCCTGCGAGCGCCAGCAGAGCCGCGCGTGCGATCGTGGCACGCTGCTCGGGCCATACGGTATGAGCCAGTAGCGTCTGCGTGGGCGCGCTCATCGAATCCTCCATGGTCGGGTCCGCAGCACGGCCGGTCGCCAGTGCGGTATGGTCGCACTCTCTGCCATGTGCCGCCGCGGCTTGGCAATGAGCGTTTGGTGGTGGCAACCTACTTCAGCGAGGCCAGCGCCGGACCGAAACCCACGAGCGAGATCGGAATGCCGATACCGGCCTCTTCGGTCTGGAAGATGATGAAAATCGCCGTCTTGCCGGTCCTCAGCCGCTCGACCAGAGGATCGTCGACCACCACCTGCGCGTAGCAGGCGAACGAGTGACAACGCAGGAACGGCGCGTGGCCGACATCCTTGTCGTCGATCTTCAGCCCGAGTCCCGGCGGCAGCAGGATACCGAGGGGCGCGAACACGCGCAGCACGCGGGTCCCGTTGGAGAAGCGTTGGAAGTAGACGGTCAACCCGACGTTGTTGCGATCGTCCGCGGTCACGCTCTGAACGAGCGCGCAGGTCTCGCTCTTGGTGCCCGGTGCCGGCGGCTTGCACACCACCTGCCAGTCGCCGTGCTGGGCCTTCACCGTCCCGTCGGGCGCTTGCGCCGCAGCCGGCAGGACCGCGCCCAGCATCATGCCCAGCGCCAACGCCAAAACCTTCGGGCCCATGGCCATGTCGCCTCTCGAGTGGACGGACCGCACATTCCGGTCCCACTGCGCGTCTGTGGGAGGATTTCGGCCGAAATGGGACTGCGTCATAGCATCTCGGTCTCGGCCCGCCGGACACCGCCGCGCGAGAATTTGGCGCATGCTCCAAGTCAATAAGTCCGTTGAGTTGTGTGTGTGGTCCGCTACTGTCTGATTGACGAATATCATGGAATGTGGCGTGGCATAGTGCAGGGGCCGGCGGCCCTTCGTCAGCTACGCTCGTGGGGGAGCAGAACCGCATGTCGCATCGCATCCGTGCCGGCATGGCCGTGGCCGGGGCCACTGCCTTGTCGATGTTGATCACAGCAACGATGGCGTGGGCCGGTTCGGGCCAACCGTCGCCAGGTCAGATGGGCCTGCAGGACGCCGTGACCCCTGTCGCCGAGGCCATCAATGCGTTCCACAACTTCACCAATGTGATCATCATCGCGATCACGGTGTTCGTTCTGGGTTTGCTGGTCTACGTCGTGCTCCGCTTCAACGAGCGGGCCAACCCGACGCCGTCGCGCTTCACCCACAACACGACGATCGAAGTGATCTGGACCGTGGTTCCGGTCCTCATCCTCGTGGCGATCGCCGTCCCCTCCTTCCGCCTTCTGTTCCTCCAGTATTCCTACCCGAAGCCCGACATCACCATCAAAGCCATCGGCAATGCCTGGTTCTGGGAGCACGAGTACCCCGACCACGGCGTCAAGGTGACGTCGAACGTCCTGCGCGACGAGGATGTGCTCAAGGCCGAGCTCGGCAACGACGAATTCAACAAGCGCTATGGAACGATGCCCGAGGGCCTCGGCAAGATGGCCGCGCTGCAGCAGGCGGCCGGCCCGGTCTGGCAGAAGCGCGGCGAACCGCGGTTGCTGGCGGTCGACAACGAAATCGCCGTCCCGGTCGGCAAGGTCGTGCACGTACTGGTGACCGCCACCGACGTCATCCACAACTGGACGATCCCGTCGTTCGGTTCGAAGGTCGACGCCGTGCCGGGCCGCGTGACCGCCACCTGGTTCAAGGCCAACAAGGTTGGCGTCTACTACGGTCAATGTTCGGAACTGTGCGGGCGCGACCACGCGTACATGCCGATTGCGGTGCGGGTCGTCTCCGAGGACAGCTTCAACGCCTGGGTCCAGGCGGTGAAGGCGCGTGACCGCAACAAGGCACGCCAGATCCTGCGCACGGCGACGGGGGCTCCGATGCTGGAGACCCAGGTGGCCCAAGCCCCTCGCCAATAAGCCCGTTCGTTCGAGATTAGGTTCGGAGACATATCGACTATGGCTAGCTCCTCGCACGCTGCGCACAACGACGAGCACACGCCCTATGGCGTGACGCGCTGGCTCTACTCCACCAACCACAAGGACATCGGCACGCTGTACCTGTGGTTCGCGATCATGGCCGGCCTGATCGGCGGCGCCTTGTCCGTCGCTATGAGAATGGAACTGCAGGAACCCGGCCTGCAGTACTTCTCCAACCCGCACATGTTCAACGTGTTCGTGACCTCGCACGGTCTCATCATGGTCTTTTTCATGGTGATGCCGGCGATGATCGGCGGCTTCGGCAACTGGTTCGTTCCGCTGATGATCGGCGCGCCGGACATGGCCTTCCCGCGCATGAACAACATCTCGTTCTGGCTTCTGCCGATGGCGTTCATCCTGCTGCTGATGTCGCTGTTCGTCGAAGGGCCTCCGGGCTCGCCCGGCGTCGGCGGCGGTTGGACGATTTACGCCCCGCTCTCCACCACCGGCCATCCCGGCCCGGCCATGGACTTCGCGATCCTGTCGCTGCACGTCGCCGGCGCCTCGTCGATCCTCGGCGCCATCAACTTCATCACCACCATCTTCAACATGCGCGCCCCCGGCATGACGCTGCACAAGATGCCGCTGTTCGTGTGGTCGGTGCTGGTGACGGCGTTCCTGCTGCTGCTGTCTCTGCCGGTCCTCGCTGGCGCGATCACCATGCTGCTGACGGATCGCAACTTCGGCACGTCGTTCTTCTCGCCGGCCGGCGGCGGTGACCCGCTGCTCTACCAGCACCTGTTCTGGTTCTTCGGCCACCCCGAGGTGTACATCCTCATCCTTCCCGGCTTCGGCATCATCAGCCAGATCATCTCGACGTTCTCGCGCAAGCCGGTGTTCGGTTACCTCGGCATGGCCTACGCGATGGTCGCCATCGGCCTCGTCGGGTTCATCGTGTGGGCCCACCACATGTACACGTCGGGCATGAGTGTCGACACGCAGGCCTACTTCGTATTCGCCACCATGGTCATCGCCGTGCCGACCGGTGTGAAGATCTTCTCGTGGATCGCCACCATGTGGGGCGGTTCCATCAGCTTCCGCGCGCCGATGATCTGGGCGCTCGGCTTCATCTTCCTGTTCACGGTCGGTGGCGTCACCGGCGTCATGCTGGCCAACGCCGGCGTCGACCGCGCGCTGCACGACACCTACTACGTCGTGGCCCACTTCCACTACGTGCTGTCGCTCGGCGCCGTGTTCGCCATCTTCGCCGGCTGGTACTACTGGTTCCCGAAGATGTACGGCATCGAGTACAACGAGTTCTTCGCCCAGTTGCACTTCTGGCTGACCTTCATCGGCGCCAACATCCTGTTCTTCCCGCAGCACTTCCTGGGCCTCGCCGGCATGCCCCGCCGCTATGCGGACTATCCGGACGCCTTCGCCTACTGGAACTACGTGTCCTCGATCGGCTCCTACATGACGGCCGTCGCGACCATCGTGTTCCTGATCGGCACCTTCCTGGCCTTCGCCGCCCGCAAGCGGACGGTCGACAATCCGTGGGGTGAAGGCGCCACGACGCTGGAATGGACGCTGCCGTCGCCGCCGCCGTTCCATCAGTTCGAGACGCTGCCGGTCATCCAGGGCGGTCACGACCACTGAACGGCTCGGCAGGCGGGACCGTCGGTCCCGCCTGCCGCCACTCCAGGTACCCAGAAGGCGATCGATCCCGGGCCATGACTTTACCCAGCGTACAAACCAATGCGGACGTCGGCGGCCTCGCCGTTGCGGACGGCGGTAGCGTCGGCGATTTCCTGGCCCTTATGAAGCCGCGCGTCATGTCGCTGGTCGTGCTGACGGCGCTGGTCGGAATGGTTGCCGCCCCGGGCGCGATCCATCCGTTCTTCGCCGCCACGGCCCTGTTGTGCATTGCCGTTGGCGCCGGTGCCTCCGGCGCACTGAACATGTGGTACGACGCCGACATCGACGCCCGCATGGCCCGCACCGCCGCCCGCCCGATTCCACGCGGACGGGTCACACCGGACGAGGCGCTCGCCTTCGGCATCGTGCTTTCGATCTTCTCGGTGATGACGCTCGGGCTGTTGGTCAATTGGGCCGCGGGCGCACTGCTCGCCATGACCATCGCGTTCTACATCTTCGTCTACACGATGTGGCTGAAGCGGCGGACGCCCCAGAACATCGTCATCGGCGGCGCCGCCGGCGCGTTTCCGCCTATGGTCGGCTGGGCCGCCGTGACAGGCGGCGTCAGCCTCGACAGCGCGCTGCTGTTCCTGCTCATCTTCATGTGGACCCCCCCGCACTTCTGGGCGCTGGCGCTCTATCGCTGCCGTGACTACGAGCGCGTCGGCGTGCCAATGCTGCCGGTCGTCGCCGGCCTCGACGAGACCCGCCGCCAGATCCTTCTGTACTCGATCGCGCTGGCGCCGCTCGGCGTGCTGCCGGTCGCCACCGGCCTCGGCGGCATCGCCTATGCGGTCGTCTCCGTCGTGCTCGGCGCGGTATTCGTGAAACTCGCCTGGGACGTCTACCGCAAGCGCGACGGCCGCGACGCCGACGCGATCGCCAAGCGGCTGTTTCGCTTCTCGATCCTTTACCTCGCAGCGCTGTTCCTCGTGCTCCTCGGCGAGCACACGCTGCGCCACCTGAGCCTCGCGAGCGGGAGCCTGTGACCCCCATGGCGGACGGCAGCCCCAATACCGTGCGTGACAACCGCCAGCGTGCGCGCTCCATCGCCATCGCGGCGGCGCTCGTGTTCCTCGTGGTGCTGTTCTATCTGGCCACCATTTTCCGGTTGGGCGGCAACGTCTTCAACCGCGCGATGTGACGTTGAGGCGATGACCATGCCCACGACAGAGAACCAGATGAATGCCCGCAACAGCCGGGTCGCCTTGTGGTGCGCACTGCTCGTCGTCGGCATGGCGGGGCTGAGCTACGCCGCCGTCCCTCTGTATCGGTTGTTCTGTCAGGCGACCGGTTTTGCCGGCACGACCCAGCGCGTTTCGAAGCCGTCCGACGTGGTGGTCGACCGGATTGTCAACGTGCGCTTCGACGCCAACGTCGGCCCAGGTCTGCCGTGGCGCTTCGAGCCGCTCCAGCGCACCATCGACGTCAAGCTCGGCGAGAATTCCCTGGTGTTCTATCGGGCGCGCAACACGACCGATCACCCGGTGACCGCGACCGCATCCTTCAACGTCTATCCCGACACCGTCGGCGCCTATTTCAACAAGCTGGAGTGCTTCTGCTTCACCGAGCAGACCTTGCAGCCGGGCGAGAGCATCGAAATGCCGGTGAGCTTCTTCGTCGATCCGGCCATGGCCACCGACAAGGACGGCAAGCTGGTCCGATACATCACGCTGTCCTACACGTTCCACGCGGTCGACAAGCCGAAGCAGAGCGCGGCCGCGCCGGCCGCCGGCACGGGAGCGGGCGGCACCTGATCGCGAGATATCGAGTCGTCCGCCGTCGTTGCATGACCGGCGGGCAAGAGTAGACACAGGGTGGAAGACGGGACGGAGCGAAGACATGGCCGACAGCCACAGCAAGCATCACGATTATCATCTGGTCGATCCGAGTCCGTGGCCGCTCCTGGCCTCGCTCGGCGCCCTGGCGACCGCCATCGGTGCCATCGTCTGGATGCGCTCGATGTCGGGCGACGGCCTGTTCGGCCTCAAGGGACCGACGCTGTTCTTCGCCGGTTTCGCCTGCATCACCGCCGTCGCCTTCCTGTGGTGGCGCGACGTCATCCGTGAAGCGCACAAGGGCGATCACACGCCGGTCGTTCGCCTGCACCTGCGCTACGGCATGATCCTGTTCATCGCCTCCGAAGTGATGTTCTTCGTGGCCTGGTTCTGGGCCTACTTCGACGCAGCGCTCTATCCCGCCGGCGTCCACGCCATGTCCATCATCCAGCCCGACGGCTCGACGGCGACGCTCAGCCAGTCGGTCATCGGCCTGGTCGAACGCAACGCGCTGACCGGGGGCCACTGGCCGCCGAAGCCGAGCGACAACTTCAAGTCCACCTTCGACCCGTGGGGCCTGCCGCTGGTCAATACCCTGATCCTGCTGCTGTCCGGCACCACCGTCACCTGGGCGCACCATGCGCTGCTGAAGGACGACCGCGCCGGCCTCATCTGGGGTCTGTCGCTCACCGTGCTTCTGGGCATGATCTTCACCGCGCTGCAGGTCTTCGAGTACGGCCACGCGGCGTTCAGCTACTCGGGCCATATCTATGGCGCGACCTTCTTCATGGCGACGGGCTTCCATGGCGCACACGTCGTCATCGGCACGATCTTCCTGTTCGTGTGCCTGATGCGGGCCCTCAACGGTCATTTCTCCGCCAAGCAGCATTTCGGCTTCGAGGCCGCCGCTTGGTACTGGCACTTCGTCGACGTGGTCTGGCTGTTCCTGTTCGCCGCCATCTACGTCTGGGGTGCAGGCACGCCGGCGGCGCACTGACACCGCGGCTCGGTCGTCTCCATGCAGGCGGTCGCCCCACCGGGCGGCCGCCTTTGCTATTCGCGCCATGCGGCGCTTGCCCGCCTTGCGCGGGCGTCACCGGCCTGCCTATCTCGCCGCACCGACCACGGAGACGACCGGTGACCGAACAGCCCTCGACGATGTCCGCGACGGTGCGCGCCGGTCTCATCGGCCGCTGCCCGCGCTGCGGCACCGGGCCGCTGTTTACCGGCCCGCTCTCGCTCGCCATTCGCGACCGCTGCCCGCGCTGCGACCTCGACTTCAAGTTCGTCGACCCGGGCGACGGACCGGCCATCTTCGCCATCATGATCCTCGGCTTCGTCATCCTCGGCGCGGCGCTGATCGTCGAGTTCCGGTTCAACCCGCCGCTGTGGGTCCACATCGCGCTGTGGGTTCCCGTCACGCTGGTTGTCGGCTTCGTGCTGCTGCGACCGCTGAAATCGATGCTTATCGCGCTGCAGTATCACCACAAGGCGGAAGAGGGCCGGCTCGGTGGCAAGTGATATCGACCGGCCGGCGGACCACCGCTCATGATCGCGCGACTGCGACAGTCGGGCCTGATCTGGCCGACGCTGGCGACCGCGGCCGCCCTCGCCGTGCTGCTGGCGCTCGGCACCTGGCAGTGGCAGCGTAAGAACTGGAAGGACGACCTCGTCCAACGCATCGTCGCGCGCACCGTCGCGGAACCCGTATCCATCGACGCCGCCCTGGCGCTGGCGACCCGCACGGGTGGCGACATCGAGTACCTGCGCGTGGCCGTCGAGGGCCGCTTCCTGCATGGCGCTGAGCGCTACTTCTACGCCACCGCCGGCCCCGGCTGGCACGTCGTGACCCCGCTCGACCTCGGAGACGGCCGCCGGATCTGGGTCAACCGCGGGTTCGTCCCCGAGGCCCTGCGCGACCCCGAGAAGCGCCCGGACGGTCAGGGAACCGGCCCGACCCGCATCGTCGGGCTGGTCCGCTACGATGCCCCCGCCGACGCCTTCACGCCGGCCAACGACCCGCAACGCAACATCTGGTATCGCCGCGACATCGCCGCCCTCGACGCCTCCGCGTTCCCGCCCACGAGCCCGCGCAGCGTCGGCTTCCTCGTCGAGGCGGAAGCCACGCAGGCGCCCGGCGGTTGGCCCAAAGGCGGTGTGACCCGCCTCGCCCTGCCCAACCGCCATCTCGAGTACGCCCTGACCTGGTGGGGTTTGGCCGCCACCCTGATCGGCGTCTTCGTGGCCTTCGCCTGGCCGCGTTGGAAGGCCGGCAATCGCGCATGACTGCCGGTCGCACGGCGCGCCTCACCCGGCAAACTTGACCTCCGTCAACGCCGCCCTGACGGACGGATGCAATTTTTTACGCCGTTTCCGGTTTCATCCGCCCGGCCCGGGCGGGGATACCGATGCGCCGGCACCCACGCGAGCGAGGCACCCATGTACAAGAAGATCCTGATCTCGACCGACGGCACCGAGTTCGCCGAGAAGGCGATCGGCTACGCGGTCCAACTGGCCAAGACGCTCGGCGCCGCCCTGGCGGGCGTCACCGTCACGCCGCCGTTCACCGTGGTGGCCGTCGAAGGCGTGATGACTTCTCAGACTCCGGACGACTACGATCGCTGGTCCAAGGAGGTCGCCGCCAAGCGGCTCAAGCCGATCGCCACCGCCTGTCAGGCGGCCGGCGTGCCCTGCCAGACCATCCACATCGAGAGTTTCCAGCCCTACGAGGGCATCATCCAGGCCGCCAAGGACAACGGCGCCGACCTGATCGTGATGGCGTCCCACGGCCGCCGCGGCGTCTCGGCGCTCGTCCTCGGCAGCGAGACCCAGAAGGTGCTCACCCACAGCACCGTTCCGGTTCTCGTGGTTCGCTGAGGTTCAGCCTTCGCTGATGCCGTGCTCGGGTTTTCGGCCGGCCGCCCAGGCCGCGCCGAGATCCTCGAGAACGGCCTCGATGCACTC
Source organism: Hyphomicrobiaceae bacterium (assembly GCA_049318625.1). Taxonomy (GTDB): domain Bacteria; phylum Pseudomonadota; class Alphaproteobacteria; order Rhizobiales; family Hyphomicrobiaceae; genus JBMOGA01. Next base: position 43,308 of record JBMOGA010000003.1, read on the forward strand.
CATCTCGATACGGATCGCTGCATCGCCGGCGAAAACGAGCGTGACGACGCCGGCCGGGTCCTCGGGGCCGTGGGGGGCGAACTGCATGGCCAGCAGCGACAGCACCTGTCGCTTCGCCTTGAGATCGATCCCGTGCACCTGCACGGCAGAGACCCGCTCGAACCGCAGCGCTGCCCGCCGCCGCTGGTAAGCCGGCGACGACGAGGCCAGAGCCGCCGGCCAGTGGAACCGGTTGACGAGCGCGACGAACCGGCGCTCGCGCGGCAGGAAGGCCATATCACCGACGCGCACCACCGCGTCCTGAAGATGTGCCGACAGCACGCCCAGATCTTCGGCATCGAGCGCGAACAGCTTGAGATCTTTGGCGGCTTCGGTCATGACGGGGCAACCTGAGCGTGGGCGACTGGGCGGGACATAGTGCGCGCACGCCGGGCTCGCAACTACTCCTCCCGGCGGATACGCTGGATATCCGCGCCGCACGCCGCCAGTTTCTCCTCCAGCCGCTCGAAGCCGCGGTCGAGGTGGTAGACGCGATTGATGGTCGTCTCGCCGCTGGCGGTCAGCCCGGCGATGACCAGCGAAACGGACGCCCTCAGATCGGTCGCCATCACCGGCGCGCCCTTGAGGCTGCGGACCCCCCGCACCGTCGCGGTGTCGCCATGCAGTTGGATGTCGGCGCCGAGCCGCATCAGTTCCTGCACGTGCATGAAGCGGTTCTCGAAAATCGTCTCGCGGATCACGCTGGTGCCCTTGGCCCGCGCCATTACCGCCATCAGCTGCGCCTGCAGATCGGTCGGAAAACCGGGGAACGGCTGCGTCTCCACCGTGACCGGCTCGACTCCGTGCCCGTTGCGCCGCACCCGGATTCCCTGATCCGTCTCGGTAATCTCCGCACCCGCCCGTTCAAGAACGATCAGCGCGCTTTCGAGCAAGGCCTTGTGTGCGCCTTCCAGCACCACGTCGCCGCCCGCAGCGGCGACCGCGCAGGCGAACGTCCCGGTCTCGATGCGGTCGGGCAGCACGGTGTGCACCGCGCCCTCCAGCCGATCACGCCCCTCGATCAACAGGGTCGAGGTGCCGATGCCGTCGATCCGCGCGCCCATCTTGACCAGGCAGCGCGCGACGTCGCCGATCTCTGGCTCGCGGGCCGCGTTCTCGATCACGGTCTGGCCGCGCGCCAACGCCGCGGCCATCATCACGTTGTGGGTCGCGCCAACGGAGACCTTGGGGAACACGACGCGCGCGCCGCGCAGTCCCTTGGGCGCCCGCGCCACCACATAGCCGCCGTCGATGTCGATCTCGGCGCCGAGCTGCTTCAAGCCGTAGAGATGGAGGTCGACGGGCCGCGTGCCGATCGCGCAGCCGCCGGGCATCGAGACCCGCGCCTGCCCGCACCGCGCCACCAGCGGACCGAGCACCCAGAAGCTCGCGCGCATGCGGCTGACCATCTCGTAGGGCGCCGTGGTATCGACGATGTCGCGCGCCGTGAGGTGAAACGTCTCGCCGAGCAGGTGGCTGGCCGACGCCCGCTTGCCGTCGACCGAATGATCGGCGCCGTGGTTGCGCAGGATGCGGGCCAGCAGATTGACGTCGGCCAGATTGGGCACGTTCTTGAGCGTCAGCCGCTCCGCCGTGAGCAGGCTGGCGATCATCAGCGGCAGCGCGGCATTCTTGGCGCCCGAGATGGGGATGCGCCCCTCGAGCCGCTGACCGCCGACGATTCTGATTCGATCCATGAGCCTCAGCCTGTCTGTGATTATGTCTGTCTAGCTGCGTCGGGGGCCCCGACGCAAACACGCAGTGCCGCACGCCCACCGGCGCCGTCACGTCGGCTCCTCGCCGCTGCGCGTCGATTCTGGCGGGGCCTGCTCCCGCTGCGCCTTCGATCGCGTCAGCGCCTTGCGCTTCGACAGGTTGGCGCGCAGTTCGGCGGCGAGTCGCGCCTGCCGGTCGCTTTCCCGCTTCGCGTCTGCATTCGAGCGCTTGGAATCGTGTGCCATGGGTCGATCTGTCAGAGCTTGCCCAGCGGGCATCAATATGGCAGACACGCGTCTTCGGATCGAGCGTGTCGATCGCGTCGACTCCCAAGCTGCCGTAGCTCAGTGGTAGAGCACTCCCTTGGTAAGGGAGAGGCCGTGAGTTCAATCCTCACCGGCAGCACCATTCAGATTCCCGACTCGTGACGTGACCTTCCGTCCGGCCCTGCTGGCCGACCGATGCCGCGCCATGTGCGATCGCGAGGACGCCCTTCGCCGCACACCGACGCCGGGCCGACACCCTTGGCCATGCGTCTCTCAGGCCGCCCGAGCCGCCGCGTCGACGTGGGCCGAGAGCGCCGGATCGACGTTGGCGGCCGCGGCCAGAGCAGCAAGGAACGATTGCTCGGCGGTCGTATCGACCTCGATCGCCAGGCGGGCGGCCGTGTAGAGCTGCACGGCCTCCTCCGGCGAGCCGACCGCGCCGGCCAACTCTTCAGGCGACGCCGGATGCGCAAGCTCGCGGGCGAGAAATTGCTCCGCCGCGCCACTGACCCCGGCCGTCTTCATGCCACCCAGGATGCGCTGGCGTTCGGCGTCGTCGAGGCGCCCGTCCGACGCCGCCGCCGCGATCATGGCGCGGATGAAGGTGGTCGCCTGCGCGTTGGACACCGCCTCGGGCTCGAATCCAGAGCCCTGCGGGGCGGGAGCCGGTGGCACGCCGCGGCCCGTGATCAGCGGCTTGCCCTCGGTGTAGTTCTGATAGGCCTTCCACGCGAGGCCACCGATCAGCGCCAGCGCGCCCATCTTCGCGGCGCCAGCCGCCACCGAGCGGCCGGACCGCGTGCCGAGCAGGATCGCGCCGAGACCGCCGAGAACCGCGCCGGTGCCCAGCTGGTTGCCGGCGATCAGCTCCTGAACCTGCCGCAGCACCTCCTCGGGCGAGCGTCCGCTCAGCTGGCCGACCAGATCCCGCACCCGGCCGCTCAGATCCGTACTCTGGTCGATCCGCTGCGCGCCGTCCTTCACCCCGTCGGTGGCCTGTCCGAGCACCTGCCCGAGGATATCGGCGAGCCCGCCGCCCTGTTGGCCGGGCGCCGCGGACGCTGCCGGCAGACCGAGCTTGCCGAGAATATCGCCGAGACCGCCCGTCGCGGCGCTGCCACCGCCGGCCTGACTGCCGCCACCCAAGACCCCGCGCAACAGGTCGTCGAGCCCCCCGGCCGGCGCGGCGCCTCCCGCCGTTCGCCCGGCCCCCGCGCCGCCGTCGAGACCGAGCCCGCCGAGGATGTCTGCGAGCCCGCCACCCGCCGCAGCCCCGCCGCCGGACGGCGCGCCCGAACCCTTCACCAGCAGATCCAGGAGGTTCTTGGCATCGAACATGGAGAGACTCCGAGGGTGAAAAGTTTTGGGCGCAACACGCCAAGTAAACTAGCCCGGATCACCGCCCGGGAGAATGTTTATTCCGGCCTTGTTCCGTACGTTCGCACGTCTGAACTCGCACGTACGGCTTGCGTTACGGAGCAATACTGTCAGCGCCCCGGCAGCCGGCTGACAACCCGCTCAGGCCGGCCAGAGCTGCCCGCCGCCGTCCACCCGGATCACCTGGCCCGAGACGAAGGCACCGAGCGGTCCGGCGAAGATCTCGACCACGCGCGCCACCTCGTCGACCATCGCGATCCGATCGAGGGTACCTTCCGTGACCAGCCGCGCCGGGTCCACCGCCCGCGTTGCCAGGAACCGCTCGGTCCGCGTCTCTCCGGGCGCTATGCAGTTCACGGTGACGCCGTAGGGCCGCATCTGGTCCGCGAGGCAGCGCGTGTAGTGCATCGCCCCCGCCTTCGCCGTCGCATAGATCGACGAGTTGGTCCGCCCCTTGAAGGCCGCCACCGATCCGATGGTGACGATGCGGCCGCGCCGCCGCGCCATCATGTGGCGGGCCGCCGCCTGGCAGACGTAGATCGTGCTGAGCAGGTTGCGGTCGATCACCGCCCGCACGTCCGCGGGCTTGATATCGACGGCGTCGTTAGGATCGGGCTTGCCCCCGGCCGCCGCGATGTCGCCGCCCGCGTTGTGCACCAGGATCTCCAGACCGCCAAGGGTCTCGCACACCTCATCGACGGTGTGCTGCACCTGGGCCGGATCGGTGAGGTCGCCCAGCACCTTGACGGTGCGCACCCCGTGCGTCGTCCCGATCTCGCGGGCCACATCGGACAGCGTCGTGGCCCCCCCATACTCCGAAGGTCCGGCCTCCCGCAGCCCGTGGATGCCGACGTCGCAGCCGAGTTGCGCCAGCCGCTCCGCGAACGCCCGGCCAAGCCCCCGCCCCGCCCCCGTCACCAGCGCCGTTGTCCCGGCCAGCGGTCGTTCGTTCATGGCGACACCTCCCAACGAACAACCAGGATAGCGCGCCCTGGACGATGACACAAAGTTGCCGCCAACCAAGCTGCAAGCTGACCTCTCGGCGCCCGGTTAACCCGACTTAACGAATTGGATTAAAGCAGCATTTCCGGATTCTGTGCGACCAAAGCTGCCCCGGAGGCCTGGCACCCGTGACCTGAAGGCAACACCGCGTTTTCTCAGCATGCCAATGCTGATCCGGATCATGCAGTTGGAACGTTCCGGACTCGCCCTAACGCCTTTTCCGCGCTCTGGTCTCCCCACGGCGACGCAGCGAGTCCTACGTTGCCTCGGCAGATTTAGGGGAAGAACATGACACGCACGAGCACTTGGCTCGCGACCCTCGCTCTGGGGCTGGGTCTGACGGGCACCGCGATGGCGGGTGACAAGAACGGTAACTTCATGGTCCGTCTGCAAGGGACTAGTGTTGTTACTCAGGACAATTTGAAGTCGCTAAACAATGCTGCTGGTACCGACCTCACGACGGTTCTCGATGCAGCAGTAAGCAACGAGATCGTTCCAACTCTCACTTTGACCTACTTCTTCAATAAGAACATCGCTGTCGAACTGCTCTGCTGCGCGGCCAAGCATGACGTCAAAATCAGCGGAGCGGCAAACGGGCAGGGTGCCGAAATGTGGATCTTCCCGCCCGCACTGACTCTGCAGTATCATTTCGATAATTTGGGTCCGGTCAAGCCTTACGTAGGGGTCGGTGCTCAGTACATTCATTACTTCAGCGAGAGCACGGGCGACAACATTTTGAATGCCGGTGGCGTCAACTTCTCGGATTCTTTTGGGGTCATCCTCCAGGCTGGGTTTGATCTTGCGGTCGGCGACGGCTGGTACTTGAATGCAGATATCAAAAAGTCGTGGCTCGATACCAAGGTCACCTGGAACAACGTCCAGGGCTTGGGTCAGGGTGGTCAGAGCGTAACCGGGAAAGTCGACGTTGATCCGCTGATCATCAGCGCTGGTCTCGGCTATCGCTTCAACCTCGACGACATCTTCGGCCGCCGCTCGGCTGCGCCGCTGAAGTAACACGCGGCGCGATCGCAAGATCGGCCAAGGAGGGGCCCGACCATGGGGATCGGGCCCTTTGCTTTTGTGGTGCGTCCTGTTGCCCCGCGGCGCGCCCCAACGATCCGTCCCCGCGCTCTCCACGTAAACCTCCCGGTATCACGAGGAGATCGTCATGGATGCCGCCGTCCACCCCCGCCGACCCCAGCCGTTCAAGCGCGACAGCGGTGCGCTCGAACGCCCGAGCCGGGCCGACGTCGAAGCCGCCATCCGCACCATTCTCCGGTTTGCCGGCGAGGATCCCTGCCGCGACGGGCTGAAGGACACGCCGACGCGCGTCGCCAAGGCCTACGAGGAATACTTCCAGGGCTATGCCCAGGACCCCGTCGCGATTCTCGAGAAGACCTTCGAGGAGATCGAAGGCTACGACGAGATGATCGTGCTGCGCGGCATCCGCTTCGAAAGCCACTGCGAGCACCATATGGCACCGATCATCGGTCGCGCCTGGGTCGGCTACATCCCGACCGGCCGCGTCGTCGGCATCTCGAAGCTGGCGCGGGTCGTCGATGCCTACGCCAAGCGATTGCAGATCCAAGAAAAAATGACCGCGCAGATCGCCAATACCATCGAGCGGGCCCTGCAACCGGCTGGCGTCGCCGTGGTCATCAAGGCGCACCACCATTGCATGGGCACCCGCGGCGTCCACAAGCCGGACGCCGACATGGTCACCAGCCGCATGCTCGGCGCCTTCCGGGACAACCCTCTCGCCCGTCAGGAATTCATGGCGATGGTAGCTTGACCCGGGCAACCACCCGAGTGCCGCAGACGGCGCTGTTCAGATGCGCAACAGCGCCACGGCGGGAACGGCGTGGCACGCGGCGGCGAATGCGAGGCACAGACTGATCGCCGATCCCCACGTGTAGCCGAGGTGGCTTCCGTCGGCGCGTCCCGTGAAGCCCTTCGTGAACAGGGCCACGATGCCGGCGACCCCCAGGCCGAAGCCGATCGAAGCCACGATCGGCCCGCCGACGATCAATACCGCCCAGCCGGTCGGGCCAAGTTCGGCACCGTTCGCCGACGCCGTCCAGGCGAGCCCGAAAAACCAGCCCAGGATGGTCATGCCGGACGCCTGCTGCAGGACGCCCTGCACCAGCGGATCGCGCTGCGCCGCCGCGCCTGCGGCATTCGGAACTGGGGTCACGCGTGGCACAGAACACCTCCGGACACTGGGCGGCCGACCGTGTCGACCACCGAAACGAGTTGAGCCGCCGTGAACGGCTTGGTCATGCACGCCACCGCGCCGGCGGCTCGGAAAGAGGAGATCTTCTCCGCGTTGGCCTCGACGGTGAGCAGGATGACTGGAGTGCCCCCGTGGGCCGGCGACGCGCGCACGGCCTTCATGAAGTCCATCCCGCCCATCACCGGCATGTTGAGGTCGGTGATGATGAGATCGGGCTCGTGGCGATCGAGTTGCACGAGCGCTTCGGCCCCATCGTGCGCCTGCACAACGTCGAGGCCGGCCTTGACCAACGTCAGCGAGACAAGCGTGCGAACGGTTGGGCTGTCATCGACGACCAGAACCCGCTTCGCCATGCTCGCAACTCGCTGTCCGACCATGGGGATAGTCAGCCCGAACCGCAGCACTTTGACAATCGAACGTTGTGACTGTGCTGAAGGTTGAGCTAACGCGGCCGCAAGGCCGGCCAGATTGGGCCATGCGGCGACACCGGCACCGCTAGCTTCAACAATTCGGCGGCAAGACCGGTGGGGCCTCGGTGCGCTCGGATGAGGCGCCGAGCATGCTGCCCTCACCATAATCCACGCTCATGAGATAGAGGCCCTGCGCCGGGGCGACCGGTCCACAGGCCGCCCGGTCACGGGCCGCGAGCGCCCGCTGCATGTCGGCCGGCACCCAATGCCCGTCACCGACCAGTTTGAGCGAGCCCACCATCGACCGCACCTGATTGTGCAGGAACGAGCGCGCCGAGGCCCGCACGGCGATCTCCCCGCCGGACACCTCGACCGTCAGGCTGTCGAGCGTCTTGAGCGGCGATTTGGCCTGACAGGCGGCGGCGCGGAACGTCGTGAAGTCGTGGTGGCCGACGAGGTGGGCGGCGGCCTCCGCCATCGCCGCGCCGTCGAGCGGCCGCGCCACCCACCAGACCCGGCGCGCATCGAGCGCCGGCGGCGCCCGCCGGTTTGATATCCGATACAGATAATGACGCGCCGTGGCACTGAACCGGGCATCGAAATCGTCGGCCGCAGCCCGACAGTCGACAATGGCGACCGGCTCGGGTCGCAGATGATGATTCAAGGCATCGCGAATGGTCTCGGGCTCCCACGCCCGCGACAGATCGAAATGCGCCACCTGACCGCGCGCATGCACGCCGGCGTCGGTCCGGCCGGCACCTCGGACCGAGATCGTCTCGCCCGTCAGCTTGAACAGCGCCTCGGTGATGGCCCCCTGCACGGAGCGGCCGGCCGCCTGGATCTGCCAGCCGACAAACGGCGAACCGTCGTATTCGATGGTCGTGCGGTAGCGCGGCATGGGTCTCTGAGGCGGGGTCGGTGTCGGGGATCGACGCTTAACGGTCCCCGCATCGCCGCTCAAGTCTCGCGCGCGTCAGTCGCGGGGCCGGCGGCCGCGGTCGTGATACGTCCGCTTCTCGGTCTCGTTGATCGACAGGTTCACCGGCGTCCCCTCAGGGCTCATCACCACGAGCCTGTGCGGCGGCAGCGGACGGAACACCCGCACGCCCGCCTCCACCGTCACCACCGCCCCATAATAGCCGTGCGGCTCGACCCGGATCGTCGAAGCCCGCTCCTCGGCAGCGGCCGGCAAGGCGCCGAGCGCGAGGCAACTGATGAGACAAGCCGATGGAAAACGCATGACACACCGCTAGATCGACAGCCGAGTGGCAGAGTAGCATCGATGGCGTGGCGGGCAATAGATGTTTTAAGTCAATGAGAAAACAAGCTAAATTCAAGCAACGACTGAACCTGAGGGCAAGACGAACCCGCGTAGGAGCTCGTCCGCCCGTACCGGCTTCTTTCCGGCCCTCTGCACCTCGAGCAGCCGGACGGCGCCCGCCCCGCAGGCGACCGTCAGAGAGTCGTCGAGCAACGTCCCCGGCGGTCCGTTCCCCGCCACCGGCGTCGCCCGCAGCACCTTGACACGTTCGGGCTTGCCGCCGGCTGGGGCCGCCTCGAGCCAGGCGCCGGGAAACGGCGACAGCCCGCGAATGTGATTGTGCACCTCCGCCGCCGGCCGCCGGAAATCGATCCGCGTCTCGCCCTTGTCGATCTTGGCCGCGTAGGTCACACCCTCGGCTGGCTGCGGCGTGCAGGTGAGGCTGTCGCGCGAAAGCGCCGCCAGCGCCCGGATCATCAGGCTCGCGCCCCGCTCCGACAGGGTATCGTGTAACTCGCCGGCGGTCGTATCGGGGCCGATGCCGACCAGTTCGGCGAGGCAGACCGGCCCGGTGTCGAGCCCCTCTTCCATCCGCATCACCATCACCGCCGTCTCGGTGTCGCCGGCCATGATGGCCCGCTGGATCGGCGCCGCACCGCGCCAACGCGGCAACCGCGAGGCATGCAGGTTGAGACAGCCGAGGCGGGGAGCCTCCAGCACCGGCTTCGGCAGGATCAATCCATAGGCGACGACGACCGCGACGTCGGCCGCATGGGCACGAAACGCGGCCTGCTCCGCCTCGCCGCGCAGGCTGCGCGGCGTCAGCACCTCGAGACCGCTCGCCGCGGCATGCGCGTGCACGGCCGAGCGGGTCTCCGTCAAGCCGCGCCCCGCGGGCCGCGGCGGCTGCGAGTACACCGCAACCACCTCGTGACCGGCCGCCAGGATCTCGGACAAGACCGGCACCGAGAACGGCGGCGTCCCCATGAACACGACGCGGAGGCTCATGGCGCAAGGTTCCTCGGATGCGGGTGGGTCGATCGGCGCGCGGTCCCGGTCAGCCGCGGGCCGCCTTCTTCAACCGGCGCACGATGATGTCCCGCTTCAGCCGCGACAGGAAATCGATGATGAGCCGGCCGTCCAGGTGGTCGATCTCGTGCTGGATGGCGGTCGCCAGCAACCCGTCGGCCGACAATTCCTGCGGGCGGCCGTCGCGATCGGTGAAGCGCACGGTCACGGTGGCCGGCCGCTCGATCTCGACATGGACGTCGGGGATCGACAGGCAGCCCTCCTCGTAAACGCGCTTTTCGTCTCCCAGTGCCACGATCTCCGGATTGACCATCACCAGCGGCTTGCGAGCGTTGACGTCCTTCGAGACATCCAGCACCACGAGGCGTTTCGCCACGCCGACCTGGATGGCGGCAAGGCCGACGCCGGGTGCGCCATACATGGTCTCCAGCATATCGTCGGCCAACCGCAGCAGCGGCGCATCGATGCGCTCGACCGGCGTGGAGACGTCGCGAAGCAACGGATCGGGAAGCTTGACGATAGGAATCTTGGACATGCGCGGTCAGATAAGGGACGGTCGGCGAGGGGTCAATCCGCCGTCCGGGTTGGCCGGCGAGACTATGATTTACGTCATTCGGCGGGACCGGAGCTGACGTCGCAGCCCCGCCGCGCGATCGGGTGGCAACAAGGGAGACATGAATGGCGGACGCCGCAACCCCGTTCGTGCTTGGCTGGGAGGAATGGGTCGCCCTGCCGGATCTCGGGCTGCCGGCCATCAAGGCCAAGATCGACACCGGCGCCCGCACGTCGGCGCTGCATGCCTTCCTCGTCGAGCCGTTCGGCCCGATTGCCCAGCCCCGGGTGCGCTTCGGCATTCACCCGATCCCCGGTCGCAACGACATCGAAATCTATTGTGCCGCCCCCGTGGTCGATCGCCGCGAGGTCACCAGTTCGAACGGCGAACGCGAGACCCGCTACGTCATACTGTCGACCATCGAGATCGGCGGACGGCGCTGGCCCATCGAGATCACCCTCACCAATCGCGAGACGATGGCCTACCGGATGCTGCTCGGCCGCCAGGCGATCCGCGAGGACGTGTACGTCGACCCGTCGGCGTCGTTCCGCCAGCCGCGCCTCTCGTACAAGCTTTACCGCCACATCCCGACCCGCGACATCGTCCACCGGCCGTTGCGCGTCGCGCTGCTGACGCGCACGCCGGAGCGCCCGTCCAACCAGCGCCTGCTGGCAGCCGCCGCCGACCGCGGCCATGTGCTGGAGATCATCGACGTCGCCCGCCTGGCCATCGGCTTTCGCGGGCGGCCGTGTCTCGAGCACGATGGCGCCCCGCTCGCGCACTACGACGCCGTGCTGCCGCGCCTGCCGGCCAAGGAAGGACCACTTGCGATCGCGGCGATCCGCGAACTCGAATTGGCCGGTGCCACGGCGATCAATCCGGCCGCCGCCGTCGAGCGGCTGCGCGACCCCGTCGCCGCCATGCAGTTGCTCGCCCACCAGTCCATCGCTGTCGCCCCGCCGTCACGGACCGCCAGCGAGCAATCGACCGAATGGGGGCGCCGGCGCGCCCATCCCGTCACCCGTCTGCTGGTGATCGGCGGCGACATCGTCGGCGCCGCCGAAGTCCGTCACGGCACCATGCGCGACACCGGTTCCCGCAAACTGGCCGCCGACCGCAGCGTCGCCAAACGAGCGGCCAAGGCCCTGGGGCTCGGTCTGGCGGCGGTCGACGTCGTGGCTGGCGAGGGCGAGGCCCGGGTCGTTGCGAAGGTATCGGCCGCACCCGACATCGGCGCCCTCGAGAAGGTCACCGGCGCCCGCATCGCCGAACGGATCGTCGCCGAGATCGAGACATCGGCGCGCTCCTGGGTACGACGCGACGAGCGCGCAGAACCGGACGAACCTAAGAATTAGCGAACTGGTTCAGTGCACCATTCGTGAGGCGGCGGGCGAGATGACGACCTGCCGGGCCGTGTCGAGCCGCCCCATGTCGGGCACATAGCCCTCGACGGTTCGCAACAGCACGGCCTCGATGGCGCCGGCGTCGTCGGCCGCGATCGCGGCCTTCAGCGTATCGAGCTGCACGTTGAGCTGGTCGAACGGCAGGAACGGCTCGTTGTGCCTGAGGATGCGCGGATGCTCCGTCGCCACCGCGCTGTCGCCGATCAGCAGTTCCTCGTAGAGCTTCTCGCCGGGTCGCAGCCCCACATAGACGATCTCGATGTCGCCGTCGGGATTCGCGTCATCCTTCACGTCGAGACCGACCAGCCGGATCATCGACCGCGCGAGATCGTCGATCTTCACCGGCTCGCCCATCTCCAGCAGGAACACGTCGCCGCCCTCCGCCATGGCACCTGCCTGGATCACCAGTTCAGCGGCTTCGGGGATCGACATGAAATAGCGGGTAACCTCCGGATGGGTCACCGTCAGCGGCCCGCCCGCCTCGATCTGGTGGCGGAACCGGCGCACCACCGAGCCGGAACTGTCCAGCACGTTGCCGAACCGGACCATCGTGAAAATCGTCTCGCAGCTCGGGTCGGCCGCGTGCGCCTGCAGCACCAGTTCGGCCATCCGTTTGGACGCCCCCATCACGTTCGTCGGCCGCACCGCCTTGTCGGTCGAAATCAGAACCACGCGCTCGACGCCGGCCTCGCGGGCGGCGGCGGCCACGATAGCCGTGCCGAGCGTGTTGTTGAGCACCCCGACCGCCGGATTGCACTCCACGATCGGCACATGCTTGTAGGCGGCGGCGTGAAAAATCGTATCGATCCCGTGCTTGTGCAGCACCCGCTCGATCAGATCCTTGTCGAGCACCGAGCCGAGAACGCTCGCCACGATCGGCTGATGCGAAAGGTCGGCCTCGCGCGTCAGCTGATCCCGCACCTCGGTCTCGATCTCGTAGAGCGCCGGCTCGCTCGCATCGAGTAGCACGAGCCGAGACGGGCGCTGGCGCAGGATCTGGCGCACCAGCTCCGAACCGATCGACCCGCCCGCACCGGTCACCAGCACGGCCTTGCCGCGGATGCTGCGGGCGAGCAGATGCGGGTCGGCCGGAACGAGATCGCGGCCGAGCAGATCCTCGACCTGCACCGGCCGGAGATCGTTGACGGTGACGCGCCCGGCCGCCAGGTCCGCCATCGAGGGCACGAGTTGCACACGAACCGGAAACGCCTGCAGCTTGCGCAGGATCGCCTGCTGCTCCCGCCGCTTGAGATCGGGCAATGCCAGGATCACCTCGCGGATGCCCTCGCGCTCGATGATACGGGCGATCTTGTCGGGCTCGGGCCGGTAGATCTTGACCCCGGCCGCGTACTGCCCCCACAGGTCGGGGTTCGCGTCGAGAAAGCCCGCCACCCGCGCGTCGCCGCTGCGGCTCAGCGCCTCGACCAGCTGAACACCCGCCGTGCCGGCTCCGTAGATCAGAATGGGTTTCAGTCGCAGACGTTGGCGGGCGATCTTGATCTCCACACCGTGCAGCAGCCACGCCGCCGCGCTCCGGCTGCCGACGATGAACGCCGTACCGGTCACGAAGTAGGCGAGCGGCATCGACCGCGGCACCACCCCGAACTCGGTCGTCGGCAGGCCGACCCCGGTGGTCAGGATCAGCAGCGACCACACCAGCACTGACAACGCGAAACACGCGATCAGCCGTCCGATGCCGTGCGGCCCGAGATAGCGGGTCACAAGCCGGTAAAGACCGAACCAGCCGAACGCGATGACCGCGAGCAGCGGCGCCACCGCCAGCATCAGCCCGAGTTCGCCGGTCTCCGGCACATACGGCGCGTTCATACGCACCGACATCGCCAGCCACAGCGCCAGCGCCAGCAGCGCATAGTCGTGCGTGAACAGCAGCACCCGCTTCGAGAAGCGCGGCATCAGGATCAGCCGGTTTCGGATGCTCGTAAGATCGATGGCCATGTTCTGACGAGAAGCACCCACGAGGACCCGCCCCGGCGCTGCGGCGTTGGGTCGATTGCGAGGGCGGCATCAAGACGAGTCCGGGCGCGCGTTGTCAACCCTGCGGAGGTGGCGTGGTAACCGCCTCGGCGCCACGGCCGAGCCGGTCGACCAGACGGTAACTCGTCCACACCGCCAGCACGCCGAACGGCACGGCGCCGATCATGTTGGCGGCAAGCACCCCCTCGGCACCGGCGAGCTGCCCGCCGACCCAAACGAACGGCATCGTCCCGAGCGTCGCCCGGCCCCAGTTGAAGGCCGTTGCGTAGTGAGGATGGCGTAGCGTGTTGAACACGGCATTGGCGACGAACAGGGCACCGAGGAACGCGAACAGCGGCGCCAGCCACCAGCAGAACATGACGATGAGATGCGCCGCCTGCCCTTCGGCCCGGAACAAGGCGACCAGCGGCCCGGCGAGCGCCGCCAGCGACACCCAGGCCGCGGCCGAGAAGCCCGCCACGACGATCAGCGACCACGTGATCGTCGCCCGCATCCGCCCGTAATCGCCAGCCCCGTAGTTCTGCCCGATGATCGGACCGACCGAGCCCGACAGCGCGTAGATCGCGCCGAACGCCACCGGCATCACCCGCCCGAGGATGGCGAACCCCGCCACCGCGTCGTCGCCGAACGGCGCGATGGCCGCCGTCACGAAGGCGTTGGCGGCCGGCGTCGCGATGTTGGTCAGCACCGCCGGCACTGCTACAGCAGCGAGCATCCGCGCGTCCCCCGGCAAGGTCGCCAGCCGCACCCGGCCCATCAGCTGGTGCACGCGCACCACCCCGATCAGGCCGATCGCGAGGATGGCGAGGCGCGCGATCCCTGTCGCGATCGCAGCCCCATGGATGCCGAGGCCCAACCCGAAGATGAACAATGGGTCCAGCAGGGTGTTCACCACCGCGCCGGCCAGTGTCACATGCATCGCGCGGCGGGCATCACCAACAGAGCGCAGAATCGCCGAACTGGTCATGGCGAGTGCCAGGGGAACCAGGAACGGAACCTGGATGAGCAGGTAGTCGGTCGCCAGATCATGCGTCCGCCCGCGCGCCCCGAGCCCCGCCAGCAGCCAAGGGACCGCGAACCAGATGACCAGGGCCGTCAGCGCGGCGACGATGCCGGTGATGGCATGCGCGCTGGCCGTCAGCCGCCGCGCGCGCACGCGGCGCCCGGCGCCCAGCGCCGGCGAAACCACCGACGTCGCCCCGATCCCGAGGCCGATGCCGACCGAGACGGTGAGGAATAGGATCGAGCTCGCGTAGCCGACCGCCGCCACCACGTCGGTGTCGCCGAGCAGACTGAGGAACAGGATGTTGGCGAGATCGCCGATAAAAATGGCAACGAGGCCGACCGCGCCGGTGCTGGTCATGACCAGGATGTGCCGGGGGATCGAACCGGTGACGAACGTGCCGCGCCCCGTGACGACACCCGATCGGCCGTGAGCCCTGAGCGCCCTGGACCGGACCCTGTCCCTGTTGTGTCGAAACTGCACCCGATGGCCTGCCTTCCTGATGGGCGCGTGCTCCGACTCCGACGGTTGGCTTCAAACCGTCTCCGCCAGACCACCGCGCTTGTCTTTGTAGGGTTCCGGAATCACGGCCGCTTGCCGACCTTCGCCCGGTCTCGAGAGTCCGATCCGGAACACCAGTCGCTCAGAGCCGACGGCGGGACTTGATCGCCGCCGCGATCGTCCCCTCGTCGAGATAGTCGAGCTCGCCCCCGATGGGCACCCCTTGCGCCAGCCGCGACACGGCGACGCCGGTCGGCCCGAGCAGATCCGTCAGGTAGTGCGCGGTCGACTGACCTTCCACCGTGGCATTGAGGGCGAGCAGGATCTCCTTGACGTCGCCCCCCGCCGCGCGCGCGACCAGCGTGCCGGTGTTGAGCTGCTCCGGACCGATCCCGTCCAGCGGCGACAGATGGCCACCGAGCACATGATAGCGCGCCGATATGACGCCCGCCCGCTCGAGCGCCCACAGGTCGCCGATCTCCTCGACCACCACGATCAGGGTCGGATCCCGTCGTTCGTCGCGGCAGATCGTGCACGGGGCCACCGTGTCGACGTTGCCGCAGTTCGCACAGGTCACCAGTTTGTCGGCCGCTTCGCGCAGCGCCGCCGCCAGCGGCACCAGCAGCTCGCTACGCCGTTTCAGCAGGGCCAGCGCCGCCTTGCGCGCACTGCGGTGCCCGAGGCCCGGCAACCGGGCCAGCAGCTGAATGAGGCGCTCGATCTCTGGTCCGGCGACTTTTTTCGACATGGCGGGTCCGCGCGATTCGCCGGTTGGAGACCGGCACCGTCATCGGTTAGCGCGCGTCTGCGGCAATGGCGAGAGGAGAAGGGGCGCCTCAGAACTCGGCGTCCAGTTCCTCGAGCTCGTCGGGCTCCTGGGCCGCGCCGGTATACCACTCGCCGACAGCCGGCCAGGCGCGCACCGTCCGGCAGTATTTCGCCGAGGCGTCGTCCAGCTTCACATCGTAGGTGATGAACCGGGTGCACACCGGCGCGAACATGGCATCCGCCATCGTCGGGCGGCTACCGAACAGGAACGGGCCGCCGTGCTTCTGCAGGCAATCCCGCCAGATCTCGGTGACGCGCTCGATGTCGCCCTGCGCGCCGCCCCAGATCTTGAAGCCCGGGTAGTGAGCCTTCAGGTTCATCGGCATGGCGGATCTGAGGTTGTAGAACCCGAGATGCATTTCGCCCGACACCGACCGGCAGTGCGCCCGCTTCGGGCGCTCCTCCGGCAACACGCCGGAGCCCGGGAACATCTCGTTCAGCGTCTCCCCGATCGCCAGCGTATCCCAGATCTTCATGCCGTCGATGGTCAGGGCCGGGACCAGGAACGACGGAGACAGGTGCAGCAGTTCCGCCCGCGTGCTCGGATCGTCGATCGGTTGGATGCGCTCGACGAAATCCAGCCCGGCCAATCGACACAGCAACCAGCCGCGCATCGACCAGGATGAATACGTCTTGCTGCTGATGGTCAGCGTAGCGGGTTGCATGCACCCTCCCCGGCAGTGCCCCCCCGATGGTGCCAGACGATCGTCGGGGGCCGTAACGCCACATTTATCTCGCAGTGCAATAACAAATGCACTAGCTTTTCGCTTGGCAATTCGTGGGGGGCGCGGAGTTCATACGGGCTCCGCCTTGGGGATTGATGATTTATCACGCCTATCAGACCCAGTCGGACCTGCTCGACCCTGTTCGGGCCACGGCCTCGATCCTGGCAGGCGCACTGGCGCCCTGGGCGACCTCCAACGATTTCTTCGCGCTACGGGGATTGGCGGCGGCCTACGAGCTGATCTCCCGCGCCACCCTGACCCACCATCGCCCGAGCTACGCCATCGCCTCGGTCAATGTCGGCAATGGCGAGGTCCCGGTGACCGAGGAAGCGGCGATGGCGACGCCGTTCGGCACCCTCCTCCACTTCAAGAAGGATTCGGCCGTCCCGCAACCGAAGGTCATGGTGGTTGCGCCGCTGTCGGGCCATTTCGCCACCCTGCTGCGATCGACGGTCAAGACGCTACTGTCGGACCACGACGTCTACATCACCGATTGGCACAACGCGCGCGACGTGCCCGCCGAAGCCGGCCCCTTCGGTTTCGACGAATACGTGGAGCATCTGATCAAGTTCCTGGAGTTTCTCGGCCCGGGCAGCCATGTCGTGGCGGTCTGCCAGCCCTGCGTCCAGGTTCTCGCCGCCGCCGCCATCATGGCCGAGACGGAAAACCCCGCCGAACCCCGCTCGATGACGCTGATGGCCGGTCCGGTCGACGTCCGCATCAACCCGACCAAGGTCAACGAACTGGCGAACACGAAGCCGATTTCGTGGTTCCGCAGCAACCTCATCGCCGAGGTGCCGTGGCGCTTCAAGGGCGGCGGGCGCAAGGTCTATCCGGGTTTCGTTCAACTCTCGGCCTTCCTCGCCATGAACATGCACCGCCACGTCAAAGCCCACGTCGATCTGTTCGGGCACATCGTCGACGGGGATGAGACGAAGGCGGCGGTCACCAAGGACTTCTACGACGAGTATTTCGCCGTGCTCGATCTGCCGGCGGAGTTCTACCTCGAGACCGTCGAGTGGATCTTCCAGGAGTCCCGCCTCGCCGCCGGTACGCTGTCGTATCGCGGCAATCCGGTGAACACCCGCGCCATACGGCGTACGGCCCTGCTCACCGTCGAAGGCGAGCGTGACGACATCTGCGGCCTCGGGCAGACCGCCGCCGCCCATGATCTGTGCGCCAGCATCAAGCCCTTCCGCAAGCGCCACCACATGCAGGCCGGCGTCGGCCACTACGGCGTCTTCAGCGGCCGCCGGTGGGAGCAGCACATCTATCCGATCGTGCGCAACATGATCCTGTCGGCCGACGGCTGATCGCCAACGACCGGCCGCAGCAGGCCTCTGGCGTCGACCCCCACCCGCTGCCTATGATCCGGCCCTGATCGACAGCCGGGGAAACACCACATGTCCAAGCTTGTTGCCGGCGAGCACGCGCTCGTCACCGGGTCCGCCTCGAACATCGGCCGTGCCATCGCGACCACACTCGCGGCCGAGGGCGCGAGCGTCGTGCTCGCCGACGTCGACCCCACCCGCAATGCCGCCGTGGCCGCCACCATCCGCGCCGCCGGCGGCACCGCAACCGAAGTGACGACCGATCTTTCCACCCGCGACGGCTGGCAGGCGCTCCTCACCGCGCTCGGGCCCCGCACGCCTTCGCTGTTCGTCCACTCGGCCTGTCCGCCGCGCTTCGAGACGGATACCCCCCTCGCGGTCGAGGAGGCGACCTGGGACGCCATGGCCAACACCAACGTCCGCTCAGGCTTCTTCATCGGCCGCGAACTCGGCCGCCGCATGAAAGCCGAGAAACTGCCCGGCCGCATGCTCTACATCACTTCGCTGCACGCCGAGATGCCGCGCAACCTACCCCACTATTCCGCTGCCAAGGCCGGCATGACGATGGTCATGAAGGAACTCGCCCGCGATCTCGGGCCCTACGGCATCCGCGTCAACGCCTTGGCGCCCGGCGCCGTCCCCGGCGGCGGCGCGGCCAATGTCACGACGGCGTTCTCGGCCAAGATCGCGATGCGCCGAACCGGCACCGCGGAGGACATGGCCGGCATGGCGCTCGCCATGCTGGTCGACCGCTTCTCGGGCTACGTCACCGGCACGACGATCGCCGTCGACGGCGGCCTGGCCCTGTTCGACTGGATCCCTTTCGCAGAGACCTGACGCCCCGCTACGGCACCACCCGCTCTTTGCGGAACTGCGTGAGCAGACGCACGAACATCTCTTCGCTGTCGACCACGTCGTGGAAGCCGTCGCGCCGCGACTTGGTCACGTCCGACATCACGTCCCAGTCGGCGCCGAACACGTAGTCGGCGAACGGCCACGCGACCAGTTGGTCGAACGGGAACGATTGCAGTCCGTAGGTCGCGGTCATCCGGCCCCACAGTTCGGCCTTGTCCGCCATGTGCTGCGTCAGGCTGATGGTCTGGAGTTCGCCGACCGGCATGTCGAACGCCGCCGCGATCTTGGGCCATACGTTCCGCCAGCGGAAATAATCGCCGTTGGTGATGTTGTAGGCCTGGTTGGCGGCCCGCGGTTCGGTCCCCGCCCAGGCTGCCGCGCGCGCGAAATGCGCCGAGTCGGTCACCTGATAGAGGCTCACGTAGGCGCCCGGCTTGCCGGGGAACCTGAGCGGCAGCCCGAGTTCCTTGGAGATGGCGGCATAGACCGCGATCGCCGGCAGGATGCTCATCGGCGTGCCCGGGGCGAACCCGCACAGCGTCTGCGGTCTCAGTTCGACATAGTCCCACGCCCGGCCGCTCTGGTAGGCCGCCAGCCAGTCGATCTGATCGAAATAGTAGTTGGGCGGCATGTGCCGCGGATCGGTCTCCTTCATCGGCGTCTTCAGCGGACCGAGATGCACGCCGTAGTACTTGGTGCCGGTCACCAGCACGACCCGGCGCAACGCCGACGAGGCCCGATCGATGGCCGTGACCGAGTTCGCCAGCATGTCGCGATTGGGACCGATGTTCGCCGCATAGCCCGAGGCTGCACCGCTCTGAGCCTGGAACGCAGCGTAGAAAATGTGCGTCACGGCACCGAGCGCGGCGAGCTTGCGGTCGGTATCGGCCACATCGAGCAGATCGACCGCGATATGGCGATAGCGGGGCTGGTCCGGCGCGGCACGCCGCGACAGGCCGATCACCTGCCAGTCGCCGTCGGCCAGCAACTTCTCCACGATATAGCTACCGATCACGCCCAGAGCCCCGACCACTACCGCTGTCTTCTGCATTGCCCACACCTCGTGCCAAGGCCGGGTCGACCCGGCGCTGCGGGAACTTATGTGGCCGACCGCGCCGCCGCAACGCGCAAACCGTTGCCGGCCGTCCACCGTTGCAGTAGAGCCCGAGCGACAGCGGAGGAGATCCCATGACCACGGACGACAAGTCGCGCGCCTTCCCGGTGTCGTGGGACCAGTTCCACCGCGATGCCCGCGCGCTCGCCTGGCGGCTCGCCGACCGCGGCAACCATCAGGCCATCGTGTGCATCACGCGCGGCGGCCTCGTCCCCGCCGCCATCGTCGCCCGCGAGCTCAATCTCCGCATGATCGAGACGATCTGCATCGCCAGCTATCACGACTACAACGCGCAGGGTGAGTTGCGCACATTGAAGGACATTGCCCCGTCGATCCTGGCGATCGGCGACGGCAAGGGCCAGGGCATCCTTGTCGTCGACGATCTCACCGACACCGGCAACACCATGAAGGTGGTGCGGGAGGTGCTGCCGAACGCCCATTATGCGACCGTCTACGCCAAGCCGCAGGGGGCCCCCTTCGTCGACACCTACGTGACCGAGGTCTCGCAGGACACCTGGATCTATTTCCCGTGGGATCTCGAGTTGCGCTACGCCGACCCCATTGCCAAGAAATCCACCGGCTGAACGCGCTGCGATCGCGATCCGGGCTGGGCAGGCGCGCCGGCCACGCTAAACTCGGCACGGGCAACCAGGAGATCCCGACTATGGCGACTTTCGATCTCGTCGTGCGCGGCGGCACGGTGGTGGCAGGCTCCGATGTCGTCGTCTGTGACATCGGCGTGCGCGACGGCCGCATCGTCACGCTCGGCGCGGACCTTGCCAAAGGCGCCGAGGAGGTGGACGCCACCGGCAAGATCGTGCTGCCGGGCGGTATCGACAGCCACGTCCACCTTGCGCAGCCGAGCGGCCCCGGCATCGTCATGGCCGACGATTTCGAGAGCGGCACGCGCTCGGCGGCCTTCGGCGGCAACACCACCGTCATCCCATTCTGCACGCAGGACTCGACCACCGGCCTGCGCGCCGCCGTGAAGGCCTACCACGCCAAATCCGACGGGCAGTGCTACACCGATTTCGGCTTCCACCTGATCGTCACCGACCCGACACCGCAACTGCTCGGCCAGGAACTGCCGGCGCTGATCGGCGACGGCTACTCGTCGTTCAAGGTGTTCATGACCTACGAGGGCCTCGCGCTCACCGACGAGCAGATTCTGAGGGTCATGACGGTGGCCCGCGAAACCGGCGCGCTGGTCATGGTGCACGCCGAGAACTACGACATCATCCGCTTCCTGACGGCGCAGCTCGAGGACCAGGGCAAGCGCGCGCCCCGCTTCCACGCCACTTCCCGGCCGATACCCGCCGAGCGCGAAGCCACCCATCGTGCTCTGACGCTGGCCGAGATCGTCGATGTCCCGGTCGTCATCGTCCACGTCTCGAACGGCGAGGCGATCGAAGAGATCCGCCGCGCCCGCGCCCGTGGCCTCAACGTCGTGGCCGAAACCTGTCCGCAGTATCTCGTTCTCACCGAGAAGGACCTCGACGGCCTGAAGATGGAAGGCGCCCGTTACGTCTGCTCGCCGCCGCCGCGCGACCAAGAGAGCCAGCGCGCCTGCTGGGACGGCCTCACGCGCGGCGACTTCGAGCTGTTTTCATCCGACCACTGCCCGTTCCGCTACGACGACGAGCAGGGCAAGCTCAATCCGAAAGGCCGGACCAGCTTCCGCTGGGTGCCGAACGGCATCCCCGGCGTCGAGGTCCGCCTCCCGATCCTGTTCTCGGAAGGCGTGATGAAGAAGCGGATCGACCTGCCCCGGTTCGCGGCCTTGACCGCCACCAACCACGCCAAGACCTACGGCCTTTATCCGCGCAAGGGCTCGATCGCCATCGGGGCCGACGCCGATCTCGTGCTGTGGGACCCGACCATCACCCGCACGATCCAGCACGCCGACCTGCACGACGGCTGCGACTACACCCCCTACGAGGGCATCGAGGTCACCGGCTGGCCGGTCACCACGCTACTGCGCGGCCGGATCGTCGTCGACCGCGGACGCCTCGTCGCCGCCAAAGGCGTCGGCGCCTTCCTGCCCCGCGGCCGCTCGAACCGCGTACCGGCCGCCTGATCACCTCCCGGATGCGCCGACGGCCGCCCCGCGCTGCGCGGGGCGGCTGAATCCTGGTTGCCGGTACTATATGTCGCAGATCGGTTGCATAGGCAGCAACAAGCTATAATCTCACATTTTCGCACTTGTTCTAATCAGTAATAGCCGTTCATTTCAAAAACCGAGAAAGAACAGACGAAGTTTTCGGGCGCCCAATCTACTTCTTTCAGGCCGCCGACAACTCCATTGTGACCGTCCGCGACAGCGCGACGAAGAGTCCTAATCGTCCATTTCGTTGTATTTTTTCGCGGGTTGACGCCCGCGGATTGCAATGGTGTTTTCCCGGCCGCTCGAGACAGAACGTGTGATCGTCGAGGATCGCGCCTCGAGCACGACGTCTGACGTTCCGCCGTCGTCCGGATTTTTACGATCCGGTCGATCCAGCACAAGCCCGCAACGGGCCGACCACAGAGCTGCCAGAGAGCACGCCTGTGGGCTGGAGAACCAGACGATCTGCCAACCAACACTGGAGGTTATGAGTATGAGGAATTTTTGGATCGCGGCTCTTGCCGTACTCTCTGTCGGCATGATCCAGGCCCCGTCCGCCCGGGCCGACTGGCGCGAAGCCATTTCGGCTGCATACGCCAACAGCCCATCCTACCAGGCACCGGCGCCGCAGGAGCGCGTCGTGACCAAGGGGGCCAAGACCGCGAAGAGCGCCAAGGCCACGAAGACCGCGAAGGGCAAGCGCCAAGGCGTCGTCCAGCAGGCGAGCTTCACGTCCACGGGCACCTGGACGAAGTCGTTCGGCTCCACCTCGCAGACCGGGATCGCGTCCTACTATTGGCAGCCCCAGCGCGTCGCATCGGGCGGCATGTTCAACCCCAACGCCATGACCGCCGCGCACCGCACGCTGCCGTTCGGCACCAAGGTGCAGGTGACCAACGCCAACAACGGCCGCTCGGTGACCGTGACGATCAATGATCGCGGGCCGTTCGTGAAGGGCCGCATCATCGACCTGTCGTCGGCTGCGGCCGGCGTCATCGGCATGAAGTCCGCCGGCATCGCCCGCGTCAACGTGGCGGTCCTCGGCCGCTGAACCCGAACGGCGGCCCGCGGACACCTGCGCGGGCCGCCGCTTATCCCGAGTTGATTGTCAGCACGCCGCAGCGCTGCCGCATTCCTCGCGCACGCCGCAGCGCATGATCCGACCAACTATCCTGGCGGGCTCCCTGTGCCTCGGCACGCTCGCTCTGACGCCACTGGCTCCGCCCGCGTACGCTCAAACGAGTGCCGCGTCCCCGTCGCCGCCCTCCTGGACCACCCGCATCGCCAAGCCGGAGCCGCAACCCGGCCCGCCGCTGACCGGTTGGGTCACCACCATCGTCCGGCTGCGCCCGGCGCGCAGCAGCGAGATCACGCTCGCCCGTGTCATCCCACCGCAGAAGCCAGCTTCTGCCACCACGCACGACCTGCAGGGCGCCGCCTCGTTTTATTGGCAGTTCGAGACCACGGCGAGCGGCGAGCGCTACGACCCGAAGAGTCTCACCGCGGCCCATCGCACCCTGCCGTTCGGCACTCGGGTGCGCGTCACCAACGTCGCCAACGGGCGCACGGTCCTGGTCCGCATCAACAACCGCGGTCCCTTCAAGCCCGGCCGCGTCATCGATCTGTCGGAAGCGGCCGCCGACGCCATCGACATGCGCAGCCGGGGCATCGTCCCGGTCAAGCTCGAAGTCGTCGAACCATGATCGCCACCCTGGCGCCGGGCGCACCGGCCGCGTAACGATAGCGAGCCGCCGGCGCGCGGCGCCCGCCATCACTTCGTCCGGACCCGCCCTATGCTGCCCCCCGAGCTCGGCTGGATGCTCGTGCTTCTGCTCGGTGTCCTGGCCGGCACCGTCGGCGGCGTGGTCGGCTTCGGCTCCGCCATCATCCTGATGCCGGCGCTGGTGCTCGTATTCGGCGCCAAGGCCGCCGTGCCGATCGTCGCCATCGCCTCAATCATGGCCAACCTGTCGCGCGCGGCAGTGTGGTGGCGCGAGATCGACTGGCGGGCCAACGCCGCCTACTGCGCCACCGCCATTCCCGCGGCTGCCCTCGGCGCCAACCTGCTCGTGAAACTCGACGCCCGCGCGGTCGAAGGCGCCCTCGGATTGGCGCTGCTCGCCATGGTGCCGGCCCGGCGTTGGCTGCTCGCCCACGGCCTGAAGATCGGCATCGCCCATCTCGCGGTGGTCGGCGCCGCCATCGGCCTGCTGACCGGGCTGGTCGCCACCACCGGTCCGATCAACACGCCCTTTTTTCTGGCCTACGGCCTGACCAAGGGCGCCTTCCTCGCCACCGAGGCGATCGGCTCGGCCGCCATCGCCGTCACCAAGGTCGTGGTGTTCCGGTCGTTGTCCGCACTCCCCCTCGAGACCGCGGTCAACGGCCTCGTCGTCGGCGCGTCGCTGATGGTCGGTTCGTGGCTCGCCAAGGGGCTGGTCCAGCGCCTGGATGCCAGCCAGTTCCGCGTCCTGCTCGAGGTCCTGTCGATGGCCGCCGGCGCGCTGATGCTGTGGTCCGCCGTGACCGGTTAGCGGCCTGTCTCACCGGGATATTTGCCAACCACCGGGA
Source organism: Hyphomicrobiaceae bacterium (assembly GCA_049318625.1). GTDB lineage: Bacteria > Pseudomonadota > Alphaproteobacteria > Rhizobiales > Hyphomicrobiaceae > JBMOGA01. The sequence goes on from JBMOGA010000003.1 coordinate 67,624, forward strand.
AAAACCGGTAAGTTTCCGCAAGTTTCGGCAAAGCCACCCGCGTCGAGGGCGGGCGGCACCGAGAGTCACGGGGGTGGGCATGCCGGTCAGGGGCACGGGATCACGCGCGACTGCGCTGCAGCGTCTGCGCACCGCCATGATCGAGAAGAAGCTGACCCAGGCCGAACTCGCGGACGCCGCCGACTGTCACGAGAAGACGGTGCAGAACCTGCTCCAGGGCCGTTCGGTGCGCGATCAGACGCTGTTCGACGTATGCATGGTGCTGGGCATCGACTACGACCGCCTGAAACGCGACTGGGCGGGTGACGGCACCGTCGAGGTCGCCGAGGACGCGCCCGCGCCCGCCCGCCGCGACAGCGCGCCTCGCACCGACTTCGCCCCGCTCGACCTCGGCGGCTACACACGCCCGGCCGTCGAGCATTATGCCGGCAGCTACGTCACGATACGCCCGGCGTTCCGCGATGGCGGCATCGTCCACGCCTACCGCACCGACATCGCCTGGGACGACGACGCGAGCTGCCTGGCCTTCCGCGAGCGCGACCGGCCGGACGCCGCCTATGCCCATTCCGGGCGACTGTACATTCCGGCGTCGTCCATGTTCCTGCACCTCGTCTCGCTGACCAAGGGCGCGATGCGCATGGTGCTGCTGGCCCAGATGGATCCGCTGGGCCGCATGCGTGGTCTCGTCACCACGCTGACGCGCACCCGCGGCGCGATGTTCATGCCGGTCGCCGCCCCGATCGTCTATCTCAAGTCCGACACCATCGACCCGGCCGATCTCGGCGAGCTGAACACCGGCCATCCGCGCCACGAGGAGTTTCGCGCCCTGCTGGTCGAGACACTCGACCAGTCCTACGCGCGCCTGCAGCAGCCTTGACGCGAGCGCGGCGCTGCGCCTGCGACGGCGGCATAGCCCCCATGCGGCGGCGCGGTCGCCGAACCGCCGTTGGCTGCTATGGTGCGCGCGATCGCCACCGCCAGGACAGACCGCCATGCCGAAGAGCGCCGCCAAGACGAAGACCGCGAAATCCGCAACCACCCGCAAGGACACGATCCGCGTCACCACCTATGCGGGGCCCGGCGCCGAGCCCGAAATGCGCGAGGTGCCGTGGCCGAAGATCCCGCCCAAGGGCGCGCTCATGCAGATCGGCGCCTGCGGCGTGTGCGGCACCGACCAGCACATCCTGAAAGGTCACTGGCCGAAACCGCTGCCGTGGCCGTTCACCCTCGGCCACGAGATGGCCGGCGTCATCGTCGAGATCGGCTCCGAACTCAAGACCGACCACATGGGCAAGCCGCTCGCCGTTGGCTCCAAGCTGATGATCCCGCCGCTCCAGCCGTGCGGTTTCTGCGACTGGTGCAAGCGCTATCCCGAGCAGTCGAACAAGTGCCTGACGCCGGTCTACTACGGCCGCTATCTCGGCTTCGACAAGCCGCCGCACCTGTGGGGCGGCTGGGCCGAGTACGTCTACGTCGACCTCGGCGAGTTGCCGGGCACCAAGATCTACAAGCTGCCGGACGACATGAGCCTGCTGCTCGGCTCGCTGACCGAACCGCTCACATCCTGCATCCGCGCCTTCAACCGGGCCGCCCGCGCCGGCGGCTTCAAGTGGAACGACACTGTCGTCATTCAGGGCACCGGGCCGATCGGCATCCTCGCCATCGCCGCCGCGCAGGAGATGGGCGCCGGCCGCGTCATCGCCGTCGGTGCCCCGGAAGAACCGCGCCTCAAACTCGCCCGCGCGTTCGGCGCCGAGGCGACCGTCGACATTACCGCCCACGTCACACCGGAGGCCCGCATCAAGGCCGTCCGCGACATCGTCGGCGGCTATGGCGCGGACCTCGTGATGGACTGCTCCGGTCACCCGACCGCCGGCCCCGAGGGCATCGAGTTTCTGCGCGACGGCGGCACCTACGTCGAGATGGGCCAGTTCACGGATGCCGGCTCGATCATGACCAACTGGCACCGCATCTGCACCAAGGACATCAACCTGCTCGGCTCCTGGGCCTTCACCGCCAACGACTTGGCCCTCGGCGTCGACATGCTCTACAAGGCCCGCGACAAATACCCCTGGCGCAAGATGCAGACGCTGTTCCCCTTCACGCTCGACGGCGTGAAGGACGCAGTCGCCCAGGCGATGGCCATGAAGACGGTCAAGTCGACCATCATCCCGTTCCCCGAACTGATCGATTGAGCAGGATGACCGTGTAAGGAGGGGCGGGCCTCGAGCCCGCTCCGGCCCTGCTCCATCTCCATCTCGTCCCACCAATCCAAGAGTGTCGTCCTCGGGCTTGTCCCGAGCACCCAGCGCGCCGCCGGCACTCAGGTCGCGAGCAGCACCGTCGGAGAACTCGAACGGCGCGCGACAGGCCATCGGGGCGCCGTCCACCGCGACTCATCCAGCCCCACGCAAGCGCTCCGGTGCTACCAAAGGTTAACAACGCGATAACCTTAAGCCGGCCTTAAGCTTTCCATGCCTATAACGAGCCCCACAATGACCCGCAAACCGCCATCATCTGATGGCACCCCTGCGGTCCTTGGACCTGTGTGACGCGTAATCGAGGATCGTTCCATGGATCGTGCCCCCCGCACGGGTGCTGCCGTCCAAGCTCTCACCATCGCCCTGGCCCTGCTGATCCCGTGCCTCGCACCAGCGGCCAACGCGCAGATCGTGCCCGTCAAGGCCGAGCCCAACGCCTGGCAGACCCAGATCCGGCCGGATGCCCTGAACGGCGACACCAAACGCACGCGCTTTGTCGTCCGCCTCGATCGCGAGGCTCGTTACCAGTTCCTCAACCTGTCCAACCGGCTCGTCATCGAGCTGCCGGACGTCAAGCTGCTGCTGCCGCCGCCGAACGACACCCCGGTGGGCCTCGTCCAGGGCTTCACAGGCGGTCTCGCCGGCCCCGGCCGCTCGCGCGTCATCATCGACGTGACGCAGCCCGTGGCGATCGAGAACGACCGCATCGAGAAGGCCCCCGACGGCAAGGGCTACCTGCTCGCCTTCGAGATGATCCCCGTCGAGGCGGCGACCAAGCCCGAGCCCAAGATGCGCAGCCTCGCCAAGCCGAGCGGCCTCGGCGCCGCCGGTGTCGAGCCGCCGCAACCCCGTCCCGCCGTGACGCGCGACACCGCCCGCTCCAACACCTACAAACCTACGATTGTCATCGACCCGGGCCACGGCGGCCACGACAGTGGCGCCATGAAGCATGAAACGGTCGAGAAGGACGTCGTCCTGGCGTTCAGCCTGGCGCTTCGCGACAAACTCAAGGCGACCGGCCGCTACAATGTACTGATGACCCGCGACACTGACGTGTTCGTGCCGCTCGACGAACGCCGCGACTTCGGTGAGAAAAACAAAGCACAATTATTCATTGCTGTGCACGCCGACTATGCGAGCACCCAGGCCCGCGGCGCAACTATCTATTCGCTGCGCGAGGGAATGTTCAATTCCCTCAAAAAGAGTGCGAAAACCAACGAAACTGTAAGCGAAAAACACCGCGCCACACTCCAACAGATCGGATCGGACACAAAAGCACTCGAAAATATTCTTTCCGATCTTACCCAACGCGAGTTCGCAACAAACGACAACTCAACCAGCCAGTTTCGGACCAAGGCAATTGAGTTCATGGACGCCGCAACTACACTTCGGGACAACCCTGAACAGTCGGCCAATTTCCGTGTTCTTTTGACCGCAAAAGTACCCTCTGTTTTGATCGAGCTTGCCTACGTTTCCAACCAGCAGGACGCCAAGCTACTCAAGTCCGACGAGTGGCGTGACAAGGTGTCCGAATCAATAGCGACCGCGGTCGAGAACTATTTCGAAGACCGAAAAAGCCGTCTCCCGATGTGATCAGGCGCCAAAACCCGGAACCGCCCTTCCCAAAACGATCGAGGCCGACCCATGGTCGGCCTCTCTTCGTTCGTGGCCGGCTTTGACTTACCGGGTCGCCGCCGGCGGTGCTGATTTAACCCCTACTTGGAGGGATTGGACGTTTGAGTCGCCAAAGGAGAATGTGCCTGAATTCGGATTTACACGACGAACGCGGAACTTGATCTTGACGAACGGACAGCTCGGACGAAACCGGTAGAAACTGCTGCGCGAGGCTCTTGATCATGGGGCCACACCGTCGTCTGAGGAAGCCGCATCAGGCGGTCCGATACCTCTCGCGGACGCCCTCGCAACCGCGGCAGCATGCTGCCCGTTGGCGAGGATCGAGAAGCTCGGGATGCGGAGATCGTGGACAGGAGAGCGGTCAAGCCGCTCGGATTATTGGCGCGACGCTCGATACGGCGGTCCCATCCATGTCCGCCTGGCGTCGAACCGGCGTGAGGTGCCGGTTGATTGTTCATCAGATGCTTCAAGCCTGGTGGCCTCGGCACTGACGCGCACCCTCACGATCACCGTGCGTCTACCGATGATCGCCAGATCTCATTGGATCCGGGGCTGAAGCTAGGTGATTCGCATGACGCCCAGCCGTTCAGGCGTCACCGCTTGCCGGTCGAAAGTTGCGGCGTTGCTCCGTTGCGACACTTTCCGTTGCCGAGGTCACTCGACCTCGGCCAGCGCCCCGCTCGACAGGGCGGCCTTCTGCACCGCCTTCTGCACCTTCTCGAACGCCCGCACCTCGATCTGACGGATGCGCTCGCGGCTGACGCCGAACTCAGCCGAAAGATCCTCGAGCGTGGCCGGGTTGTCGGACAGCCGGCGCGCCTCGAAGATCCGCCGCTCGCGGTCGTTGAGCGTCTCCAGCGCGCTCGTGAGAAAGGCGCGGCGCTGGCTCATCTCCTCTTTCTCGCCGAGCGCCTCCTCCTGGTCCGGCTTGTCGTCGACCAGCCAGTCCTGCCATTCGCCGGCTTCCGAGTCGGCCCGCACCGGCGCATTGAGCGAGGCATCGCCGCCGAGGCGACGGTTCATCGACACCACGTCCTCTTCCGGCACGCCGAGCTTGGTGGCGATCGCCTTGACGTGATCGGGCCTGAGATCGCCTTCCTCGAGCGCCTGCAGTTGGCTCTTGGCACGGCGCAGGTTGAAGAACAGCTTTTTCTGGGCCGCCGTAGTGCCCATCTTGACGAGGCTCCACGACCGCAGGATGTACTCCTGGATCGAGGCACGGATCCACCACATGGCATAGGTGGCCAGACGGAACCCCTTGTCGGGATCGAACCGCTTGACCGCCTGCATCAATCCGACATTGCCCTCGGACACGACCTCGCCGATCGGCAGGCCATAGCCGCGATAGCCCATCGCGATACGCGCGACCAATCGCAGGTGCGACGTCACCAGCTTCTGCGCCGCTTCCGAATCCTCGTACTGCTGCCAGCGCTTGGCCAGCATGTACTCCTCGTTCGGCTCCAGCATGGGGAACCGCCGGATCTCTTCGAGATACCGCGTGAGCCCCAGCGAGCCACCGGCAATCGTCGGAAGGGTCTTCGTCTTCATCGTTTGAGCCCCCCTGAGCGACGGCGCCTTCCGTCCTCGTGAATATCCAGCCTCCCAGAATTGTGAGGCTGAAGCTTGGCCATGAATCGCCATACTGCCGCAGGAATGCAAACAGAAATCACTTTACTGTGCATATCCTGCCACACCCGTCTCAGCCCGAAACGACTACCGTCTACGACCGGATTTCCGGCCGTCCGCAAGTGGAACGTACCAGACCGGCGCAATCCGTCGGGCACCACCTCACGATGCCGCGCCGTGCTCGTCCACCAGGGCCTCGCGGAACCCCTGCATATCCGGCGGCAGCGCGCTTTCGAACCTGAGCGGGCGGCCCGTCACCGGGTGCTCGAACCCGAGCACCGCCGCATGCAGGGCCTGCCGGTTGAGCCCGGCGAGCAAAGCCTGCGCCCGCGGCCCAAGCTGGCGCGCACTGGCGCGGAACCCGGTGCCGTAGACCGGATCGCCGACGATCGGGTGTCCGGAATGGGCGAGATGGACGCGGATCTGGTGCGTCCGGCCCGTCTCGAGGGCGAGTTGCAGCTCCGAGATCAGCGCCCGCGGCGAGCGGGCCGCCGCCTCGGCCCCGAACCGCGCCGACACCTCCCAGTGCGTGACAGCCCGCCGCCCGTCGCGCACGACCGCCACCTTCACGCGGTTGGTCGGGCTTCGGCCCAGCGCCGCGTCGATCGTGCCGGTCCGCCGCCCGAACTCGCCCCAAGCGAATGCGCGGTACCGGCGCTCCAGGCGGCCATCGGCGCCATGGCTCGCGAACTGCAGGGCAAGACCGTGGTGGGCCCGGTCGGTTTTCGCCACCACCAGCAGCCCCGACGTGTCCTTGTCGAGCCGGTGCACGATACCCGGCCGGCGCACGCCACCGATCCCCGAAAGGCTGTCCCGGCAGTGCGCCAGCAGCGCATTGACCAGTGTGCCGGTTGCATGGCCCGGCGCCGGGTGCACCACCAGCCCCGCCGGCTTGTCGATGACGATCAACTGCTCGTCCTCGTAGACCACCGTGAGCCGGATCTCTTCCGCCGCCGGCTCCGCCCATTCGGCCGCCGGCACGGTCACGTCGATGACAGCGCCCAGTTTGACCCTGCCGCTCGCCTCACCTAAGGTCCGCCCGCCGCAGGAGACGCAGCCCTGGCGGATCAGATCCTGGATCCGCACGCGGCTCAATCCCTCGATGCCCGCCGCTAGGCAGCGGTCGAGGCGCTGACCGGCCTCGGCCTCACCGATCACGATGCGGTGCGTCGCGCGGGCGCTCATGTGCCCCGCCCCGCGCCAGAACCTGGAGACTGGACGCCCGCCATGGACGCCAAACCCACGCCCGACCTCTCGACCGCGCCACAGCCGTCCGTCGCCGGCGAGCTGACACCCGGCCAGGTCCGCGCGCTCAAATGGGCGATCGTCGCGATGGGCATCATGATCGTGGTCGGCCTCTTGGCTATCGTCTTCCGTATCGTGTATCTCGCGAGCGGCCGGGGACAGCAAGCGACAGTGACCGCCGGCCCCGGGGCCGACGCGCGCGTGCCCCTGCCGGCCGGCGCCACGGTTCGCGCCATCGCGCTCGATGCGGGACGCCTTGCGATCCATCACGACTCCGCCGCCGGGCCCGGCGTCACCATCGTCGATATCGGATCGGGCAAGGTCGTGAGCCGCATCACGTTCGCACCCGAGGCTCCCCGGCCCTGACGGGTGGCCCCGGCCAGGCCCCCGAAACCGCTCGCCTGGATCGGTGGATTCCTCAGCGTATTCCGCTTGATCACCGCCCGACACTCGCCTATACGTTCCCGCCGCACGCCCCGTTCGTCTAGTGGCCTAGGACACCAGCCTCTCACGTTGGTAACAGGGGTTCGAAACCCCTACGGGGCGCCACCCTCCAGCGTTGCGACGTGAACATTCGTCGGCCTCCGACGTCCACAGTCGCCGCCCGGCCGTTGCCGCACCTCCACCCTCGAGCCGACAGCCACCGGAGCCGCCGGACAACGGCCGATGGCAGCCGATCCCCGGCGGCGATGGCGCGTCATCTGGCGTCTTCGAGGATGAGGGCCGCGCCCCTTTCACCGATCATCAGCGCCGCGGCATTGGTGTTCGCCGACGTGACCGTCGGCATGACCGAGGCGTCGCAGACGCGTAGACGGTCGACACCCCGCACCCTCAGCCGCGGATCGACGACGGCACCATCGTCCCGGCCCATGCGGCATGTGCCGACGCAATGGAAGACGGTGCCGCCCTTCTGCCGGATGAACGCCAGTATCGCCTCGTCGGTATCGGCCTCCGGACCGGGCAGCACCTCGCGATCCCACAACGATCGAAAGGACGGCTGCCGGTAGATCTCCCGCAGCATCTTCACGCCCTCGACCATGACTTTCGCGTCGTGCGGATCGCTGAGGTAGTTCGGCGCGATGATCGGATCGGCGGCCGGATCATCGGAGTTGATCCGAATGCTCCCCCTGGAGCGCGGATGACATTGCCAGACCGCTGCCGTGAAGCCTGAGAATTTGTGCAGAGGCTCACCCGGCTTGTCCACCGAGAGCGGCATGACGTTGAACTGGATATCGGGCCGGCCATTCTCGGCATGAACGGTGCACGCCGCACCTCCCACCTGCCCGGCGCCGATCGTGAGCGGCCCGGAACGCTTGAACAACCACTCGGCCACCATGCCGGCAAGCTTGATCGGGTTGCGCACGTCGTCGTTCAGCGAGCGCCGCTCCGTGAGATGCACGATGGTGCGGGCCTGATAGTGATCTTGCAGGTTCTCCCCGACACCCGGCAGGTCGACCACAACGGGGATGTGGTGCTTGGCGAGCAGATCGGCCGGCCCAACGCCCGAAAGCTGCAGCAGTTGTGGTGACTGAATGGCGCCGGCGGCCAGGATCACCTCGCGCGCGGCGTGCGCGCTCTCCTGCGCGCCCCCCCGTGTCCAGGCGACGCCGGAAGCGGCCCGCCGATCGAACAGAATGCGCGCAACCTGAGCACCGGTGACGACCGTCAGGTTCGCGCGATGTCGAATGGGATGCAGAAACGCCCGGGCCGAACTGGCGCGCCAGCCGTCTCGCGTGGTGAGCTGGTATGGCCCGACGCCGTAGGTCGACTCACCATTGAAGTCGCGATTGCGCGGCAGTCCGGTCTCGACCGCCGCCTCGATCCACGCCTCGCAATACGAATGCGGCCGGCAGTCCACGACACCCAGTTCGCCGTGCGCGCCCCGCCACTGGCTTTCCGATGCCTCGTAACTCTCCAGTCGGCGAAAGTACGGCAGAAGCGATTGATAATTCCAGCCGTCGGCGCCGAGTTCAGCCCAGCCGTCGAAATCTTCTTTCTGGCCACGGATGAAGATCAGTCCATTGATGCTGCTGGACCCGCCAACGATGCGCCCGCGTGGCCAGACGATGCGGCGATTTCCGGTGTTCGCCGACGGCTCGGTTTCGAACAAGCGTGAGAAGCGACGGTCGTAGATCGAGCGGAAGAACCCGACCGGCAGGCGGAGCCAGAAATGGCCATCCCCGCCTCCGGCTTCGAGCAGCAGGACACGCACGTCCCGGTCCGCCGAAAGGCGGTTCGCCAGGACGCATCCTGCCGAACCGGCCCCGACGATGATGTAGTCGTATGCTGCCGTCGGTGCGGCCATGGACGACTCCGGTCAAGCCTTGATCGTAGCGAGATAGATCGACGGATCGAAATACTTGCTCGCCGGCACCGGGTCGGCGATCTTGGCGTTGACCGTGAAGAAATCGGTGACCTGCTGGAGCCATTTCGTCACCGTGCCGTCGGCGTAGAGTTTTCTCCATTCGGCCGACGTGAACGACTTCTGCGCAGTGAACTGCTGCTTGAAGTCCGCCAGCGGCACCTGCGGATAGTGCTTGCTCTGCACGACGGCGAGCGCCTCGTCCGACTTGGACACGAGGTAGTCGTTCGCTTCCGACCAGGCGCGGATGATGTTCTCGAGAACCGGACGGTTCTTCTGGTGGTAGTCGGCCGTCGTCGCCCAGCCCGACATGATCGCGGCCTGCGGATAGTAGGCGGAGGCATCGACGAGTTTCCTGGCGCCGGGCACCTTGTCTCGAACCGTGACGTCGAACGGCACCCACAGTGCCACGGCCGGAACGGCGCCCGAAATGAACGACGTCACCGCTTCAGGCATGCGCTGATTGAAGATCTCGACGTCCCCGGGACCGATGTTGTTGGCCTTCAGGGCCGTGTCGAGGAAGACGTGCGCCGTCGTTCCGGTGGTGGTGGCGATGCGCTTTCCCTTGAGATCGGCAAAGCTCTTGATGCCCTGGTCTTCGCGCACCCAGAGCTGAGCCGTCGCAAACTCGACGGCGTTTGCCAGAAACATCTTGCCCTGGCCCCGAGCCGGGAAATTCGAGATCACCGCCCCTGTCGCCAGCACATCCAGGCTACCGCCGATCATGGCCTGGAACAGCTCGAGGCCGGTCTGGAACATCTTGTACTCGGTCTCCAGGCCATGTTTGCCGTAGGCCCCGAGGTGATCGGCAAGCCACATCTGGCCGTTGACGGCCAGTGTGTTGACGTAACCGATGCGAACTTTCGTCTTCGCCTGCGCGATGGCCGGCATGGAAAGCGACGCCACCGCGATCGTGGCACCCGCTGAACCGATGAAACGACGCCGATCCAAACCCATGGTTTCCTCCTGTTTTCTGCGCCTTCAACCGACCCTCGCCGTCTGTTGACGTGCTTGGGCGGCGTACTCTTCCATCACGAGGCTCCGGATAAAGGAGCGCAAGCGCCCGAATTCGGGATCCTCGTGAAGCGACTCGTCGCGTGGATAAGCGAATGGCACCTCGATAATCTGCCGGATGCGCGTCGGCCGAGCTGTCATGACAATGATCCGGCTCGACAGGTAGACCGCTTCCTCCACCGAGTGCGTGATCAGCATGACGGTTTTACCTTCCGCCTGAAGCACGTCGAGGAGAAGATCCTGCATCGCGGTTCTCGTCTGCGCGTCGAGTGCGCCGAAAGGCTCGTCCATCAACAGGAACTCCGGCCGCACGGCATAGGCACGTGCCAGCGCTAAACGTTGGCGCATGCCGCCCGAAAGGGTGCGGGGCCAGGCATCGGCAAAATCGGCGAGCCCCATCAGTCCCATGTAGCGCTCGACGACCTCGGCGCGCTCGGCCGCCCGTACCGAACTGGCTTTCAGATTGAGCCCGAAGGCGATGTTGTCCCGAACGGTAAGCCACGGGAACACACCGTACTCCTGGAACATCACACCGCGATCCGGGCCCGGCTGCGTGATGGGCTTGCCGTCCAGGCGAACGTCGCCGGACGTCGGACGCATGAATCCGGCCACCATGTTCATCATCGTGGTCTTCCCGCAGCCGGACGGCCCGATGACCGAGACGAACTCGCGATCCCGAATTTCATAGCTCACATCATCGACGACCTTGAGCTCCCCGTCCTTGGATGGGAACGACACCGAAACGTGGTCGAAGGTGATCCGGACCCGGCTCATGCAATGCGCTCCTGCCAGGCGAGCAGACGGTGGGTCAGGCTGCGCAAAGCAAGGTCCATGAAGAGAGCGATCAGACCGATGCAGATGATGCCGACATAGACGACGTCCAGCTGGAAGAACGACGAGGCGTTCTGGATCAGGGCGCCAAGCCCTTGCTGCGCGGCGATCAACTCCGATGCCACGAGCGTCGCCCAGGCGACCCCGAGCGCGACCCGAAGCGCCGTCAAAATGTGCGGCAACGCGAGCGGAACGACAACCTTGCGGAAAATCTCGCTGTCGGTGGCACCGAGCGTCCGAGACACCCGGATATAGATGGGATTGATCTGGGCAATGCCCTCGTACATGACGATCACGCCAGCGAAGAATGCCGAGTAGAACAGCACCACCGTCTTCGCAAGTTCATCGACGCCGAAATAGACGATGACGAGCGGTATCAGAGCGATCGGCGGCAGCGCCCGAAAGAAGTTTATGGGCGGATCCACGAATGTCCGCGCGCCTTTGTACCATCCGAGGATGAACCCCACCGGCACCGCGCAGGTGATGCCGAGCAGGACGCCGACGAGCACGCGCCGCGTGGAGGTGAAGATGTCCATCGGCAGCCGCGTCTGTGCCAGATCCACGAACTGCTGAACAACGGCGTGCGGCGAGGGAACCAGCGCCGGATTGACCAAGCCGCTATTCCGGATGCCGTACCAGAAGACGAGAATCAAGGCCCAGGGAGCAGCGATCAAAGCGGCTCGACGCACGGCTCGTCTCTCCCTCGATGGTCGCCTATCTCTGGCGGCTCGATCCAAAACGTACTATGAATGGGACGTTAGGACAAGCGATGGCTCAAAACGCACTGAAGCTACTCGGCGGCCGGTCGACACCACTCTATGCGCAACTGGCCGAGATCCTTCGCCAGCGCATAGAGCGCGGGAATTTCGCGCCGGGCGAAACCCTGCCGTCCATCGAGGAGTTGATGCTGGAATTCGCCGTCGCACGGGTCACCGTCCGGCAGGCGATCGCCAGATTGGCCGAGGATGGCCTGGTCTCGCCTCAGCGCGGGAGGGGCACGATTGTCACGCGCATGATCGAATTGCAGCGACCGTTGCGTGTCGAGACGACACTCGCCGCGCTGGTCGACATGTATCGAAACGACTCGCCCGAACTCCTGAACGTTTCCGAAGACAGCGCCGCGCCTGCGATCTCGCCGAGCGAGGGCGAACTGGCGCCACGCTATCTGCACATGCGGCGGGTTCATTCACGCGAGGGTCGGCGCTACTGCGTGATCTCGATCTTTCTGGATCGACGCGTTTTCGCCCAGGCCCCCCAGCGCTTCCGCCGCGAAGTCGTGCTCCCCGTATTGTTTTCGCTGCCTGGCATCAAGGTCTCGCGAGCCAAGCAGACTCTCACCATCGGAACCGCCGACGATGAGGTGGCAAGCCTGATCGGCCAACCCGCCGGCTCGCCCGTGGCTCATGTCCGCCGCGTCCTCACCAATCCCGACGGCACGGTGATCTACCTGGCCGAAGTGACCTACCGTGGCGATTTCATCTGCCTGGAAATGGATTTGCAGCCTTGACGGAAAGCGGGACCAGATGAGCACAACACTGAGGATCCGTCGCGTCTCGGCTCGCGTCTACCGTTACCCCTTGGAAACACCCGTCACGACGTCATTCGGTTCGATGCGGGACCGGCCTGCCGTATTCACTGAAGTCGAAGACGCCGACGGAACCATCGGCTACGGCGAAATCTGGTGCAATTTTCCCGCCTGCGGCGCAGAACACCGGGCGAGACTGCTGGCCTCGGTCATGGCACCACTGCTGTGTGGCGCGGACTTCGCACACCCCACCCAACCCTTTGCCCTGCTGACCGGGAAAACCGCCGTCCTGGCCATCCAAAGTGGCGAACAAGGCCCGATGGCTCAGGTCATCGCCGGCATCGACACCGCCGTCTGGGACCTGGCGGCGCGAAAGGCCGGCCAGCCTCTGTGGCGCTTCCTCGGTGGCGCCAGCCCGGCCATCAAGGTCTATGCCAGCGGCCTCAACCCCGACCACCCCGAACGGCTGGCAGAAGCGCGACAGGCGGACGGCCATACCGCGTTCAAACTCAAGATCGGCTTCGGCCTCGATCGTGATCTCGCCAACCTCACCATCCTGCGCCAAACGCTGGGCGCGGACGCCAAGCTCATGGTGGATGCGAACCAAGCCTGGGATCTCGAAACGGCCTGCCGTATCGCACCCCGCCTCGGCACGTTCGATCTGGGATGGCTCGAGGAACCGATCAGAGCCGACCGGCCATGGAGCGACTGGAAAGCCCTGGCCGCCGCCTCCCCTGTGCCGTTGGCGGCCGGGGAGAACATCGCGGGCGAAGCCGATTTCGAGGCTGCGCTTGCAACGAACATATTGCGCGTCGTGCAGCCCGACATGGCGAAATGGGGCGGGTACACGGGATGCCTGCCGATCGCGCGCAGGATCAGGGAGTCCGCCGCAACATTCTGCCCCCACTACCTGGGGGCCGGCATCGGTCTTCTGGCGTCGGCGCACTTGCTGGCAGCCGCCGGTGGCGACGGCATGCTCGAGATCGACGCGAATCCGAACCCGCTGAGATCTCTCCTCGCAGGGCCGCTCGAGACGATCCAAAACGGCCGAGCGGAGCTGAGTGACGCGCCGGGCCTCGGCCTGGTTCCCGACTTCAGCAGTCTCCAGCCGTACGCGGCGCATCTGGCCGGCTGACGGTGGCGGGCCGCGCGATGCGCCCTCACCGCATCGGGCCGTCGAGCGCGACGCGAACTGATGTGATGGTCGGATGCCTCGGAAACCGTCGCAAGCGCGGCCGCGAGGCCCCACATCCGCAATCAAACTCAGTTCGTCTTCAGATGCCGCGCGTCCAACCGCCGTCGATATCGATGCTGGCGCCCTCGATGTAGGCGGCATGCTCGGACAGCAGAAAAGCCGTCACGCGCGCCAGTTCGTCCACGTGCCCGAACCGTCGCACGCCGATCTCACGGCACAGCTGCGCGCCGGCCTCCGCGATCGTGATCCCCTGTTTCGAGGCCGTCTGTTCGAGCTTCTTGGTGAGCCGAGACGTATCGAAATACCCCGGATTGATGCAGTTCACCCGAACCTGATCCCGCCGCCCGATATCGGCCAGGGCCTTCGTGAAATTCACGAGCGCCGAATTGACGGGTCCGCCGATCGTGAAATCGGCCGTCGGGGTATGAGCGGCCACGCCGATGATGTTGACGATGCTGCCCTGCGTCGCATTGAGTTGCGGCCACGCTGCCCGGCACATGCGGACAGTGCCGAAGAATTTCAGCGAGAAACCCGATTGCCAGTCCTCCTCCGTCAACTGGAAAAAATCGCCGCGCTTGGTGGCGCCGGCCGAGTTGACGAGAAGGTCGAGCTTGCCCAGCGCCTCGACCGCGCGTCCCACAACGACGTCTGGCGACGCCGGATCCTGCAGGTCGGCCGGAATCGCGACCGCACGCACGCCATCGCGCCGCAGATCGGCAGCGATCGACTCGAGCAGGCCCGCGTCACGCGACGTCAACGCCACATCACAGCCCTGGCGCGCCAACTCCCGCGCGATGCTTTCGCCGATCCCGCGGCTCGAACCCGTGACGAGTGCGACTTTGCCGCGAAGCTTGAGGTCCATTCGCTCCACTCCCTCTATCCTGGCGTCTGCGCCAACCATAGCCCGCCACGACCGGCGTCGAGACATGACGAACCGGCGGGCCTCCCCTTGAATTCCCCACTGCTACCGGCGTCGCCGCCATGCTATCCAGATCGCAAAGACGCACAGATGGGGGAACGTGATGGCCGCCGACAAAGTCGCATTCATCGGCACGGGCGCAATGGGCGAGCCGATGTCGGCGCGTCTCCTGCAGGCGGGCTTTCCGTTGACCATTCATAGCCGGACACGAGCCCGGGCCGCGGCCCTGCTCGCCGGCGGCGCCGCTTGGGCCGACAGCGTCGCCGACGCCGGCCGGTCCGCGAAGATCGTCCTGACGTGCCTGCCGAGCAACGAGATCACCGAAGAGGTGCTGATCGGATCCGGCGGCATCATCACGTGCGCCGGTGTCGCCTGCGTCGTCGATTTCTCGACGTCGGGCCCCGCCATCGCGAGCCGCATCGGAAGCCGCCTGGCGGAGAAAGGAATTGCGTTCATCGACGCTCCCGTCACCGGCGGCGTGCCACGCGCGAAAACCGGCGCCCTGACGATCATCACCGCCGGAGCGCCCGCAGCCATCGAGATGGTGCGCCCGGTCCTGTCCGCGCTCGGCACGAACATCTTCGTGGCGGGCACCGAGCCGGGACAGGCGCAGACCGTCAAGCTCATCAACAACATGCTGAACTATCTGGCGCTCGCCGCCACATCGGAGGCGATGGTCCTCGGCGCCAAGGCCGGCCTCGATGCCAAGCTGGTGCTGGACGTGCTCAACACCGGCACCGGCAAGAACTCCGCAACCGAAGTGAAGTTCCCGAAATCCGTCCTGCCGCGGACGTTCGACTACGGCTCCACCAACTATACGGTCGGCAAGGATCTCGGCCTGTTCCTCGACGAGGCCGAGCGGCTCGGCGTGCGCACCCCCATCGCCTCGCAATTGGCGGGCCTGTGGGAGACCTGGACCGCCGATCACGCGAAGGAAGACCTCACCACGATCGTCAAGATGTTCGAATCGTGGGCCGGCGGGGTCGAGGTGCGCGGTCGGAGCTGACCGCATCAGTCGACACCTCCACCCCCGGCGAATGCCAACAACTGGCCGACATCCGCCGACCGGTCCAGGGACCAGACGGCGTCGATCAATCGATCGACGTCGACGCCGCGACCGCCGAGTTCCGCGAGATCGCGAACCTTGCGTTCGAGGTCCCGGTCCGACAGCGGCCGCTCGAGACTGCCAAGGGCCTGATCGATCCGTTGCGTATGGGTCGCGCCCTCTGTTGTCCGCACGGTCACGATGGCGGCTTCGACCGGACAGCGCTCGTCGACAACCGCCTTGACGCGACGGCGCAACGCGTCGATGGCCGGCTCGAAGATGACCGGCTCGCTGAATTCCCGCACACCCGCCTTGCGGTGCACGATCGCTATGGCGACACAATGGTGCAGACTGAGCTTCGATACGCGATCGTCCACGACCATCGGCCGGTCGGCGCGCGCGAGAAGCAGCGGATTGCCCCGCACCTCGACCTCGGCGACGCGATCCGCGGTCAGATCATGCTCCGCTGCCAGCGCCAGCGCCGCATCGATCACCGGCGCCAGAACGATGCCGCAGGGGTAGGCCTTGTAGGCGTTCTTCATCAACTCCCAACTCGCCCCGAGACCGCGCACGAGCCCCTCGGCATCCAAATCGTCGGACCGCGAGGCGGCCCAGCCGCGCGCCCCATCGATGGCACCGGGCGCAGCCGTCAAACCCTTTTCCGCGAACAGGGCCGCCAGCAAGCCATTGCGGGCCGAATTCCCCATCTGCACATTCTTTGCGCCGGTCGGCAGGTTTTCGACGAGGCCGGCCGATTGCGAGGCCGCGATGCCGAGCGCATGCGCGGTGCTGGCCGCATCGAGCCCCAACACCCGGGCCGCTGCACCGGCGGCACCGAACACGCCACACGTGGCGGTGATGTGCGACCCGCGCGCGTAGTGCCCGGGCGAAACCGCCATCCCGACGCGGCACGCGATCTCGACACCGAGCGCGAAAGCATGCACCAACTCGGCCCCGCTGATGCGGCGTGTCTCGGCCAACGCAAGAAGCGGGGAGAGCACGGGCGCGGTCGGATGGATGACCGTCTGCAGGTGCGTGTCGTCGAACTCCAGAACGTTGGCGTTGAGCGTGTTCATGAACGAGGCCGTCGCCATATCGACGCGCAGCGGCGAGCCGATGATGGTCGCCTCGGCCGGCCCCGCAAAGCGGCGCAGCACGCCGAGCGTTTCGGCACCCGCCGGATCGAACCATCCACCGAGCGCCGTGCCGAAATAGTTCAGGATGGACCGCTTGGCCTCCCGCAGCACATGGGGCGGAAGGCTGCCAGCATCGTGCTGCGCCACGAAGCCAGCAAGAACCGAGGTCGAACTCAAAGCAGTATCCCTTGCATGACGAAATGCGGAGGACACCGGATCGGTGTCCCCCGCTCCGGTGTTCAGTCGGCGACCTTGATCTTCGCGCGATCGACGATATCGCGGAATTTCTCGATCTCGGCCTTGATGAAGGTGCCCACCTGCGCCGGCGACATGTAGTCGACCTCGATACCCTGATCGCGCAGCTTGGTCGCAATGTCTGGCCGCTTCATCACCGTGTAGAGCGCATCGTTGATTTTCGTCACGATGGCCGGATCGAGGCCCGCCGGCCCGATCACCGCATACCACTCGGTGACCGCGAAACCCGGCAGGTTGGCGGCTTCGGCGACCGTCGGCAGTTCAGGCAGCACAGGCGAGCGCGCGGCGCTGGTGACGGCCAGCGGCCGCACCCGGCCCGACTGCACGTGCGGCAGGATGGAGGCGAAGTTGCCGAACATCATCTGCACCTGTCCGCCGACCACATCGTTGATGGCCGGCCCGCCGCCCCGGTAGGGCACATGGACGATATCGATACCGGCGCCGAGCTTCAGCAACTCGCCCGAGAAGTGCTGAGATGTTCCGTTACCGGAAGTCCCGTGATGAATCGAACCCGGCTTGCTGCGCGCCAGTTCGATCAGTTCCTTCATCGACTTGGCGGGAACCGACGGATGGACCACGACGATGTTCGACACGCGACCGAGGAACGCGATCGGCGTGACGTCCTTGACCGCGTCGTAGGGCAGCTTCGACTGCAGCGAGACATTGGAGGCGTGAACGCTGATGATCGTCCCGATGGTATAGCCGTCGGGCGCCGACCGCACGGTCGCCTCGGTCCCTACGATGGTGCCGCCGCCCGCCTTGTTCTCGATGACGATCGGTTGTCCGAGCACTTCGCTCAGCGGTGTCTGGAGTAGCCGCGCCAGAATATCGTTGGTGCCGCCGGGTGGATTGCCGACGATCAGTCGCACGGGTTTCGACGGCCAATTCTGCGCCTGAGCCACGGATGGCAGGATCGCAGCGCCAACGAGCGCCAAGGCCAACGTAAGAGATTTGAGCTTCATGGGTTTTCCTCTCCCTGGATGCAGGACTTTGTACCGGTCGATCTGGGATGGTCCTGTCTGCCCAGATCCTGTCACACGGGTGCCGGCACCGCCGGCACCAGCGGTTTCCTACATGGCGACCTCCCGCGTACGCCGGAACGACGGAAGGAGGATCAGAACCAACAGCGCGGCCGCCACCAGCAGAAGGGTCAGGCTGATGGGCCGGGTGATGAAGATCGTCACATCGCCCTTCGCGAGCAGCATCGCCCGCCGCAGGTTCTCCTCCATCAGCGGCCCGAGCACATAGGCGAGCAGCAGGGGCGCCGGCTCGCAGCCCCATTTCAGGAACACGTACCCGAGCACGCCGAACCCGAGCAGCAGCAGCACCTCGAAGACACTGTTGTTAAGCGTGTAGACACCGATGCAGCTGAAGACCAGGAGCGCCGGATAGAACAAGCGGTAAGGAACCTTCAGCAGGCTCACCCAGATCCCGATCAGCGGCAGGTTGATCAGCACCAGCATGACGTTACCGACCAGCATGCTGGCGACCAGCCCCCAGAAGACATCGGGATTCTTGGTGATCAGCTGCGGACCGGGCTGAATGCCGTGGATGATCATCGCCCCGGCCATCAACGCGATCACCGGGTTCGACGGGATGCCGAGTGTCAGCAATGGAATGAAGGACGTCTGTGCACCCGAGTTGTTCGCGGCCTCGGGCGCGGCGACCCCTTCCACAGCTCCTTTGCCGAATTCTTCGGGGCGCGAGGAGAGCCGCTTTTCCAGGGCATAGGCCGCAAAGGAACTCAGCATGGCGCCACCACCGGGCAGGATGCCGAGAATGGCACCGAGCGTGGTGCCGCGCACCGATGGCCAGGCGGAGCGCCTGAAATCCTCGGAACTGGGCCACAGGCGGGTGATCGCGGTGTTCACGAAACTGCGGTTCTCGCCCCGCTCCAGGTTCCGGATGATGTCGGCGACGGCGAACAGGCCAACGGCCAAGGGCACAAAGCCGATCCCATCGCCGAGCTCGGGGATCCCGAGCGTCATCCGCTGAGCCCCAGAATGGACGTCGGTGCCGACCAAAGACAGCAGTAGCCCGATGGTGATCATGCCGAGCGCGGTGATCAGCGATCCCTGCGCGAGAACGATCGCCGACACGAGCCCCAAGACCATCAGCGAAAAGTACTCCGCAGCCCCGAACAGAAGCGCGACTTCGGCCAGCGGCGGCGCGAAAAATGCGATGAAAACCGTCGCGAGACAGCCGGCGAACAGCGATGCCAGTGCCGCGACCGCCAATGCCGGTCCCGCACGCCCCTTCCGCGCCATCTGGTGGCCATCGAGGCACGTGATGACCGACGAGTTTTCACCCGGCACGTTCATGAGGATGGCGGTCGTCGAACCGCCGTACTGCGCACCGTAGTAGATGCCGGCCAGCATGATCAACGCCGATACCGGCTGCAGGTGGTAGGTGATGGGCAGAAGCATGGCGACGGTGGCGACCGGGCCGAGCCCCGGAAGAACGCCGATCAGTGTACCTATCAATGCCCCGATGAAGCAGTACATCAGGTTGAGCGGCTGCAGCGCGATCCACAGCCCCCCGACGAACGAGTTGATGACGTCGAACATCAGCGCAGCCCCGCTGGCCAGATCTCCATCGGCAGCCCCAGACCTTTGATGAAAACCAAGCCGCAGAAGAGGCTCAGTCCGGCGGCGAGGGCAAGGATGTCGAGCGGGCGGGCCTGCGGATGCGCCAGGCTCGAAATAAGGACGATGACCACCACGGCTGCAAGCAAGCCCAGCCGCTCAATGGAAAGGGCGAACGCGCCGATGCTCGCCGACACGAAGAACAGGCCGCGAAAGAACCAGCGATCGGAGCCCTCGCCGTCGACGACAAAGCCGCGGACGATCGTCAGCGCGCCGAGCCCGAAGAGCACCCAGCACAGTGCTGTCGGCATATAGCCCGGCCCCATGCGCAACGAAGTGCCGAGCCTGAGGTCACCGACCAGCCAAAGCCCCAGAACGGCGAAAACGATCAGAAAAAGCCCGAAATAGAGATTGTTCGGACTGCGCACCCGCATATGAGACGTCCTTCCCAAAGTGCACACGACGCGAGCTTGTGGACCGCTCGGCTTTCGCATGAACATGCTTCAGCGGATTGGATTTCGCCGCGATTGTCAATCCTGCAGCAATTTCCCTTGCAGTGCAGGCGCACGAGCTATGCGTGACCCCGGCGCTCGAAGTCCGGTATGCTGGCAGCCCGCGATCCGCTATCAATCGGGCGCGGTGCGGCGGAACCATCCGGCGGATCGCGCGACACGTCCGTATCCCGAGGCGACCGGAGGCCCAGCCGTGAGCATTGCCGATCCCAACAAGACCATCGTCACGGGCGAGAACCCCTTCATCCGCTTGAGCATGAGGGATGGCGACGCCAATTCGACCGACGCCAGCTACTGGCGCATCATCTTCTCCCCGGCAGGCCCCGGCCATGTGCTCTACCTCAAGAGCGAACTGACCGACGGGAAATGGCGCATCTATTCCGACAACATCGCGATGTCGCGGTGGCTGCAGTCGACGGTGCAGGGGATGCTGAACGCAGAGCTGTCCGACACGACGATCCCCTGCACGGACGCGCAGTTCTCGAAAACCGGCGATCCCAGATACTTCTGGACCGAGCAGATCCAGGCCTACGGCGAGGAGGTGTCGCTGACCTGGTTCGACCTCGGCGAGCCGCTGCTGATCCACACGCAACCCAACCAGATCCCGGGCCGGCGCTACGGCGTCTGCACCGTGCTGATCCCGGCGCTCGGCACGCGGCTGGTGCGCAACGGCATCGAGGCGGCGGGGCGCTCCTGGCCGCGGGACCGCGAGGGGCGGCCCTTCTCGACGTCGGCTCTGGCATTTTCGGAAAGCTGGACGGACGTCCGTTGATCAGGCCACCCGGTCGAACGCCGGCCAACCGGCGACCCTGAGCGACCGGGCCCGGCACCCCTGGCGTTGCCGGGCGGGCCGCTCAGTGTGCGCTCACCGCCCGCAGCACCTCGGGGAGCCGAGCGGCCAGATGCGCAAGATCCGCGTCGGTGCCGGCCGACACACGGATGCAGCGGTTGAGCGGCGCGACGCCCGGCATGCGCACGAAAATCCCGCGCGCGATCAGCCCGTCTAGGATGGCCTTGGCGCGCACGCCGTCGCCACCGCAGTCGATGGTCACGAAATTGGCCGCCGATGCCAGCGGTTCGAGGCCGTTGTCGCGCGCGATCTCGGCGATCCGGTCGCGGGCGCGCGCGACCTTGCCCACCACTTCGGCCAGATGCGCCTTGTCGGCGAGCGCCGCCAAAGCACCGGCCTGGGCGATGCGGTTGACCGAGAAATGGTTGCGGATCTTGTCGAAACTCGTCGCCACGCCCGCCTCGGCGATCGCATAGGCGACGCGCGCACCGGCCATCCCGTAGGCCTTCGAGAACGTCCGATAGCGGATGACATTCGGCCGCGAGACGTCGAGACGCGCCACCGTGCCGCGCGGCGCGAACTCGGCATAGGCCTCGTCCAGAACCAGCACGGTGTCACCCGGCAGGTTGGCGATCAATTCCTCGATCACCGCCGCCGGCCACCAGCTCCCCATCGGGTTGTCGGGATTGGCGAGGTAAAGCAGCTTCGGGGCCTCCCGCCGCACCGCCGTCAGCAGCGAGGCCGGGTCCTCGCGGTCGCTCACATACGGCACGGTGACCAGCCGCCCGCCGTAGCCGGCGACATGAAAGTTGAAGGTCGGATAGGCGCCGAGCGAGGTCACCACCGCGTCACCTGGCTCGGTGAACAGCCGTACCGTGTAACCGAACAGCGAATCGATCCCCTCGCCGACCACGATGTTCGCCGGCGCCACGCCGAGTTCCTGCGCCAGCGCCACCTTGAGATCGTGGTTCTCCGGATCGCAGTACATCCAACAATCGGCGGCGGCCGCCTGCATCGCGGCGACGGCCTGCGGTGATGGACCGAACACGCTCTCGTTGGCGCCGATGCGGGCGATGAACTTGGCGCCGCGCGCGCGCTCCTGAGCTTCCGGCCCAACGAAGGGAACCGTCGACGGCAACGGCGCGACGATGCGCGTGTATCGCGGAGAGGCCATGCGGGGTCGTCTCGTGCTCGAGAGATTGCGAATGAGGCGCGATAGACTTGTCTCCCGCCGCCTCGGGGTCAAGTCGAAGAACGGCGCACCTCGTCGCAGTCGCCGCACGATGGGTTGCCGAGGAAACCGGTGCGCCTCACGCGCTCGGGGGTGCCTCACGCGCCGCCGAACTCGGCCTCACGACCGTCACCGTGCATGGCGCCTCGGCCGTGATCTGCGCGGTGATGCGGGTCGATCCTCCGGCCGCCGGAGCGCCGATCACCAGATGATCGACCCCGTTCGAGCGCGCGAAATCGATGATCCCGGCCACGACGTTACGGGTCTCGACGAGATGATAGGTCACCTTGGCGCGCGGCAGATCCAGCGGCTGCGCCCAAGCGCGCAGGTCGGCAAGGCGCTTGACGTGAATGTTGTCACCCTCCGCGTCGACCTTGTCCTCGATCGACATCAGCGACGTCTGCATCACGTTGAGGCAGGCGATCCGCGCCCGCGGACTATTGGCCAGCACCGAGGCGGCCCCCTCGAGCAATACCTGACGCACCTCCTCCATGCCGGGCCGCAGGTCGACCGCTATCAGAACGATCGGCGCCTTCACCGGCTCCTTGGTGGCGCTGGCCATGATCTCGCGCATCGTCTTGCCGACGCGCCACCAGCGCTGGAAGGCCGTCTTGAAACTGCTCTGCTGCAGACGCTCTGCCCGCTCGGTCAACTCCACGAGATCGAGATGGCGCAACTCGAACAGCAGATCCGCCGCCGTGGTGTAGCGCTTGTCGGGCATCGGCTCGATGCACTTGAGGATGATCTCTTGAAGCACCGGTGGCATATCCGGACGCAGCGCGCGCGGCGGCACCGGATCACGCCAGACGCGCTGGCGCACCTGCGCCATCCGCGAGGCCTCGCCGAACGGCAATTCGCCGGTCACCGCCTGATAAAGTATGGCACCGATCGCGAAGATGTCGCTGCGTCGATCCGACCGCACCCGGATCAACTGCTCGGGCGCCATGTATTCGGTGGTGCCGGTCGGTTGATGGAACTGTTCTTCCAGAAGATCGGGCAACTGCTCGTGACGCGACAGGCCGAAGTCGATCAGCACCACCTCTCCGTTCGGCCTGAGGAGAATGTTGGCCGGTTTCAGGTCGAGATGCAGAACGTGCTGCTCGTGCAGATCGCCGACCGCTGCAGCGATTGCGATGCCGATTTTGACAACCTCGTCGCACGTCAGCCGGACATCGGAGGCGAGCCGCTTCAGGAGCGGCGCGCCTTCCACGTACTCCATCGCGATATAGGGCTGAACGGTGAACTCGCCGTTGGCGATCCAGCGCGGCACGTGCGGCCCGGTCAGTTCCGCCATGATCATCTGCTCGACCTCGAAGCCGACCAGCAACGCCAGGTCGCTCTCGAAATCGAGAAACGGCGCCTTCATCACGATCGGGAAATCGATATCCGCGCGCGTCACGCGCCAGATATCTGCCATACCGCCGCGATGGAGCCGCTCTTCGATCCGGAAGCCATCGATGACCATTCCGGGGCTGAGGTTGGCCTTTGCCATTGTCGGTCCTAGTCTCCGGTCGTCAGACGCGAGGCGAGCGCATGCGGAAGTCCGGCCGCCAGCACTTTGCGCGACGTCACTTCCGCATCGTACGGCACGCGAATGTAGGTCAGTCGATTGCCGATGGTATCGAGCAGACCATAGCAGGCCGCCGGGTTGCGATCACGCGGCTGCCCGACCGCCCCGAGCACTGCGAGCCAGCGCCGCTGTGCCAGCAGTGGCATCGGCTTGTCGCTGGCCGGCACATGTTGCTGAGGCAGCGACATGGCGGTCTCGTTGAACAGCGCCGGAATGTGTGTGTGACCGCAGAACGTGAGCCGCTGGGCGGTAGCCCGGAAGCACTGGAACGCCTCGCGCGGTCCCAGCACGTAGATCCAGTCCTGCGGGGCGCTGGCGCTCGCGTGCACGTAGAGCCGGTCGTCCTCGTTGAGATCGAGTGGCAGTTCGGCGAGGAATTTCTTGTGCTCGGGGCCGAGCTGCCGCCGCGTCCATTCGATCGCCGCGCGGGCCAGCGCGCTCATGTCGCTCGTCGCGCCGCCGACCGCGGCATCGTGGTTGCCCTGAATCGCCAGCGCCCCCTTGTCGACGAGTCCGGCGACGGTCTCCACGACCCACACGGGATCGGGTCCATAGCCCACGAGATCACCGAGGAAGACGAACTCCTCGGCCCCCTCCCGCCGTGCATCCTCCAGACAGGCGGCCAGGGCTTCGCGATTGGCGTGGACGTCGGCAAACAACGCAATCAGCATCGAAACACCTCTCGTTCACGTCGCGTGACGGAGATCATGCACGACTTGGCCTTCAAGGCGAAGAAGGGCCGGGAACTGTGTCCCGACCCTTCCCGCGTCGTTCAGGAGTGAGCGAAGACGCCCGTTACCCCTTGAAGATGTCGCGCTTGTAGGTCTCGGGCACGAACAGCAGGCCGATCACGAAGGTGCCGAGGGCAACCACGACCGGGTACCAGAGGCCATAGTAGATATCACCCGTTGCGGCCACCATCGCGAACGAGGTGGGCGGCAGGAAGCCACCGAACCAGCCGTTACCGATGTGATAGGGCAGCGACATGGCGGTGTAGCGGATCCGGGTCGGGAAGAACTCGACCAGCGCCGCGGCGATCGGGCCGTACACCATCGTCACGTAGATGACGAGCAGCGTCAGGATACCGATGATCGTCCAGGCCTGCTGCGTCATCGGAACGACGCTGTCGGTCTTGACGATCGACGGATCGCCCGCCTTCGGATAGCCCGCTGCAACAGCGGCGGCCGTGAAGCCGGTGATGTTCTTGGGGATCGCCACATCGACCGGCGTCTCTTTGCCGTTGAACGTCACCTTCGTCGCCGAGCCGGCAGGGCCGGGCACCAGTTCATAGGTGATGGCGCTGCGGGCCAGAGCCACGCGGGCCACGTCGCAGGTCTCCGTGAAGGTACGGATGCCGACCGGATCGAACACCGAGCCGCACTTCGCCGGATCAGCGGTGACCTTCACCTGAACCTTCTCGATGGCCTCGGCCAGCTTCGGGTTGCCGGTGACGGTCAGCATCTTGAACAGCGGGAAGTAGGTCAGGGCAGCGATCAGGCAGCCCGCCAGGATTACCGGCTTACGGCCGATCTTGTCCGACAGCGTGCCGAACACGATGAACCCACCGGTGCCGAGGATCAGCGACCACGCGATCAGAACGTTGGCCGTGAACAGGTCGACCTTCATGATGCTCTGCAGGAAGAACAGGGCATAGAACTGACCCGTGTACCAGACCACGGCCTGACCGGCGACGAGACCGAGCAGAGCGAAGATCACGACCTTGAGGTTCTTCCACTGGCCGAAGGCCTCGGACAGCGGCGCCTTCGAAAGCGAGCCTTCCTCCTTCATCTTCTTGAACGCCGGGCTCTCGTTCATCTGGAGCCGGATCCAGACGGAGATGGCGAGCAGGAAGATCGAGAGCAGGAACGGAATGCGCCAGCCCCAAGACTGGAAGTCCTTCTCGCCAAGGTAGAGGCGGCAAGAGAGAATGACGATCAGCGACAACAGCAGACCGAGCGTCGCCGTGGTCTGAATCCACGACGTATAGAAGCCGCGACGGCCCTGCGGGGCGTGCTCGGCCACATACACCGCGGCGCCACCGTACTCGCCGCCGAGCGCGAGGCCCTGGCACATGCGCAGCACGATGAGCACGACCGGTGCGATCCAACCGATGTCCGCATAGCTCGGGAGCAAGCCGACGAGGAACGTCGTCGCGCCCATGAGCAGGATGGTGATGAGGAAGGTCGCCTTGCGGCCGATGAGATCGCCGAGGCGGCCGAAGAACAGCGCGCCGAAGGGGCGCACGAGGAAGCCGGCGGCGAAGGCGAGAAGCGCAAACACGTTGCGCGTGGCGGGGTCGAACGCGCTGAAGAACTGCGCGCCGATGATCACGGCCAGCGAGCCGTAGAGGTAGAAGTCGTACCACTCGAAGACGGTGCCGAGCGACGACGCGAGGATGACCTTGCGCTCCTCGGCACTCATGGGACGGTTGCGGGCTTCGACGCTCGCAGCCATGTCGGTTGAAGCCATTCTCTTAACTCCTTGCGTGCGGCACACCGAACGTCACCCAGCACTCTCTGGCGGAGTCTTGACTGAGATAACGTGTGGAGTGCGGCGTTCCCGGAAAGCGACGAGTAGATCGAGTGCCTGCAAGGTTCCCGACCAGAACTGTCCCACCCTACGGTCGTGATTAGGTGGCGGGATGACCAGAGTCCATCTAGCAACTGATCGTAGGAAGAACGTCTAATTGATCCAAGCGATTACGAGTCTGCAACCTTTCGTTGCTGCGAGGCCGCGGCGGCTGTCGGCACGCGAAACGAGAAGGTCGCGCCATGCCCCGGCGTGCTCTCGACCCAGATGTCGCCGCCGAACCTCTCGAGGATCTGCCGGGTGATCGGCAGACCGAGACCCGTGCCCTGGGGCTTGTCGGTGAGAATATTCCCAGCCTGTTGAAATCGCTCGAAGATCTTCTCCTGATCCTCGGTGGCGATGCCGATTCCGTTGTCCTGGATGTCGACCCGCACGTAGCCGTTCTCCGGCCTTGCGCTGAGCCGCACGAGGCCATCGGCCTTGTCGCAGAACTTGACGGCGTTGGAGACCAGATTGACCACCACCTGGATGAGCCGGTCCGGGTCGACGTGCGCCGAGGGGAGGCCGGGCGCGATGTCCACCTCCAGTCGGATGCTGGGGGCCATGACGAACAATCCGCTGGTCGCCGCAAGACCCTGTTGCAGAATGGGCGCGATCGGGTGCTCAGCGATCTGCCACTCCGTAGTCCCTGCCTCCATTTTAGCCAGATCGAGGATGTCGTTGATCAGCCGGCTCAGCCGTTCGCTTTCCTGGGCGATGATCGACACGAACTGCTGGCGCTGATCGGTCTCCAGGTCGGGGTTGTCGCGCAGGATCTCGCTGAACGAGCGGATCGACGTCAGCGGCGTGCGGATTTCGTGACTGACGGTAGCCATGAAGTCGTCCTTGAGCTTGTCCAGCTCCTTGAGACGCGCGTTGGCGGTCGTCAGCTCCCGGGTCGCCATCTCCAGCTCCTGCGACTTGTCCTCGAGGCGTCGCGCGTAGACCACGAGCTGAGAGGCCTCGTCGAGAATCCGAGTCACCTCATCCATATCTCGCATCTCCTCGTGGAGGATTGATGCAATCATGATGCGCGCGGATGCCGCACCGATGGCGCCGGCGAGCTGGCGCTCGGCGAACGAGACCATCTCCGAATCGGCCGCCATCGCACGGTCGATCCGCCGTCCGACCTCGCCTTCGTAACGCACCAGCAGCGCGTCGGCCCGCACCTGCCCCAGAAACCGCTCCAGCAGCTGCCAAAGGTCGCCGACGGTCGTGGAACCCCGCCATGCCTGCCGGTTGCCGGTCGACGACTTGAAGGCATCGACGAATTGCACGGCCTGACTGCGCTCGATCATCGATTGCGTCGTCGCCAGCGACACCGCGATCAGCAGACCGACGTTGACCAGCATCGTCCAGATTGTCGCGTGCGAGATCGGATCCAGGCCCTGCAGTCCGAGCAGCGCATAGGGCTTAAGAATTTCGATGCCGAAGGGGCCGTTGTCGACGAACCCGGCCGCGATCCACCCGGACCGGGCGAACGACGGCAGCAGCAGCGTATAGAACCACACCGCGAACCCGCCGGTGAGCGCCGCCAGCGCACCCGCCTTGCTCGCACCCTTCCAGTAGATGCCGGCCAGAATCGCCGGCGCAAACTGCAGGGCGGCGACGAACGAAACGAGGCCGATGGTGACCAGTGTATAGGAGCCGGCGATGGTGTTGGCGTAGACATACCCGAGCAGCAGCACCAGGACGATGGTGCCGCGCCGGATCGCCAGCACGATGCGGGTCATATCCGCCCGCTCGGACATGTGCAGCCGGCCGACCCTGAGCAGCAGCGGCATCACCAGATCGTTCGACACCATGGTGGCCAGCGCCACCGTCTCGACGATGATCATCCCGGTCGCGGCCGACAGGCCGCCGATGAACGCGAGCAGGGCGAGCAACGGTTGCCGCTCCAGCATCGGGATCGTCATCACGAAGGTATCGGCATCGACGTTGCCGGCCGGAAACAGCATCAGGCCCGCGAACGCGATCGGCAGCACGAAGATGTTGATGAGCAGCAGGTAGAGCGGAAACAGCCACATCGCCCGTTTGACGTGCCGCTCGTCCACGTTCTCGACGACCAGCACCTGGAACTGCCGCGGCAGCACGACCACCGTCATCATCGCGAGCACGGTGAGCGCGACCCAGTTCACGTGCGACGCCACGCCGTCGATGGTGAACAACTTGGCCAGCACCGGCGAGGCCTCGGCCCGCGCGAAGATGTCCGCGAACCCGCCGTAGACCCCGAACGTGACGAACAGGCCGACCGCCAGGAACGCGGCGAGTTTGACCACGGACTCGAAAGCGATGGCCGCCACCATGCCCTCGTGCCTCTCGCTGGCGTCGATATGGCGGGTACCAAACAGGATGGCGAACGCGGCCATCAGCACGGTCACATAAAACTCGGTATCCTGCAGGAACGACGTGCCGGCGATGTCCTTCGGCATTGCGATCACGGGGTAGCCGGACAGGATCGAGTAGCTGGTCGAGATCGCCTTGAGCTGGAGCGAGATGTACGGAAGGATACCGACCACGGCGATCACGCTGACCAGCGCGCCGAGTTCGACGCTCTTGCCATAGCGCGACGCGATGAAGTCGGCGATCGACGTGATGCGGTTGTTCTTGCTGATCCGGATGATCTTGCGCAGCACCATCCAGCCGAGCAGGAAGGTCAACGTCGGACCGAGGTAGATCGGCAGGAAGCCGACCCCGGTCGAGGCGGCCCGGCCCACCGATCCGAAGAACGTCCAAGATGTGCAGTAGACCGCCACCGAGAGCGCATAGACGTACGGCGTCGCGATGATGCTGCGCCCCTTGTCGGCCCGGTTGTCGGCATAGCGCGCGATCGCGAACAGCAGACCGAGGTACAGGTAGGCGACGACGATGATGACGGTGGCGTTAAGCATCCGGCGTACTTTCCGATCGGACCCCGGCGCCCGGCTCACCAGCGCTCGCCTGCGCCGAATCCAGCTCGACGGCGATCCGGTTGGCCAGGACGCGGCCGAGGAAGATCAGCACGATCCAGATGACGAACAGGTACAGATAGAGTGTCGGGATCCCGAACACCCGCACCGGTCGGTTGACGACGAGCAGCACCGGCGGAACGAGCAGCACGGTGCCGAGCAGGAACAGTGCGACGAGGCGTTCGCTGGTTCTGCTGTGGCGGTTCATACGGCCCCCTCTCCCCTGCCGGTCGCGCCCCCCGGGCGTCACGCGCCGGTCGTCGGCGGCACCTTGGCGAGCACGGCCGCCACCCGTTCGATGGCATCCTTGGTCGAAAACGGCTTGGTAATGTAGTCGTCGGCGCCCAGGGCCAGGCCCTTCTCCCGTTCGACGTCGCGCCCCCGCGCCGTCAGCATGATGACCCGCACGTCGCTCCATTCGGGCGTCGACCGGATGCGCTGGCACACCGTGAAGCCGTCGATCTTCGGCATCATCACGTCGAGCAGAACGAGGTCCGGCCGCTCGCGCGCGATCTCGGCAAGCGCCTGCTCGCCGTCCTTGGCGGTGCGCACCGCATAGCCGGCCTTGGCCATCAGAAACTGGAGCGAGAGGATGATGTTCGGCTCGTCGTCGACGATCAGGATATTGGTGGGCTTCGTCATGACATCATCGCGCTCCGGCGCTCGTCTGGGGTCGAAGGGGATGCCGAGCCGCTGATGCGGATCAACGGCCGGATTCGGGGAGCGAGCGGCCGTCACGCCTCCTCTGTGTCCATCCTTGCCTAGTTTTTGGCCTCCGACAATGCCACCCGACCAAAGGCGCGGGTGACGACCGCCGGCCGCCGGCGATCCGGCCCGCCACGCCCGGCCGCTTCGGGGGCCGCAACGGCGGCAGGGCAGCCGGGCGACAGCGCCATGGTTCCCTGCCCAGCGCTTCGCTAGGATGCCGCCGCAACGCCCAACCGTCGCCGAGAGGAGAACCGCCATGGCCCGCTGGCTCAAACGTGGCAAGGATGCCGACGCCCGCAAGGAAGCCGATGACAAGGTCCGCTCCACCGTCGAGGCGATCCTGGCCGACGTCGCACGGCGTGGCGATGCGGCCGTGCGCGAGTTGTCTGTAAAGTTCGACGATTACGCACCCAAGGAGTTCTTCCTGAGCCGGCCCCAGATCGAAGCGGCGATGGCGCAGCTGCGCCCGCGCGACATCGACGACATCGCGTTCGCCCAGGCCCAGGTCCGCAACTTCGCGCAGAAGCAGAAAGAGTGCCTGAAGGACCTCGAGGTCGAGACGATGCCGGGCGTCGTCCTCGGCCACAAGAACATCCCCGTCGACGCTGTCGGCTGTTACGTGCCGGGCGGCCGCTATCCGATGATCGCCTCGGCTCACATGAGCGTCGTCACCGCCAAGGTGGCGGGCGTCGGGCGCATCATCGCGTCGGCGCCGCCCCACCGCGGCGCGCCGCACCCGGCCATCGTGGCCGCCATGCACATGGGCGGGGCGGACGAGATCCTGGTTCTCGGCGGCGTCCAGGCCGTCGCCGCCATGGCGCTCGGCACCGAAAGCATCCGCCCGGTCGACATGCTGGTCGGCCCCGGCAATGCCTACGTCGCCGAGGCCAAGCGCCAACTCTACGGACAGGTCGGCATCGACCTGTTCGCTGGCCCGACCGAAACGCTGGTGATCGCCGACGACACGGTCGACGCCGAGATGTGCGCCACCGATCTGCTGGGCCAAGCCGAGCACGGCCCCACGTCACCGGCCGTTCTCATAACCAACTCGGAAAAGCTGGCCCGCGAGACGATCACCGAGGTCGAGAGATTGTTGACGATCCTGCCGACCGGCAAGGTCGCCCGCCAGGCCTGGACCGATTACGGCGAGGTCATCGTCTGCGCGGACCTCGAGGAGATGCGCATCGAGGCCGACCGTATCGCCTCCGAGCACGTGCAGGTCATGACCAGGGACAACGACTATTTCCTGCGCACCATGACCAATTACGGCGCGCTGTTCCTCGGACCCCGGACCAACGTCTCGTACGGCGACAAGGTGATCGGCACCAACCATACACTACCGACCCGCAAGGCGGCCCGCTACACCGGTGGCTTGTGGGTCGGCAAGTTCATGAAGACGTGCACCTACCAGAAGGTGCTCACCGACGAGGCCTCGGCGATGATCGGCGCCTACTGCTCGCGCCTGTGCATGCTCGAAGGTTTCGTCGGCCACGCCGAGCAGGCCAATATCCGCGTCCGCCGCTATGGCGGGCGCAACATTCGCTACGGCGAGGCCGCCGAATGATCGCGCTGCCGCAGACGCCGTCGTTCCGGCTCGACGGCCGCCGGGCGCTGGTCACCGGTGCCGGCCGCGGCATCGGGCTGGCGGCGGCAACCGCGCTCGCCGCCGCCGGTGCCCATGTGGTCCTCGCCGCACGGACTCTGAGCGAGATCGACGCCCTCGCGGCCGCGCTCACGGCCGAGGGCTGGTCCGCCGAGGCCCTACCCCTCGACGTGCTCGACGTCGCGGGCCTGGACGCGGCGCTCGATGCCGCAGGCCCGTTCCACGTCCTCGTCAACAACGCCGGCACCAACCGGCCCAAGCCCATGTCCGAGGTCGAGATCGCGGACTTCGATCACATCATGGACCTGAACGTGCGTGCCGCCTATTTCATGGCCCGCGCCGTCGCCCGCGGCATGCAGGCGTCAGGTCTCGCCGGCTCGATCATCAACATTTCGTCCCAGATGGGCCACGTCGGCAGCGCGCGGCGCACGGTCTATTGCGCCTCCAAGCACGCGATCGAAGGGTTGACGCGTGCCATGGCCGTCGAACTCGGCCCGCAGCGTATCCGTGTCAATTCCATCGCCCCGACATTCATCGTCACGGAACTGACCAAGCCGTTCTTCGAGGACACGGCGTTCCGCGAGTCGGTCCTCGCCAAGATCAAACTCGGCCGCCTCGGCACCCTCGAGGACATGATGGGCCCTGTGCTGTTCCTGGCCTCCGACGCCTCGGCGCTGGTCACCGGGGCTTCGCTGCTGGTCGACGGCGGCTGGACCGCCGAGTGACTATACCGAGCTCTCAGGCGGCGTGGATGGCTGCGGCGAGACACTCGGGCGTCAGCGGCAGATCGCGCACGCGTAGCCCCAGCGCATGCGAGACCGCGTTGGCGATCGCCGCCGCGAGCGGCCCCGCCACGCATTCGCCGACGCCGACCGACACTGCATCGGCATCGTCGATGACAATGGTCTCGATCGCCGGCGTCTGCGAGAAGGGCAGGA
Source organism: Hyphomicrobiaceae bacterium (assembly GCA_049318625.1). Classification (GTDB taxonomy): domain Bacteria; phylum Pseudomonadota; class Alphaproteobacteria; order Rhizobiales; family Hyphomicrobiaceae; genus JBMOGA01. The sequence goes on from JBMOGA010000003.1 coordinate 100,126, forward strand.
TCGGATAGTCGGGCCACGCCCGCACAGCGAAGCCATCCACGTTCCAGCCCGCCTGCTCCAAGAGCGCCCAGCTCGCCGCCTGGACGACGCCGCCCTCGATCTGGTTGAGAAGTCCGTTCCGATGCACGACCGGGCCAGCGTCGACCGCCCCCGTGCAGCGTACCAGCCGCACGCGCGTGCCGACCTCGACCTCGGCAACGACGGCGTAATAGGCGCCCGACCCCTTGTAGCGGCCGAAGCCGATGCCGCGCCCGTGCCCTTCGCCGCCCGCCGCCGCCGCGTCCCAGCGTACGGCCTCAGCCGCCGCGGTGATGACGCGGCGGGCGCGCGGATCGTCGCAATGGCGTAGGCGAAACGCTACCGGATCGGCACCGGCCAACGCCGCCAACTCGTCCATGAAGCTCTCGATCGCGAACACGTTGCCGTGCGCCCCGAGCGAGCGCAGCGCCGAGGTGCGCAAAGGTTGCTGCGGCAGCAGATGATGCACGAGGCGGCGCTGACCGACGCTGTAGATTGGCACGATGTTCCGAGTGCCGCCGCCCTGCGGCAGCGCCAGATCGTCGAGTGGGGGCGGTGCGAGAGGCTGTGCCAAATCCCACGCCGCCAGCAGATTGACGCCGTCGCCCGCGCCCGGCCGCCCGACGTGAGGCGGGCTCGTCACCTCCGCCTGCCAAGACGTGATCGTGCCCTCGCCGCTGAGCGAGGCCTGCAACGCGATCCGCATCGGCGCACCGAACGGCGACCAGCCAAATTCGTCGGCGCGGGTCCACTGACACATGACGGGGCGATCGACGGCGCGCGCCAACAAGGCCGCGTCGAGAGCCACGTCGTCTGCGCCGTTGTGCCCGTAGCATCCCGCGCCGTGCACATGGGTAACGTCCACCGCGCCGACCGGAACGCCAAGCGCGACGGCCAACTGACGGCGCAGCGGATGCACGCTCTGCGAATGCGTCTGCACGGCGAGCCGGCCGCCGGTCCAGTGTGCGACGGCGCAGCTCGGCCCGATCGAGGCATGCGCGATGTACGGCCGCGTGTAGGTGGCGGCATGGCGGCGGGCCGACGGCGCCGCCGCACCCTGGTCCTGCATTAACACTGCCGACCGTTTCGGCATCCCGTCCATCCAGGCGTTCGCCCTCCCCATCGCAGGCAGCTCACCCGTCCGCCGCCAGCTTGCCCCCGCCCGCAGCACCGCGATCGCCGCCAGCGCCTGCTCGTCGCGCTCGGCCACGACACCGCAGAACCCGCCGTCGACGACGACAGCCAGGATCCCAGGGCCGGCAAGCGCGTCCGTTCGATCGACCGCCGTCAGCCGATCGCAGGGATGCGCCGGGCGCAGCACGCGCCCGTAAGCGAGACGCGGCGGCCGCAGATCTTGGATAAACCCGGCACCGCTGAGCTTCTGCGGCAGATCGAGCCGCCGATAATCCGGGCCGTCGGCCGTCCCACCGATCAGTACAGGCAGCGGAAGATCCGTCGCCAGCCGGTCGAGCGCCACCGCATCGCGCATCTGCCAGTAGCTCACGCCCTCGTTGTCGCCGCCCGGCTGCGCGAAGATCCCGTTCGCCACACCGAGCTCGCCGGGCGCGCAGCCAAGCAACGCGCCGGCGCGTTGGCGGAACAGCTCCCGCACCATTGCGCTCGCCATCCGCAGCGCGCCACCACCCTGTTCGACCGACAGGCTGCCAGAAGTGTAGCCCTCGTCGGGAGCCGTCATCGTATCGGTGGAAGCGAACCGGATTTGATTCGTCGCGACGCAGAGCTCCGTCGCCGCGATGGCCGCCAACGCGGTCAGGATGCCCTGCCCAATCTCGACCTTGCCGGTCCGCAGCGTGATCGTATCGACCGGCCCGATCTCTATCCACCGCGCCAGCACCACGTTGGCGGCCAGATTTGCGGGAAGAGCCGTCATGGCTGACCTCCAGCCGGACGGATCGCACGATCGATGGCGCGCAGAATGCGCGCGTGAGCGCCACACCGGCACCGGTGGCGCTCGTCGAGAGCGGCCACGATCTCGCCGCGTGTCGCCGCAGGCGTCCGAGCCAACATCCCCGCGACCGTCATCAAAATGCCATTGATGCAATAGGCGCACTGCGCCGCCTGCTCGGCCAGGAAGGCCGCGCGCACCTGCGCCAGCACAGTGTGCCCGCCATGGCCCTCGACGGTCGTAACCGCGGCACCGGCGACGGCCGCAACCGGTGTCGTGCAGGCCTGCACGGCGTGTCCGTCCACCAGTACCGTGCAGGCGCCGCAATGGCCCTCTGCGCACCCCACTCGGGTGCCGAGCGAATGGCCGTCGTGGCGCAAGGCCTCCAAGAACGAGGTGCCCGCCGGCACAGTGATCTCGGTCGGCCGGCCGTTCAGCAAGATGTTGTGGCTTACACTGGCGCCGTCACCGCTCATGAGCGACCCTTCCCCCGCATCCTGGATCCCGCCAGCCTACTCTAGGCACCCTTTCGGCGATCGGCTATCGGCCGCGCGATCGGCGCCAGCCCCTGCGATGACCGAAGCCAGGAAGAGGCCCTGAATACCGCGGGCCGGATGCACCGGGAACATGATGGCCGACCAGGAGCAGGCTTCGTTCGGTGCCCCCCTCATCAAGCCCGAGCAACTCGCCCTCGACACCAGCGACGTGCTGTCCGGCTTCGACAGCGGCACCTTCAGCGTCGATCGCGGCATCGCGGTCCGGGCGGAACTCGGCCGCCCCGTGCTCTGGCGCGAGGGCGACTGGTCGACCGTGTTCACCCCCTACATCTTCGGCGCCACCGGCCGCGGCTGGATCGAGAAGCCGACCGCTCTGGAACGCGGGACGACCGGGGCCCGCTCGTTCGGCACGGGCCTGCGCATCGGCGTCGACGGCCCGGAGGGCTGGCCGGCCAGCATGCTCTCGGCCGAGCTGGCCCGACACTATTCCGACGACGCCGATCATGACGGCATCACCCGCGGCACGATCTCCGCGACCACCCGCTTCTGAGCCGCACCAACGGCCGACGCGTGCAGCGGGGCCTCAAGCGCCGTCGTCCGGCTGGCTGAGTTGCTCGATCAACAGCCGCCCCGTGCGCAGCAGCCGCCCGTCATCCATCCGTGCGCCGACGAGTTGCACACCGACCGGAAGCCCGTCCACCTCGAGCAGAGGCAGCGTCAGAGCCGGCGTCCCGAGGTAGGTCCAGAACGTATTGAAGACAGGGTCGCCGGTCCGGCTGAGACCATGCGGGGCCGGCCCCGGCGCCGAAGGCGTCAGAATGGTGCCATGGTTGGCGAACACGTCCGCGAGAATGCGGGCGTGGCGCTCCCGCATTGCCAGCGCCGATACATAGTCGACGCCCATCAGCCGACGCCCCTCAGCGATGGTGGCGGCGATGGCGTCGTCCACGAGACCACGATGGCCATCGCACAATGGCCCGACCGAGACCGCCATCTCGACCCGGTGGATCACATGCGCCGCAGCCAGGCCTTCGGCGATGATCGCATCGAGATCGATTTCGACGACGCGCGGGGCGAGCGCCGCGAGCAACTCACCGAAAGCCTCCTGCATGCGCGGATCGGCACCACTCCAGGCGGGCGACTTCACGAACGCGAACGTCGGCGGAATCGGCCACGCCATGCCGGCAATCGACGACAGTCGCGGGCGGCTGTGGGCCAGGCTCGCCGGGTCGCGCGCGTCGTAAACCTGCACCGCATCGCCGAGAAGCGCGAGATCGGTGATCGACCGGGCCATGATGCCGAGCGTATCGAGGGACGGCGATTGCGCCATCACGCCATGGCGCGGCATCAGACCGAAGGTCGGCTTGTAGCCGAACACGCCGCAGAAGGCGGCCGGCCGGATGACCGAGCCGAGCGTCTGCGCCCCGATCGCCGCCGGCACCATGCCGTCGGCGACCGCCGCCGCCGACCCGGACGACGACCCGCCCGGCGTGTGGGCGAGATTGCGCGGATTGCGCGTGATGCTCGGCGTCAGCGTGGCGAGTTCCGTCGTGATCGTCTTGCCGAGAATGATCGCGCCAGCCGACCGCAAGGCCTGCACGACCGCGGCATCCTCCGCCGGCTGGCGCCCGCTGAGCGCCCGGCAGCCGCACTCGGTCGGATAGTCGCTGGTGTCGACCGCATCCTTGATGCCGATCGGTACGCCGTGCAGCGGTCCGCCACCAATGCCGGTCTGCCGGGCGGCATCGGCCACGCGGGCGGCCCTCAGGGCCAGCTCCGGGTCGATGTGCGCCCAGGCCCTGACTTCGCCGTCCCGCGCCGCGATCCGCGCGAGACAGGCATTCACCAGCGCTTCGCAGGTCAGCGCGCCCGTGCGGATCGATTCCGCCGCCTCGGCCACGCCGAGAGCCGTCAAGTCTTCCGCTGCCATGAGCCCTCAGCCGCCATACAGAACTTGGGGCAGCCAGAGCGTAAGCCCGGGCCACACGTACATGATGACCATGCACAGGACCACGATCAACATGTACGGCATCATGCCGGCGAAGATCTGATTGATGGTGACGTGGGATGGCGCAACACCCTTGAGGTAGAACGCGGACATCGCCACCGGCGGCGAAAGGAACGCCGCCTGCAGATTGACGAACACCAGCGTGCCCCACAGGATCGGATCGATCCCGAAGTGCTTGAGCAACGGCAGGAAGATCGGCACGAAGATCACGATGATCTCCGTCCACTCCAGCGGCCAGCCGAGCACGAAGATGATCGCCTGCGACAGGATCATGAACTGCACGGGCGTCATGTTGAGCGACAGCACCCACTGCTCGATCAGCGCCTGCCCGCCGAGAATCGCGAAGACGCCCGAGAAGATCGCCGAGCCGACGAACAGCCAGCACACCATCGCCGTCGTCTTCGCTGTGAGATAGACCGCTTCCTTCGTCCGCTGCCAATCCAGCGTGCGCGAGAACAGCGCCAGCGCGAACGCGCCGAACGCGCCGACCGCCGCCGACTCCGTGGCTGTGGTGATGCCGAGCAGAATAACGACCAGCACCAGCACGGTCAGCAGGCCGAGCGGCAGGATCGAGGTGGTGAGCAGCTTCAGCACCTCGAACCGCTCGGCCGTCAGCCGGCTGTAGTACCGGACCATCCACAGCGTCGATGCGACGAAGGTAACGCCGTAGTAGATGTAGAAGCTGGTCGACGGCCCCTTCGCGGCCTCGTCGACGGGGGGCGGCGCCACCGATCCCAGTTGCTCGAGCCCGCTCGGCGCATCGCCCAGCGAAAAGGCCGGAAGATAGATCGCGACGTACCACCACACCAGCCCGAGCGTGCCGAACACCAGAGCGAACGGCACCATCGCGAAACCGATGTTCTTGACAATGGCGCCATATCCCATCGGTTGCCCATCGCGATAGGCGATGGCTTGAGCCCGCGCCGGCGACCCCAGAGCCGAAAGCAACCCGACCACCAGATTCGGCGAATAGCTCGACGCGAACGACGACAACCAAGCCGGGATCGGCACCTTCATCTGCTCGGGCGGCAACGGCGGTGCGACCTTCGGATTGATGAGCGCCCAGCCGACGATGTAGACGAGGTACAGGAACGACAGGAAGAACCCGGGGAACATCGCCGCGGCGTAAAGCTTCACCACCGACTGACCGGCGACCGCCGCATAGACGATGATCATCACCGACGGCGGGATCAGGATGCCGAGCGTGCCTCCGGCCGTGATGACGCCGGAGGCGAGCCGCACGTCGTAGCCGGCACGCAGCATCGGGTTGAGCGCGATGACACCCATCAGCACGACGACCGCCCCGACCAGCCCGCTCGCGATGCCCCAGAATGTGCAGACGATCAGCGTCGCCACCGCCAGCGATGCCGGCACATTCCGGAACGCGAGCTGGATCGAGTAGAACATCTTGTCGACCAGGGCACCACGTTCCATCACGTAGCCCATGAGGACGAACAGCGGAACCGAGATCAACACGTCGTTGGTCATGGCGCCGTAGGTGCGCTGGACCATCAAGTCAAAGACGAGATTATCCGTCCACAGTTGGCCCGACTTGAAATAGGCCATGAAACCGAAAATGATGCCGAGCCCCATCAGCGTGAAGGCGGTCGGGAAGCCGAGCATGATGGCGACGACGATGAGCCCCAGCATCAGGAGCCCGAGTGCGGGATCGCTCATTGGGACTTGTCTCCACCCATGCCGCGTTGCCGGGCCGCCTCGTCGATGTCATGCGCATGCTCGATCACGCGCTTGCGGCTCTCTTCGTCGATGTACTCGCTGTGGGCCAGTTGCTGCTCGATGACGTCGATTTCCGCCACGTCCTTGAGACGCGTCGGCCACACACCCGTCTTGAGGCAGATGATACAGCGAACGACCTCTGCGACCCCCTGCAACATCACCAGAGCGCCGGCGATCGGAATGATCGTCTTGAAGGGGTAGATCGGCGGGCCGTCGGCGGTGACGCTGGAATGCTCGCCGATCCGCCAGCTGTCGCCGGCATAGGACGTACCGGCGTAGATCAGCGCGGCGATGCCCGGGAAGAAGAACACGAAATACAGGATGAGATCGAGGAAGGCCTGGATGCGCGGCCGCATCGAGCTGTACAGGAAGTCGCCCCGCACATGACCGTTCTGCGCCAGCGTGTAGGCGCCGCACAGCATGAACGTCGTGCCGTACAGCATGTTGCTGGCATCGAAGATCCACGCCGTCGGCATGTTCAGCCAGTAACGCTTCACGACCTCCGCGCAGACCAGCAGCATCAGCCCGAAGATCAACCAGGCCGCGGCCTTCCCGACCCACGTGCTGATCTCGTCGATCCCGTGCAGAAATCTGTCGATGTTCATGCGGCACCACCGATGAGGGAACGTTCACGCACACAGACGGAAAGCCATCCGGCCGTCGGGGGCCGGATGGCTTCTGATGGTCACGTCGATGGAACTAGGTGCGCTTCGCCACCCCGTTCGGACCGAAGTAGTGGTCGTAGGCCATCCGGCGACTGACGACCGTGTCCTGTTCCCACTGCGTCGCGCGGCGGGCGAAGGCGAGCTGGGACTCCAGGATCTCCTTGAAGAGCGCGTTCTCCGCCGATTTCTTCGCGACGACCTGATCGTAGATCTCGAGCTGCTTCTTGAGGATGGAATCGGGGGTCTTGAAGAACCGCACCTTGTCCTTGGTCTGGAGCTCGATGTAGTCCTTCGAATAGCGATCGATCGCCTTCCACGACATGTCGGACGAGGCCGCTTCGACCGCATTCTCGATGATCGATTTCATCTTGTCGGGCAGCGCATCGAACTTCGCCTTGTTGAAGGAGATCTCAAACTGCTCGGCGTTCTGATGGTAGCTCTGCAGCATGCAGACCTTGGACACATCGGCGAAGCCGAGCAACCGGTCCGACGAAGCGTTGTTAAACTCGGCCGCATCGAGCAGGCCGCGATCCATGGCCGATACGATCTCGCCGCCGGGCAGTGCGTTGACCGCAGCCCCCATCCCGGTGAACACGTCGATCGAGATGCCGACGGTGCGATACTTGAGGCCCGCCAGATCTTCCGCCTTGGTGATCGGCTTCTTGAACCATCCGAGCGGCTGCGTCGGCATCGGTCCATAAGGGAACGACACCACGTTCGCACCGATCGAGGCGTAAAGCTTGACCAGCAGTTCCTTGCCGCCGCCGTACTTGTGCCAGGCCAGCAGCATGTTGGCGTCCATCGCGTAGCCGGGGCCCGAGCCCCAGAGCGCCAGCGCCGTCTGCTTGCCGTAGTGATAGACGAGCACCCCGTGGCCGCCGTCGAGCGTGCCCTTGGAGATTGCGTCGAGCAGCCCGAAAGCCGGCACGACGGCGCCCGCCGGCAGCACCTCGATCTTCAGATCGCCACCGGTCATATCGTTGACCTTCTTGGCGAAATCGACGGCGTACTCGTGGAAGATGTCCTTCGATGGCCAGGTGCTCTGCCACCGCATGCTGATCGGTCCCTGCGCCTTGACGACAGCCGGGGCCGCGACGGTCGCGGCCGTGGCGAGTGCCGCGCCGCTCAGAAAGCGGCGACGCGTGGTCCTATGGGTAGATTCTACCATGTCCTTGGTCCTCCAAGACTTTTTGCCGAACTCTCACGGTTCGTCCGTCAAGTAGAACACAATTTCGCCATTTGGCAATACACGTACCTTTCACCCAGGCCTGCATTACGGACGCGCCGGCGCCACCCGCGCCCCTTGTGCACAGCGGCCATGTCGCACCGGTCACGATCGGCCGCTGCCCGCTGTTCCTGCCCGCCGCGGCGCGCTAGTCTTCATTGGATCGATCAATGGACCGGGGCGGCGGGAGCAACAGAGTTGAGCGTCACCATCACCGTGGTGCAGAACCCGGCCGCCGCAGATCCGTCGGCACCCTATGGACCGGCCTTGGCAGCGGCCCTCTCTCCGGACGGCTTCGCGCAGGCCTATGCCGAGATCTCCGCGTGGCCGGGGTACGCACCGACGCCCATCCATCGACTGCCGGCCCTCGCCCGCCGCTTGGGCCTCGGCGCGCTCCTTTACAAGGACGAGAGCGGCCGCTTCGGCCTCGGCAGCTTCAAGGCCATCGGTGGCGCCTACGCGGTGGCCCGTGCGCTCGCCCGCGAGTTGCGCCGCCGCGGCATTGCCGAAGCGGCCACGTCGGCCGACCTCGCCGCCGGCCGCTACGCCGAACACATTCGCAACTGGACCGTGGCGTCGGCAACCGACGGCAACCACGGCCGATCCGTGGCTTGGGGAGCCCGCCTGTTCGGCTGCCGCGCCGTCATCTTCATTCATCAGACCGTGAGCGAAGAGCGCCGCGCCGCCATCGCCGCCTACGGGGCGGAGGTGATCCGCGTACCCGGCGGCTACGACGACAGCGTCCGCCATACCTTCGCCGAGGCCGGCAAACACGGCTGGCATGTCGTCCAGGATACCGCGCTCGGCGACTATCGCGAGGTTCCGGCCGACATCACCTACGGCTACGGCGTGATAGCCGAGGAAATCGTGCGCACCATCGGCGATCCGCCGACCCACGTGCTCGTCCAGGCCGGCGTCGGCGGAATCGCGAGCGCCATCTGCGCCCGCTTCTGGCAGGCCTGGGGCGCCCGCCGGCCACGCTTCGTCGTGCTCGAGCCGACCCGCGCCGCCTGCGTCCAGGCCAGCATTGCCGCTGGCCACCCCGTGACCCTCACCGGCGACCTCGAGACCGTCATGGCAGGGTTGTCCTGCGGCGAGGTTTCTGAACTCGCCTGGGATATCCTCGCGACCGGCGCCGACGCCGCGATCGCCATCGACGACAGCCTCGCGCTGGACGGCATGCGCCGCCTCGCCGATCCGCTGCCGGGCGATCCGGTCATCGTCGGCGGCGAATGCAGCGGCGGCGCCATCGGGGCGCTGACGGCGCTGGCCGCCCGGCCGGACCTCATGGACTTGCTCGGCCTCGACGGCGCATCCCGCGTGCTGCTCATCGGCACCGAAGGCGCCACCGACCCTGTCATCTATCGCCGTGTCGTCGGCCGGTCGGCGGCCGATGTTGCCGCCGGCGTGCCTCTTCAACGTTAGCGAACCGGGAGACCTGTCTTGGCCTATGATCTCGTTCTGAAGGGCGGCCGGATCATCGATCCGTCGCAGAACATCGATGCGATCTCCGACGTCGCCTTCTCGGGCGGCAAGGTGGCCGCCGTCGGCCGCGATCTCAATGTCACGGGCGCCACCGTCCGCGACGTCGCGGGCTTCATCGTCTCCCCGGGACTGATCGATCTGCATACCCATGTTTATTGGGGCGGCACCTCGCTCGGCATCGATGCCGAGGAGTTCTGCCGAACCAGCGGCGTGACGACCTCCGTCGACACCGGTTCCGCCGGCCCCGGCAACTTCCTGGGCTTCCGCAAGCACGTCATCGAGCCGAGCCAAGTCCGCATCCTGGCCTATCTTCACGTCTCCCATGCCGGCATCTGGGGCTTCTCGAAGCGCGTGATGGTCGGGGAGAGCGAGGATATCCGCCTCATGAACCCGATCGAGGCGGTCGAGGTGGCCGACGCCAACCGCGACGTCATCGTCGGCATCAAAGTGCGCGTCGGCAAACACGCTTCGGGCACTCAGGGCGCCGCGGCGCTCGGCATGGCGCTGCAGGTGGCCGACGAAGCCGGCATGCCGCTGATGTGCCACATCGATCATCCGCCGCCGTCCTATGACGAGGTTCTCGAGCGACTGCGCCCGGGCGATATCCTCACCCACGCCTTCCGCCCGTTCCCGAACTCGCCGGCGACGGCCCAGGGCACGGTGCGCCCGTCGGTGATCGCCGCCCGCAAGCGCGGTGTGCTGTTCGACATCGGCCACGGCATGGGGTCGTTCTCCTTCAAGACGACGCGGGCGATGATCGCCAACGGCTTCTATCCCGATACGATCTCGTCGGATGTCCACGCGCTGTGCATCAACGGTCCGGCCTTCGACCAGGTGACGACGATGTCGAAATTCCTGGTCCTCGGCGTGCCGCTGGTCGAGATCATCCGCCAGTCCACCGTCAACGCCGCCATGGCGCTGCGCCGCCCCGAACTCGGCACGTTCAAGCGCGGCTCGGTCGGCGATGCGACGGTGCTCTCCGTCCGCGACGGCGCGTTCGATTACGTCGACGTGGTCGGCGAGACCGTGCGCGGCTCTCAGAAGATCTTCTCCGAGGGCGTTGTGGTCGGTGGCAAGTGGTGGCACCCGAAGGCGGCGTGACATGAGCAGCACAACCGTTGGAGTGGTCGGTCTCGGCCAGATGGGCCTCGGCATGGCCACCAGTCTCGCCGGCAAGGGGTTCGCCGTGCTCGGCTGCGACCTCAGCGCCGAGCGGCGGGCGCTGGCCGAAGCGGCCGGCATTCGGGTCGCGCCTCTGTCGGATGTGGCCGCCAACTGCGCGGTGGTGGTGCTGTCGCTGCCGATGGCGGCCCATGTCGCCGATGTGGTCGAGCGGCCGGACGGCCTGCTCGCAAGCCTGCCTCGCGGCGCCGTGATCGTCGATACCTCGACGTCGGAAGCCAGCGTCTCGCGCCGCCTTGCCACCGTCGCGGGCGAACGTGGCATCGGCTTCCTCGATGCCCCGGTTTCGGGTGGGGTGGCGGGCGCGGCCTCAGGTGCCCTCACCATGATGATCGGCGGTACCGCCGAGGCATTGGAAACGGCAAGGCCGGCGCTGGCGGCCATGGCCACCCGCATTTTTCACGTCGGCCCCTCCGGCGCCGGCAATGTCGCCAAGCTCGTCAACAACCTGCTGGTCGCCGCGCACCTGCTGACCGTGTCCGAGGCCATGCGCCTCGCCGAGGCCGCCGGCGTGCCGACCGCTGCCGCGCTGCAGGTCGTGAATGTCTCGACCGGCCGGTCCGCCGTGTCCGAGATCAACTTCCCGCGCTGGATCGAGACCGGCACCTTCGACTCCGGCTTCACGATGGGCCTGATGCGGAAAGATGTGCGCCTCGCCCTCGAACTGGCCGCCGAGAGTGGGTGCACGCTGCCCGTGAGCGAACTGGTCGGCCGCACCTGGAAGCACAGCGCCGCGACCCTTGCCGACGGCCAGGATTTCAACCGGATCGCGACGCTGACGCCCGCCCCGGAGGCATCCGATGGAAACCCGTGACCCCGCCGGCCGGATCGCAGAGCTGACCGCGGACCTGATGCCTGCCGCGCGGATCGCCAGCTTCGTCGGCGGCGCCTGGCTTGCCGGACGCGGCGAAACGGTCGCGATCGCGGACCCAGCGACCGGGCGGCCGCTGCTGTCCTACGCCGACGGCGGCACCGACGCGGCCGATGCGGCACTGGCGGCCACCGATCGCGGTTTCGCCGCTTGGCAGGCGCTGACCGCATCGGCGCGCGGCCGCATCGTCTGGGCCATCGGCCAGGAGGTGCGCCGCGAGGCGGCCCGCCTCGCCGAGATCGAAGCCATCACCGTCGGCAAACCGATTCGCGACGCCCGCGCCGAGGTCGGACGCGTCGCCGAGATGTTCGAGTACTACGCCGGCTGGTGCGACAAGCTCCACGGCGAGGTCATCCCCGTCCCGACCACCCACGTGAACCTGACCACGCGCGAGCCGTTCGGCGCCGTCGTCCAGATCACACCCTGGAACGCCCCCATCTTCACCGCAGGCTGGCAGATCGCCCCGGCGATCGCCGCCGGCAACGCCGTCGTGCTCAAGCCATCGGAGTTGACGCCGGTGACGTCGCTGCTGCTGGCCGTGCTGGCGCAGCGCGCCGGAGCGCCGGACGGGCTCGTCAATGTGCTGGCTGGGCTCGGCTCCACGGCCGGCGCCCGCGCCGTCGCGCATCCGTCGACGCGGCTCGTCGTCTTCGTCGGGTCGCGCGACACCGGCGCGCGCATCGCCGAAGCGGCCGCCCGCAACGTCACGCCGGCGATTCTCGAACTCGGCGGCAAGTCCGCCAACATTGTATTCGCCGATGCCGATCTCGACCGGGCGATCCTCGGCGCTCAGGCCGCCATTTTCTCCGGCGCCGGACAATCGTGCGTCGCCGGCTCTCGCCTCCTCGTCGAGCGACCCGTCCACGCCGCCCTCGTCGCCCGGCTCGCCGAGGCGGCCGGCCGCATCCCCGTCGGCGCGCCGCTCGACGATGCGACCCAGATCGGACCGATCAACAATCGGCGCCAGTGGGAGAAGATCAAAGGCATGGTGGCGGCCGGTGGCGCGGCCGGCGCCCAGATCGTCGCCGGCGGTGGCCCACCCGCCGCGCTGGCCGCGAGCGGCGGCTTCTACTTCGCCCCGACCATTCTCGACCGCGTCGCACCCACCATGGACATCGCACGCGAGGAGGTGTTCGGGCCGGTCCTCGCCGTCATGCCCTTCGACACCGAGGGGGAGGCCGTCGCGCTCGCCAACGCCTCCGCCTACGGCCTCGCGGGCGCCGTGTGGACGCGCGACGGCGGACGCGGCCATCGTGTCGCCAAGGCGGTGCGCGCCGGTACATTCTGGATCAACGGCTACAAGACCATCTCGGTGCTGAGCCCCTTCGGCGGCTTCGGCCAGTCCGGATACGGCCGCTCGTCGGGCCTCGAGGCGCTGCGCAGCTACACGACGACGAAGAGCATCTGGGTCGAGACGGCGGCGTCGTCTCCCGTCACCTTTGGTTATGCAGGCTGAGGAGTACGCATGAGCCGCATCGTCACCGTCGGCGCCGCCCAGCTCGGCCCCATTCAGCGTTCCGACAGCCGCACGCGGGTCGTCGCCCGCATGCTCGACCTGCTGAAACAGGCCGCCGAGCATCGCTGCAACCTCGTGGTCTTCCCCGAACTCGCGTTGACGACGTTCTTCCCGCGCTGGTGGATGACCGACCAGGACGAGATCGACAGTTTTTTCGAGCGCGAACTGCCGTCCAACGAAACGGCGCCGCTGTTCAACGCCGCCCAGCAAGCCGGCATCGGCTTCTACCTCGGCTTCGCCGAACTCGACAGGTCTGGCCCCGTCGTCCGCCGGTTCAACACGTCGGTCCTGGTCGATCGCTCGGGCAAGATCGCGGGCAAGTACCGCAAGATTCATCTGCCGGGCCACGCCGAGCACGAGCCGTGGCGCGCGTTCCAGCACCTCGAGAAACGCTACTTCGAGGTCGGCGATCTCGGCTGGGGCGTCTGGCGCACCATGGGCGGCAACATGGGCATGTGCATCTGTAACGACCGGCGCTGGCCCGAGACCTACCGCGTCATGGGCCTGCAGGACGTCGAAATGGTGCTGCTCGGCTACAACACGCCGCGGCACAATCCTCCGGCGCCGGATCATGACAGGCTGTCGGAGTTCCACAACCAGCTCTCGATGCAGGGCGGCGCCTACGCCAACGGCACGTGGGTCGTCGGCGTCGCCAAGTGCGGCGTGGAAGAGGGCTGCGAGATGATCGGCAATTCCTCGATCATCGCGCCCACCGGCGAGGTGATCGGGCAGGCCCTGACCCAGGACGACGAGTTAGTCGTCGCACGCTGCGATCTAGACCTGACCCGGAGCTACAAGGCGACGACCTTCAACTTCGCGCGCCACCGCCAGCCGGAGCAGTACCGCATGATCGTCGAGCGCAAGGGCGCCATCCCGCCGGACGGCGCCTGACCGGCTCAGGCGTGCCGTTCGGCCGCCGCCGCGACGCGGCGCGCGATCTGGCACATCAGCCGGTCCTCGCCCGGCGCCCCGGCGAGGATGCAACCGACCGGCAATCCGTTGCCCGCCAATCCAGCCGGGACCGACACGATCGGCCCGCCGAGCGCCGTCCACGGCGAGATGTATTTCGGATCGCCGGTCCAGCCGAGACCCTCGGGCGCGGTCGCCGGTGCCGCCGGCCACAGGAACACGTCGGCCTCGCCCGTGGCACCGAAGAACGCACGCCGCATCGCATCGATTTCCGACCGTTCGTCGAGATACCGCGTCAACGGAATTTGCAGGCCGTCCCGGATGGCGCCGAGCAACTTCTCACCGATCTGTCCCGGTGGCAGATCGAGAAAGGTCTTCATCGCCCGCCCGGCCTCGAACAACATCGTCGAGCGCTGGATCTCGAACAGCCGCGCGAACGAGATCGGCGACCGCCGCCGCTCGACGCCGTGGCCTGCGTCGGCGCAGGCATCGGCCACCCGGCGCAGACCCGCCGCCGCGTCGGCCGAGATGGACGACAGGTGGTCGTCCTCAGGGATCCAGATCGAGAGCTTGGCCGGCGCGGCAGTGCGGGCCGCCACCGCGAACTCCGGCACCACCGCCTCGTAGGCGAACACCGCGTCGTCGACCGTCCAGCCGTAGAATCCCGCCGTGTCGTAGGACGGCCCGAGCGGCGCCACGCCCGACATCACCATACTGCGCGTGCTCGGTTTGAAGGCAGATATGCCGCAATAGGCGGCCGGCCGGTTGACCGAGGCCACCGTCTGCGTGCCAACCGTCAGCGGCACGGCGCCCGACGCCACCGCCGCGGCCGACCCCGAGCTCGAGCCCCCGGGCGTGTGCTTGGTGTTGTACGGGTTGCACGCCGGCGACGGATCGAAGAACGCGAACTCCGTCGTATGGGTCTTGCCGACGACGATGGCCCCCCGTGTTCGCAACTGCAGCACGATCTCTGCATCGAGCGTCGCTGCCGCAGCCATCTCCCGCGAGCGGCTGTTGCAGCGCGTCGGCAGCCCCTCGACGTCGATGATGTCCTTGATGCCGACCGGAATGCCGTGCAGCGGCCCGCGGTTCAGCCCGCTGTCCGCCTCGCGCTCGCGCTCCCGCGCTTGTGCCAGGGCACCCTCGGCATCGACGAGCCGCCAGGCCCGCACTTCGGGATCGACCTCGGTAATGCGCTGCAACGCGCGCTCGACCAGTTCCACCGGCGAAATCTTTCGCGCTGCAACATCATCGCTCAGCTGCCGCAGTTGGCCCGGATTACGCACCGTGTGAGGAACCGCCACGTCCACCTCCGCTCTGGAAACTTTCTGTGTCGCGTTTCACAATGGCACGAACCGTGCAGCTGCGATATCGTCCGTGAGCTTGGAACCGGGGTTGCTCAAACTTTGGTATCCCGGCAAGCTGTGGCACTGCCCGTCCGGCAGGCTTATTGATGAATATTTGGGCGAAGGCTGAGTGAGGGAGATCGACGTGACGATCAATCGAAGAACAGTTCTCAAGGGTGCGGCCGCCACCGGCGCGATCGCCGCGACCGGCGGTCTCGCCATGCCCGCGATCGCGCAGGGCGCGTCGGTCCTGAAATTCGTCCCGCAGGCGAACCTCGCGAATTTCGACCCCATCTGGGGCACGCAGTACGTCGTCCGCAACGCCTCGCAGCTCGTCTGGGACACGCTGTACGGCATGGACAGCAAGCTCGTGCCGAAGCGGCAGATGGTCGAGAGCGAAGAGACGTCGGCGGACGGCCTCACCTGGACCTTCAAGCTGCGTTCGGGCCTCAAGTTCCACGATGGCGCGCCGGTGCTGGCGAGCGACGTGGTGGCCAGCATCACGCGGTGGTCCAACCGCGACGCCATGGGCCTGATGCTGAAGGCGATCCAGAAGGAATTGGTGGCCGTCGACGACCGCACGTTCAAGTGGGTGCTCTCGAAGCCCTACCCGAAGATGCTGCTGGCGCTCGGCAAGGTCGGCACGCCCTGCTGCTTCATCATGCCGGAGCGTCTGGCAAAGACCGACCCGTTCAAGCAGATTGAGGAATACGTCGGCTCCGGTCCGATGAAGTTCGTGCGCTCCGAGTGGAAGCCCGGCGCCACGGCCGTGTTCGAAAAGAACAAGGACTATGTGCCGCGTAACGAGCCTTCGGAGTGGTTCTCGGGCGGCAAGGTCATCAACTTCGACCGCATCGAATGGGTCATCATGCCGGATCCGGCGACGGCGTCCGCCGCGCTTCAGAACGGCGAGGTGGATTGGTGGGAAGCGCCGATCCCGGATCTCATCCCCGTCCTCAAGCGCAACCGCAACATCAAGGTCGACATCGCCGATCCGCTGGGCAACATCGGCTCGTTCCGCCTCAACCACATGCATCCTCCATTCAAGGACGTCCGCATCCGCCGGGCGCTCCAGATGGCGCTGAGCCAGGAGGATTACATGCGCGCCGTCGTCGGTTCCGACGACTCGCTGTGGAAGAACATCCCGAGCTTCTTCACCCCCGGCACCGCGCTGTACACCGAGGAGGGCGGCGAGCCGCTCAAGGGCAAGCGCGACATCGAGGGCGCCAAGAAGCTGCTGAAGGAAGCCGGCTACGACGGCACGCCGGTCACCTGCGTGGTGGCTCAGGACCAGCCGGCTCTCAAGGCCATGGGCGAGATCACCGCCGACCTGCTGAAGAAGATCGGCATGACGGTCGACTTCGTCGCCACCGACTGGGGTACCGTCGGCCAGCGCCGCGCCTCCAAGAACGAGCCGGGCAAGGGCGGCTGGGGCATGTTCCACACCTGGCACGCCGGCGCAGACTGCGCGAGCCCGGTCGGCAACATCGCCATCAGCGCCGCCGGCGAGAAGGCGTGGTTCGGCTGGCCGGACAATCCGGAGATCGTGGCCGAAACGGCGAAGTGGTACGACGCCAAGACGCTCGACGAGGAGAAGGCGATCATCGCGCGCGTCAACAAGATGAGCATGGAGCACGTTACCTACATTCCGACGGGCTTCTACTTCGGCTTCCAGGCATGGCGCTCGAACCTCAGCGGCATCACCAACGGTCCGCTGCCGTGGTTCTGGGGTGTCAAGAAGGCCTGACGATCAAGCGACCCTCCCCGCCGCCGGCGGGGAGGGTTTCCCACTGCCGGACCAACCGGAAAGCGTGAATGCTCGGCTACATCTTCAAGCGCGTCCTGGCCACCATTCCGGTCATGGCCTTCGTTGCACTGTTCGTCTTCTCCCTGCTCTACATCGCACCGGGTGATCCGGCCGCGGTGATCGCAGGCGATCAGGCCTCGCCCGAGGATGTGGAAAAGATCCGCAAGAGCCTCGGCCTCGACCGGCCCTACCTCGTCCGCTTCGGCGAATGGTCGGGTCAGGTGCTCAGCGGCA
The DNA here is from genome assembly GCA_049318625.1 of Hyphomicrobiaceae bacterium. Taxonomy (GTDB): domain Bacteria; phylum Pseudomonadota; class Alphaproteobacteria; order Rhizobiales; family Hyphomicrobiaceae; genus JBMOGA01. Next base: position 117,532 of record JBMOGA010000003.1, read on the forward strand.
ACCTCGGCACCTCCATGTTCACCGGCCTTCCGGTCACGGAACTGATCGCGCAACGCATCGAGCCGACACTGTCGCTGATGATCGTGACGCTGATCCTGTCCGTCTCCATTGCCGTCCCGATCGGAGTGCTCGCGGCCTGGAAGGTCGGCACCTGGCTTGACCGATCGTTCATGGCGTTCGCGGTGCTCGGATTCTCCGTGCCCGTCTTCGTGGTCGGCTATCTGCTGGCCTATGTCTTCGCGCTCGAACTGGATTGGCTACCCGTCCAGGGCTACACGCCGATCGCCAAGGGCTTCTGGCCGTGGCTCGAAAATCTCATACTGCCGTCGATTGCCCTCGGCTTCGTCTACGTTGCGCTGATCGCCCGGATCACGCGGGCCACCATGCTCGAGGTCCTGAGCCAAGACTACATCCGCACCGCGCGCGCCAAGGGCCTCGGCGACGGCGGCGTGCTGTTTCTCCACGCCCTCAAGAACGCGGCCGTTCCGATCGTCACCGTCATCGGTATCGGCGTCGCCCTGCTGATCGGCGGTGCCGTCGTCACCGAGAGCGTGTTCGCCATCCCCGGCCTCGGCCGGCTCACCATCGACGCCATCGTCCGGCGCGACTATCCGCTGATCCAGGGCATCGTGCTGATGTTCTCGTTCGTCTACGTGCTGGTCAATCTGGCGGTCGACCTCATCTATACCGCACTCGATCCGAGGATCCGCTATTGAGCGCTATGGTCCCCAATCACGCGGTCACCCCGGCGGCGGCGCCGGAGATGCCGGACATCCTGCCACCGGTGCTGCCGCGCCGCGGCGTGCTCGGGTTCGCCTGGCGCCATCCGACCCTGGCGATCGGCATCGCTCTGCTCTGTCTCATGCTGTTCGTCGCAGTCTTCGCGCCGCTGCTCGGCACCGTCGATCCGACCGCGCTCGCGCCGATCAAGCGGACCCGGCCGCCCTCCGCCGAATACTGGTTCGGCACCGACGCCTACGGACGCGACATCTACTCCCGCGTGCTCTACGGGGCGCGGATCTCGCTGCTGGTCGGTTTCGCCGTTGCCCTGCTGTCGTCCCTTGCAGGCCTCATCATCGGGCTGATGTCCGGCTATCTCCGCGTGCTCGACGGCATCGTCATGCGCATGATGGACGGCCTGATGTCGATCCCGCCGATCCTGCTCGCCGTCGCCCTCATGGCGCTGACCCGCGCCAGCGTCGAGAACGTCATCATGGCCATCACGGTCGCCGAAATCCCGCGCGTGTCGCGGCTCGTGCGCGGCGTCGTGCTGACGCTGCGCGAGCAGCCCTATGTCGACGCCGCCGTCGCAGCCGGCTCCTCGACCACGCGGATCATCTTCCGGCACATTCTGCCGAACACAATCGCACCGCTCACCGTGCAGGCGACCTACATCTGCGGCAGCGCCATGATCATCGAGTCGATCCTCTCGTTCATCGGTGCCGGCACGCCGCCGATCACCCCGTCCTGGGGCAACATCATGGCCGACGGCCGCACGCTGTGGCAGGTCAAGCCCTTTATCATTCTGTTCCCGGCCATATTCCTGTCGATCACCGTACTCGCGGTGAACCTGCTCGGCGACGGCCTTCGGGACGCGCTCGATCCGCGCATGGCCAAGAGGATCTGACCGCCATGGCGTTGCTCGAGATCGAGAACCTGCAAACCCACTTCCGCACCATGGACGGCGTCAACCGCGCCGTCGACGGCGTGTCGATTTCCATCTCGGCCGGACAGACGCTGGCGGTCGTCGGCGAGTCGGGCTGCGGCAAGTCCGTCACCGCCATGTCGATCCTGCGGCTCATTCCGGAACCGCCCGGCAAGATCGCCGGCGCCATCCGCTTCGAAGGCCGCAACCTGCTCGAGTTGTCGAACCGCGAGATGCGTCACATCCGCGGCAACGAGATCTCGATGATCTTCCAGGAGCCGATGACCAGCCTCAATCCCGTCCTGACGGTCGGGCGCCAGATCGGCGAGACGTTGCGGCTCCACCAGGGGCTCGACGCCCGGGCCGCGGAAGCCCGCGCGGTCGAAATGCTGACGCTGGTCGGTATCCCCGAGCCGGGACGCCGCGTGCGGGAGTATCCCCACCAGCTCTCGGGCGGCATGCGCCAGCGCGTGATGATCGCCATCGCGCTCGCCTGCAATCCGAAACTACTGATCGCCGACGAGCCGACAACGGCGCTCGACGTGACGATCCAGGCACAGATCCTCGATCTCATGCGCGACCTCAAGCATCGCGTCGGCGCGGCCATCATGCTGATCACCCACGACCTCGGTGTCGTCGCCGAGGTCGCCGAGCAGGTCGTCGTGATGTACGCCGGCCGCAAGGTCGAGGAGGCCCCGGTCGACGACCTGTTCCGCCGGCCCCGCCACCCCTACACCCAGGGGCTGCTCGGCGCCGTGCCGAAGCTCGGTTCGTCGCTGACCGGCACCACCACACGACTTGCCGAGATCCCGGGACTGGTGCCGAGCCTCAAACAGCGCATCAAGGGCTGCGTGTTCGCCAGCCGCTGCGCCCACGCCACCGAAGTCTGCCGCACCATCGCGCCGGCGCTGGAGGAGAAGGCCCGCGGCCACATCGCCGCCTGCCATCACGCAGCGAAGGAGGCGGTGGCCGCATGAGCTCGCCCCTGCTGCAGGTTTCCGATCTCAAGAAGCATTACCCGCTGCGCACCGGCCTGTTCGGCGGCAGCACCGGCTACGTCTACGCGGTCGACGGTGTCTCCTTCGAGATCGCGCGCGGCGAGACCCTGGCGCTGGTCGGCGAATCCGGCTGCGGCAAGTCGACGGTCGGCAAGGCCGTGCTGCGCCTGTTCGACATCACGTCGGGCCAGATCGTGCTCGATGGCCAGCGCATAGACGATCTGTCGGCCTCCGCGTTGCGCCCCATGCGCAAGCGCCTGCAGGTCGTGTTCCAGGATCCGTTCTCGAGCCTCAATCCCCGCCTGTCGGTCCGCGAACTGATCGCCGAGCCGATCCGCAACTTCGGCCTCGCCGCCTCCTCGGCGGATCTCGACAAGCAGGTCGCCGAACTGCTCGACCGCGTGCAACTGCCGCGCGACGCCGCCAAGCGCTGGCCGCACGAGTTCTCCGGCGGGCAGCGCCAGCGTATCGGCATCGCCCGCGCACTCGCCACCTCGCCCGACCTCATCGTCTGCGACGAGGCGGTCTCCGCGCTCGACGTGTCGGTCAAGGCGCAGATCATCAACCTTCTCGAGGATCTGCAGCGCGAACTCGGCCTCGCGCTGCTCTTCATCAGTCACGACCTCGCGATCGTCGAGCACATGACGCACCGCGTCGCCGTCATGTACCTCGGCAAGATCGTCGAGGTCGCGCCGAAGCGGGAGATCTTCGCCAACCCGCGCCATCCCTACACGCAGGCCCTTCTGTCGGCGGTGCCGGTGCCGGAGCCGGGGGCGGCCCGCCGCCGGATGATCTTGAAGGGCGACGTGCCGAGCCCCATCAATCCGCCGTCGGGTTGCCGATTCCACACCCGTTGCCCGTTCGCCTTCGACCGTTGCCGGACAGAAGAGCCGGCGCTGCGCGAAGCCGGTCCGGCGCACACCGCCGCCTGCCATCTCGACGTGATCCCCGAAGTGGTGCCGGAGGCGGCTACGGCAACGGCGTGAGCCGCACCACTGCCCGCCGCTGATGTTCCGACCTCAGACGAGACGCGCCCACAGATCGTCCGGGACGGGCGCGGCCATGTGCGCCAGATTCGCATCCACCTCGCCCGCATTGCTCATGCCGGTCACCACGCTCGCGATGCAGGGGTGCCGGAACGGAAACTGCAGTGCTGCCGAGGCCAGAGCGACGCCGGACGCCGCACAGGTGGTCTCGAAGCCGCGGACGCGTGCCTGCACGGCCGCATCGGCGGCGGCGTAGGCATAGGTCGCTCCCGCCACCGGCCCGGTCGCCAGGATGCCGGAGTCGAACGCCCCGGCCAGCAGAACGCCGATGCCCTTCTCGAGGCAGCGCGGCAGCAGTTCATCCCCCGCCGAGCGATCGAGCAGCGTGAACCGGGACGGCAGCATCATGCAATCCATGTCGGTCTCGGCAACGAACCGCAGGTTCACGTCGAGCTCGCGGTTGGCGGGCCCATAGCCGGCAATCACGCCCTCGTCCCGCAGCCGGCTGAGCGCCCGGCAGGCCCCGTCGCGCGCCTGTGCGAACACCTCCCAGACCCTGTCCCCGTGGTACTTGCGATTGACATCGTGGATCAGCACGAGATCGAGCCGGTCGACGCCGAGCCGGTCGAGGCTCTCCTCGATCGACCGCAACGCGCCGTCGTAGCTGTAGTCGTACCAGACCTCGAACGGCGCGCCGTGCGCGAAGATGCCCTCGGGCGCCCGCCCGTCCGCCGTCGGAGCAAGACGCTTGCCGACCTTGCTCGACAGCACGTAGTCGCCGCGCGGTTTGCCGGCGAGCAGCCGGCCGAGCCGCTGCTCCGACAGGCCGCCGCCGTACTGCGGCGCGGTATCGAAGAAGCGCAAGCCGCGCTCCCATGCCCGCGCGAACGCGGCCGACAGGTCGGCATCCGAGATCGGCCGGAACAGGTTGCCGAACGGCGTGCCGCCGACGCCGAGCCGCGAAACAGTGAGGCCGGTGCGGCCGAGTGGCAAACGCTGTGCAGGATCGGGCATCGGCGCGCTCAGCTCCGGATCGCAAGTTCGAGGCCGCGCGCACGTCCGAGCGCGGCCAGTTCGTCGAAGACGCCGACGCCGATCGGCACGCCCGCGACGCGCCGCTGTTCCATCAGCAGCGCCTCGCGCTCGCCCGGCAGATAGACTCGCGCCACGCCGTCGGCGCGCTTGACGCCGCGGATGTCCGCGATCGCCTTCTCCATGCGGCGCGCATAATGATCGGGGTCCTCGAACGCCGCCACCGGCAGCGCCGCGAAGGCATGGCCGACGTTCTGTGGCCGGTCCAGATCCTCGTACATGTGCGTGACCTCGCTGCCGAACGCGGCGCCCGACAGCATCGTACTCATGAGACCGATCGCCAGTGTCAGCGCATACCCCTTGGGCCCGCCGACCGGCGCGACGAAGCCCTGCAGAGCGACCGCGGCGTCGGCGGTCGGCGCCCCGTCCGGCCCGATCGCCCAGTCGGCCGGGATCGGCCGGCCCTCCTTGGCGGCGACGATGATCTTCCCGCGCGCCGCCACGCTGCACGCCATGTCGAGCACGACCGGCCTTTCGCGGCCCGCCGGAAACGCCATCGCGAACGGATTGTTGCCGAGCATGGCCTCCGCGCCGCCCCACGGCACCATGTGGTTGATGCCGCCGATGGTGAACGCGAGCCCGATCATCTGCGCCGCGACCGCCATCTCGGCATAGAGCGCGGCGGCCCCGAAATGGTTCGAGTTGCGCACGGTCACCCACGACGGCTCGCCCTCCCGCCGCGCCTTGTCGATCGCGACCTCCATGGCCCGCATGCCGACCCACTGGCCCATCCCGTTGTCGCCGTCGATCACGGCGGTGGTGCGGGTCTCGCGAACGGTATGAACCACGGGGCTCGGATTGTTGGCGCGCGCCGTGAGCCGCTCCACATAGATGGGCAACCGCACCACGCCATGGCTCTCGACACCCCGCAGGTCCGCCTCGACGAGGTTGGCGGCCACGGCGGCCGCATGCTCCGGCGCCATTCCCGTGGTCTCGAATGCCTGCCGGCAGAACGCGACGAGCGCCGCCGCATCGACCAGCACCATGCGTTCCGACATCCGCGCGTCTCCATCCCAGTTCCCCGTCTGCGGGCATCATCGCGGCAACGGCGCGAATTGGCCACCGCGCCCCGCGCATGGGCGCCTCCCGCGGCAGCGCGAACCCGTGGAGCGACCCGCGCCGGATCGATGCCGGCTGTCCGGCCGCAACCCGCCGCTCATCGCAAGCGGATCGTGACGGCGCCGCTGAAACTGCCGCCGGGTGGGGGTGGAAAGCTCGCACCCGTCGCAATGCTGCGAATGGCCTTGTCGATCGTCAAGTCGCCCGACGACGCGATGATGGCGACCGCGCTCACCGATCCGGACGGCCCGATGGTGAGGCTCAACCCGACGCTCGCCGTGGCATTCGTGAAACCGATCGCCTTCGCCCGCGCCTGCAGGATGGCCCGGACGTGCGCGCCGTAACCCGCCGTTGCAGTGCTCCCACCACCGCCTGCGCTCGAATGCGCGCTCTTGCCGGCACCGGCCGTGCTCGCCCCCTCGGACTTGCGCCGCGGCGTCGGTTCCTTCTTCTCGGAGGGAACCGTGGCAGGCTTGACTTCGGGAGGCTCCGGACGCCGTTCCATACTCGGCGCCTCGTGCCGAGCCTCCGGCTCGTCCGGCTCGTGGTGCGGCGCGAGATCGGCAACCTCGGTGCTCGCTGGCGCCAACACCGGTTGGGGCACCGCATCGAGGGGCGTCTCCGGCTCCTTCGGCGGCGGCGGCTCAGGCAGAGCACGGGGCGCATCGGCCAATGGGGGAGGGCTGTACTCCGGCACGGTCGCCGGCTCGGAGGATGGCGCGCTCTCGGCCGCTTCCTCGGCCGGCCCGTCCTGATGGAGGCCGATGGCGATCGGGCCCGGCAGCACGTTGCCGACGCCGGACATGTTGGTGGCGAGCACGCCGCCCGCGTAAAGACCGGTGATCAGGCAGCACAGCACCGTCCGCCGTCTCATCGACGATACGGCCGGATCGGCAAGCTTGGCTGGTGCACGAGGCGTCATTCGGCGGCGCGCGCTCGCGTCTCCTTCGTCCGCGTGATGATCGACAGGCGCGTGATCCCTGCCGTCGCCAGATCGTCGAGGACGCCGACGACATCGGCATAGGCCGCGGCCCGGTCCCCCTTGATGTGCACGGGACGCATGGTATCGCCGGCCAGCTGCTTGACGCGCGCCGGAAGCTCCGCCCGGACAACCTCCTCGGCGTTGACGAAGGCCTTGCCGTCGCTGCCGATGCTGACGATGATCGGCTCCTGCGGCTCGAGCGGCTGGGCCATGCGCGTTTGCGGCAACTCGACGTTCATGCCGGTCGCCAGCATCGGCGCCGTCACCATGAAGATCACCAGCAGCACCAGCATCACGTCGATGAACGGCGTGACGTTCATCTCCGCCAGCGGCGTGTAGATGTCGTCCTCGTGACCCGGCTTGCTCGAGAAGGCCATGGCTACTCCGCAGCGTGTTGGCGGATGGTGGACGGCGGCGCGGCGGGAGATGCGAGGCGGGCGGCCTCGCCGTCGATCAGCCGCCCGATCCGCCGGCCCGCCCGCGACAGCGCGGCACCCAGGCGATTGTAGGCGATGGCCGCCGGAATCGCCGCCACCAGGCCGATCGCCGTCGCCGCGAGCGCCTCGGCGATGCCGGGCGCAACGACCGCAAGGCTCGTATCCTTGGAGGCGGCGATGCCGATGAAGCTCGTCATGATGCCCCAGACCGTGCCGAACAGGCCGACGAAGGGCGCCGACGACGCGATCACGGCCAGCGTCGGCAGCCCCCCTTCGGCGCCTTCGAGCAGCTCGGCCGCCTTGTGGCGCATGGCCGTCTCGATGCGGGTCTTCACATCGGCGTAGGAGTCCGACGGATAGCGCACTGTGGCGGCCGTCTCGCCCGCCGCCCCGATCGCGGACAGCAGACGCACGCGGCGTGTATCGCCCCTCGCCGCCGCCGCCGTTGCCCGGTTGAGCCGCAGCACCGAGATCCAGATGTCGAGGATGATGACCCAGCCCCACACCGATGCGGCGAGGAGGAGCACGATCACACCTTTGACGATCGGCCCGGCCTGCCAGAACAGGCCGAGCGGCGTTATGGCCATTTGATCCATCGGACCCTCATCCCACCAAGGCCGCGCGCCGCTGCAGCAGCGCTTGCGCCAGCTCCCACGCGATCCCGGCGCCGAAGCTGCCGATCAGAACCGCGTAGAGCCCCCACATCGGCATCGGATCGGGCTGCGGCTGCGGTTTGGCCTGCTTCTCGAGCTTGACGCCGGTGACCGTCGGCTCGGCCGCGGCCGTTTGCGCCTCGGCCGCTGGTTCGGACGGCGCCGGAGACGGCGCCGGCAGCAGGCCGAACCCGGCCGCCTTCGCCGCGACGAACGCGGCGAACTTCTGGTTTTCGACCAGGAGGTCGCGCGAACGTGCGATCTCCTGATGGGTTTCGACCAGTGCGCGGACCACTTCCTCCGGCGCATCCCAGTAGCCCTTGCGGACGGCCTCGAGCATACGCTCGCTGATCTGCGCCAGCGCCGCCGGGTGATGCTCCTTGAACCACTCGCGCATACCGAGCTTCAGCTTGTCGTCGACATAGACCTCGAAGAACTCCTGCCATTGGTCGGCGCGCACGCTGGAACGGTCCATCACGTTCCAGCCCCAGAAATTGTTGACCACGTCGACCATCTTGGTCGCACCCGAGTAGCGCTCGTTCATCATCTCCTTCACGTAGCGGGGATGGAAATACCGGCTGCGCAGCTCGATGCCCATGAACTCGGCGACCGTCTGGTTCTTGAAGTCGCGCGTATTGCGCAGATCCGAGATGAACAGCTCGGGCGTGCGTCCCTCGAGTGACCGCACCGCGAGGCCGATGCCGCCCAGGTACTCGAAGGGATGGTCGATCGACACGATGCCGTGGTTGTTGCTCGACCGCGACAGCACCGCGGCCTTGGTGCCCTTCAAGGCCTCGGCATAGAGGTTGACGTCCTCGACCTTGACGTTGCGGGTGTCCGCTTCGGTCCCGAACAGCCAGCTCATGCGTGACAGGTAGGTCTTGGCCAGCACGTCCTCGCTGTCCCAGGCGCCCGATGCGACGGTGCCCTCGGGCAGGTTGGTGCCGTAGACCCCGGATTCGTTGCCGAACATGCGCACGCGGGCGAGCCGCTCGGCACGGCCCTTCTCGATGCCCTTCGCCACCAGGGTCGCAACGACCTTGGCATTGTTGGCAACCAGCGGATTGTCGGCCTCGGCGAGCGCCGACACCTTGTTGACCGCCCCCTGCAGCAGCGCCAGCAGCTCCGGCAGGTTGTCGCGATAAAGCCCCGTCAGCGACAGCACGGTATCGACCCGCGGGCGGTCGAGCTTGTCGCGCGGGATCACCTCGACCCCGACGACGTCGCCGCGCTGATTCCAGATCGGCCGTGTGCCCAGCATGTAGAGGATCTGCGCCTCGACCACGCCGAAATGATTGAGCGTCTCCGTCGACCACAGCGAGAACGTGATCTTGTCGGGCCACACACCATGCTTGGCCTTGTACCCGTCCATCAGATCCTTGCCGAGCTTGGCGCCCGCCTCCCAGGAGGCCTTGGTCGGGATCTTGCGCGGATCGAAACCGTAGAGATTGCGGCCCGTCGGCACCGAATCCGGATTGCGCAGCGGATCGTTGCCGGTCGACGTCGTCACGAAGCGGCCCGAAAGCGCCGCCTTGAGACTTTGCAGCTCCAGGGGGCCGGTCAAGTTCGCGTAGTGCTTGCGCGCCTCCTCGAGAAACGGCCGCGATTTCTCCGGGAACCCGGCGAGATCGGCCCGATCGAGAACGGCGAGCCGCAGCGCGACGAACGGCTCGGTCTTCTGGAGCTTCTCGAAGGGCTCGGCCAGGACCTCGTCCGGATCGGGAGACCAGACCTTCAGATAATCAGGACCCAGGATCTGCAGGATGGTCAGCAGCGTCTTCTCGTCCTCGGCCACCTTGCCGAAGGTGTGCATGCCGAGCGGCTGGGGCATTCCCGCCACCGTGTGGAGATGCTTGTGGAGCTTGTCCAGGAAGGTCTCGTAGCTCGCGGCGATGTCGGCATCCGACATGCCGATATCCTTGGTCAGGTTGAGCTTCTGGGCCAACACGACCACCTGCTTGCGCAGCGCCTCGCGCACCGCGCCTTCATCCCCGCTCGACGCGTGGTGCAGCGTCTCGTGCAGCTCGACGAAATCACCGTAGAGGCCCGCCGGCGCGAACGGTGGCGAGTTGTGGGAGATCGTGACAGCGCGCCCCCGGCGGCGCGCGATGATCGCCTCGCCGACGTTGGCCACCGTATAGGGGTAGATCACCGGCAGATTCCCGATCGACGTCTGCGTGTCGTCGAACACCGACGCGCCACGCTCTTTGCCCGGCGCCCATTCCTGCGTGCCGTGCGTTCCGAGATGCACGATGGCGTCGACCTTGCCCTTGTGCACGACGCCCAGGTAGACGGCCCGATAGGCGTGATGCAGGGGCCGCTTCTTGTCGTGGGTGATGTCCTCCTCCTCAGAGCGCCGCGCGCCGCGCAGCGGTTGCGGCAGGATGACGAGGTTGCCGTGCTGCCACCGCGGCACGATGAAGTCCGTGCGGTCGCCGTCCTTCAGTGTCAGGTAGGTGTCCTCCGGCTTCTCCCACGTCTTGTCGATCTGCGCGCGCGTCTCCGGCGGCAGCGTCGCGATGAAGGCCTTGTACTCGGAGACCGGCAGGCGCTCGGCGAGACCCTCGGCCACCAGCCGCTTCAGCTCCGCGTCGTCCTTGGTCCGGTAGTAGGGGCGGATCAGCTTCTTGATCTGCTCGATGACGGTCTTCTCGTCGACCTCCGGCGCGTTGTAGCCGTCCTCGCGCAGGGTGCGCGCGATCTCGACGATGCTGGCCGGCACGTTGAGATAGGAGGCCGCGAAGTTCTCCTCGCCCGACGGCGTATTCCAGACGAAGATCGCCACCTTCTTGTCGGCATTGGCCTTGTGGCGCAGACGAGCGTAACCTAGCGCCCGCTCGGCCAGTCCGTCCATCTGCTCCGGGATCGGCGCGAGCTTCTTGTCCTCCTCACGCCGGGCCGACACCATCGTCATGTCGATGCGGCCCGCCGCCTCGGCGAGTGTATAGAACACGCCCTGACGGCTGACCGACAGGCCCTCGCCGTCCTTGCGCCAGTCGGCGATCGAGCCACCCTGATAGGGCAGCGCCTGCAGCACTGGACGGTCGATCTCGCCCATCCAGGCCTTCTGCTCCTCGACGCTCGTATAGACACCCGTGAACGCCACGATCACGTCGGGCAGCACCTTGCCGTCGTGGGTGATCATCGGATTGACCTTGCGGCCCTGGTTGGGGTCCCAGAACGGCAGCGGGAACGCGCCCTTGGCCTCGATCCGCCGGATCAGGTCGTCGACGTGCTCCGCCGTGTCGTCGGCCAGTTCCACGCGATGGAACCCGACACCGACCACGATTTGCCCCGGCTGCGGTTTGCGCCACGCCAGATAGCCCGCAATGTCGGTGAACACCTTCTGCGGCGCATCGGGGTGATAGAGCGCCTGCTCCGGCATGACGACGGGCTCGCCGGCGGGCGTGCCCGGGTGGCCGAGCACGTCGGTCTTGAGATACGCCATCACATTGCGGAAGTTCTCGGTTCCGCCGTTCGACCAGTAGCGAAAAATGCGGTCGCCCTGCGTGCGGTCCAGTCCCTTGGTGAGATCGGGGCGCTGCCACATGATGCCGCCCCAGACCTTGCCGCCGAAGCCTTTCAGCGGCTCTTGCACCTTGCCCAGCACCCGCAGGAAGATCTCGGCGAAGGCCCAGTCGAGCAGGACGACGTCGCGGCCGGCCAGCTTGGCAGTCACCGCGTCCGGCGTCAGGGCATCGACGAACACGAACTCCAGGTCGACGCCCTGCTCCCTGGCGATGCGCTCCAGCAGCACGCCCTTGGCCGGGCTCGCGGGATCGTGCGCGAACACCACGACCGACGGCCGCGCTGGCGTCTGCCCGACAACGTTTGCGGCACCGAGCAAGCTCAGAGCCAGGGCAAGGGCGATGGACAGGCAGGTGCCCAACCGAATCGTCATCGGATGTTGCTCCTTGGTCAGAATTTGTAGGTGAACCCGGCATAGGCCGCACGGCCGTCGCCGCGACGGACCAGGGGTGAATCGCTTGTCGTCGTCTTGGTCGGAGAGGCCGTGAAATCCGAGACGAAAACCTTGTCGGTCAGGTTTCGCCCCTCGACAAAGGTCGACCACGACCCGTCCGGAGCCTTGAAGCCGATCTTGGCACCGTAGATGTCATAGGCCGGCACCTCGAACAGCTCTCCACCTTTGTGGTCGTAGGTCGTCAACCGGTGCGACAGGTGCCGGATATTGCCGGACACGAAGAAGCCGGCGGCATTCTTGTATCCGATCTCACTGAAAATCTGATGCTCGGGAATGACGGGCATGCGCCGGTTGCCGAACAACGGATCGTTGTCGAATTTGAACTCGTTGATGTTCCAAACGCCGTTCACATAGATCTGATCGCCCGGTTCGAGCACCGCCATGAACGGAATGGCCTTGTAGCCAATCTCGATTCCGTCGTGGACCGTGCTACCGGCGTTGAACGCCACGGTTGTTCGGCATGTCGCATTGCCGACCTCGGCGACGGTCGCGCACCGGGTCAGGATCTCGTTCGACAACGTCATGTGGTAGAAGGTCACGTCGTACTCGAACCGTTCCCAGCCCCCACGGATGCCAATCTCTTGGGTCCAGGCCTCCTGAGCCTCGACCTGCTTGATCCTCGCGTTGGGGTTTGCGGCATTGATGGCTGCCACATCGCTCAAATCGCCGCTGGCCGGCACCTCGAAACTCTTGGCGATGTTGGCGAAGAGGAAGTGGCTGGGCGCGTATTCCCAATTGACGCCAACCTTGGGGTTGAGGGACTCGAACGATTGATCGTATTCCTGGCGCGCCGCAGCGCGCCCGGCTTGCGTCAAGCCCGGACCCAAGCTCGGCAGCGGGATTGCAGCGACCGTTCCGCCCGCCCAGTTGTCGTTCAGCACGCGTGTCGTGTAGGCCCACTGAAGCCCCGAGAAAAACTTGACCTTGGGAACGACCTCGACGGCCGCCTCTCCGTAGCTTTCGACGAGCCACGATTCGAAGTCCCAATCTCCCGTCAGCCTGCCTTTCGACCGGCCCCCGTCGATCCACTGATACCGCAGGAAATCGGCCGACGTGTAATTGGCGCGCATGCCGCCCACCAGCTCTGTCGGCAGGCCGGCAAGATCCGTCTTTTTTTCGATCCGCAGAGAGCTGCCGTAATCGCGCCAATGGTTGTCGACAAGGCCGCCGAAGGGGGTCGGCAGGTGGTCGAATTTGGTGTCGAGGACGTAGGTGCCGATCTCGTAAGACGTATTGCCGAATCGCAGCGTGGTCCGGTTGGCAACGCGCCCGAACTCGAAATTGGCGTCGGTATCGGCAATGAGCGCTGTCGCATCCGCCTTAAAGCCGAGTTTCTCGATATCCTTGAGCTTCACCGTGTTGGAAAGCTCCTGGTCGGTCTTGCCGAGCGCCACGTAGAACCGCGTCTCGAACTCCTTCGACGGCCGCCAGCCCATATTGGCGTTGAGCCGCTTGTTCTCCTCGTTGGTGTGCGTTTGGAAGCCGTCGTTGTGGAAGAAGCTCGAGTGGACGAACCAGTCGAAGGCGCCCGAAACGCCGCCGTTCTCCACCCACGACTGCGTGTAGCCCTTCGACCCGGCCGTCGTTCCGATCGTCGTGCCCGGCGCCGACTGGCCGGTCTTCGAGACGATGTTGAAGGCGCCACCGGTCGTGATCGAGCCGTAGCGCAGGCTGTTGGGGCCCCGGTAGATCTCGATGTAGTCGGCCGCCAGCGGATCGAGGAAGGCGGTCGTGATGCCGGCGTCGGTGCGCCCGATCGGGATGTTGTCGACGTACGTGCGGATACCGCGACCCGAACGCGGGCCGTAGGCGCTGATGTCCGTGCCGCGGATCGAGATGAGGCCTTGCGAGCCGGCGGTGCGCTCGGGCGCGTAGACGCCCGGCGTCTCGCTCAGCACGCTGCGCAGGTTGCCGCGCACGCCGGGGTTCTGCTCGGCCACCGAGACCACCGTTTCGGCACCGGGCCGGCGCATGAAGCGATAGGCCTGCGCGGCGTAGCTCGGCGGGCTCGCCGCGGCGCCTGCGCTCTGCGTGTCGATCTCGATGGTCTCGAGCAGGACGGTTCCCGGCACCGATGTGGGTGTCGCGGTCTGGGCGAGCCCGGCGGTGGTGCCAGCGACCAGGGCGAGCAGGGACGATGTGGACAGCAGCAGCGACTTCATGGAACGGATACTCCCCTGATCAACGCGTGTTCTTCGGTGCGATGGATTTTGCAGGCGGCGCGGCGCCCGGCTTGGTCTCGGTCTCGGGCACGTAGATGAACGACCCGTCCTTGAGGCGATAGGCGACGCCGGCCCGCGAGCCCTCGCCGGAGCCGATCTGCTCGGTCGACTTGTAGGTCTCGATCTTCTGGCCATCCTTGATGACCATCTCCATGTCGGGCTGGCCGGGGTTCTTCACCACCACCGCCTTGTCGGCGGCGAACGGGTTCAGCGGATTGGCGGCGATGATCATCATCAGCGCGCCGATCATCACCAGGAACACGTCGACCAGGTTCACGACCGACAGGATCGGATCGAGTTCGTCGTCCTCGTCCAGCAGCTTGAGGCTCATGACCTCACCTCCAGCAGCCGCCGCACGGCCAGTACCTCTTCGGCGCACCAGCGACGCCGGACGGTGGCGATCCAGAAGCACAGCACCGAGGCCGCCAGCGCCAGCACGACCGCGGAGAACGCCGAGCGCAACAGTTCGGCCATTTGCGCGACGTCGTTCTTGGTCAGTGCCAGCAGCGCCGGCCCCATCGGGATGAGCGTGGCGATGAGACCGAGCATCGGCGTCACGCGGGTGGCGACGCGAATGATCTCCAGCCTCTTCAGGGCCTCGACATCGAGATCATCGGCGGAGGGACGCGGCGCGGCAAAATAGAGCGATGCGATGGGGTAGCCGCTGCCGAGGCTTTGCGCCGTAGAGCTGCCGAGTCCGCGGAAGTGCGTCCGCCCCTGCACGCGCATGACCCATTGGACCAGCATGCGGCCACTCTCGACGAGGGCCAGAATGAACAGCGCGTCGATGGCGAAATGAACCGGCGTCAGCAGCAAGCCGGAAAGATCGGAGAACAGAATCATGACTCATCCAGTGCGGCGGCCCCCGCGGGGCGCACGCATTTGAAGCGCAATGGTCGCAGCCGTCGGAACCGGTCAAAGCCCGGCGCGGATGCAGATTTCTCGGAATGGAGGCCTGAGCTGCGTGGACGCGCCCGATCAGCCGCTCTAAAGCGTCGGCCGGCGTGACGGCAGCACGAGGGGAACTAGCCGATGGACGGCGGGCCGCGGGGGCGGCTATCGCGCAGCGTCACGATCGTCGGCGGGACGGCGCGAGCGACGAACAGCACGACGCGCGTGCTGCACAGCGGGCAGGCAATGCTCACCTGTCCCGGGCCAGGCAACCCCGGCGCGGCCGCGAGTTGGCAGGCGGCACAGTGGCCACCGCTCAACCGATCGGAGCCCGGAGCGTCGCCTCCGTTCAGGCACAGCGCCGGCATCGAGCCATCCGGCAGGCTATAGGCGGCGAGGTCGACGCGCTCGGATACCTCCGCACGGCCCGCATGCGACAGCCCGAGCATCGCCATCGACAGCGCGTACAGCACTGTCAGGACAACGATCACTCTGCGCTGGCACCGAAGACCGTTCATCGCGGCCCGACACTCCCGAACGTCACCACTTTGCCATGTTGTCGGAAGTTTTTTGCGAGTCAATATGACGTTGGCCCAATCGAGCGCCCGGTCACATGCGACCGCGGTGCGTGTGGCTTTTCGATCGTCGCTGACATGGGGACGCAGGCGCCGCGACCCCACACGATACCCGCGAACCGATACGTTGACCCATTAACCAGCGAACCGGGA
>JBMOGA010000004.1:0-128711 GCA_049318625.1 Hyphomicrobiaceae bacterium
GGGGTCAATATTGCAGTTCGGTCCGGGGTCAAAGTTCCAATCCGATTGACATTCAAGTGGCGCTACACCAAGCCGAACCCTCACCCCACTGTCGGCCGCCAGAAACGCACCCCCCCAAGGAATTGTTTCCCCAACGCAGAAACGCCAAACAGAGAAACGAACTTTCCATTTTTAATCAGTTAACAGATAAACAACCATAGAGTGATAGTTTCCATCGTTGGTCGAGCAGTCCAGCGATGATTGGTACACGATGATTGGCAAAGTCTCGTTGAAATTGAAGGTCTCCCTAGCCGGCGCGCTCTTGTTCCTTTTGGGCCAAGGCGCCGCGGGCGGACTGTCCTACGTGTCCATGCGAGAGACACTCGAGGATGCCATGCTGCAGCGCCTCGAGTCCGCGCGGCGCTCCGGACTGGATGTCCTTCATTCCGTCGAAGCGCGCGTAGCATCCTATGCTCTTCTCGTCGGCGGCCGCCCGGACATTGCCGCGGCACTGGCGAGCGGAGACGGCGCGGCCCTCGACAAGATCGCCATTGCCGAGTTCAACGCGCTGAAATCGTCCGACGGCACGATTGCGACCGTCGAGTTCACCGACGCCCGAGGTGTCGTCGTCTCGCGGGGGCACAACCCGGGCAAGAAGGGAGATGACAAGAGCAAGACACCGCAGATCCGGGCGGCACTCTCCGGCAACGCCGCGGTTGGGCTGACCGTATCTCCAACATCCGGCGAGGCTGCAGCCGACGGTGTTCGGCCCATACGGATCGGCGACTCGATCGTCGGCACCGTGAAGATCGGCGCCTATCTGAGAACCCCCTTGGCCACCGAGATCAAGACCAAAACGGGCCTGGATGTCGTCTTTGCCGGAGGTGACAAGGTGACGGCGCAGACCTTCCCCAAGGACGTCGTGTGGCAACCGACGCCCGACATCTTGGCCAAGGCCGCCGGGCAATCATTCTCTGTGCCCGAACTTGCGGTCGGCGGCGGCCGATATGCGGCGACATTCGCCACGATGAAGGCCGACTCCGGAGCGGAGCTGACCATCGCCTTCTTCGCCGATCGCGCCCAGATCGAGGCGGCGCAGCAGCAATTCCTGAAGTCGCTGCTCACGACCGGCGGGGCAACATTCCTCGTCTTGTTGCCCCTGCTCGTGCTCGCCACGGTTCGCACGACCAGAGGGCTGTTCGACCTCGAACGAACAATGACGTCGATCGCTGGCGGCAACCTCAACGTCGAGGTGCCATTGGCTGGTCGGGGCGACGAACTTGGCGCCATGGCGAACGCCCTCGTCAAGTTGCGTGACACATCGCGCCAGGCACAGGAGATTCAGCTGCAGAGCGAGGCCCAGAAGGCTGACGCCGAGCGTCAGCGGCGCATGGTGTCCGCTCGACTGGCGGACGAATTCGAGCGCTCGGTCGGCAGCGTCGTGGAGTTCCTCAAACAAGCGGCCCAACAACTCGCGGGCGAGGCACGGTCATTCACCGGCGGGGCCGAACAGACCTCCGCTGAGACAAGCTCCGTCGTTCGTGCATCGGAGGCCGCCGCCAGCAACGTGACCGCCGTGGCAAGCGCGGCCGAGCAACTCGCATCTTCGATCCAGGAGATCAATGGTCAGGTCCAGACTTCGACCGAACTCACACGACACGCCGTGTCGGCGACGGTCCAGACCGTCGAGCGTGTGCGGTCCCTGGAAACGGCTGTCGCTCGCATCGGCAGCATCGTCGATCTCATCACGGGCATCGCCTCTCAGACCAATCTGCTCGCGCTCAACGCCACCATCGAGGCGGCGCGCGCGGGTGAATCGGGGCGCGGCTTTGCGGTGGTCGCGCAAGAGGTGAAAGCGCTGGCCGAGCAGACATCCAAGGCCACCTCGGAGATTGGTGGCCAGATCGAAGCGATCCGCGAGGCAACCGGCCACGTCACCGCGGCGATGACCGGAATCACGCGCACGATCGAGCAGGCCAGTGCGACGTCGGAGAGCATTGCTGCATCGGTGGCGCAACAGGGTTCGGCAACGCGAGAGATCGCGAGCAGTGCCAGTGCCGTCGCGAGTTCCACTGACTTCGTGGTATCCGGCATCGGCAAGGTCGCCGAACTGGCCGGCGGCTCGCGCTCCGCCGCCGACAGGGTCCTCGGCGCGGCGGATCAGTTGAGCGCCCAGTCGACGCGGCTCAGTTCCGAAATTAGCGGCTTCTTGAAAACCGTTCGCGCCGCGTGATCTCCAATGACTGATTGATGACGGGGCGCCGCCGTGTGGCGCCCCGACGTCGACTGGCGGCGCAGGTCCCCGACGCCCTGTGGCCGCGGCCCGATCTTTGCCGCCGGATCCGCCGAGCCCGTTAACTGGCGCGCATCATCGGCACCATGGGATGGCGCGTCTCGAGGACCGGGTCCCCGGCACCTGAAACGTTCCGCCAAGTTGCAACGACCATCGGCGCGCGCCGCTGGCCGGACGGTCGATGCCTGTTCCTCACAGCCGCCATACCGAACGGGCGATGGCGTCCGCGGGCACAATAGGCTCTGGTGGGGCTTCACGCTCAGCCGCACGGGACCGTACGTATGACCGCACCCATTCGCTTGGCCGCCGACATCGGCGGAACATTCACCGACCTCGTCCTCGATACCCCCGCCGGGCGGCTGACGAGCAAGGTCCTGACCACACCCGCCGCCCCGGAGGAGGCGCTGATCGCGGGCGCGCGCGATCTCCTCGCCGAGGCCGGCCTCGGGTTCTCGGCCATTGCGCAACTGGTCCACGGCACGACCCTGGCGACCAACGCGATCATCGAGCGTAAGGGCGCGCGCACCGCGCTCATCGCCTCTCAGGGCTTCCGCGACACCATCGAGATCGCCGACGAGAGCCGTTTCGACCAATACGACGTGCTGATCGAAAAGCCCCGCCCGCTGGTCCCGCGCGATCTGCGCTTCACCGTGCCCGAGCGGGTGGATGTCACCGGCGCGGTGCAGTTGCCGCTCGACGAGTCCGCCGTCCGAGCCGTGGCCCGCCATCTCGCCGAGGCCCGCGTCGAGGCGGTCGCTATCGCCTACATGCACGCTTACGCCCATCCCGCGCACGAGCAGCGCACGGCCGAACTGCTGGCCGCCGCGCTTCCCGGGGTCGCGATCACCTTGTCGAGCGACGTTTGCCCGGAGATCCGCGAGTACGAGCGCTCGTCGACGGCCGTCGCCAATGCCTATGTGCAACCGCTGATGGCCGGCTATCTCGGACGCCTGCAGGCCAAACTCGGCGCACTCGGCATGAGGGGACACATTCACCTCATCACGTCCGGCGGCACGCTGACGAGCGTCGAAACCGCGATGCGCTTCCCGATCCGCCTGGTCGAATCCGGCCCGGCCGGCGGTGCCATCCTTGCGGCACGTATCGCAGCCGAGCGCGGCGAGCGGGAGATCGTCTCGTTCGACATGGGCGGCACCACGGCGAAGATCTGCCTGATCGAGGACGGCACGCCGCTCAAGGCGCGCGCCTTCGAGGTCGATCGCTCGTCGCGCTTCATGAAGGGCAGCGGGCTGCCGGTTCGCATCCCCGTCATCGAGATGGTCGAGATCGGAGCGGGCGGCGGCTCGCTGGCCGGCGTCGACGCCTTGGGCCGCATCCAGGTCGGGCCGACCAGCGCCGGCGCCGACCCCGGTCCCGCCTGCTACGGGCGCGGCGGCACCACACCGACCGTCACCGACGCCGACCTGGCACTCGGCCGCATCGACCCCGCCGCGTTCGCCGGCGGGCGCATCGCGCTCGACGGCACGCGGGCCATGACAGCTCTCGAAACCCATATCGCCCGCCCACTCGCGACCGACGTGGAAACGGCCGCCTATGGCGTGAGCGAGGTCGTCGAGGAAAACATGGCGAACGCAGCCCGCGTCCACGCGGTCGAGCGCGGCATCGACGTCGCCACCCGAACGCTGGTCGCATTCGGCGGCGCAGCTCCTCTACACGCCTGCCGGATCGCCCAGAAGCTCGGCATCTCGCGCGTCGTCGTGCCGCCGGATGCCGGCGTCGGCTCGGCGGTGGGGTTCCTGGCCGCCCCGGCCGCCTTCGAAATCGTGCGCTCCCGCCATATGCGCCTCGAGTCCTTCGACGCGACGGCGGCCGACGCTCTTCTCACCGCGATCGCCGAGGAAGCGACCAGCCTCGCACGAACGGCCGCCGCCGGTGCCGATTTCGAAACCGAGCGCCACGCCTATATGCGCTATGTCGGACAGGGCCACGAGATCGCCGTCGCGCTGCCGTCAGGTCGCATCGACGCGACCGCGGCCGTCGCCTTGCGGGCGGCCTTCGAGGCCGAATACGAGCGTCTGTTCGCCCGCCATATTCCCGGTGCGCGCATCGAGATCATGAGCTGGGCCGTGCTGGCGACCAGCCGCGTCGCCGCGCCGGCTCTCCTCCCGGCAGTCGAGACCAGACCCTCGCAGGCGCGACCCGCCGCCTCGCGGCGCCTGATGGATACCGCGGCGCGGCGGTTCCACGATGTCCCCGTCCACCCGAGGAACGCGTTGGCGGTCGGCGAGACGGTCCTCGGCCCTTGTGTCGTGACCGAGGCCGGCACATCGACCATCATTCCGGCCGGTTTCGACGTCACCGTCGACAGTGGCGGCGCACTGGTTTTGAACGCGGTCGGCGCCCACAGTGCGCGGGCGTCCCGCGCCGGTCGTCTCGATGACATCACCATGCAGATCATGTGGAACCGGCTGATCGCCGTCGTCGAGGAGCAGGCGCAAGTGCTGCTGCGCACCGCCTTCTCGCCGATCGTGCGCGAGGCCGGCGACCTGTCCGCGGGCATCTTCGACGCCGACGGCCGGATGCTTGCCCAGGCCGTGACCGGCACGCCGGGTCACGTCAACTCGATGGCCGAATCTGTGAAGCACTTCATTGCCCACTTCGGCACCGCCAACATGCAGCCGGGCGACGTCTACATCACCAACGACCCCTGGATGGGCACCGGGCATACCAACGATTTCGTCGTGACAACGCCCTGTTTCCACCACGGACGGCTGGTCGGGCTGTTTTCGTGCACCAGCCATCTGATGGACATCGGCGGCATCGGTTTCGGCACCGACGCCACCGACGTGTTCATGGAGGGCCTCTATATCCCGTTCCTGAAGCTGTTCGATCGCGGCCAGCCGAACGAGACCCTGTTCGACATGATCCGCGCCAACACGCGATTGCCTGTCGATACCATCGGCGACGTATTCTCGCTCGCCAACTGCAACGAGATCGGGGCCCGCCGACTGGTCGAGATGATGGACGAGTTCGCCCTCGCCTCCCTCGACGACCTGGCCGCGCACATCTGCGGCCGGTCGGAGGCGGCCGTCCGTGCCGAGATCGCCAAGCTGCCGCACGGACAGTGGTCCCACACGATGATGGTCGACGGCTACGCGACGCCGATCACGCTGGCCGCCACCACCACGATCGGTCCCGACGGCGTGCTTGTCGACTATGCCGGAACGAGCCCCGTGCAGAACCGCGGCATCAACGTCCCGCTGTCCTATACGACCGCCTACACCGTGTTCGGCCTCGCTTGCGCGATCGCGCCGCGCGTCCCCAACAACGCCGGCTCGCTCGCCCCCTACCGGGTGACGGCACCCGCCGACACCATCCTCAACGCGCAAAAGCCGGCCGCCGTGCTGGCCCGGCACATCACCGGCCAGATGCTGCCGGACATGGTGTTCGGATGCCTGCGGTCCATCGTGCCGGATCGCGTACCGGCCGAAGGCACGTCCTGCCTGTGGAACATTACGCTGCGCGGCCGCGTCACCGACGGAGCCACCGGCAACTACGGGTTCGCGACCACCTTCACCTCGAACGGCGGCACCGGCGCGCGGCCGGCCTCGGACGGCCTTTCGGCCACTGCCTATCCGTCCGGCGTCAAAGGCACGCCGGTCGAGATCGCCGAGCACATCCTGCCGCTGATTTTCTGGCGGAAGGAGTTGCGGGCGGGATCGGGCGGCGCCGGACGAACGCGGGGCGGCCTCGGCCAGAGCATGGAAATCGCGAGCCGCATCAGCCAGCCGTTCGAGGTCTTGGCGGCCTTCGACCGGATCAAATTCCCGCCACGCGGTGCCGCCGGTGGCGGCAACGGCAAACCCGGACGCGCCGCCCTCGCCTCGGGCAAGGTGCTGGCGGGCAAGGGCACCCAGGTGATACCGCCCGACGATCGGCTCATCCTCGAAACACCCGGCGGCGGCGGGCTTGGCAATCCGGCCGAGCGCGATCCCGCCCGCTCCGAGCGCGACCGCCGCGAGGAGTTGCTTTGAAAAGCCGGCGCCGTCCTGAGGTCCCACCGCCGCTTGACGGCGCCGCCGCATCCGGCTGATCTGCCGCCCGCCGCCGGTGCGCGGGGCGCCCGGCCGATCCGAACTTGGCGGTCCGCAGCACCGGGAGACCGGCGGGAAGAAAGGCAACAGCCGGATGCCCAAAAGCACCCGATCGATCACGCTCGCGGGCCTCGCCACCATCGTCGTCTTCGCCGTCCTGCGGTTGTGGGACCCGGCCCCGCTCGCCGCCCTGCGCAGCTTCGTGTTCGACCTCTATCAGACCGCGAGCCCCCGGTCGGACGATGCTCGCGCCGTCCTGATCGTCGACATCGACGACAGGAGCCTCGCCGAGGTCGGCCAATGGCCCTGGTCGCGCGCTGTGGTCGCCGAACTCGTCGACCGCCTCTCCGCAGCCGGGGCCGTCGCCATCGGGTTCGACATGATCTTCGCCGAGCCGGACCGCCTGTCGCCGCGCCGGATCACCCGGTCGCTCGGCACCACCAGCGACCGCCTCGAGGCCGCACTCGCCGATCTGCCCGATACCGACGCGCGGCTCGCCCACAGCCTGTCGAATGCCCGCGTGGTGCTCGGGCAGTCCGGTACAACGGGCACAGGCACGGAACCGGCGGCAGCAGACATCCCGGCCGCCTCCATCGCGACGATCGGCGGCGATCCTCGCGCCGATCTCATGCGGTTCCAGCGCCTGCTGACCAATATGCCCGAGCTGGAGAAGGCGGCCAGTGGCCGCGGCCTGTTCAGCGTGCGCCCGGAACGCGACGGCGTCATCCGCCGGATCCCGCTGATCGCCGCAGCCGGCGATCGTGTCGTGCCGGCACTTTCGGTCGAAGTGATCCGCGTCGCCGCTGGCGCCAAGACCACACTCGTCAAGCGGGATGCGGCCGGCATTCGCAGCGTGGTCGTGGCCGGCGTCGAGATCCCGACCGATCGCGATGGCCAGCTGTGGCTGCATTTCGGCACCCACGACCGCACCCGCTACATCTCCGCCGTCGATGTGCTGCGCGATCCCGCGGGCGCGCAGCGGATCGCCGGCAAGATCGCTCTTGTCGGCACCTCCGCCGTCGGCCTGTTCGACTTGCGAACCACCCCGGTCGAGCGGGTCGTGCCGGGCGTCGAAATCCATGCGCAGGCCATCGAGAGCATCCTCGCCGGTAGCACGCTCGAACGGCCCAACTACGCGACCGGCGCCGAACTGGTGCTCGCCATCGTGGCGGGCCTCGCCATCATGCTCGCCATCCCTCGTCTCGGCGCGCACGCGACGTTCCTGGTCGGCGGCGCACTCTCGGCGCTGTTGGCCGGTGCGTCGTGGTATCTGTTCGCGTCTCAGGCCGTCCTGCTGGACGTCACCTATCCGCTGCTGTCGAGCGGCTGCCTCTTTCTGCTGCTGACGTTCGGGAACTACGTGCGTGAGGAGCGCCAGCGGACCCAGATCCGCAATGCCTTCAGCCAGTACCTGTCGGCCGACCTCGTGGAGCGGCTCGTCCGCGAGCCCGACCGCCTCACCCTCGGCGGCGAGACCCGCGAGATGACCATCCTGTTCACGGATTTCCGGGGCTTCACCGCGATCGCCGAAACCTACAAGAGCAACCCGGCCGGCCTGACGGCGCTGATGAACCGGTTGCTGACGCCCCTGTCGCTCGCCGTGATCGAGCAGCGCGGCACCATCGACAAGTACATCGGCGATGCGATCATGGCGTTCTGGAACGCCCCGCTCGACGATCCCGAGCACGCCCGCCATGCCTGCGCCGCCGCGCTTGACATTCTCCAGCGGCTGGACGCGTTGAATGCGGCCCGGCTCGAGGAATCCCGGCACGCGCCCGATCAGGTCGCGATCCCCGAAATCGGCATCGGCATCGCGACCGGGCTGAACGTCGTCGGCAACATGGGTTCGGATCTGCGCTTCGACTACACGGTCATGGGCGACAGCGTGAACGTGGCCTCGCGCCTCGAGGGCCTGACGCGCCAGTTCGGCCTGCGCATCCTCCTGGCATCGGAGACGGCCGCCGCCTGTGCCGGCCACTTCGCCATGCTCGAGGTCGACCGCGTCCACCTGAAGGGCAAGGCCGACCCCGAAACCGTATTCACCCTGATCGGCGATGCGGACGTCGCCCGCAGTGCCGCGTTCAGGGCCCTGTCGGCCGCGTTCGCCCAGGTGCTGGAATGCTACCGGCGCGGCGCGCTCCCGGACGCGCGGCAAGCCCTGGACGCCTGTCGGGCGATCACCGGCCTCGAGGCGGCCGCCCCGCTCCTCGATCTCTATGCCCACAAGTTGGATGAACAGGCCGCCCGGACCACGCCGGGGCCGTTGTCCGCCGCGCCAAAGTTGCCCTAGCAAGAGATCACCCCTGCCGTTTCGGACCGCCCGTCCACCTCCTCGCGTGCCCAAAGTCTGAGCACGCCGCAGCCCAGGACCCGCTTGATACGTCGCGCCAATGTGGTCTAGCCTTGCTCTCTTCGGTTGCGTCCCCGGAATCGCGGATCGACCGCGCTGAAATCCCACCGACTTCCAGGACATCGGCAAGGAACGTGTTACGCTTGGATCGACCTGTGCTGCCGTTTTCGCTGGGGCTTGGCTCGTGGCTTCGGCCGCCGTGGCTGCCCCCGAAGTCGGCACGGCTGTCGCCGTGCGCAACAAGGTGACGATCCAGGCGGCCGACCAGAGCCAGCCGCTCCGCAAAGGTGGGGTTCTGCACCAGGACGAGGTTCTGGCGACCGGCAAGGCCAGCAGCGTCGAGATCGAGTTGCTGGACAAGACGAAGCTCGCGGTCGGCGCCGACTCGACCATCGTGCTCGACAAGCTCGTGTTCGACGCCAGCGCCCCCACACGCACCGTGACACTCAACATGTCCAAGGGCGCGTTCCGCTTCATCACGGGTCTCAGTCCCAAGGAGTCCTACGAGATCAAGACCCCGACCGCGACGATGGGCGTGCGCGGCACTGTTTTCGACGTCTTCGTCTCCGCCGAAGGCGAAACGGCCATTCTGCTCCACGAGGGCGCGGTCGATGTCTGCGCCACCCCGGCGAGCTGCCAGCGCCACGACAAGGTCGGTCGCCTGGTCCACGTCAACCTGGCCCGCGTGCTGACCGCCCCGCTCCGCTGGGATGGCACGCTGTTCCAGGGCCTCGCCTTCGCCGGCGCCTTCCCGTTCGTCGGCAAGCGCCTCGTGATCGATCCCGTGCGCCGGGTCGGAAGCTCGGCGCTCTACGCGGGCCGCAAGGTCGGACGCGTCCTCACGACGCCCGGCCGCGTCATCCAGAAAACCCTGCGCTCGCCACTCTGACGGCGCATCGAGCCAACCGAACACGTTTTTTTGCAAAGCTTGAGGAGAACCAGAATGAAAGTCGACATCCTGAATGAGGACAACGGTGTCACCCGCATGGTGCTGGCCGGCCGTATGGACATCGAAGGCGCAACCGCCACCGACATGCAGTTCAGCATCATCGCCGGCTCGAAGAAAAAGGTGATCGTCGACCTGACGAGCGTGGATTTCATGGCATCGCTCGGCATGCGGACGTTGATCATGAGCGCCAAGTCGATCGCCAGCAAGGGCGGCAAGATGGTGCTGCTCGCCCCACAGCCGGGTGTCGAGAAAGTGCTGAAGTCGAGCGGCGTCGACACCGTCATCCCGATTGCCCCCGATCTGGCGGCCGCAACGGCCCTGGTCGGCTGATCAACGGGTCCGGTCATGGCGGCCGGCGGCAGTTGGCGCAGAGCATTCGTCGGATCGACCGCCGAGGCCGTGGCGACGGCCCGGTGGATCGACCGTATCGCCGCCGAGCAGGCATTCCCCGCCGAGACTCTGTTCGCGGTCCAGGTGTGCGCCGAGGAACTGCTGACCAACATCATCCGGCACGGTGGCAACCCCGGCCCGCGCATCGAGGTCACCTTGTCGCTCGCAGCGGATCGGGTCGAGTTGATGGTCGAGGACGACGGCAAGCCGTTCGATGTCGCCGCGACCCCGCCGCATCGCATCGACCAGCCGCTCGACGAGGTCCAGCCCGGTGGACTCGGCATCCAGCTGATCCATAGCTTTGCCGACCGTTTGAGCTATCAGCAGGCGGGTCTCGGCAATCGCGTCCTGGCCGTCTTCAATCGGCCGCTCCAGGCCGAGATCGGAACGGAGCCAGCATGAGCGGACCTGGCCCCGCGCCGCAGCCCGACACGGCCGCCCTGGATATCCTGCGAAGCGCCGCCTTCGCCGACGTTCTCGCGGTCGCCCCGGTCGTCCGCCTCGAACCCGGCGATACACTGGTCACCCAGGGAGCGGTCAGCGACGCGGCCTACTTCCTCGTATCCGGCGAGATCACGGTCTTTGCGGAAACCGCCTACGGTCACGTGACGCTGGCAACGCTTCGGGCACCGCGATTGATCGGCGAAATCGGCGTGCTCGCCGATCTGCCCCGGACCGCCAGCATCAAGGCCGCCACGGCCGCCACGCTCCACCGGATCGACCGGCCGGCGATGCGTCATCTCGGCGAGCGGATGCCGGGCCTTCTGCTGTCGATCGTCGCGCAGCTGGGCCGCCAGCTCGATGGCGTAAACAAGACGATCGGCCTCTACACCAACGCGCTGACCGCACTCGAAAAGCGCGAGTTCGACTCCCGCATTCTCGAGGACCTGCGCAACCCGCCGCCGCAACTCGCCGAGTTCGCCACCATCTTCCGCCGTTTCGCCGGTCAGATCCTGGACAAGCGCCGCCACCAGGACGAAATGGCGAGCGCCGCCGTCATTCAGCAGTCGCTACTTCCCAAGCGCGACCTCCTCGAGGGCCTGGCCGAACGCCTCGACATCCACGCGGCGATGCGCCCGGCCCGCGACGTCGGTGGCGATTTTTATGACGTTTTCCTGCTCGACCCCGATCGTCTGGCCTTCGCGATCGGCGACATCTGCGGCAAGGGGCTACCCGCCAGCCTGTTCATGGCCATCGTGGTCACGGTGCTGCGCACCGCTGCACGCGAGGAATCCTCGGTCGGCGCGGCGATCGCCCGCGCCAACACGATCCTCTGCCGCGACAACGCCGCGTCGATGTTCGCGACCGCGTTCTTCGGCGTGCTCGATCTGCGGACCGGAGAGATCGAATACTGCAACTGCGGGCACAATGCGCCACTGGTCGTGTCGGCCGACGGGACCACGCGCATGTTGCCGGCCACCGGGCTTCCGCTCGCGCTTTACGAGGACCGCTCCGCCGCACCCGCCACCCTGTCGCTGGCCCGCGGCGAGTCGCTCGTCCTCTTCACCGATGGCGTTACCGAAGCCGTGAATACGGGGCTCGAGGAGTTCGGAGACGATCGCCTTCTCCAGGAGACGCTCAGCCACCAGAGCGCCGACGCAGCGCAGCTCGTCGCGCGCCTGTTCGCCGCCGTCGACACCTTCGCGGGCGACGCGGAACAAGCGGACGACATCACGTGCATCGTCGTCAAGCTCAAGGGCGGCGGCTGACCGGCGCGCCGCCCTCCAGGCCGAAAAGTCGGGCTGGCGTGTCCCAGAGAACCGCCAGCCGGTCGCGAGCGTCCGGCAGCCACCGCGCGACCAGCGCCAGCGTCGGTCCATAGTCCAGACGGCGATCCATACGGATGAACGGCCAGTCGGAGCCCCACACGCACCGCTGCGGTCCGAACGACCGCAGAAGCGCCGCGACGTAGGGTTCGATGTCGGCGTGAGGTGACGGCGTCTGCGAGAACCGGAACGGCCCCGACAGCTTCACATGGACGTCGGAGCGACGGGCAAGGCCCAGCAACGCCTTGAACCCGGGCTGATCGAGGCCGCGGGCCGGATCGGGACGTCCCATATGATCGATCAGCACGGTGCCAGCCTCCGACGCCAGCAGGTCCGATACCTCTGCCAGCTGATCGCCCTCGCACTGGATCTGCAAGACCATCCCCTGTTCGCGCAACATGGCGGGCAGGCGGCGCCCTTCGTCCAACAGATAGCGCGTTCCCCGGCCGATCAGATCGACCCGCGCGCCCAGGACGTTGCGGGCCTTGAGCGCGTGGAGTTCTGCCGCCGTCGTGCCGGCCTCGACGACCGCGATACCGCGGAGGCGATCGGAATACTGCGCCAGTGCGTCGAGCGTGACAGCATTGTCGGACTGATAGCCCGCCATCGGTGTCACCACGATCGCGTGCGAAACCTGATGGGCGTCCAGCACGGCGATCAGATGATCAGCCGGTGCCGTCTCGTTCGGCAGCGGCTGATAAGTCGTGTGCGGCCGATAAGGGAACCGCGCCGGATCGAAGACATGAACATGAGTGTCTATGGCACGCATCGGCGGATCCTCGGTTCATGGCAGCACGACGCGGTTGTCCAGCGTGCCGACCCAACTATGCGGCGTCCGAAGCACCTTGGAAAGCATCATTGGCGGCCGTCACGCCCCGGCTCCATCCGAGCCGACGCCCCGCGCGGGTGGCCGATCCCGAGACGTTGCGGGCCCACGGCGCGACGTCGTTGAACGATCATCCGCGCCGCTCTGGGCGCAAGGAGTCTTTCGATCTACGCCGCCGCGGTACGGCTCGCCTCGGGCCGGCTCGGCCGCCCCAGGAACCGCTCCTCGATCTCGTGCGCCGGACACGGCCGGCCCATCAGGAATCCCTGGATCTCGTTGCAGCCTTCCGACAGCACGGCGTCGAGCTGCGCCTCGGTCTCCACGCCCTCCGCGGTCGCCGTCGCTCCGAGCCCCTTGGCCAGCGCTGCCACGGCCCGCACGATATTGGACGAACTCTTGTTGCCAACGATGTCCTTGATGAACGAACGATCGATCTTGATCTTGTCGAAGGGGAAGCTCTGCAGATAGCTGAGCGAGGAGTATCCGGTGCCGAAGTCGTCCATGGCGATGCGCACGCCGAGCGCATGGATCTGCTCGAGAACGCCAAGCGTGCTCGCGTCGTTGTGCAGCAGGACGGTCTCGGTGATCTCGATCTCCAGCCGGTCCGGCCGCAGGCCCGACGTGGCGAGTGCGCTGACGATCACCGACAGCAGACCCGGGCTGCGGAATTGCGCCGGCGAAACGTTCACCGCGACTTTCATGTGCGCCGGCCATCCGGCGACCGTTGCGCAGGCCTCGCGGATCACCCACTCGCCAATCGCCACGATGAGACCGGTTTCCTCCGCCAGCGGGATGAATGACGCGGGCGACACCAGCCCCCTTTCGGGATGTCGCCACCGGATCAGCGCCTCGAAGCCGCTGATCGCGCGACCTTTGAGTTCGAACACCGGCTGGTAATGCAGCTCGAACTGCCCCGCCGCCAATGCGCCCCGCAGATCTCGCTCCATCGCGCGCCGTTCCTGCATCTGCGCATCCATTTCCGGCTCGAAGAAGCGGAACGCGCCGCGACCGTCGCCCTTCGCCTGATACAGCGCGAGGTCCGCATTGCGCATCAGCATGTCCGGGCTGAACCCGTCACCGGTGCCGACCGCGATGCCGACGCTCGCGCCGATGGTGACCGGCTGGCCGTCGATCTCGTAGGGCGCGCTGACGGCTTCGATCACACGCAGCGCAAGCGCGCTGGCCTCCGCAGGATGCGCGAGCCCCACTTGCAGGATCGCAAACTCGTCGCCGCCCATGCGGGCAATCGTGTCCTGCTCCTGGACGAGCGGCCGCAACCGGCCGGCGACCAGTTGCAACAGCTTGTCGCCGGCGGCATGCCCGAGCGTGTCGTTCACCGCTTTGAAGTGGTCGAGATCGAGCAGGTGCGCGGCGATCGATCCGCCGCGCTTGACGAAGGTGAGTGCCTGTTCCAGCTGCTCGCCGAGTTGCACCCGATTGGGCAGGCCCGTGAGTGCGTCGTGATGCGCCATGTGCGCGATCTTGGCCTCGGACCGGCGCTGCTCGGAGACGTCCTCGTGGGTGCTGACGACACCGCCACCTGCGACCTGCCGGCGACGAACAAAAATGAACCGTCCGTCCGACATCTCCACGACGTAGGCGGCATCCTTGTAGAAACTGGCGAGCCTGAACTCGACCCACCGCTGTGCGTCCACACTCTCGCAGAACCCCTTCGCAGCCCGTGCCGTCAGGATCTGCCGCAGCGTGGTGCCGGGCTCCAGAAGTTCGAGCGGAAGATCGTACATTTCGGCATAACGCCGGTTGGCAAATACGATGCGCTGCTCGGCATCGAACAGGGAGAGACCCTGGCTCATGTTGTCCAGTGCCACGTCCAGCTGGTTCTTCTGGTCGGCAAGCTGCGCGGTCAGCTTCGCGCGCTCGACATCCCGGCGGTCCAGCTCGACCATGGCGTGTTCCGCCTTGGACCGCGCCTCCGTGGCATCCTTGAGGTTCCGGCGTGCCGCCTCCAGGGCGTCGGCGTAGTCGGACGCGTGCGCCGCCTGAGACAGCACGCGACCGGCCTTGTGGGTGGCGATGGCCAGCACCGCGACCAGCCCTGCGAGCGCCACCATCCGCTCGACCTCGGCGCCGATCATGATGGCGACACTGCCGAGATAGGTCGCATAGCTCCGCGTCATGCCGCCGCCGTCCGAATTGATGGCCAGCAGCACGATCAGCCCCCAGCCCGCAATCGCCGCGATACCGGTGACAACGACCGGCCGGGGATGGAACCGCAGCGCCCGCGCCGCAACGAGCACAAACAGCAATGCCAGCGATGGCGCCTTCAGAACGCCGCCCGCCGCATGCTCGTAAGCGTACTGGTAGCTCCACAGCAAGCCGAGAAAAACACCGACGTCGAACACATTCATCGCGTCGAGCGTGCGCTCAGGCAGGGACGACGATCGGGCGATCCACAGCCGCGCCATCGAACTGGCGAACAACACAGAGAGGATCGCCACGACCCAGAGGTTACCGCCGAGCAGGCCGCCACCTCCGCCGATCTGCGCTGTGACGTGAAGCAGAAGGACGAAAATCGCGATGGCACCCTGCGCCAGCGCGATCGCCTGCTCGCCCCTGATATCCTGGTCGCGGATGATTGCCTCGAGACGCCGGGCACTCAGCGACGGGTCGACGAGCGCAGAGGCGGCCTCCGCTGGCGCTTCGGGCCTGATTGGACCCGGCGCCAATACGCTCCACAGATCGACGTTCCGAAAATGCCACATCGCCGCCTCGACGCAGAACAACGGAGCGGAGATGCATTCCACTCGCATTATGACTTAAAACAGAGATTGCATGGAAATTGGTAAATGAAAGTGTTTCTCCGATCAAAATAGTAGTGTTTAGCCCGGCGTCACACGCCGTCTCGCACCACCGGAACTGTGCCGGCGTCCCGTTGACCGGCTCCGCGCGCAACGGCGCGGTCAGCCGTTGACGCCACGTTAATTTGAGACGCCAACGGATGTTCTCATCACAGGACCAGGCACGGTTCGGCGCCGCTCGGCGGCGTCAGTCCGGGACGGGACAACCAGCGACAGCCAGGGCGTGCTTGAGTTCCCCAATCTCTTCGGCCGGCAGCGGACGGATCGGCGGCCGGGCCGCGCCGGATGGAATGCGGCCCAGCATCGCGAGACAAGCCTTCAGGCGGGCGGTCGCCCGGTTCCCCGGCGCCCGGCGGTATATGGCGACGGAGAGCGGATAGAGGCGCTCGTGAAGGGCCCGCGCCTGCACCCATTCACCGCCAGCCACCGCCGCATCGAGCGCCACGATCAACTCCGGCACCACGGCGGCCAGGCTGACCTGGGCGCCCGCGCTGCCGATCAGATAGCTGGTCAACAGGTGCTCGTCGCCGGAACCGAGCACCGCGATGTCCGGCCGCCGCGCCATCACGAACCGCCAGTTCTGCTCGTAGGTCGCGACCTCCCAACTGCCCTCCTTGATGGCACCGATCCGCGGCGAGGCGATGAGCGCCTCGATGGTCGCGAGCGCATACGCCATCCGGCCGGCCCCGACGGGCGCCTGATAAAGCACGATCGGCAGCGTCGTCGCGCGTATCACCTCCTCGTGGTGCGCCATCACCATGCCGGTGTCGTGATGAAGACCCCAGCTGTTGGGCGGAAACACCAGCAGAGCGTTGGCGCCCTCCGCCTCGGCATCCGCGGCGATGCGAGCCGCCTCGAGGCTCGACTCCGCGTTGACACCGGCCGTCAGCCAGCACGCGGATGGAACCGCCCCGCGCACCAGTTCCACGACGCGGCGCGCCTCGGCCCGGGACAAGACGAAATTCTCGCCCGCATGTCCGTTGATCAGCAGGCCGCGGATGCCGGGCACGCGCGAGACCGCGGCGACATGCGCGACCAGCGCGGCCTCGTCGATCTCGTAGTTGTCGGGCCGCATCGGACAGACGGTGGCGGCATGGATACCGCCGAAGGATGTGCGCTCGGCCATCAGGAGCCTCCGTTCGTTGCCGTGCCGGTCTCGCGGGCGCTGCCGAGAAGCCGGTCGATGGGAAACAGCGCCATCTCGGGCTCTTTGCCGAGAATGTGGTCCGCCAGAAGTTTCGAAATGTACGGTCCGCTGGTGTAGCCGGAATGGATGCTGCCACAGACATAGGCGTCCGCCACCCCGGGAATGGGACCGGCCGCCGGCAGCGCATCCGCCGTCTCCGCTTCGAAGCCCGTCCAGCAGCGGGCGAGCCGCGCCGCCGCCAGCGCCGGAATGGCGTGGCACGCGAGCCGCACGTTACCGACCACGTTGTCGGCGACGATCTCGGACGTGCCGGTCGTGCGGTCCCCGCGCCCCTGCCATCCCCCGCCGATCACCACCGTGCCGTGCGGGTACTGCTTGAGCGACAGCAGACCGGACGCGATGCCGACCTGTGTCCGCATGACCGGTACGAGCCGCTCCGTAACCGCCAGCTGATTGATCAGAACCTTGATCGGCAGCGTGACGCCGAGCCACGCCAGCATCGGCTCGATCCACACGCCGCCCGCGATCACCAGCCGCCGCGCCCGCAGCCGGCCGCCGGATGTAGCGACGACGAAGACACCACCCTCCCGATCCACGCCCGTCGCGGCGGTGCGCTCCATTACGCGGACGCCGGCCTCGATCAGGGCGCCCCGGTAGGCGAGACCCGTCAAATACGCATTCGCGAAGCCGTCGACCGCGCACCATCCGGCTACCCGCACCTCACCTGACAGCTGTGGCTCGATCTCCTGCGCCCGCGCGCCGCTGACGATCTCGATGGGTGCCCCCGCTTCCCGCCGCCGCGCCGCGCGGTAGGTCAGCAGCTCCTCCTCCCGCTCGGTGAAGGCGAGCGAGAGGCCATCGCAAACGACGACGCCGACGTCATGCCCGAGCCACGCCGGCGCGGTCCTCCACATTTCGTGCGCCCGCAACGCGTACGGAATGAGCGCCACCCGCGTCATCTGCATGGTCAGCGTGCCGGCGTTCACACCCGACGCGCCACGGCAGATCTGGTCGCGCTCGACGATGCCGACGCGCATCCCGCCGCGCGCCGCGAACAGCGCGACCGTGGCGCCGTTCACGCCACCCCCGATCACCAACAGATCGTAGGTCTCGCTCATAGCGGCGCCGGCTTCGGAACGGGAATGTCATCATAGGTGAACGCACCGACGAGATCGGTGAGCGGCACCGGATGCAGCGGCGGCCGCGCGGTCCAGCAGCCGGCCGCCTCGCGCGAGCCGAGCCGCAGCGCCGCCAGATCGCCGACGACATCGCCGCACATGCGGCCCTGGCACGGACCCATGCCGCACCGGGTGAAATGCTTGAGCTGATTGACGTCGCGCGCGCCGGCATCGAACGCCGCCTCGATCTCGCCGCGCGTCACGTCCTCGCAGCGGCAGACGACGGTGTCGGCCGCGATTGCGCCGACCAAACGCGCGGGCGGCGCCATCAGTCCGGCGACCGCATCCGAGAAGGTCGCCAGCGACCCCGCCTCCCGCAGCAGCGGAGCGGCGGCGGCATTGGCGCCTTCGGCCGTCAGGGCACCGGCATCGCGCGCGGCGGCGAGTCCCGCCAGCCGTCCGGCGACCACCGCCGGCAGGGCACCGCGAACCCCGCTGCCGTCACCGGCCACGTAAAGGCCGGGCACACTCGCGCGGCCGAGCGCGTCGCGATCGGGCACGAAGCCGCCGCGACGCCGATCGTAGCTGTGCGCCGCGCCGAGCAGCCGCGCGATCTCGGAACCCGGCACCAGCCCGTGGCCGACAACCAAGGCGTCGATGTCGTCGATCACCCGCTCAGCGGTGTCCGGCCCCGTGCCGTCTGCCGGCACTGGCCCGATCACCACCCGCTGCACCCGGTCGGCCCCCTCGGCGCGGACAACGGTGCTTGAGCTGAACATCGGCACGCCCGCGCCCCACAGCGACAGCATCCAGCCGGCACCCTGGCGCAACAGGCGCGGCCGGGTGGCCAGCGCCGGCAGCGCGCGCAACCAGTCGGACCGCGACGCGAGATCGACGACCGCCACCACCGTTCCTCCGGCGGCGACGATCTTGGCCGCGACCGCCACCAGCAACGGGCCACATCCGGCGACGACGACGCGCCGCCCCGGCAGCATGCCTTGCGATTTCATCAGCACGGTCGCGCCGGCGAGCCCGATTACACCCGGTAGCGTCCACCCCGGAAAAGGCACGACCCGTTCGTGGGCACCGGTCGCCGCGACGAGGCGCGGCGCCATGTAGCTGGCGGCCCCGTCGGACCCGATGACGTCGACCCGAAACCCGGCCGTCACCGACCACACCTTCGCGCCCGGCCGGAACCGCACGGTCGAGGCCGCCAGATCCGCCCGCAGTGCCAAACCGGCGTCATAGTCGCCGTCCTGTTTGGCGGCAGGAACCCCGAGACCTGCAGCTGGCGCACGCCAGACCTGCCCGCCGGCCGCAGGTGCACTGTCGAAAAGCAGCACGTCGAGACCCGAGGCCGCTGCCGAAACCGCGGCCGACGTGCCGGCCGGCCCCGCTCCGACGACGATGAGGTCCGCGCTCTTGGCCGTCAAAGCGACCCCCGCAGCGACACGCGCATGCCGTCCCGCACCACCACCTGACAGGCCTGCTGCAGCCGCCCGTCGATGAGAATCGCGCACTCCTGGCAGGCACCCATCAGGCAGAAGGCGCCGCGTGGCCCGCCGCGCCGCGGGCTGTCGCGCAAGCGCAAATGCCCGGCCGCCATCAGTGCCGCAACCAGCATCTCGCCGGTATGGGCCGCCACCGGCTGGCCATCCACGATGACGGACACCAGAGCTCCCCGGCCGAACCCGTCGATACGAACTGCTTCAAGTTCGGGCAAACTGTGCCTCTCTGCAGCACTTTACTTGAACGATTTTTCTAGGAACACTCGAACATCGTTGCAAAGTCCCGCCATCGTCGCGGGGCAAGCGTCCCGAGGGAGATCCTATGCTGAAAACCTTGATATCGGCCACTGTCGCCGCTGCGGTTGCCGTCGCCGGACTAGCCGGCGCGGCCGTGGCGCGGCCGCTCGAAGAAATCATCAAGTCGGGCACGCTGCGGGTCGGCGTCAACCCGACCCTGCCGCCGCTCGCCAAGTTCGACGATAAGAACCAGATCGTCGGCTTCGACGTCGACTACGCAACCGAAATCGCCAAGACCCTCGGCGTCAAGCTGGAGGTTGTTCAGGTCGGCTCGCCGGATCGCATACCGTTCGTGGCCTCGGGCAAAATCGACTTCGTCATGGGCGCCATGACGCGCAACCCCGAACGCGCGAAGGTCATCGACTTCACCATGCCGGTCCATACCGAAGTCTTCGGCATCCTGACGACCGAAGCCAAGCCCTACAAGGACTGGAAGGAGCTGGACAGCGAAAGCGTAACGCTCGTGCAGGTCCGCGGCACGACGCCGATCAAGTTCATCGCCGACAATCTGCCGAAGGCCAAAGTCACCCAGCTCGACAACTATCCCGATGCCGTCCGCGCCCTGGCCCAGGGCCGCGGCGACGCCATGCTCGATGTCGTCGACTTCGTCGGCGAGCACATGAACAAGCACAAGGACGTGAAGTGGAAGATCCTGACCGAGAAGCCGGTGGACGTGTATTACTGCGCGCTCGGTGTCGCCAAGGGATCGACCGGCCTCAAGGACTGGTTGAACGTGGCGATCTTCGAACTCGCCCGGCGCGGCAAGACCGACGCGATGTGGGAGAAGTGGTTCGGCATCAAGATGCTGTACCCGACCGGCGTCGGCCCGGGCTTCTGAGTACCGACGTCTGACCTGCCTGCTATCGGACCGACGAGGGCCGCTCACCGTGGAGCGGTCCTCTTCCATCAACGCGGACCGACATGAGCTACACACTCCAGTACGGGCAGGTCTGGCCCCACGTCCCGTTTCTGCTGGCGGGCGCGCTTCTGTCCCTGCAGATCGCGTTCCTGGCGTTCTGCGGCGGGCTGCTGATCGGCACACTCGGCGCGGCGGGCAAGGCCTTCGGCGGTCCCGCCCTGCGGCGCGGCATCGACGCCTACGTCGTGTTCTTCACCAACACGCCGCAGCTCGTGCAGATCTATTTCCTTTATTTCGCCCTGCCCGATGCCGGCATTCTGCTGTCGTCCTACGCCGCCGTTCTGATCGGCATGACTCTCAATGCGGGCGCCTACCTCACCGAGATCCAGCGCGCCGGCTTCGAGAGCGTGCGCCAGACCGAGATGGAGGCGGCCGAGACGCTCGGATTCTCGCGCACACAGCAGATCCGCTACGTGATCCTGCCACACGTCGCCCGCGTCCTCTTCCCGCCGCTCTCCAACCAGTACATCCTGATGACGCTCGGCACCTCGATGGCCGCCATCTTCGGCGTGGAAGAGTTGACCGGACGCGCCTTCAATCTCAATGCGCAGACGTTCCGCTCGATCGAGGTCTTCTCGGTCACGGCGCTGCTCTACATCGTCATAACGTTCGTCGCGACGGCCACGCTGGCGGTGATGGGCCGCGTGCTGTTCCGGGCCCGCATGAGGATCATCTGAGATGATCCAGAGGCTCATCGAGGAAGCACCGGCATTCTTCGGCTACTACAATATGGTGTTTCTCGGGCAGGCCATGCTGGCGACGCTCGCGCTGTCGGCCATCGGCTCGTTGACCGGCCTCGCCGCCGGGCTGGCGCTCGCGCTGGTCCGCCTGCCGACCGGACCGCTGTGGTGGCCGCTTCAGGCCGCGGCAATCGTCTTCACCGAACTGTTCCGCCGCGTGCCGTTCCTGGTCACGCTGATGCTGGTCTTCTTCGCGTCCCAGCTTTCGGGCTTCAACCTGCCGCTGTTCTCGGTCGCCTGCATCGCGGTTTTCCTGATCGCCACGGCGTACCTCGGCGAGATCATCCGCGCGGGCTTCGACTCGGTGCACCGCAACCAGTGGGATGCCGCAGCGGCCATGAACTTCTCGCTGCTGCAGACCGTGCGCTATGTGATCCTGCCTCAGGCGTGGCGCATCATCCTGCCGCCCGCCTTCGGCTTCTTCGTGTTGTTCATCAAGGACACCGCGCTGGCCTCGCAGATCGGCGTCATCGAGCTGACCTATGCGGGCAAAGTGCTCAACAACAAGGGCTTCTCGGCAGCCCTCGTGTTCGGCACCATGCTCGTGCTCTACTTCATCATCTCCTACCCGTTGACGCGGCTCGGCGCGCGTCTGGAGCAGCGACTTGCCAAATCTCGACATCGTTGACCTCAAGGCGGCCTATGGCGCCACCACGGTTCTGGACGGCATCACGCTGTCGGTGGGATCGGGCGAGGTGCTGGGCCTGATCGGTCCATCGGGCTCCGGCAAGAGCACGATCCTGCGCGTTCTCGTCGGCTTGTTGAAGCCGTCGGCCGGCCGCATCGCACTGGACGGCGAGGACGTCCGCTACACCGACTCCGCGCACGTCAAACGCATGCGCAACCGTGTCGCCATCGTGTTCCAGCAATACAATCTGTTCCAGAACATGACGGTGCTCGAGAACGTCACGATCGCGCCGCTCAAGATCCGCGGCCGGCCCCGCGCCGAAGTGGAGGCCGACGCGCGCACGCTGCTGCAGAAGGTCGGTCTCGGCGACAAGCTCAAGTCCTATCCCGACGAGCTGTCGGGCGGCCAGCAGCAGCGTGTTGCCATTGCCAGGGCATTGGCGCTGAAACCCGAGATCCTGCTTCTCGACGAGGTGACGGCCGCGCTCGATCCCGAGCTGGTGTCGGAAGTTCTCGACAGCATTCGCGTACTCGCGCGGGAGGGCATGACGATGATGATCGTCAGCCACGAGATGGGTTTCATTCGCGAGGTCTCGAGCCGCGTGGCCTTCATGGCCAACGGCAAGGTTGTGGAAATCGGGCCGCCGGCCCAGGTGTTCGACGCCCCGCGCGAGGCGCGCACGCGCGACTTCGTCTCGAAAATCCTCCGTCATTGAAAGGTCGCCCATGCGTCCCGGTTCCGAGTTGCTGGTCGGTGCCATCGATGGCCACGTCCATGCCTGCCCCCACCTCAACGGGCGCAGCGTCACCGTGTTCGAGGCTGTCCGCAATGCCGCCGCCGCCGGTATGCGCGCGATCGGGCTGATGGACAATTTCTGCAATTCGTCCGGCTACGCTGCACTGGCCATGCGCGAACTGGGCCACCTCGGGGTCGAGGTATTCGGTGGCCTCGTCATGGAGCCACCGGCCGGCGGCGTATCGGCGGAAGCGGTCCGCATCGCGCTCGGCTATGGCTACGGGGCCGGCACCGGTGCCCGCTTCATCTCGCTGCCGACCCACCACACCCGCAACATCGCGCGCCAGGAACGCCGCTCGCCGGTCTACATCGACGCCTGCCTGGAAATACCCGAGCGCGGCGACCTGCCCGGTGACCTGCCCGAGATCCTCGACCTCGTGGCGGCCCACGACGCCGTGCTCAACACCGGCCATCTCTCGGGCCCGGAGTCCATCCGCCTCGTCGAGATCGCCCGCGGCCGGGGCATCCGCCGCATCCTCGTGCCGTCGTCCTATTTCACGCCGGACGAGGTGCGCGCGCTGGCCGGCCTCGGCGCCATGACGGAGCATTCCTTTTTCTTCGCCACCCACGCGACGCAGGCGGGACTGACCCACGTGGATGCCCAGGCCCACACCGTGCCCCCGGTCTCCGCCCCCCGCATGGTGGAGCTGATCAAGGCCGCCGGCCCCGAGAGCTGCATCGTCTCGAGTGACTGTGGCGTATTCCTGCTGCCGCCGCCCGACGAGGGACTCCGCGAGTTCCTGTTGCTGCTGGAAAGCTGCGGCGTGGCGCGCGCCGATCTCGTGCGCATGGTCGCGACCAATCCGGCTGCGCTGTTCAAGATCGGCCCGTCGTGACGGACACGCCGGTGCATCCTCAGCCTTGAGACGTCATCAGCTGTCGGAGCCGGTCGGCGAGAGCCCCCGGCATGGCGGTCACCAGGCCCGTGCTGGTATCGCGGCAAACGCTGCGGCTCATGGCCGTCGCCGCACAGCCCCTGTCGTCGAACAGCCCATAGCCGAGCGCGAACGACGAGCGGCCGACGTGGAGTGGCGCCAGTTCGACCTCGAGCGACATCGGATAACTCAACGACCGCAGATAGCGGACGGTCACCTCGCCGATCGGCCACGACAGCGTCCCCGCCAATCCCAGCTCGGCCTGCAAGTGCCGGCGGAACGCCAGCCGGCACTCCTCGAAATAGGCCAGATAGCGCGCGTGATTGACGTGATTGTTCGGATCGAGGTCCGAGAACCGCACTGAGGTCGCAATCCGGAAACGCGCTGGCGCCGGCGTTTCGAAGGCACCGAGATCATCGCTGCGTCGGGCGGGTTCCGATGTTGCCGTCATGATGTCCTGCCGTCCTTCCGCTTGGTCATCGCCAAGTCCCGCGCGGTCTCGATCAATTGGCGGCGCAGCCACACGCCGCCCGAATCCGAGGCATGCCGCCGATGCCAGTACAGCGACCACGTGAACGACGTATCCGGAAACGGCGGGTCCATCAGCACGATCCCACCATCGCGCAGGAATCGCCGGGCGATGCTGTACGGCATGATCGCCACCAGATCCGACCGCGCAACGATCTCCGGCACGGCCAGCCAGTGCGGCAGGGTCATCGCCACCCGGCGCTTGTGGCCGAGCTTCGCCAGTTGCCGGTCGGCGAACCGGTCGTCGATCGGCGATTGCGCGATCTTCACCTGCGGCAGCGACAGCAACCCTTCGATGGTGCGCATCCGGCGCCGTGCCGGATGATCGCGCCGGGCCGCCACCACGATGCGATCGTCGAACAGTGCGGCCGTGTCGATCGACTTCGGAAACTTGAGGGCGGTGCTGACCGCCAGTTCGATCGTGTTGCGCTCGAGTGCGTCGAGCGTCGCCTCCGGACCGAGGTGTGCGATCTCCAGGCGGACGTGGGGTGCCGACACCCCGAAGCGCGCCGCGACCGCCGGCAACAGCAGAACCGACAGCAGATCCGACATTCGCAACTGGAAGGTCCGCGGGCTCGTAGCCGCGTCGAACCGCGCCGGCTCAGAAACCAGCCGCTCGACGTCGCGCAGGATGCGCCGGATATCAGGCTCGAGTTCGCGGGCCCGCGCGGTCGAAACCATGGCGCCGCCGTGCTTCACCAGCAGTTCGTCGCCGAACAGCTGCCGCAACCGCGCCAGCGCGGCGCTCATACCGGGCTGACCGATGCCCACCACCTTGGCCGCCCGCGTCACGTGGCGCGCGCTCATCAACGCCTCGAACGCGATCAGAAGGTTGAGATCGACGCGCCGCAGGTTCATGGCACCGGGCGCCGACGGCAAGTCTCGAGCATCCCCATCCGGCGTCTCCCGTCTCAGATCGCGCCTTCGGCGCGCAGCTCGTCGATCTCACCGGCCGACAGGCCGAGAACGGATTTCAGCACCTCGGTGGTATGCTGCCCGAGCGTCGGCGGGGCCTCGTAGGTGTCGAGCGGCGTGCCGCTGAGGCGCACCGCGCTCTTGATGCCCTTGACCGTGCCGGCCGTGGCATGGGCCATGTCGGCGATCATCCCCCGGTCGCGCAGGACATCGCTGTCGCAGACCTCGCCCACGGTCCGGATCGCGCCGCACGGGATGCCCTGCCGATCCAGCAGTTCCAGCCAGGCGTCGCGCGTGCGCCCGGCGATGATGGCCTTGACCGCCGGCACCAGCGCATCGCGATGGCGCACCCGGTCGGCGGCCTTCGCGAACCGGTCATCGCCGGCGAGATCAGGGCGCTCGACCGCCGCGCAGAACCGCCTCCAGAGTTCGTCGTTGGCGATGCCGAGATTGATCCACCCGTCGGCCGCCTCGAACGTCTCGTAGGGCACGATCGTCGGATGCTCGTTGCCCCGTCGCCGCGGCGAGGTCCCGGTCGCGAAATAGATGCTCGCGGTGAAGGTCAGCAGCGCCGCGACGGCATCGAACATCGCCACGTGCACATGCTGGCCGGTGCCGGTCTTCTGGCGCGTCAGCAAGGCGGCCAGAATGCCTTGCGTCGCCGTCAACCCCGACACCAGATCGGCGATCGAAGTTCCGACCTTGTGCGGCGGCCCATTGCGCGGCCCGGTCAGATCCATGATCCCCGCCTCGCCCTGCACGATGACGTCGTAGCCCGGCCGGTCGCGCGCCGGACCGGCGTCGCCGAAGCCGGAGATCGACGCATAGATCAGATCCGGTCGGCGCGCCCGGACCGCCTCGTAGCCGAAGCCGAGACGCTCCATGGTGCCGGGACGGAAATTCTCCACCAGCACGTCGCAGACCTCGATCAGCCGCCACAGGACGTCCTTCCCGGCCGGCGATTTCAGATCCAGCGTCATGCTCTTCTTGTTGCGGTTGACCGACAGGAAGTAGGCGGCCTGATCGCCTTGATAGGGCGGCGCGAACGCCCGCGTGTCGTCGCCCTCCCCGGGCCGCTCGATCTTGATGACCTCGGCCCCGAGATCACCC
The DNA here is from genome assembly GCA_049318625.1 of Hyphomicrobiaceae bacterium. Lineage (GTDB taxonomy): Bacteria > Pseudomonadota > Alphaproteobacteria > Rhizobiales > Hyphomicrobiaceae > JBMOGA01. The sequence continues at coordinate 26,005 of JBMOGA010000004.1, forward strand.
AGCTGCATCGTGCAATAAGGGCCGGACACCACCCGGGTTAGATCCAGAACCCGAACACCATCGAGCGGGCGCATGCTCACCTCAACCCAACGCCTGAGCAAGCTCGGCAAAATTGGCGACGATGAGATCAGGCTGATGCGGCGTCTCACCGAACGGACGCTTGCGCCGATCGATGAAGACCGTCCGCATGCCGTAGGACTTCGCCCCGATGCAGTCGAATGCATGGTTGGCCACGAACAGGCAGCTCGACCGGTCGAGCCCGATCAGCTCCTCCGCCTTCGCGTACGTCTTCCAGTGCGGCTTGAAGTAACCCGCCTCCTGGACCGAGATCACGCGGTCGAAGGGAAACCCGATGTGCGGCCCGGCCGCCTTCAGCATGTCCGGGTCACCGTTGGACAGAATGACGAGCTGGTAGCCGGCCCCGCGCAGCGTGTGGAGTGCCGCGACCACGTCGGGAAAGGGCTTGAGCTTCTCGATCTCGGAGACGAGCCACCGCACCTCGTCCTGCGTGTAGCTGAGCCCGCAGCGGTCCATCACGAACGACACCGCCCGATGGCCGATCTGGCGATAAGGGGTATGGCCCCGGTCGCACAGCGCGTCGATCATGGAGTTCTCGAAATGGGTCCGGCGCCACCACGTCACGAACTGGTGCGCCTCGCCCGTCCAGCCCTTGTCGCGCAGGAACGGCGCCGCGATCTCCGTCAGCCCCTTCTGCATGTCGACGATCGTGCCGTACTGGTCGAAGACCAGCGCCTTGACTTCGCGCTTCAATATCTCAGGCTTTTCCATGATCTCGGCTCGCGACTGGGTCCATCGTGGTGCCCATTATCGCGTGCGCAAGATCATTCCGCCAATTGATAATGCAAATACCGGCATCACCATAGGTGATGCCGGTATCGTCAGGCCCGGTCTTTCCTTCACGCAGCCTGCTGGGTCGGCAGCAGCCCCATCGGGGGCAGCTCCGCGAGCGGCCGCTCGAACTGCAGCCCGATGGCCACGCGGTTGACCCAGACGACTTGGGCGGACAACGGCCCGCTGCCGATATCGATCATCAGCCGGTCGCCGGACTTCACCCCGTTGACCAGCTCGACACGGGCGCCGGTCGTGCTCACATCGAGCGCGCGCACCTCGTGACGCGCCGTGTCCTGGGTCACGACAAACACCCAATCGACCACCTTGCGGAGCGAGTCCCGACGGTTGTCGAGATCCCTCGCGATCGAACCGAGGAAGCCGTTGACCGCCTCCGAGATACTGCGTGCCACATGTCCGAGCTGGTCGGAGGCCCGCGACACGGTGTTGGCATCGGTCTTGGTCCGCGCCGCCGCAGCGGTCACCGAACCCGCATTCGCCGCCGCCCGGCTCGACTCGTCAGCCGCCCGTGTGACGTTCGACGCGATTTCCTGAGTGGCCGCCTGCTGCTCCTCGACCGCCGCGGCAATCGCCCCGGTCAGCCCATTGATATCGGACACCTTGCTGGCGATCGCCTTCAGAGACACCACCGCCGTCTCGGTCGACGTCTGCACGCCGGTGATCTGGCTGGCGATCTGCTCGGTCGCCTTGGCGGTCTGCGCGGCCAGCGTCTTGACCTCGCTCGCGACGACCGCGAAGCCCTTGCCGGCCTCACCAGCGCGCGCCGCCTCGATGGTGGCATTCAGCGCGAGCAGATTGGTCTGCTCCGCAACGGCCCGGATGGTCTCGATGATCGAACCGATCGTCTGGGCCGCCGCCGCCAGGCTCGCGACGTCGCGATCGGTCTGGCTCGCCACCTGGGTCGCCTCCGAAACAAGGCTCGACGTCCGGTGCGCCTGCGACGAGATCTCCTCGATGGAGCGCCCGAGTTGCTCCGTTGCCGCCGCAACCGCCTGTGAGCTGTAAGCGGCCCCGTTGGCTGCCTTCGCCGCCGCTCCGGCCTCGGACGTGGCGCTGTCGGCCGCCTCCGCCAGAGTGTGCGATGCCGTCCGCATATTGCCGGTCTCGTGTTCCAGCGCCTGGATCACGGTGGTGATCACGCCCTGGAACTTCTTCACTTCGGTCTCGAGCGACTTCTGTCGACGCAGTTCCATGTCGCGCGTGTTTCGCATCTCCGACTCGAGGCGATCGCGATCCTGCGCGTTCTTGAGGAAAACCTCGACGGAACGGGCCATTTCACCGATCTCGTCTTTGCGCGCCAATCCCCCGACGCGGACCTCTAGATCGCCCGTGGCCAGCCGGCGCATCACATCCTTCATGCGATCGACCGGCGCGGCGAGCCCATAGACGACGCCGAGAGCGGACAGGACCGCCATGCCGATCCCGAGCAACGATGTGCCCCACAACACCGCGAGCACGACCCAACTGCGCTGCTCCGCCATCGCCTCGGTCGCCTTGTTCTTGGCGAGCGACAACTCCACCGTCCTGTCGATACTCTTGCGATGCGCGGCATAAGCCGTCGTCATCTCGCCATAGACCTTGCGCGCGCCCTCCGCGTCGCCGCGCTCGAGCGCTGGCAGGAACGAACCCTCCACCAGCGACCAGAACTTCATCGCCGGCTCGTAAGACACCTTGGTCAGGATCGAATTGAGCTCCGCCCCGAGGTCCTTCTGGCGCCAGTAGGCGTGGCGATCGTCGAATTCCTTCTTGAGCACCGCCAGGCGCGCCTTGCGTTCGCCAACGGAGCGCGGATCGTTGAGGGCGAGAGTCGCTTCCAGGTACGACTCGATGATGTACGCAGGCGGCGGCAGAATATCCGCGATCAGCTCATTCCCGAGAATGATCTCCGAGTAGATCGGACCGCCGACCTTCAAGTCCCTGAGGCCGAGTTGACCGGCCGCCACGACGGCGATGAAGCCGACGACGACAGAGACACCGGCCAACTTGGCCAACTGCGAAATTTTCCAGCTCATGACCCTGCCTCGCCACAAATCAGATCGGACAGCCGCGGCGTTCCGACGCCCGGAAAAGCCCCGCGGGCGACCTCCGCCGCGATCTCCCAAATCCAGACACTCGTTATGGAGGTTGCATCAATCAGCAAAAGGATTGGTTAATCCAGAGAACGGAAATGCAGAAAAGGAACAATTCCAAGAACGGCTAAGTTGCTCAGAAACTAGCCAAAAGATCATGTTGTCCAGACACCCCGCGCTGACAAGCGGTCGCGTCGCAGAGCGCAACCGGAACGGGAACCAACCCAGACGCATATTGATTGGTAAGAAGATGGTCAGACGATCCAGCGGTGGGTGGTCGCATGCCGCTCCGCCGCCTCGAGAAAGCGGGCGATCAGTCCGACCCGGCGGCGATCGGCGCGGCACACGATGTATTCCGCCACTGTCAGATCGGCACCGGTGATCGATAGCGTTCGCAGGCGCGCATCCTGGCCGGCCTCGCTGGCGAACACCACCCCCACGCCAAATCCTGCCGCCACCGCCTCGCGCACCGCTTCCCGGGTCGCAACATCGAAAACCTGCCCCGGTCGGACGGCCTGCTCGTCGAGGCGGGCCTCGATGACCTCCCGCGTGATCGAACCCCGCTCGCGCACGACCAGGTCGCGCCCCGAAAGCTCTGTGAGCCGCACCCGCTTGCGCCCCGCCCACATGTCCTTGGCCGCCACCAGCAGGACGAGGCGGTCGGCCCGGATCTTCACCGCTTCGAGCCTCGGATCGGTGGACGGCTGCGCCATCACCCCGATATCGGCCCTGTCGTCCACCACATCGGACAGAACGGCCGCCGAGTTGTTGATGCAAATCGAAAAGAGAAAGCCCGCCTGACGGCGCTTCATCTCGGCCAGAATCGGAACCACGTGGACGGCGCTGTCGGCGCTGATCCGAAGCGAACCCTTCGGTTTTGCCTGCTCTCCCGTCAGCACGGCATCGACCTCCTGCAGGGCGCCGGCCAGTCGCGAGGTCGCCTGGAACAGCGTCTCGCCCTGCGCAGACAGCCGGACCAGCCGCCCCGTCCGGACGAACAACTGCAGCCCGGTCGCCGCCTCGAGCGCCCGCACCTGCGCCGAAAGCGTCGGCTGGCTGACGCCACTCAGCCGCGCTGCGCCGGTGAAGCTGCCGGCTGCCGCCACCCGATGAAAGGCCAGAACGTGGGTAATGTTCACCGTCATCGTCCAGTTACATAGATCATCTCTATAGATGGATCGAAACAACATATTTGATCAATGCATGCCGGCCGTCTAGTACGCCGAAGCATCACCGGGCGACAGGAGCCCGCTCAGCGGACGGGGAGGATGGTCATGACGGCAGAGCTTGGCATCTCGGAAACAGGCGATCCTCTGCTCCTGACACCCGGGCCCCTGACGACATCGCGCTCCGTGAAGGCCGCCATGGTCCACGACTGGGGCTCGCGCGACGCCACCTTCATTCGCATCAATCGCGAAGTCCTGGAGTGTCTGCCCGAAATCGTCGGCGCGAAGGGCACCCATGTCGCCATCCCGATGCAGGGATCCGGCACCTTCGCTGTCGAAGCGATGCTGACGACCTTCATTCCGCCGGCCGGCAAGGTGCTGTTGATCGTCAACGGCGCCTACGGCCAGCGCGCGAAAAAGATCTGCGACATCGCGCGACGTCAGTCCGTCGTGCTGGAAACCGCCGAGGACACCCCGCCCGATCTCGCGGCCATCGACCGCGCGCTCGCCGCCGATGCCGCCATCACGCACGTCTTTGTCGTCCATTGTGAGACGACCAGCGGCATCCTCAATCCGGTGCACGACATCGCGCTCCTCGTCGCCCGGCGCGGCCGCCGCCTGCTCATCGACTCGATGAGCGCGTTCGGCGCCCTGCCCCTCGACGCCGCCGTCACGCCGTTCGATGCGGTGGCTGCCTCCTCCAACAAGTGCATCGAGGGCGTGCCGGGCCTCGGCTTCGTCATTGCCCGCCAGACGGCCATCGCAGAGACCAAGGGCAATGCCACCACCCTCGTGCTCGACCTCCACGACCAGTGGCAGAACTTCGCCAAAACCGGCCAGTATCGCTTCACGCCGCCGATCCACGTCATCGTCGCCTTCCATCAGGCGCTGCAGGAGTTCCTGGCCGAGGGCGGGCAGCCGGGTCGCGGCCGGCGTTACCAGCAGAACTGCCGGGTCCTGATCGACGGCATGCGCACCATCGGCTTCACCCCGTTGCTGCCCGAGGCGCTCCAGGCGCCGATCATCGTGACGTTCCACATGCCGCGCGACCCCGCCTTCGTATTCCAGACCTTCTACGACAAGCTGAAGGACCGCGGCTACGTCATCTATCCCGGCAAGCTCACCGTCGCCGACAGCTTCCGCATCGGCTGCATCGGCCACATCGACATCACTCACATGGCAGCGGCGCTTGCCGCCATCCGCGAGGTCATGATCGAGCTCGGCATGACGCCGTCCCAGAACGCCGCCTGAGAGAAAGAGCACTAAGATGAGCACGCAGTCTTCTGTGATCTGCAACGGCCGCACCTACGCCTTCCCGAAAGCCCCGACCGTGGTCGTCTGCCTCGACGGATCGGAGCCGGGCTACATCGAGGCCGCCATCGCCGCCGGCCGCGCCCCTACCTTCGCCCGCTTCATGAAGACCGGTGCCAACCTTCAGGCCGACAGTGTCATCCCGAGCTTCACCAACCCGAACAACCTGTCGATCATCACCGGCCGTCCGCCGGCCGTGCACGGCATCGCCGGCAACTATTTCTACGACGCCGAGGCCCGCGCCGAAGTGATGATGAACGACCCGAAGTTCCTGCGCGCGCCGACCATCCTCGCCACCTTCCACGACGCCGGCGCCAAGGTCGCGATGGTGACCGCGAAGGACAAGCTCCGCCTGCTGCTCTCCAAGGGCCTCGATTACGGCACCGGCCGCGCCATCGCCTTCTCGTCCGAGCGCGCCAACCAGGCAACCATCGCCGACAATGGCATAGCGGGCGTGCTCGATTTCGTCGGCCTGCCGCTGCCGGACGTCTACTCCGCCAGCCTCTCCGAATTCGTTTTCGCCGCCGGCGTCAAGCTGATGGCGGCCCACAAGCCCGACCTCATGTATCTCTCGACCACCGACTACATCCAGCACAAGGTTGCCCCCGGTACCGATGTCGCCAACGACTTCTATGCGATGATCGACGGCTATCTCGATGCCCTCGACAAACTCGGTGCCATCGTCGTCGCCACCGCCGACCACGGCATGAACGACAAGCACACGACGGACGGCGCACCCGACGTCGTTTATCTCCAGACACTGTTCGACGGCTGGCTCGGCCAGGACGCCGCGCGGGTCATCCTGCCCATCACCGATCCCTACGTCGCCCATCATGGCGCGCTCGGCTCGTTCGCCACTGTGCACGTCCCGAAGGACGCCGATAGCGCCGCCCTGATCACCAAGCTCCGCGCCATCGACGGGATAGAACTGGCGATCACGAAGGCCGAGGCCTGCGAGCGTTTCGAGCTGCCCGCCGACCGCATCGGCGATATCGTCGTCATCTCGACCCGCCACAAGGCGCTCGGCACCGCGCGCGAGAAGCACGACCTCTCGGGCCTGAACGAACCGCTGCGCTCGCATGGCGGCCTGACCGAGCAACGCGTGCCGATGATCGCCAACCGCCGCCTGGACGTGCCGTCCGGCCGGTCGCTGCGCAACTTCGACATCTTCGATGTCGCCTGCAACTGCGTGATCTGAGGACACGGACATGCAAGAGACCGTTCAGAAATCCGCGCTTCCGACCAAGCGTCACGAGAAGATGCGAATCGCCGGCCGGCTCGTCGACGCCGACGAGCACGTCGAGGTTCTCAACCCCTACACCGGCGCCGTCGTCGGCACCGTGCCGGCAGCGCGACCCGAACAGGTGGCCGAGGCGTTCCGCATCGGCAACGCTTACAAGTCCAAGCTCACCCGCTACGACCGCCAGAAGATCTTGACGCGCACGGCCGAGCTGCTGGCAAGCCGCCGCGAGGAGATCGCCCACCTCATCACGGCCGAATCCGGCCTCTGCCTGAAGGATTCGCTCTACGAGGTCGGGCGCGCCTACGACGTCTATCTGCTCGCCGGCCAGCTCGCCATCCGCGACGACAGCGAGGTCTATTCCTGCGATATCACGCCCCACGGCAAGTCCCGCAGGATCTACACGATGCGCACGCCGGTGCTCGGCTGCATCTCGGCGATCACCCCGTTCAATCATCCCCTGAACATGATCAGCCACAAGATCGCGCCTGCCATCGCCACCAACAACCGCGTCGTCGCCAAGCCGACCGAGCTGACCCCGCTGACCGCGCTGCTGCTCGCCGACATCCTCTACGAGGCCGGCCTGCCGCCCGAGATGCTGTCGATCGTGACCGGCAACCCGCGCACGATGGGCGATGCCATGATCACCGATCCGCATGCCGACATCGTCACGTTCACCGGCAGCGTGCGCGTCGGCAAGTACATCGCGGCGACCGCCGGCTACAAGCGCATCGTGCTCGAACTCGGCGGTAACGATCCGCTGATCGTCATGGAGGATGCCGACCTCGACAAGGCGGCCGAACTCGCCGTCCAGGGCGCCACCAAGAACTCCGGCCAGCGCTGCACCGCCGTCAAGCGCATCCTGGTCGTCGAGAAGGTCGCCGACGCTTTCGCCGAGCGCGTGCTCGAGAAGGCGCGCAAACTGAAGTGCGGCGACCCGATGGACCCCTCGACCGACATCGGCACCGTGATCCACGAAGGCGCCGCGCGCTCGTTCGAGGCCCGCGTGAACGATGCCGTGGCCCACGGCGCCAAGCTTCTGCACGGCAACGACCGGCAGGGCGCGCTCTATCCCGCCACCGTCGTCGACCACGTACCCTATACCTGCGAGCTGGTGCGCGAGGAGACGTTCGGCCCGGTCATCCCGATCATCCGCTGCCCCAACGACATCGCCGAGGTCATCCGCATCTCGAACGCGACCAGCTACGGCCTCTCCTCAGGCGTCTGCACCAACCGGCTCGACTACATCACCCGGTTCGTCAGCGAGCTGGAGGTCGGCACGGTCAACGTCTGGGAGGTCCCGGGCTACCGCATCGAGATGAGCCCGTTCGGCGGCATCAAGGATTCGGGCCTCGGCTACAAGGAAGGCGTGTGGGAGGCCATGAAGAGCTACACCAACGTCCGCACCTACTCGCTGCCCTGGCCCGGCTGACACCATGACGAAGGCCCCGGTGGCGCAATCCGAGAGCGATACCAACCTCACCGGCCGCCGCGCCGCCTGGCAGGCGCGGGCGCTCGACGAGCCGACGCATGCCCTGCTCGCCGAGGACGCCCGCTATTTTCTCAAGCAGTCGGTCTCGACGCCGTGCCTCAACGCCATCGCCAAGGCCGAGGGCATCTGGATCGAGGACATCGCCGGCCGCCGCTACATGGACTTCCACGGCAACAACGTCCACCACATCGGCTACGGCCATCCGCGCCTCAAGAAGGCGATCGCCGACCAGATGGATGCGCTGCCGTTCGCACCGCGCCGCTATGCCTGCGAGCCGGCCGTCGCGCTGGCCCGCAAGCTCTCGAGCCTGGCCCCGTTCCCCGACGGCGCCCGCCTGCTGTTGACCACCGGCGGATCGGATGCCGTCGAGGTCGCCGTCAAGATCGCCCGCAGCGTGACCGGCCGCCACAAGACGCTGTCGTTCTGGGACGCCTTCCACGGCGCCGGCGTCGGCGCATCGGCCCTGTCCGGCGAGGCGCTGTTCCGGTCGGGCCCGGCGGCGCCGCTGGTGGCCGGATCGGAGCATGTCGCCCCGTTCGCCTGCTACCGCTGCCCCTACGGTCACGACGTCGACGCCGACGGCAAACCCCGGCTCGATCAGTGCCGCCTCGCCTGCGCCCGCATGGTCGACTATGTGCTCGCCCGCGAACGCGACGTGGCGGCCGTCATCGCCGAGCCGGCCCGGGCCGTGCCGTTCCTGCCGCCGCCCGGCTTCTGGCAGATCGTCCGCGACGCCTGCGACCGCTACGGCACCCTGCTGATCTTCGACGAGATCCCGACCGGGCTCGGCAAGACCGGCCGCTTCTTCGCCTCCGAGCACGACGGCGTGGTCCCCGACCTCGTCGTGCTCGGCAAGGGCCTCGGCGGCGGCATCCTGCCGATCGCCGCGGTCCTGGCGCAGCCGCAGTTCGACGTCGCGGGCGAATGGGCGTTCGGTCACTATACCCACGAGAAGAACCCGGTCACCGCCCGCGCCGCGCTGACCACGATCGAGATCATCGAGGACGAGGGTCTCGTCGACAACGCCCGCCGTATCGGCGAACTCGCACTGGCCCGGCTCGATGAACTCAAGCGCCGCAACCCCGAGATCGGCGACGTGCGCGGCCGCGGGCTGCTGATCGGCATCGAGCTGGTGCACGATCGCGCCGGCCGCGAGCCCAACGATGCCCTCGCCGAGACCACCATGTACGCCGCGCTCGATCGTGGACTGTCGTTCAAGACGACCATGGGCAACACCATCACCTGGACGCCGCCGCTCACCGTCAGCGCGCCGCAGATGCTGCAGGCCATCGACATCCTGGAACGGTCGCTGACCGACGCCCGTCGGGAGTTGGCACGCGCCTGATGGCGAGGCCCCGCCACGGCTTCGGCCCCACCGGGGACCGCGACCCCTCGGCCGCCGGAGGCCCGCAATAGATTGTGGCGACCAGAGCCCCGCGCGCGGGGCGTTTACACTCGGTTAGTTGCCCCACAATCATTCCGCATATGTCCAACGATTTTTCCGATTAGTTAAGCATCCGCCGATAGCTTGGGCGCTGACTTGTTCTGCCCAGGTCGCCCGGGGACCCGTGATGCGCATCGTAGTCATTGACGACAACGTGACGAACCTCATCGTCCTCAAACGATTGAGTGCGAGCATTCAGTCCTCCGAGGTCGTGCCGTTCAGCTCGTCGACGGAGGCTCTGGCCTACCTCGACCAGAACGCCGCCCACGCCATCGTGGTCGACTTCGAGATGCCCGACATGAACGGCATCGAATTCATCACGGCCGTGCGCGCCAAAGGCCCCAACAGCGCCACCCCCATCATCATGGTGACCGGCAGCAACGACGCGGTCATCCAGCGCACCGCCATGAGCGCCGGCGCGACGGCCTTCCTCACGAAGCCGATCAGCCCGGTCGAGTTCAAGGCCCGGCTCTGGAATCTGGCGCTCGTGGACGCCCGCGCCCGGGCCTGAAATCTTCTCCCGCCAGTACCAGTGAGCGTCGTATCGTGTCCGGACATCCATTGCAGCGTTTGAACGACGACACCCGCGCTCCCGCCAGCCCGGAGGAACGGGCCGCCATCGAGGCAGAGATCGAGCGCCGCGTCGCCTTGCGCACTGCCCCGCTGGTCGAGCGTATCGGCCTGCTGCAGGAAGCCATCGAACACATGGATCAGGGCCTCCTGATGATCGATGGCACGGGCAGCGTGCTGATCAACAACCGCCGTCTGATCGAAATGCTGGACTTGCCGGCCAGCCTGTTTGAATCACGGCCGCGCTTCATCGAACTGCTCAATCATCAGATCGAGCACGGCGAGTTCGAGCTGACGGACCAGACCGTCCAGCGCACATTCACCGGCGACATCACCAGCCAGCAGCATCGCTACGTCCGCAAGCGTCCGGACGGCACCGTGCTGGAAGTGCGCACGGTGCCCCTTCCTCACGGCGGCGCGGTGCGCACCTTCACCGACGTCACCGAGGCGACCCGCAAGGAGGAGACGCTGCAGGTCGCGCAGACCGAGCTGATCGCCGCCCGCGAGAAGGCCGAGGCCGCCAGCCGCGCCAAGAGCGAGTTCCTGGCCGCCATGAGCCACGAGATCCGCACCCCGCTCAACGCCGTGCTGGGACTGGCGACCAGCCTGCTCGAGAGCCCCCTCGAGTCCGAGCCGCGCCGCATGGTGCAGGCGATCCACAATTCGGGCGACAGCCTGCTCGAGATCCTGAACGACATTCTGGATTTCTCCCGCCTCGAGGCGCGCGTGCTCACCTTCGAGAGCATCTCGTTCGCGCCGACGTCGCTGGTCGCCAACACCGTGAGCATCATCGGGCCGCGCGGCACCGGCAAGGGCCTCGCCATGGACTACCGCTGCGATCCGGCCATTCCGGCCGGCCTCATCGGTGACGCCGGGCGCATCCGCCAGGTCCTGCTCAACCTGCTTTCGAACGCCATAAAGTTCACGCAGTCGGGCTCGGTCTGCGTCAATCTCAGTCTCATCGGCAAGCAGAACGGCAACGCCCTGATCGAGTGGGCGGTGAGCGATACCGGCATCGGCATCACCGAAGAGGCCATCGGCAAGCTGTTCAAGGATTTCTCGCAAGCCGATGAATCGATCAACCGCCGGTTCGGCGGATCGGGCCTCGGCCTTGCCATCTGCAAGCGGATCATCGAGCAGATGGGCGGCACGGTCGGTGTCCGTTCCGAGATCGGCCGCGGCTCGACGTTCTGGTTCCAGCTCAGCCTGCCGATCGCCGCCACGGTCGTCGATCCCATATCGGACGACAAGCAGATCTACGCCATGTTGAAGGCGCGCATCCGCGACCTCGGTCGGCCCTTGCGTATTCTCGTTGTCGACGACAACGCCTCCAACCGACTGGTGGCGACCAAGCTGCTGGCCGAGTTCGAGCCGATGACCAATGTCGCTTGCGATGGCTCCGAGGCCGTCACCGCGGCGAGCCGGTTCCGCTACGACGTCATCCTGATGGACATGCACATGCCGGAGATGGACGGTCTCCAGGCGACGCGGGCCATCCGCAAGAAGGGCATCAACGTGCCCGTCGTCGCCTTCACGGCCAATGCCTTCAAGGAGGACATCGACGCCTGCTTAGCGTCCGGCATGTCCGGCTTCGTGGCCAAGCCGGTGCGCAAGAAAGAACTGGTCCGCGCCATCATCCGCAACGTTGCCTGGACCGGCGAGCAGACGGCCGGCGAGAGCGCAGCAGACCGCGACACGGCCGGTCAGACCCAAAGCTCGGGCGACGACGAGATCGATCTGGCGGCATTCGACGAATTGGCGGGCGAGATCGGCGCCGACGGCGTCGAGCAGGCCTTGGTCGCCTTCTGCGAAGACGCCGAGGCCAAGATCAAGCTGCTGGCCGCAGGCAATGTCGACGAGGATCGCCCGCAGATCCGCCGCTATGCCCACTCCATCAAGGGCGCCGCCGCGACGCTCGGCATGAGCGGCCTCTCGAGCATCGCCCGGTCGCTCGAGGGCACCGCCCACAAGATCTCCGCCTCGCAACTCAACGATGCGGCAACGGATATGACCAGCGCGCTGAAGCACGCCAGAACCCTCCTGGCGACCCGCATCGCCGCCCTGCCGTCGGCCTCGCCCGAAAACACCGAGCAGGCGGCCTGACGCGCGCGACCGCCGCCGATACGAGTAGACAGACGCCGCCGCCGGATTACGCTCCCCCTCACGGCAAACGTCTGCAACCGGCGAGGAGGCTCGTATGCGCATCGGAGTACCGAGGGAAATCAAGGTCCACGAGTACCGGGTCGGCATGACGCCCGGCTCGGTGCGCGAGGCCGTGCTGCGCGGCCACGACGTACTCGTCGAGAGCAAGGCCGCCGAGCGCCAAGGGTTCTCGGATGCCGACTACCAGAAGGCCGGCGCCCGCATCGTCGACACGGCCGCCGAAATCTTTGCCACCGCTGATCTGATCGTGAAGGTCAAGGAGCCTCAGCTCCAGGAATGCGCCATGCTGCGCGCCGGCCAGACCCTGTTCACGTATCTGCATCTGGCCCCCGATCCCGAGCAGGCCAAGGCGCTCGTCGCATCGGGCGTCACGGCGATCGCCTATGAGACAGTGACCAGCCCGCGCGGCGGCTTGCCGCTGCTCGCCCCGATGAGCGAAGTTGCCGGCCGCATGGCGGTGCAGGCGGGCGCCCACTGCCTGGAGATGGAACAAGGCGGACGCGGCATGCTGCTCGGCGGCGTCGCCGGCGTATCACCTGCCAAGGTCACCGTACTGGGCGGCGGCGTCTCCGGCATCAACGCGGCCCGCATGGCGATCGGCCTCGAGGCCCGCGTCACCGTCCTCGACGTCGATATCGCCCGCCTCTATGCCATCGACCAGCAGTTCGGCGCGGCCGTCGACACCGTGTTCTCCACACGCGCTGCGGTCGAGGAGCATGTGATCGGCGCCGATCTCGTCATCGGTGCCGTGCTTGTGCCGGGTGCCGCAGCCCCGAAGCTGATCACCCGCGCGATGGTCGAAGCCATGCCGCGCGGCTCCGTCATCGTCGACATCGCCATCGACCAGGGTGGCTGCGCCGAGACCTCCCGCCCGACCACGCACGCCGCGCCGACCTACATCGAGAATGGGGTCGTCCACTACTGCGTCGCCAACATGCCGGGGGCTGTCGCCCGCACATCCACGTTCGCGCTCAACAACGCGACCTTGCCGTTCGTCCTTGCATTGGCCGACAAGGGCACCGTGCAAGCGCTTGTAGAAGATCCACATTTGCGCAATGGCCTCAACGTCCATCGTGGCACGGTCACGTACAAGGCCGTGGCCGAAGCGCTATCCTTGTCATTCCACGAGCCACTGAACGCGCTCCGCGCGTAGTAATTTCGACACCCGTGTCTACAAAACGCCCTGAGTCAGGTTCACCAGACACCGGAGCCTGACAACGCCGTTGCATTCTCTTCCGGAATGTATTTTCTTTATCGCCAGCAGACACCTTCGTGAAAAAAATGACGGGCTGCTCCTAATACTACGAAGTTTTTTCCACTGCCCCGCATCGATCATTCCGACAGGATCGAGCCATGACCGATCATCCGGGATTCCGGAATAGCTCAAAGTTTTTCGAGCAAAGCTGCGCACGCATGCACGGCGGCGGATTGGTCGCCATCGTGCTGTCGTGGGCCGACCGCTGGCATCGTCGGGGCGACACGGCCCGGATTCGCGAGAGACCGGGCTTGCGCCAGAAATGTCCCATGCTCCCGTCGCACTGAAGCCGCAGATCGACGTGTGGCACGATGCGCGTTGGTACACACCTGCGAGCGATAGCGGCGATGTTGATCGTGCCGCTGGTGGTGGCGGACGCAGACGCCCACTCCTGGTATCCACACTGGTGTTGCAATGATCAGGATTGCCAGCCCGTCGACACCATCCAGCACAACGCCGACGGCTCGATGGAGATCACGGCCGGCGGGATTTTCGTTCAGATCCCCAAGGGCTTTCCGAGCGACGTCAGCGGTGACCGCCGGATTCACGTCTGCACGTATTACGATCCGGATGTCCAACTGTACCGGCCACGCTGCCTGTTTCTGCCCGCAACCTCATGACGATCGGAGCAGCTGGTGGCACCCCTCATTCCCCCGAGTAGCCGGGTCCGGGATCGGGCCGGCAGAGGATGTCGAGAACGACGGCGAACGGCGATCCGGCCGTCGCCGCGGCGGTATGGCGCCAAGCGGATATCCCGGACCGCGGAAGTGTCGGCATGGACGCGAAGTTGGCACGGCAGATCTCATCGAGGCTGCGGCAGCGGGCGATCGACGGCATCGCGGCGCCGCGGGTCCGCATCGGTCTGGCCATATCGGCAAGCGCGGCCTGGCAGGCGGCCTGATCGGCGAAGCAAAAGGCCCGCGCGCCCGCCAACTCGCTATGAGATGAATCCGCCGCGCAGAATAGGAATACGATCGCGTAGCCGAGAGACGACATGAGAAACCCCCGGGCCTCACCTGTAAACCGCACACGGCGCGCCATGAGTCCGCCACGCATCAACCGTTTGGATGACGCCGAACGCCGCTCCGATGCAGTATCGGATCGAACAATGACGAAGTTTTTCGGATCACTGTTCTGGATTATTCAGAGTGGAACTCGAGGCCGCAACCGGTCCAGCATCTGTGTTTCGGAGTGCGTTCGTCGATCGCCGGCAAAAAGCGCCGGCCTGACCTCAATTTTTCATGATGTGATTCAGCATGTCGAAAATCAACGCATCGCGTGACGAAGGGTTGACCGCCGCCATTCGGGCCGCCGGAAGCATTTCTCGATTGGCGCAACTGGTCGGGGTGAGCCAGCCGGCCGTCAGCGAATGGAAACGCGTTCCCGTGCACCGGGTCGTCCAGGTGGAACAACTCACCGGGCTCAGCCGCGATTTCCTCCGGCCGGACATCTTTGCGCCGCCCCGCTCGACGGCGCGGAACTGAGACCCGCGCGATCAGTACTTGCCCGGAACGTACATCTCGTCCGGCACCGGCTCGCGGACATAGTCCGGCTTGTGCACACGCTCCGGCAGGATGACCGGCGCACGCTGGATCTCATCGTAGGGCACCTGACTGAGCAGATGGTCGATGCAGTTGAGGCGCGCGCGCTTCTTGTCGACCGCGTCGACGACCCACCAGCGCGCCTCGGGGATGTGGGTGCGCGCCAGCATCTCCTCCTTCACCTTGGTGTAGTCCTCCCAGCGCCGCCGCGACTCGAGGTCCATCGGCGAAAGCTTCCACTGCTTGATCGGGTCCTCGATGCGCATGCGGAAGCGCATGTGCTGCTCCTGGTCGGTGATCGAGAACCAGTACTTGATGAGGATGATGCCGGAGCGCACCAGCATGCGCTCGAACTCGGGCACCGAGCGGAAGAACTCCTCGAGATCCGCCTCCGAGCAGAAACCCATCACGCGCTCGACGCCGGCGCGGTTGTACCAAGAGCGGTCGAACAGCACCATTTCGCCGCCGGCCGGCAGGTGGGTGGCGTAGCGCTGGAAGTACCACTGCGTGCGCTCGCGCTCGTTCGGCGCCGGCAGCGCCACCACCCGGCAGACGCGCGGATTGAGCCGTTGCGTGATGCGCTTGATCGCGCCGCCCTTGCCGGCGGCGTCACGGCCCTCGAAGATCACCACGATCTTGAGCTTCTTGTGAACGACCCAGTCCTGCAGCTTGACCAACTCGCCCTGGAGCCGGAACAGCTCGCGGAAGTAGGTGCGTCGGTCGATACCGATGTCACCGGGCACCTGCTGCTCGTCGGTGATGAAGGCATCCAGCCGGGAGTCATCCAATTCCATCTCCAGCTCCTCGTCGAAGCTGTCGAGACGCTCGGCCTCGATCCAGCGCGCCTCGGCGTCGCCCTTGCGCCCAGTCATGGAAACCTCGGGATTGATGTGCCTGAGCCGGAGTTAGGGGGCGAATTGTTACAGCTCGATGACGCCATCACCCACCGCCGTCACGTCACCGGCCCGGGATTGAACAGCGCCAACGCATTGTGCAGCCGCCAGTGCTCCGCCCAGGTCTTCTTTCCACTCGCCACATCGAGCAGAAGCCGGAACAGATCCCAGCCGACCGCCTCGATGGTCGCCTCCCCGGTCGCGATGCGGCCCGCGTCGACGTCCATGAGATCGTGCCAGCGCCGCGCCAGATCGCGGCGCGTGGCCACCTTGACCACCGGCACCGCGGCGAGGCCGTAGGGCGTGCCGCGACCGGTCGTGAACACGTGCAGGTTCATCCCGGCGGCCAGTTGCAGTGTGCCGCAGATGAAATCCGACGCTGGAGTCGCCGCGAACAACAACCCCTTGGTGGTCGCCTGCTCGCCCGGCGGAACGACGCCGGCGATCGGCGCGGTGCCCGACTTGATGATCGACCCCATCGCCTTCTCGACGATGTTGGACAACCCGCCCGACTTGTTGCCGGGCGTGGTGTTGGCGCTGCGATCCACCTCGCCGGCCGCCAGATAGCGATCGTACCAGTCCATCTCGCGGATCAGCGCCGCCGCCACCTCGGGCGTCGCGGCCCGCGACGTCAGCTGGTCGATGCCGTCCCGCACCTCGGTGACCTCGCTGAACATCACGGTCCCGCCGGCCCGCACGATCAGATCGGTGGCAAAGCCGACGGCCGGATTGGCGGTGACGCCGGAGAACGCGTCGCTGCCCCCGCACTGCACCCCGACAACGAGATCGGACGCCGGACAAGTCACGCGGCGGCGCTCGTCGAGCTGCCGCAGATGCCCCTCGGCCATCGTCAGGATCGAGGTGACCATCGCATCGAAACCGACATGCGCCTCGTTCTGCAGCGTCACCAGCCCGAACGCCGCCCCGCCCGGCAGCAGCCGCTCGGGCTGGAGCTTCTCGCAGCCGAGGCTGACGACCATGGTCGCGCCGCCGAAGTTGGGATTGCGGCTGATGTTGCGCAGCGTCCGGATCGGCACGCCCGCGCCCGGCGCGTCGATCGCCACGCCGCAGCCGTAGGTGTGCTCGAGGCCGACGACGTCGTCGACGTTGGGAAAGCGTGGCAGCAACTCCGAGCGTATCCGCTTGACCGCATGCTCGACGACGCCCGCCACGCACTGCACCGTCGTCGTGATGGCGAGGATATTGCGGGTCGCCACCGAGCCGTCGGCGTTGCGGAACCCCTCGAACGTGTAGCCCTCGAGCGGAGGCAGAGGCGCGGTGCGTGTCGCGATCGGCAGATGGTCGAGCGTCGGCGCCGACGGCATGTCGAGCAGCCGCTCGTGCACCCAGCTGCCGGCCGGAATGTCGCGGTTCGCGCGCCCGATGACCACGTTGTAGCGCAGCACGGCCGCCCCGGCGGCGATGTCGCAGAGCGCCACCTTGTGGCCCTGCGGAACGCGCTCTCGCAGCACCGGTCCGTCGACCAGCCGGGTACCTGCCGCCAGCCCGCCGTCGTTGGCGACGATGGCGACGTTGTCACACGCATCCATGCGAATGGTCAACGGATCGGGAGTGGTCACGTTACGTCGTCCTTCCTCGAACGTTATGCCGGCGATGTCAGCCGCCGATCGCACCCTGCGTGTTGACGTACAGCGCGTAGATCGAATGGCTCGCCGCCATGAACAGCCGGTCGCGCTCGACCCCGCCGAAGCAGAGATTGGCGCAGCGCTCCGGCAGCCGGATCCGCCCGATCAGTTCGCCGTGCGGATTGTAGACGACGACGCCGTCGAGCGCGTCGCTGCCCATGCCCCAGCCGCACCACAGATTACCGTCCACGTCGCACCGCATGCCGTCGGCGGTACCGGCGCCGCAATCGATGTGCACGCGCCTGCCGGCCAGCGTGCGGCCGTCGCCGCCGACATCGTAGGCGTGGATGAGCCGGTTCGGCTGCGCGCGCGACTCGACCACATACAGGATGCGCTCGTCCGGCGAGAAGCAGAGCCCGTTGGGACCGTTCAATCCCTCGGCGACGATCGAGATCTCGCCCGTGCCGCCGTCGATCCGATAGACCGCCTGCGCGAGTTCCGACGTTCCCGGGATGCCTTCGTAGGTTCCAGAGATCCCGAACGGCGGATCGGTGAACCACACCGAGCCGTCCGACTTCACGACCACGTCGTTCGGCGAATTGAGCCGCTTGCCCTGATAGGAGTCGGCGAGCACGGTGAGGCGGCCGTCGTATTCGGTCCGCGTCACCCGGCGTCCTTCGTGCTCGCAGGTGACGAGACGGCCTTGCCGGTCGCGGGTGTTACCGTTGCCGTGATTGGACGGCTTGCGGAACACGCTGACGGCGCCGGTCTCCTCCTCCCATTTGAGCATCCGGTTGTTCGGAATATCGCTCCACACGAGATAGCGGCCATCCCCGAACCAGACCGGCCCCTCGGCCCACCGGCATCCCGTGTACAGTTGCTCGACCGAGGCCAGCGCCAGCCGGTACTTGGCGAAGCTCTGGTCCACGACCTCGACCGCCGGATCCGGATAACGCAGGCTCGGCTGCCAGCCGCCGGCCGGCGATGCGGAATTCGATCCAGCGCGGGTCAAGTCCATGGCGGTGGTCCTCCAGGCAATCGGACGAGCTTCAGCGTCGGGTTATCGTACAAATCCATCGGTGGCTAGTCGTCAAGCCACGGTGCCGCCCGGCAGAGTCTCACTGCGAACAACTTGCCTAGATCGGGACACTGGTCTTTGCTCTCGCCGGAGAAAACCAGGGGAGGACAAGCATGTCGAGCAAGGGTGTTGCCGTCGTTACCGGCGGATCGAGCGGCATCGGCGAGGCGACCGCGCAGCGCCTCGCGCGTGACGGTTACGCGGTGGCCATCGTCGATATCAACGCGGCGGCCGGCGAGAAGGTCGCCGCCGGTCTCGTGGCGGGCGGCGCCAAGGCGCAGTTCTTCGCCTGTGACGTCTCCGATCAGGCCGCGGTCGACGCAGTCGCCGACAAGGCCGCCTCGGCGCTCGGTCCGGCCACCGTCCTCGTTACGGCCGCGGGCCTCATCCCCAACACCGAATCCATCATGGAGATGGATCTCGCAGCCCACGACCGCATGTGGCAGGTCAACTACAACGGCACGATCTACGCGTGCCGCTCCTTCGCGCGCCAGATGATCCCGCTCGCGCGCGGCGCCATCGTCACCATCGGCTCGATCAACAGCCGTCTGCCGCTGCCGCTCCCGGCCTACAATCCCGGCAAGGCCGCCATCGAGCGCCTGACGCAGCTGCTGTCGGTCGAACTCGGCCGCCACGGCATCCGCGTCAACAGTGTCGGCCCGACCTACGTGATGACACCGCCGCTGCGCGCCAAGGTCGCCTCGGGCGAGCGCGACATGAACAAGATCATGGGCGTCCACGCGCTCGGCTACCTGCCGGAGCCCAAAGACATTGCGGACGGCATCGCCTTCCTGGCGTCGGAGCAGGCCCGCGCCATCACCGGCGTGCTGCTGCCGATCGACTCGGGCTGGCTGTCGGCGGTGAGCTACCGGACCTACGCCGGTGGCGTGCCGTGGGATAGGTGACGCCCGGCAAAAAAGACGCCGGCCTCGCAGTGCGGGCCGGCGTCATTTCGATCGGTGCCGAACTACTTTTTGATCGCGAGCAGCAGGTTCGTCTCGCTCGGCCGCCAGCGATAGCCGATGCCGAAATCGACACGCGGCGCCTTGGCCTTGACGAACAGATCCTTCAACTTGCCCTGATAACTGCCGCTGAACAGGCTGATCGGCCCCACGTAGTTGCCGAACGGCTTGAGCGTCCATTTGGCGTCGTCGAAGAAGCGGACCGGCACGCCGCTGTCGTCCTGCGAGATCGTTGCGCTGTGCTCCAGCAGGAAGTTCCGCACCGTGCTGAAGCTGTCGTTGTGCATGAGGTAGGAGGCGCTCTTCACGAAGCTGTCGGCCGGGCCGAGAGCCTGACAGAACTTGAGAAATCCGGTGCTCTTGGCGCCGTCGTTGGCCAGGTTGGTGCTGAAGTAATAGAGCGTATGCGTCTTGCCACCGGGAGAGGTGAACGTGAACTTCACGCCGTTGGCCGGACCCGCGCTATCCGGCTTGTCGATGGGCTGCTCCTTGCCCTCGGCATTGATCGAGACGTGACTGACGTCCGTGATGGTCTTGCCGGCTCGGGCGAGGAACACGGCGATGATCGGTGCATTGCCGCGCAGCGCCCCCGACCGCATCTTCTCCTTCATGTCCTTGGTGATGAAGAAGCTGTAGTTCATCACCGTACCGATCGTCGCATGCACCTCCTCGTAGACACCCGACATCGAGCGCCGCGACATCGCAGCCAGATCGGGAAGTGCACCGGCCGGCTCGAGGCCCGCCAGCACATAGGTCTTGGCGTCCGGCAGGAACGCGTCCGCGTAGAGGAAATCCGGACCACTGAAGAAGTAGTAGACGGTGTCCTGACGCTTCGCGACATTGGTCTTCGACCAGTCGCGGATCTTCGAAAGCTGCCGCTGGTCGAGGCTCTTCCACGAGGCGTCGAGACGCCGCGCATGGCTGGCGAAGGCGCCGTCCTCGGTCAACGGCGCCAGCGGCGAGCTGGCGGCCGGTTTCAAGCCAGCCAGGATCCGCGCGACATCGTCCGGAGCGGCTTTGTCGGCGGCCGAAGCCGCGCTCGCAAACACGAGGGCAAGCGCAACGAGCAGCGCCGTCACGGCGACAGGGAGGCGTATCTGAAGGGTCATTGATCAGCGTTCCATTGCAGGGCGGTTCAGCGGTTGCCGAGCGGTGATCGCATAGAGGGCGAGCCCGATCAGCATCCACCCGAATCCGGCGAGTGCGTGACCCGGACGTTCGGCGAACAGGTAGTACATCATGAAAGCCGTGACCGCGAGGAAGACGAGCGGCGTCACGGGGTAGCCCCACGTCCGGTAGGGCCGTTCCATGTCCGGGCGCGTGATGCGAAGCACGATGACGCCCGCGACCACGAGGAAGGAGCAGAACAACAACGCGACTTGAATTAAGTCGAGAATGGCCTCGAAGCTCTGCGTCAGCATCAGCACGTGCACGACCGCCAACTGCAGCCAGATCGCCGCTGATGGGACGCCGCGCGACGACTTTCGCGAGAACATCTTGAGCAGGGCGAAATCCTCGCCCATCACCATGGTCACGCGCGGGCCGATCCACATCATGGCGCTGATCGACGACACCAGGCCGACGCAGATGAGCGCCGACACCAGCCGCCCGCCGCTTTCCCCGAATATCGCCTGGCCGGCGACCAGACCCACCTGGATCTGGCCGGCGAGCTTCGAAATCGGCGTCGCATAGAGGAAGGCGGCGTTGATCAGCACGTAGAGCACCAGCACGGCGAGCGTGCCGAGCACCAGTGCGCGCGGCAGCGTGCGGGCCGGATCGTCGACCTCGCTGGCGATGTAGGTTGCCGCATTCCAGCCCGAATACGAGAACATCACAAAGACGAGGCTGATGCCGAACGCCGAGCCGAACAGCTGTCCGAAATCACCGGGGGCTGGCGCGAACGAGATCGGCTGCGGATCGCCGATCGCGAATCCTGCGATGATGAGGACGACGATCAGACCGACTTTCAGGAGCGTGGATAGCGTTTGAAACGTACTTCCCTGCTCGATGCCACGGAGATGGACCAGCGAGACGAGCCAAACGACGGCGAGGCCGGTCAGGACTTTCGGCAGCCCGGGGATCACACCGGCGCCGTATTCCCCGAGTGCCATGGCGGCCAGAGCGACGGGCGCGGCGAACCCCACCGTGGCCGAGACCCAGCCGGCGAGAAAACCGAGCGCCGGATGATAGATGCGAGAGAGGAAGTTGTATTCTCCGCCCGAGCGCGGAAAAGCCGCTGCGAGTTCCGCGTACGACAGGGCGCCACACAGCGCCACGATGCCACCCACGACCCAAAGCAACAGAAGCGGAAAGCCCGTTTGCAGCCCGAGCACCTGAAAACCGAGGCTCGTGAACACACCGATCCCGATCATGTCGGCGATGGCGATCGTCGTCGCTGTCAGCAGCGATACCTTGGCGACCTGTTCCACGGCACCACCCGACGCATCCGAGGACTTGCTGGCCATGTGACCCAATCGATTCTGTTGCGGCGAGGCGACCGTAGTGGCCGGGCCTCGCTCCGGTCAATCAGCGTTCAAAATTGTCGTCGCGCTATGGCCCTGACGCGCCGGTTTCAAACGGAAAATAGCATGGTGCAGCTTGCCGTTTGGGCATTTGCCGCCCTTTTCGTCTGCTGTCTCCCCGCCATGCGGCCGGCGGCGGCCCAGCAGGTCGCGCCCCTGCCGACCACGCGCGAGGCGGCACCGCCGACCCGGGAGTTGCCGCGTACCAGCGGCTGGGAGGCTCGCATCGTCTTGCCGCCGACCCCCGCCGTGCGCAACCCCGAGCTCCCACCGACCCGCACGATCAATCCGGCGCCACGGAAACCTGCCGAACACGTTCCGGCGCCCAAGGCGGCCAGCCGCGCCAAACCGCTCAGGGAGGCGCGCACGGCGATGACGCCGTTCGAATCCGCGCCCTTCCCCTACTACGGCAACATCCCCGGCACCGACCGGCCCTTCCACGACGTCGAGGAGGAGGAGCGCATCGGCCACCGCCGCAGGAACCAGATCTTGTGGCAGGACGAAGTGTTCAATGATTCTCGTGTGCTGCTGCACATCCCCAAGGGCTTCGACGCCCGCAAGCCCGGGGTGATCCTGGTCTACTTCCACGGCCACGGCGCCACGCTCGAGCGCGATGTGCTGCGTCGCCAGCAGGTACCGGCTCAGATCTCGTCGTCCGGCATCAATGCCGTGCTGGTCGCCCCCCAGTTCGCGGTCGATGCCGCGGATTCGAGCGCCGGCAAGTTCTGGGAGCCCGGCGGCTTCGGCCGCTTCATCGGTGAGGCGGCCCAGAAGCTCGCCGAGTTGCACGGCGACAAGAAGACGGTGCGGACTTTCGCTGGCATGCCGGTGGTCATCGTCGGCTACAGCGGCGGGTATCTGCCGGCCGCCTGGGCCGTGCACATGGGCGGCCTCACCAACCGCATTCGCGGCGTGGTTCTGCTCGACGGCCTCTATGGCGAACTCGAGAAGTTCACACGATGGATGGCAAAGGACCGCAGCGCCTTCTTCGTCAGCGCCTTCACCGGATCCACCGAGCGCCATCACGGCGAATTGGAACGCCTGTTGATGGAGCAGGAGATCCCGGTCGCCCGAGCGCTCGAGCGTCAGGTCAAGCCCGGCAGCGTGGTCTTCCTGTCAGCGACCACGGTGAACCACCGCGATTTCGTGACCCAAGCCTGGGGGCCGCAGCCGATCGAAGATATTCTCCGCCGCGTTGGCCCGAACCTCAAGTAGAGCGGCTCAGAACTTGTAGCCCCAACGCACGCCGAGCCGGTCCAGACCCTCGTTGTAATCCGCGAAATTGGCATTCGACGTGTGCTCGAAGAATACCGACAGGCTGTTGTGGGCGTTGAAACGGAAGCCGATTTCGAGCGGAATGTGGAACAGCGCCCGCGAACCCAGCGCCTTCATATCCGGCTTGACCGGGTCCAACTCGCCATCGTGGACGGCGACGCCGACGCCGGTGCCGATGAAGAACCCGGCCGGCAGCTCGATCTGCCAGCGGGCATCGAGATAGGCGTGGCTGGTGCCGCCATTGGTGTTGATGGAGGCCCCGATCGCCGGGCGGATCGTGCCGAACAGGAACGGAAGCCCCGGGGCCAGGATCGCCTCGACGTTGAAATCGACACTCTGGGTCTCAAGGTTGAACCCGCTCCACAGCCCGTCGACGTCGTGAGCGAGCACGCCGCCTTTGAGCTCCGCGATGAACTGGGCCTGGGCCTGCGACGCCGGCACCGCAAACCCGACGACGAGCGCGGCCATGGCGGCCATCCAGCGCGACATCGCTTGAATCTCCTGGTTCGACGCTCGACCCTGTTGCGCGATACTGCGCCGAAGCAATGAGGAAATCGTGTCGTCGGCCGAGTTGCCGACGCACGCGTTGCATCGGCGCAACCAGAGCGCGATCAGGACCGATTGCCGGCCATCAACCGCCGGCCGACGACCACCCGCATGATCTCGTTGGTGCCCTCGAGGATCTGATGCACCCGCAAGTCGCGCACCAGCTTTTCGAGGCCGTACTCCTTGAGATAGCCGTAACCGCCGTGAACCTGCAGGGCCTGATTGACGATCTCGAAGCCGAGATCGGTCGCATAGCGCTTGGCCATCGCGGAATACATGGTCGCCTGCGGGTCGCTGCGATCCATGGCGTCGGCGGCGCGGTAGATCATCAACCGGGCCGCCTCCAGGTCGGTCGCCATGTCGGCAAGCTTGAACTGCATGGCCTGGAAATCGCCGATCGGGCGGCCGAACGCCTTGCGCTCGGTGACGTAGAGGCGAGCCTTGTCCAGCGCCGACCACGCCGCCCCGAGCGAACAGGCCCCGATATTGACCCGGCCGCCATCGAGACCGCTCATGGCGAACTTGAAGCCATGATCTTCCGCGCCGATCCGGTGACTGGCCGGCAGGCGCACGTTCTCCATGATGACCTGCCGGGTCGGCTGCGCGTTCCAGCCCATCTTCTTCTCGTTGGCGCCGAACGACAGTCCCGGCGTGCCCTTGGCCACCACGAACGCCGAAACGCCGGCCGCACCCTCCCCGCCGGTGCGCGCGAAAATGAAATAGAGATCGGCCACGCCGGCGCCCGAGATGAACTGCTTGGTGCCGTTCAGAACGTAGTGATCGCCGACGCGCTCGGCCCGCGTGGCCAGGGCCGCCGCATCCGAGCCGGCACCCGGCTCGGTCAGCCCATAGCTCGCCAGCCAGTCCATCGACGCGAGCTTCGGCATCCACTCCGCGATCTGGTCCGCCGAGCCGTACTTGCCGAGCATCCACGCGACCATGTTGTGGATCGAGATGTAGGCGGAGATCGCGGGACAACCGTAGGACAAGGCCTCGAAGATGAGCGCACCGTCGAGCCGCGTCAGGCCTGAGCCGCCCTTGTCGGCATCGACGTAGATCGTCGCCATGCCGAGCGCGGCGGTTTCGCGGATGACGTCGACGGGAAAATGCCCCGTCTCGTCCCACTCCAAGGCCTTCGGCGCGATGCGCTCGCGCGCGAAGGCGAGCGCCGTTTCCTGAATGGCCTGCTGCTCTTCCGTCAGGGCGAAATGCATGGATCAGGTCCTGTGTCACGAGCCGCCGTGACCGAGGCCGGAGCCGACCGTCGGCCGCGCGGGCTGCTGTCTGCGGACAACCGGGCCGGCGAGGCGCACCGAAGGCGCGCCTGCGCCGTGCCGTCTCACTTCATCGTCGGGATGACGAACTCGGCGCCTTCCTTGACGCCCGACGGCCAGCGCGAGGTCACCGTCTTGGTCTTCGTGTAGAAGCGCACCGAATCCGGCCCGTGCTGGTTCAGATCGCCGAAGCCCGACCGCTTCCATCCGCCGAACGTGTAGTAGGCCAGCGGCACCGGGATCGGCACGTTGATGCCGACCATACCGACCTGGACGCGTGCCGCGAAGTCGCGCGCCGCGTCGCCGTCGCGCGTGAAGATCGCGACGCCGTTGCCGTACTCGTGGTCGTTGGCGAGCGCCAAGGCCTCGCCGTAATCCTTCGCGCGCACCACGGAGAGGACGGGCCCGAAGATCTCCTCCTTGTAGATCCGCATGTCGCGGGTGACCTCGTCGAACAGGCAGCCGCCCATGTAGAAGCCGTTCTCGTAGCCCTGCATGCGGAAGTTGCGGCCATCGACCTTGAGCTTGGCGCCTTCCTGGACGCCGAGATCGACGTAACCCTTGACCTTTTCGAGATGCGCCTTGGTGACCAGCGGGCCGAAATCGGCGTCCGGAGAGGTCGACGGGCCGATCTTCAGGCTCTCGACCCGCGGGATGAGCTTCGCGACCAGCGCGTCCGCCGTCGCATTGCCGACCGGCACCGCCACCGAGACCGCCATGCAGCGCTCGCCGGCCGAGCCGTAGCCGGCGCCCATCAAGGCATCGACCGCCTGATCCATGTCGGCGTCCGGCATGATGATCATGTGGTTCTTGGCACCGCCGAAGCATTGCACCCGCTTCCCGGCCGCACAGCCGCGCGTGTAGACGTACTCCGCGATCGGCGTCGAGCCGACGAAGCCCACCGCCTGGATGTCCCGGTCGTCGAGGATGGCGTCGACCGCCTCCTTGTCGCCGTTGACGACGTTGAGGATGCCGGCCGGCAGACCGGCCTCCAGGAACAGCTCCGCCAGCATCAGCGGCACCGAGGGATCGCGCTCGGACGGCTTGAGGATGAAGGCATTGCCGCAGGCGATCGCGGGCGCGCATTTCCACAGCGGGATCATCGCCGGAAAGTTGAATGGCGTGATGCCGGCAACCACACCGAGCGGCTGGCGCATCGAGTAGATGTCGATGCCGGGGCCGGCGGCGTCGGTATACTCGCCCTTCATCAGATGCGGCACGCCGATCGCGAACTCGACCACCTCGAGACCGCGCTGGAGATCGCCGCGCGCATCGGCGACCGTCTTGCCGTGCTCCCGGGCGAGCTTGTCGGCGATCTTCTCGTAGTCGCGCTGCGCGAGTTCCAGGAACTTCATGAGCACGCGGGCCCGCCGTTGCGGATTGGTGGCGGCCCAGGCCGGCTGCGCGGCCTTGGCGTTCTCGACGGCCGCCCGAACCTCCGCCTTCGAGGCCAGCGGCACCCGCCCCGCCACCTCGCCCGTCATCGGCCAGAACACGTCGCTGAACCGCCCGGAGCTGCCCTTGACGTGCTTGCCTCCGATGAAGTGGGTCAGTTCGGTCGCCATGGTCACCTCCGCGCCTGGAAGCGGCCTGTCGTTAACGGCCGCGTTCGATTGTTCGAGAGAATGCATGTATCGGCTTTGTTACCAGCGCAAGCCATGCGAAAAGGGAAGCGTGGCACTGCGCCTTTAGCACGGCTGGCGAAAATGCTTGCAGCGCGCTAGAGGCTTGGGTCCGTCCGCAATGCACCCGCCAGAGGCGCGACCGGACAAGCCCTGTCGAACCAAGAAAGAACCGGGTCGAGCCCGGCTCACTGGGAGGAAACATGACCGTCAGCGGCGCGCCTGCGGGCGCAACCGGCGCCCGGCTCGATACGATGCCGAAGCTGCTCCTGCGCAACGCGGAGAAGTTCGGCTCCCGACCCGCGTTCCGCGAGAAGGATCTGGGGATCTGGCAGACTTGGACGTGGCGCGACGCCATGGCCGAGATCCGTGCGATGGCGATCGGCTTGGCGGCGCTCGGCCTGAAGCGTGGCGAGACGGTCGCGATCATCGGTGACAACCGGCCGCGCCTCTACTGGACATTCACCGCCGCCCAGAGCATCGGCGCCATCCCCGTACCGATCTACCAGGACTCCGTCGCCGACGAGATGGCCTATGTCCTCGATCATGCCGAGGTCGCCTTCGCCGTAGTCGAGGACCAGGAGCAGGTCGACAAGCTGCTTTCCATCTCCGATCGCCTGCATACCCTGCGCCACATCATTTATCAGGACCCGCGCGGCCTCGCCAAATACGACCACACGCGCCTGCATTCGATCGCCGATGTCCAGCATCTCGGTCACGACGCCCTCAAGGTCGACAAGGGCAAGGACAAATGGTGGCGCGACGAGATCGCCCGCGGCCAAGCCTCCGATATCAGCGTCATGCTGTACACCTCCGGCACCACCGGGCGTCCGAAGGGTGTGCTGCTGTCTTTCGAAAATCTCATCGTGACGGCCGAGAATGCCAACCGCTTCGACAAACTGACGGCGGACGATCAGATCATCGCGTACCTGCCGATGGCCTGGGTCGGCGACCACATCTTCTCCTACGGCCAGGCTTTCGCGGGTGCCATGTGTGTCGCCTGCCCGGAGTCGCCCGACACCATCGTCGACGACCGTCGCGAGATCGGCCCGACCTATTTCTTCGCCCCACCCCGCATCTTCGAGAGCCTGCTGACCCAGATGATGGTCCGCATGGAGGATGCCGGCCCGACCAAACGCGCCATGTTCCAGTTTTTCATGGGCGTGGCACGCCGCGTCGGCGAGCGCATCCTCAACGGCGAGCGCGTCGGGTTGTGGAGCCGCATGCTCTACGCGATCGGCAATAAGCTGGTTTACGCCCCCCTTCGCAACCGCCTCGGGATGACGCGCACCCGCGTCGCCTATACCGCGGGCGAGGCCATCGGCCCCGAGATTTTCCGCTTCTACCGCTCACTCGGCATCAACCTGAAGCAGCTCTACGGACAGACCGAGGCGACCGTCTACATTACCATGCAGCCCGATGGCGAAATCTATGCCGACACCGTCGGCAAACCGGCGCCGGGCGTCGACATCAAGATCGCCGAGAGCGGCGAGGTGCTGTTCAAGTCGCCGGGCGTCTTCGTCCGCTATCACAAGAGCGAAGAGGCGACGAAAGCCACCAAGACCGAGGATGGCTGGGTGCACACCGGCGACGCCGGCTTCTTCGACCAGCGCGGCCACCTCGTCATCATCGACCGCGCCAAGGACGTCGGCCGTCTGAAGAACGATGCCCTGTTCGCACCGAAGTACCTCGAGAACCGGCTGAAGTTCTTCCCCGAGATCAAGGAGGCCGTGGCCTTCGGCGACGGCCGCGACTACGTGTCGATGTTCATCAACATCGACCTGGTGCCGGTCGGCAGCTGGGCCGAGCGCAACAACGTCGTGTACGCGAGCTACCAGGAGCTTGCGGCCCACCCCGAAGTCTACAAGATGATCGAGCGGCGGGTGGACGAGATCAACAAGTCGCTGGCCACCGAGCCCCGGATGGCGGCGTCCCAGATCAAGCGGTTCCTCATCCTGCACAAAGAACTCGACGCCGACGACGGCGAACTGACCCGCACCCAGAAGGTGCGCCGCTCGTTCATCGCCGAGCGGTATGCGCCGCTCATCAGCGCCTTCTACGACGGCTCGCAGCGCTGCCACATCGTCACCGAGGTGACGTTCGAGGACGGTCGCAAGGGCTCGATCGAGGGCGATGTGCGCATCATCGACATGAAGACCTACCCGATGGCCGAAGCGCCGCGCGTCAAGGAGGCCGCTGAATGACTGCCGTTGCCCTGGAGGCCGCCCGGACCAAAGCGGCCGTTTCCGCGGCCCCGTCCCCGCTCGGCGGGCGCGGCGGCGAGGTTCTGCTGGAGGTCAAGGACGTCTCGCTGTCCTTCGGCGGCGTGAAGGCCATCCGCGGCGTGTCCTTCGACATCCGCAAGGGCGAGATCCGCGCCATCATCGGCCCCAACGGCGCCGGCAAGACGTCCATGCTGAACGTCATCAACGGCTTCTACCATCCCCAGGAAGGCACCATCACCTACAAGGGCGCAACCCGCCGCCGCATGCGCCCCTACGTGGCCGCCAGCCAGGGCATCTCCCGAACCTTCCAGAACGTCGCACTGTTCAAGGGCATGACCACCCTCGACAACATCATGGCCGGTCGCACGCTGCGCATGCGCAGCGGCATCCTGGCCCAGCTGTTCCGCTACGGACCGGCCCTCGCCGAAGAGGTCGCGCACCGCCACAAGGTCGAGGAGATCATCGACTTCCTCGAGATCCAGGCGATCCGCAAGATTCCCGTCGGCAAGCTGCCCTACGGCCTCCAGAAGCGCGTCGAGCTCGGCCGCGCGCTGGCCATGGAACCTGAACTGCTGCTGCTCGACGAGCCGATGGCCGGCATGAACCTCGAGGAAAAAGAGGACATGAGCCGGTTCATCATCGACGTGAACGATCAGCTCGGCACCACGATCGCCCTGATCGAGCACGACATGGGCGTGGTGATGGACCTGTCCGACCGGGTGGTCGTGCTCGACTACGGACAGAAGATCGCCGATGGCACGCCCGACGACGTGCAGAGCAACCAGGCGGTGATCGACGCCTATCTCGGCGTGGCCCACTGAGGAAACAGCGATGCAGCTTCTGGGACAATTCATCGAGGTTCTGCTGGGCGGCCTGCTCGCCGGCGTCCTCTACTCGCTCGTCGCCCTCGGCTTCGTGCTGATCTACAAGGCCTCCGGCGTCTTCAACTTCGCTCAAGGCGCCATGGTGCTGCTGGCCGGCCTCGCGCTCGTGCGCTCGCTCGATTACTTCGTCGCGCAGGGGCTTTCCTACTGGCCGGCCGTCGCCTGCGCGCTGCTGTTCGCGAGCCTCGTCATGGCCGCCAGCGCCTGGCTCATCGAACGCTACATCCTCGGCCCCCTGATCAATCAGGACGGCCTCATCATGTTCATGTCGACGATCGGCGCAACCTTCATCCTCGAGGGTGGCGGGCAGCTGCTGTTCGGGTCCGACGTCTATCCGCTCAAGCTCTACCCGACCGACGCGTGGTTCGTGCTCGAGGATCTGTTCCCCGGCGGCCTGCTGGTCAACAAGCTGGACGTCTGGGGCGGCCTGATCGCCGGCATCCTGGTGGCCGGCCTCGCGATCTTCTTCCAGAAGACGCGCACCGGCCGCGCGCTCCGCGCCGTGGCCGACGATCACGCCGCCGCCCAGTCCGTCGGCATTCCGATCAACTACATCTGGTTCATCGTCTGGCTGGTCGCCGGACTGGTCGCCCTGGTCGCCGCCACCGTCTGGGGAACCAAGCTCGGCGTCCAGTTCTCGATCACCTTCCTCGCCCTGAAGGCCCTGCCGGTGCTCATCATCGGCGGCTTCACCTCGGTGCCGGGCGCCATCATCGGCGGCCTGATCGTGGGCGCAGGCGAGAAGCTCGCCGAGATCTACCTCGGGCCCTGGATCGGCGGCGGCATCGAGTACTGGTTCGCCTATGTTCTCGCGTTGGCCGTGCTGCTGGTCAGGCCCCAGGGCCTGTTCGGCGAGCGCCTCATCGAACGCATCTAGGGAGAGGACGCTCGATGTTCTACCGCGAAGCCGGTCAATTCAAGACCACCTACCAACAGGACATGGCGATGTTCCCGATCCGCCAGGATCGGATCGCCCTGCAGATCCTGCTTGCCGTCGCGTTCATCGGCGTGCCGGTGCTGAGCTACTTCCAAGTCGGCGCCTTCGGCCACGACTACATCTACAAGGCGCTGCTCATCCCGTTCCTGATCCTGGCGCTCGCCGCCATCGGCCTCAACATCCTGATCGGCTATTGCGGGCAGATCTCGCTCGGCACCGGCGCCTTCATGGCCGTCGGCGCCTACGCGGCCTACAATTTCGCGCTGCGCGTGCCCGAGCTGCCGCTGCTGGTCTCGATCCTCGGCGGCGGTGCCGTCTCGGCCCTGGTCGGTATCGCCTTCGGCATCCCGAGCCTGCGCATCAAGGGCCTGTACCTGGCGGTCGCCACGCTCGCCGCGCAGTTCTTCTTCGACTGGCTGTTCCTGCGCGTGAAGTGGTTCACGAACTACACCCCGTCGGGCTCGGTCAATGCGCCGGAATTGCGCTTCTTCGGGTATCTCGTCGATACCCCGCTGGAGAAGTACCTGCTGGCCCTCACCTTCGTGGTGGTGTTCGCCTACCTGGCCAAGAACCTCGTGCGGGCCGGGCTCGGCCGCCAGTGGATGGCCATCCGTGACATGGACATCGCGGCCGAGATCATGGGCATCCGGCCGCTCTACGCGAAGCTGACGGCGTTCGCGGTCTCCTCCTTCATCGTCGGCGTCGCCGGCGCGCTTTGGGCGTTCGTCCACCTCGGCAGCTGGGAACCGCTGGCCTTCAGCATCGACCGGTCGTTCCAGCTCCTGTTCATGGTCATCATCGGCGGGCTCGGCTCGATCCTCGGGTCGTTCCTCGGCGCCGCCTTCATCCTGATCCTGCCGATCCTGCTCGATCAGGTGCCCCACGCGCTCGGCATCCCGGTCTCGGTCGAGACCGTGTCGCATCTCGTCTTCATCATCACCGGCGCTCTGATCTGCTTCCTGCTGATCGTCGAGCCGCACGGATTTGCCCGCCTTTGGGCGATCACCAAGGAGAAACTCAGGCTTTGGCCGTTCCCCTACTGAGGAACGGTCCGAAAGAACACACCCGCGGTCGTGCGGAGCAGCGGCGTGTGATCAAGAACCAAGCTCGCGCAACCAGCCACCGGCAACGACCGGCGGTGAAAAGGAGGATGTACTGATGGACTTGAAAACGTTAGGCGCTCTGGCGGCCATCGCCGCAGCGGGCTTTGCGACAGCCGGCAGCGCGGTCGCCCAGAACGAGCAGTTCCTGCCCGCCCTGGTCTACCGCACAGGCCCCTACGCCCCGAACGGCGTGCCGTTCGCGAATGGCGTGGCCGACTACTGGACGATGATCAACGAGCGCGACGGCGGCATCAACGGCGTCAAGATCGTGTTCGAGGAGTGCGAGACGGGCTACGCGACCGACAAGGGCGTGGAGTGCTACGAGCGCCTCAAGGGCAAGGGTCCGACCGGCGCCGGCTATTTCTCGCCGCTGTCGACCGGCATCACCTTCGCGCTCACCGAGAAGGCGCCTGGCGACAAGATCCCGCTGCTGACCACCGGCTACGGCCGCTCGGAAAGCCGTGACGGCTCGGTCTTCACCTGGAACTTCCCTGCCATCGGCACCTACTGGA
Source organism: Hyphomicrobiaceae bacterium (assembly GCA_049318625.1). Classification (GTDB taxonomy): domain Bacteria; phylum Pseudomonadota; class Alphaproteobacteria; order Rhizobiales; family Hyphomicrobiaceae; genus JBMOGA01. Next base: position 58,545 of record JBMOGA010000004.1, read on the forward strand.
CGGCGGCCGACATCGCCATTCAGCACATCGCCAAAGAACTCGGCGGCATGGACAAGCTGAAGGGCAAGAAGATCAGCCTCGTCTACCACGACAGCCCCTACGGCAAGGAGCCGATCGCCGTCCTCGAGGCGCGCGCCAAGCTCAACGGCTTCGACTTCAAGGCTGTTCCGGTCACCCATCCCGGCGTCGAGCAGAAGTCGCAGTGGCTCGCCATCCGCCAGGATCGTCCCGATTACGTTCTGCTCTGGGGCTGGGGCGTGATGAACTCGACCGCGGTCAAGGAAGCCGCGGCAGTGGCATACCCGCGCGACAAGATCATCGGCGTGTGGTGGTCGGGCGCCGAGCCCGATGTCACCCCGGCCGGCGATCAGGCGACGGGCTACAAGGCGCTGCTGCTGCAGCATCCGGCCGGCAAGTTCGCCGTCCATGCCGACGTCGAGAAGCACGTCGTCTCGAAGGGCAAGACGCAATCGAAGCCCGAGGAAGTCGGCCAGGTTCTCTACAATCGCGGCCTCGTCAACTCGATGCTCGGCGTCGAGGCGATCCGCACCGCGATGAAGAAGTTCGGCAACAAGCCGATGACCGGTGAGCAGGTCCGCTGGGGCCTCGAGAACCTCGACCTCTCGGCCGAGCGCATCAAGGAACTCGGCTTCGAGGGCATGTTGCTGCCCATGAAGTTCTCTTGCCAGGACCACGAGGGTAACGCCCGCAAGGCGCGCGTCCATCAGTGGGACGGCAAGGCGTGGAAGATCATCTCGGACTGGTACTCGGTGGACGACTCGGTGCTCGCGCCGATGGTGAAGGAGACCGCCGCCAAGTACGCCGCCGAGAAGAAGATCACGCCGCGGGATTGCTCGAAGGAAGGTTGATCCGGCATTGGCAGGAGGCGCGCGAGCGCCTCCTGCCCCATCCAATCTGCCAAGGAAGGGAACAGGCGTGAGCGTCTCCGGGACAACGACGGCGGCAGTCGAGGCCGCGGCAAAACCGATCCTCTCCCTGAACAACATCGAGGTGATCTACGATCACGTGATCCTCGTGCTGAAGGGCGTCTCCCTGACCGTACCGAAGGGCGGCATCGTCGCCATTCTCGGCGCCAACGGCGCCGGCAAGTCGACAACCCTCAAGGCGATCTCCAACCTGCTGCGCACCGAGCGCGGCGAGGTGACCAAGGGGTCCATCGATTTCAAGGGCGAGCGCATCGACCGCCTGACGCCCAACGATCTCGTGCGCCGCGGCTGCATCCAGGTCATGGAGGGCCGCCATTGCTTCGGCCATCTGACCATCGAGGAAAACCTGCTGACCGGCGCATTCACACGCTCCGACGGCCGTGCCGGCACGGCGCGCGCGCTCGACATGGTCTACAATTATTTCCCCCGCCTGAAGGAGCGCCGCCAGAGCCAGGCCGGCTACACGTCCGGCGGCGAGCAGCAGATGTGCGCGATCGGCCGGGCGCTGATGGCCAATCCGACGATGGTGCTGCTCGACGAGCCGTCGATGGGCCTCGCCCCGCAGATCGTCGAGCAGATCTTCGAGATCGTCCGCGATATCAACACCAAGGAAGGTGTGTCGTTCCTGCTCGCCGAGCAGAACACCAACATGGCGCTGAAATACGCCACCTACGGCTACATCCTGGAAACGGGACGGATCGTCATGGACGGTCCCGCCAAGGATCTGCGCGAGAACGAGGACGTCAAGGAATTCTACCTCGGTGTTGCCGGCGCCGACCGCCGCAGCTTCCGCGAGGTCAAGAGCTACAAGCGGCGCAAGCGCTGGCTCGCCTGATCCATCCGGCCGCGTCGGCACGACGGCAGCGGACCGCTGCCGCGACACGGCGGTCTCTGGCCTCGCGCCATCCGACCCGATAGGCAAGGGCACGACGCCGGAACGGGAGCCTTTGCATGTCCGAGACCAAGCCCGAGGAGATTCTGATCCGCCGGGAGGGCCGCGCCGGCCGCATCACCCTCGATCGCCCGAAGGCTCTCAACGCGCTGACCTACCCCCAGGTGACCAGGATCGCCGCCGCCCTGGCGGCCTGGCGGACCGACCCCGCCGTCGAGCTGATCGTGCTCGATGCCACGGGCGGCAAGGCGCTGTGCGCCGGCGGCGATGTCCGCGCCATGTACGACGCCCGCGTCGACGGCTCCGGCTACGCGCGCGACTTCTGGCGCGACGAGTACATCCTCAATGCCACCATCGCATGCTATCCCAAGCCCTACGTGGCACTGATGGACGGCATCGTTATGGGCGGCGGCATCGGGCTGTCCGGCCACGCCAGCCACCGCGTCGTCACCGAGCGGTCGATGCTGGCGATGCCCGAGACCACCATCGGCCTGATCCCCGACGTCGGCGGCACCTGGCTGCTCGCCCACGCCCCCGGCGAAACGGGCGTCTACCTCGGCCTGATCGGCGCGCGGATGGACGCCGCCGACGCCATCTACGCCCGCTTCGCCGACGCCATGGTGCCGTCCGACAAGCTCGGCGAGCTGGTGGCCCGGCTCGTCGCACCCGGACCGACCGCCGGCGAGGTGATCCGTGCCTTGGCCGTCGACCCGGGCCCGTCCAGGCTCGCCGCCCGGCGCGCCGAGATCGACCGGCTGTTCGCCGCCCCCTCCGTCGAGGAGATCCGCGCCGCGCTCGGCCGCGACGACAGCGACACCGCCCGAAGCGACGCCGCGGCCCTGGACGTCCGGTCGCCGAAATCCCTGAAGCTGACCCTCGCGGCGATCCGCGCCGCCCGCAATCTGCCCGCCATCGAGGCCGCACTGCGGATCGAGTATCGCCTCACCGTCCGCCTCTACGAGGACGGCGAGTTCATCGAAGGCGTGCGGGCCCAGATCGTCGACAAGGACAAGTCGCCGAAATGGCAGCCGCCCCACATCGAGGACGTCTCTGCGGATCTGATCGCCGCCTACCTAGCGCCGCTGCCGGATGGCCGCGACCTCGGGATCTGAGACCCCTGCGTCTTGCACGAGCCGGGCGGCTCACTATGCTCCCGCGCCAACCAAGCGGGCCGTCGGGCCCGCGATGAGCGGGAGGGCTGCCATGACTGCGCGTGCGACGGACTCGGGTCGAAAGGGGCCGCTCGCCGGCATGCGGGTGCTGGATCTCAGCCACGTGATGGCCGGCCCGGTCTGCGGCCTCATGCTGGCCGACATGGGCGCCGACGTCATCAAGATCGAGAAGGCGGAGGGCGGCGACGACACGCGCCGCATGCTGCCGCCCGCCATCAACGGCGAGCCGGCCGCCTTCATGATGATGAACCGCAACAAGCGCGGCGTCGTGCTCGATCTGAAGAACCCCGGCGCGCGCGCGGCCTTCCTGCGGCTCGTGGCGACCGCGGACGTGCTGATCGAAAACTATCGCGCTGGCACCATGGCCAAGCTCGGGCTCGGCTACGAGGTCCTGCGCCAGGAGAACCCGGGCCTGATCTACTGCGAGATCTCGGGCTTCGGGCGCACCGGCCCGTGGGCGGAACAGGGCGGCTTCGACCTTGTCGCCCAGGGCATGTCGGGACTCATGTCGATCACCGGCGAAGGTCCCGGCCGCCCGCCGGTCAAGGTCGGCGCACCGGTCACCGACATCACCGCCGGCATTCTGGCGGCCATGGGCGTGGCCGCGGCCTACGCGCACAAGCTCAAGACCGGCCAGGGCCAGCGGGTCGACACCTCCCTGCTGGAGGCCGGCATCGTCCATACCTACTGGCAGTCGGCCATCGCCTTCGCGACGGGCGTGGCCCCGGGCCCACTCGGCTCGGCCCACCCGTTGAGCGCACCCTACCAGGCGTTCGAAACCAGCGACGGCTGGATCAACCTCGGCGCCTCCAACCAGAAGATCTGGCAACAGTTCGTCGCTGTCCTCGGCGCGCCGCAACTCGCCGAGGACCCACGCTTCCGCACCAACGCCGACCGCATGGGCCACCTGCCGGATCTCGTCGCGGCGCTGACCCCCTATTTCAAGACGCGCACCACCGCCGAATGGCTGGCGATCCTCGAACAGGCGGGCGTGCCGGCGGGCCCCGTCCTCTCGGTCACCGAGATGCACGCCCATCCGCAGACCATCGCCCGCAACATGGTGCCCGAGGTGACCCATCCGGTGGCCGGCACCGTAAAGACCATCGGGCTGCCCGTTAAATTCTCCGCAACCCCAGGTGCGGTGACCCGGCCCGGGCCTCTGTTCGGTCAGCACACCCGTGAGGTGCTGGCCGAGGCGGGGCTCACCGCGGACGAGATCGAGGCTCTGATCGCGAGCGGGGCCGTCAAGTCCACGTCATGAAGTGACGACCAGATAAGTCGAACAACCAACGGAGATGAGCATGTCGGATCGGGTCGGTACAGGCCAGATCGGGGTGGCCAAGGTCTTGTGGGACTTCGTGAACGACGAGGCGCTGCCGGGCACCGGCATCGCGCCGGCCCGGTTCTGGGCGGGCCTCGACTCCGCCATCCACGAACTCACCCCGCGCAATCGCACCCTCCTGCAGACCCGCGATACGCTCCAGGCCCGCATCGACGCCTGGCACCGCGCCCGCAAGGGCCAGCCCTTCGACCTCCCGGCCTACAAGGCCTTCCTGACCGAAATCGGCTATCTGCTGCCGGCCGGCCAGCGCGTCACCGTCGATACCGCCAACGTCGACGACGAGATCGCCCGCCTCGCAGGCCCCCAGCTCGTCGTGCCGATCACCAATGCGCGCTACGCCTTGAACGCCGCCAACGCCCGCTGGGGCTCGCTCTACGACGCCCTCTACGGCACCGACGTCATTGCGGAGACGGACGGTGCCGGCCGCGCCGGCGCCTACAATCCCGCCCGTGGCGCCCTGGTCGTGCGCTACGTGCGTGACCTGCTCGACGAAATCGTCCCCCTCAAGAAGGGATCGCACCGCGACGCCCAGCGCTATGTCGTGGCCCATGGCGCCCTCGTCGTCACCGACAAGGACGGCAGCGAGCACGGACTGATGGACCCGCGCCACTTCGCCGGTTTCACGGGCGAGCCGTCGGCGCCCCGGTCCCTGCTGCTGCTCCACAATGGCCTGCACCTGGAAATCCTGTTCGATCGCCAGCACCCGATCGGCAGCTCCGATCCGGCCGGCATCGCCGACGTTCAGCTCGAGTCGGCGCTGACGACGATCATGGACCTCGAGGATTCGATTGCCGCGGTCGATCCGGCCGACAAGGTCGCCGCCTACCGCAACTGGCTCGGCCTCATGACGGGCACCCTGGTCGAGACGTTCGCCAAGGGTGGCAAGCCGTTGACCCGCCGCCTCGCGGGCGACCGCGCGTACACCAAGCCGTTCGGTGGCTCCCTGACCATCCCGGGCCGCAGCCTGATGCTGGTGCGCAATGCGAGCCACTTGATGGTCGACGAGTCCGTGCTCGACCGCGACGGACAGGCCGCACCCGAAGGCATCGTCGACGCCTTCGTCAGCGCCGCCATCGCCGTGCACGATCTGGTGGCCAGCGGACCGCTCCGCAACAGCCGGACCGGCGCCATCTACATCGTCAAGCCGAAGATGCACGGCCCCGACGAGGTCGCGTTCGCGGGCGAGATCTTTGCCCGGGTGGAGGATACGCTCGGCCTCGCCCGCAACACGCTGAAGATGGGCATCATGGACGAGGAGCGCCGCACGACGGTGAACCTCGAGGCCTGCATCGCCGCGGCGCGCTCGCGCGTCTTTTTCATCAATACCGGCTTTCTCGACCGCACCGGCGACGAGATCCACACCTCGATGGAGGCCGGCCCGATGATCCGCAAGAACGAGATGCGGCGCACGCGGTGGATCAAGGCCTACGAGGATTGGAACGTCGACGTCGGCCTTGCCTGCGGCCTCCCCGGCCATGCCCAGATCGGCAAGGGCATGTGGGCGATGCCGGACCGCATGGCCGACATGGTCGCCCAAAAGATCGCGCATCCCATGGCCGGCGCCAACACCGCCTGGGTGCCCTCTCCCACGGCCGCGACGCTGCACGCGCTGCATTACCACAAGGTCGATGTGGCAACCCGCCAAGCGGAGCTGAAGACCCGGCCACGGGCGAGCCTCGACGACATCCTGACCATTCCGACCGCTGATCTGACGGACTGGTCGGCCGAGGAGATCCAGAACGAACTCGACAACAATGCCCAGGGCATTCTGGGCTACGTCGTGCGCTGGATCGATCAGGGCATCGGCTGCTCGAAGGTTCCCGACATCGACAACGTAGGCCTGATGGAGGACCGTGCGACCCTGCGCATCTCCGCGCAGCACATGGCGAACTGGCTGCATCACGCCGTCGTCACCCGCGAGCAGGTGCTCGAAACCATGAAACGGATGGCTGCCGTCGTCGACGGCCAGAATGCCACCGACCCCAAGTACCGACCGATGGCGCCCGATTATGCCAATTCGATCGCGTTCGCCGCCGCCTGCGATCTCGTCTTCAAGGGACGTGAGCAACCCAACGGCTACACCGAGCCCGTCTTGTTTGCCCGGCGCCGCGAGAAAAAAGCTCGATCGGCACGCTGACGAACAACCGACGACAGGCCTCAGCACCCGTCGTGCAAGCCCGGCAAAACAAAAATCAGGTCAAAAGAGGCAAAGAAAAACTGCTCCGCTCCAGAATAATGCAGTTGCCTGATTAACCTCGTCTTATACAAGCATCACGATAATTCGGGAGTTGATTTTGATCCGGTTGCATCCGCAAACGTTTTGCCGGGTCTTTTGTCCGATCGGGAGATGCATATGCTCCGCAAGGTGCGTATCGCCACATTGTCGTCCGTTTTCGCGGTCGCCGTGATCGCTGGATTCGTCGGCGCAATCGGGTCCGCCTACTACATCATCGACCGATATGACCTCGACGGGCCGGTCGCCCAGCGGATCAATCAGGGCACGGCGCTGACATCCGATGTCGTCCCCCCCGCTCTCTACATCGGCGAGGCCTTCCTCGAGGCAACGCTGATCCTGCGCGAGCCGTGGAGCGCCGAACCGCGCAAAGCGCGCCTGAAGCAGCTCGAGAAGGATTACCGCGATCGCCGCACCTTCTGGCTCGCACAGGACATCGACGCAGGCATCAGGAACGAGATCGAGACCGGCAATCATCATCCGGCGGCGTTCTTCTGGGAGGCGCTGTGGAAGCGCTTTATTCCGGCGATCGACGGCGGTGACACCGAAGCAGCGAACGATGCGTATCTGGCGCTGACCGACTCGTTCGCCAACCAGCGCGCCAAGATCGACGCGCTGGTGAAGGAAACCGAGAGCATGAACGCCCGGATCCTCAAGAACGCGAAGGACGAAAAGGCTCAGGCGATCTCGATCATGCTGGCCATCAGCGGCACGATCCTGCTGTTCGTTGCATCAACCGTCGCCGTCGTCATCTTCGGTCTCGTGCGGCCCATGGAAGGCCTTCGCCGCGCCATGCAACACTTGGCGGCCGGTAACCACGCAACCACCATTCCCTCCGCCAACCGTCACGACGAGATTGGCGACATGGCCAAGACGCTCGCCGTGTTCCGCGACAATCTCGCCGCCACGGAACGGATGCGGATCGAGCAGAAGGACGCAGAAGTGCGTCAGGCCGCGCAGCGCAAACTGGAAATGCAGCAGCTCGCCAACTCGTTCGAACAGGCCGTCGGCTCGATCGTATCGATCGTCGCCTCGGCCGCCACCGAACTTGGCCAGACCGCGGAACAATTGACCGGAACGGCGCGAACGACCAGCGATCGCTCGCAGGCCGTGGCGCAGGCTTCCGAGGAAGCGTCCCGCAACGTCATGACGGTCGCGACCGCCGCCGAGCAGCTGTCCGGCTCGATCCGCGAGATTTCCGCACAGGTCAGCAAATCGAGCAGCATGGCCAGCAAGGCCGCCAGCGACGCCGAGGCGACAACGACCCAGGTGAAGGGCCTCGCCGAAGCCGCCGAACGCATCGGCGGGATCGTCGAACTGATCAACCAGATCGCGTCGCAGACCAGCCTGCTCGCCCTCAACGCCACCATCGAAGCCGCCCGCGCCGGTGAGGCGGGACGCGGCTTCGCCGTGGTCGCACACGAGGTGAAACAGCTCTCCGAGCGCACCGCCAAGGCGACCGAGGAGATCGCCAGCCAGATCACCGCCATCCAGGAGCGCACCCACCAGGCGGCCGGCTCGATCGACGGCATCGCCCGGATCGTGCGCGAACTCGACGCCGTTTCGGCCAGCATCGCCAGCGCCGTCGAGCAGCAGGGCGTCGCCACTCAGAACATCGCTCACAACGTCGAAGAGGCCTCCTCGGGCACCATGGACGTGACGCGCAACATCGAGGGTGTCACCAGTGCCGCCGAGGGTGCCAGCACCGCGGCAATGCAAGTGCTCTCTTCGGCCCGCGATCTGTCCGAGCAGGCCGAGGCGCTGCGTGGCCAGGTCAACAAGTTCCTGTCGACAGTCCGCGCGGCTTGAGCTGCGCGAACAACAGGTGGCACACGCCGCCCCTTCCACCGCGACGCTATGCGGCGTAGACCTCGCCTGCCCCGGCTGTGAGCAAACGGCCAGCCGCGGAGGATGGGCCAGATGCCGCAACGCTTAGACACCACGGACGCCAGCTTTGCTTCGGAGTTCGCCGCGCTTCTGGCGCACAAGCGCGAGACCTCGGAGGACGTCGACCAGGCCGTCCGCGCGATCCTTGCCGACGTCCGCACCCGCGGCGACGCCGCCCTGATCGAGCTGTCGCGGCGCTTCGACCACCTCGATCTCGAACGCCATGGGATCGCCGTCGGCGCCGACGAGGTGGATCGTGCCGTCGCCGCCTGCGACGCAGCGACACTGGACGCCTTGACCTTCGCGCGGGATCGCATCCTCGCGCATCATCAGCGCCAGATCCCGGCCGACGATCGCTACACCGATGCCATCGGCGCCGAACTCGGCCACCGCTGGACCGCCGTGGAATCGGTCGGGTTGTACGTGCCCGGCGGCCTCGCCTCCTACCCGAGTTCCGTTCTCATGAACGCTGTTCCGGCCCAAGTCGCCGGCGTTCCCCGCATCGTCATGGTCGTGCCTAGTCCGCGCGGCGAATTGAACCCCCTGGTGCTCGCCGCCGCCCGCCTCGCCGGGGTCTCGGAGATCTATCGCGTCGGTGGCGCCCAGGCGATCGCCGCCCTCGCCTTCGGCACCGAAACGATCAAACCAGTCGCCAAGATCGTCGGGCCGGGCAACGCCTACGTCGCGGCGGCCAAGCGGCAGGTGTTCGGCACCGTCGGCATCGACAGCATCGCCGGACCGTCCGAGGTGCTGGTCATTGCCGACAAGGACAACGACCCGGAATGGCTGGCGGCCGACCTTCTGGCGCAGGCCGAGCACGACACCGCGGCGCAGGCCATCCTCATGACCGACGACCGCGCGCTCGCCGCTGCCGTCGAAGCGGCCGTCTCGCGCCAGCTTCAGACCTTGTCGCGCGGCAACATCGCCGGGCGCAGCTGGGCCGATTTCGGCGCGGTGATCCTGCTGCGGGCGCTGGACGAGGCCCCGCCCCTCGCCGATCAGATCGCCGCCGAGCATCTCGAGATCGCCACCGCCGACCCCGAAGCCCTGGCCGATCGTATCCGCAATGCCGGCGCCATTTTCTTGGGACGGCATACGCCCGAGGTCATCGGCGACTACGTTGGCGGGTCCAACCACGTGCTGCCCACCGCGCGCAGCGCGCGCTTCTCCTCGGGCCTCGGCGTGCTCGACTTCATGAAACGAACCTCTATCCTGAAGCTCACGCCTGCCGCACTTTCTGTCCTGGCGCCGGCTGCCATGACGCTCGCACGGGCGGAGGGCCTCGAGGCGCATCGCCGATCGGTCGAGGCCCGCCTCGAACGCTGACGCCGGGCGGCGGCAACCCCGAACGACAAGAGAGAGAGGCCATGTTCGAGCCCGATCCGCTACCGCCGGGACGCTCTCGCCTCGTCGAGATCACGCTCGACGAAGGCTCGATCGCGCGCGGCAACGCCAACATCGAGCACGAGCGCGAGGTGGCGATCTTCGATCTCATCGAGCAGAACTCGTTTGCCATCGACGGACGCGACGACGGCCCCTACCGCCTGAAGGTCGCCATCGCCGACGACAAGCTCGCCCTGGTCATCGCCAACGAAGCGGGCGAGGGCATCGTCACCCACATGCTGTCGCTGACCCCGCTGCGCAGGGTCATGAAGGACTACTTCATCGTCTGCGAGACGTACTATCAGGCGATCCGCTCGGCGCCGCCGTCACGGATCCAGTCGATTGATATGGGGCGGCGCGGCCTACACGACGAAGGCAGTCGCATTCTGAGCGAGCGGCTGAGGGGGAAGGTGACCGTGGACCACGATACCGCGCGCCGCCTGTTCACGCTGATCTGCGCCCTGCACTGGAAAGGCTGACGACGTTGCGCGGGCGGGAAGAGCTGCCGGGATCGGTGCTGTTCGCGTGCACCATGAACTCTGTGCGCTCCCCGATGGCCGCCGCGATCCTGCGCCATCTGGCCGGCCGGCGGGTCTATGTCGAGAGCGCCGGCGTGCGCGCCGGCGAGCACGACCCCTTCGTCGACACCGTGATGGAGGAGATCGGCATCGACGTGCGCCGCCATCGCCCGCGCACCATCGCCGACCTGGATGACACGTCGTTCGATCTGATCGTCACGCTGTCGCCCGAGGCCCATCACCAGGCCCTCGAACTCACCCGCACCATGGCGGTCGACGTCGAGTACTGGCCGACTTTCGACCCCTCGATGATGATCGAGACCGGCAACCGCGAGCAGGTACTGCACGCCTACCGTCAGGTCCGCGAGATGCTGTTCCGGAAGGTCAAGACCCGCTTCCGGATGGAAGGCGGCCCGACGGTCTGACGCCGGACTAGGCCGTCACTCGACTTCGGCGAGCGCCCGCAACTCCTCGACGTCGCACTCGATCTTCTGATCGTTGCGCGTGATCGCGCCGGTCTCTTCGAGGGCCGCCAGCGCCGCATTCACTTTCGGCCGCGTCGCTCCGAGCAGCAGCGCCAGCTCGCCCTGCGACATCCCGATCTCCAGCGTCGCGCGTTTCTGCTTCAACTGCGGATCGCGCTGTTGCAGCAGGCCGACCAGATAGCGGGCCAACCGGACCTCGATCCGATGCAGGGCGACCCCCTCCAACTGCTGGTCGGCGTCCCGCAGACGCGAGCACAGCAGCCGGATCACCGCATCGGCGAGCGGCGGCGTCGATGCCACCAGCCGGTTGAAGTCGACATGCGACAGGCTTGCCGCCTTGACCGGTGTCGTTGCCGTCGCAAAAGCGGTGCGCGTGCCGCCATCCAGAGCGGCAATTTCGCCGAACACCCCGCCGGGTCCTGCCATGCTGAAGGCCAATTCCCGGCCCTCCACGGTCACCACCGACAGCCGCACCTTCCCGTCCAGCACGAGAAACACCTCGCGACCCGGATCTCCACGGGAAAAAATCACCTGCCCCGACGTAAATGTCGCCTCGCGCATGAGCCGTGCGACATCGGCGCGCTGCGCAGGGTCGAGCCCCTTGAAAAGGGGGGTTCGCGCCAGATGGTCGGCGATGACCTGCCGATCGAGCATAGGACCCGCCCGCTGAGATTGGGTACGTGAGCCGTCAAGGTAGCAGATCGCGCGGGCGGCGACCACTGCGCGCCTCGGCGGGCCACTTGCTTTCCCAATCCTCCCAGAGCATTCTCCGCGCCGCATCCATAGAGAGAGGGTTTATGGCCAAAGAGGAGCTCCTCGAGTTTCCGGGCGTCGTGACCGAGCTTCTGCCCAATGCCACGTTCCGGGTTAAGCTTGATAACGGGCATGAGATCATCGCGCACACGGCTGGGCGCATGCGCAAGAACCGCATTCGCGTGCTCGCCGGTGACAAGGTCCAAGTCGAGATGACGCCGTATGATCTTACCAAAGGCCGCATCACGTATCGTTTCAAGTAGCTTGGACGCGCCGCGGCGCGACACGCTGCGCCGGGAGCTTGCACGCAGTCGGTCGTCCGGAAAGGACACCGAAGGGCAGCCGAGGCTCGTTCTGGCCAGCGCCTCGCCGCGCCGTCTGATGCTGCTGTCGCAGATCGGAATCACGCCCGACGCATTGCGCCCCTCGTCGATCGACGAGACGCCGCGCAAGGGTGAGATGCCGCGCACCCTCGTGACCAGACTCGCCCGCGCCAAAGCCGAGGCCGCGCGCGATCAGATCGCCAACGATCACGTGCTCGCCGATTCGTTCGTGTTGGCGGCCGACACCATTGTCGCCGTGGGCCGCCGCATCCTGGTCAAGCCGCGCTTCGTCGAAGAGGCCGTCGCCTCGCTGGAGATGCTGTCCGGCCGCGCCCACCGGGTGCTGACCGGCGTCTGCCTGCTCACCCCCGACGATCGCCTCCGGATGCGGGTCGTGGAAACACGGGTGCGCTTCCGCCGGTTGTCGCGCGCCGACATGGAAGCCTACATCGCCGCGCGCGAATGGCGGGGCAAAGCCGGCGGCTACGGCATCCAGGGCGTCGCCGGCGGCTTCGTGCAGAAGCTGGTAGGCTCCTATACCAACGTGGTCGGCCTGCCCCTTGCCGAGGTCACCATGATGCTCGCCGGAGAGAACTATCCGGTCCACGCGAGCTGGGTGCAAGCGGCCGACGCGGACGCGGATTGAACGGTCATGAGCGATCCGGGCAGCGCGGGGAAGGTGGGACGCTGCCCGATTTGCGGCCGGCCGACTGATCCCGGCTATCGTCCGTTCTGCACGCTGCGGTGTGCCGACGTCGACCTCTCACGCTGGCTCGGTGGCGTCTACGCGATCCCCGTCACCGGTCCGGACGACGACGAGGACGGCGATGATACTAGGCCCGGCCGCGACCTCCCGCCGAACGGCCGCCGCGACAATTGACGGCGGCTTGCATGGCGCTGGACACGCCCCGTCGTAGCCTCTATAAGGCCCGAGCTTCTGAGACACCCCGATGCGGGCCGCTCTCGCAGGCAAGCCCAGGTAGCTCAGTTGGTAGAGCATGCGACTGAAAATCGCAGTGTCGCTGGTTCGATTCCGGCCCTGGGCACCACTGCCCTAAAAAACTGAAGAAGCTCAGTCCGGTAGACCAGATGGACAGCGTATCGCGCCGAGCGACTCGACGCCGGTGTTCAGAAAAGCCACAAGATCAGCGAACGCGGCCTGCGGTGTTCAGCGCTGCCTCGGCGGCTCCGTGACGGGGCTCGGTCCAGCCGCTGGGATCGAAGACCAGTCTCGTCAGCGCCGCTCGCGCGGACGACGAGGCTCAGCCCGCGCCACCACGAGAGCTCGGGGCGACACCCCGGGGCAACCGGCGCTCGTGCAGTCGAAGCGGTCGGCGCGCAAGGCCACCCGGCCGACCGACGGGATGACAACGACGAAATGCTTGCCGTCATGCGCGACGAGCTGGCCCCGAAGCTCGTAATCGCCCCCGCGCATCCGAAGTGTCACGTCCTCGGCCCACACGGCATGTGGTGCCACCAGAACGGCCAACCCGGTCAGCCACAGGAGTCGGCTCACGGCACTTCCTCCAAATCGGAGATTTATCTATGCCACAATAATAACTGTGGATAAAGCGACGCCCGCAGGATTATTTCTCTTGATCGCATTCTGCATATCCGCGCAGCGACCGACGGCTTTCGGCAGATTGGCTTGCGCCCATTTCGCCACGCGCACTTCGCAATGCCATCGCCCGGCTTGGCAGGCGTCGCTCCACGCGGCGACAGCAGCAGCGTCAAAGCCGCGCGCCGGTTTCCGCATCGAAAAGGTGCAGCTTGTCTCCCGGCACCGAGAATTGGATGCGGCTGCCATCGGCCACCTCCCGGTCTCCGGGCAGACGTGCGACCAACGGCTTGGCACCCTGCGCCAGGCCGGTGAGCGCCCCATGCACGATCGTATCGGTGCCGAGATGCTCGACAAGGTCGATCGTGATCTCGAGCGCACCATGCGCCTCCGGAACCAGATCCTCGGGCCTGAGACCGACCGTCACCCGCCGCCGCGGCGCCTGGCGCACGCCCTCTGGCAAACCGATCCGAACCCCGGCGAGCGTCACCGCCCGGCCGTCACCATCGATGTCTCCCGGCAGGAAGTTCATGGCCGGCGAACCGATGAACCCCGCCACGAACTGCGTTGCCGGCCGCTGATAGATCTCGCGCGGCGGCCCGATCTGATCGGCCCCGCCCTTGTTCATCACAACCAGGACATCCGCCATCGTCATCGCCTCCACCTGATCGTGGGTGACATAGACGCTGGTCGTGCCGAGCCGCTTCTGCAGCTTTCGGATCTCGACCCGCATCTGCACGCGCAACTTGGCATCGAGGTTGGAGAGCGGCTCGTCGAACAGAAACGCCGCCGGCTTGCGCACGATGGCGCGCCCCATCGCCACGCGCTGGCGCTGACCGCCCGACAACTCGCGCGGGCGCCGCGCCAGCAACTGGTCGATCTCGAGCAGGCGCGCCGCCTCGCCGACGCGCGTACGGATCTCGTCCATCGGCGTTCGCCGGTTCCGCAGGCCATAGGCCATGTTGTCGAACACGCTCATGTGCGGATAGAGAGCATAGTTCTGGAACACCATCGCGATGTCCCGGTCGGCGGGCTCCACTTCGTTGACTACTTTGTCGGCGATGCGGATCGTGCCCGCCGTCACGGTCTCGAGCCCGGCGATCATGCGTAGCAAGGTCGATTTCCCGCAACCCGACGGACCGACCAGCACCGCGAAGGCGCCGTCCGGCACGGCAAGGGAGACACCCTTCACCGCCTCGACCCCGCCAGGATAGGTCTTGCAGACGCCGTCGAGGCTCAGAGTGGCCATGCTACTTCTCCGTCTCGACGAGGCCCTTGACGAACCACCGCTGCATCAGAATGACCACCACCACGGGCGGCAGCATCGCCAACATCGCGGTCGCCATCACGATCGGCCATTCGGTCAGAGCATCCGACGTCACAATCATCTTCTTGATGCCGATCACCACGGTCTGCATGTCGCCGCGCGTCGTGATGAGCAGCGGCCACAGGTACTGGTTCCAGCCGTAGATGAACAGGATCACGAACAACGCCGCGATATTGGTCCGCGACAGCGGAAGGACGGTATCGATGAAGAAACGCACCGGACCAGCGCCGTCGAGCTTGGAGGCTTCGATCAACTCGTCCGGGATCGTCATGAAGAATTGCCGAAAGAACAGCGTGGCCGTGGCCGACGCGATCAGCGGCACCGTCAGACCGGCATAGGTATCCAGCATGCCGAGATCGGCGACGATCTTGTACGTCGGATAGATGCGCACCTCGACCGGCAGCATCAACGTCATGAAGATCGCCCAGAACGCCGCCATGCGGAACGGGAAGCGGAAGTAGACGACCGCATAAGCGGACACGATCGAGATCGTGATCTTGCCCACCGCGATGATCGACGCCATGATGAACGAGTTGATCAGCATGCCGCTGACTGGATCGCGGGTCGATCGGCTCGATCCGACGAACAGCGTGCGGTAGTACGTATCGAACAGCAAGGGTCCGGGCGTCAGCGGCATCTGGCCATTGGAGATCACATCCTGGGGATGCGTCGAGCCGACGAAGCACAGATAGACCGGGAACGCGAGGATCACCACGCCGACCAGCAGGATGGCGTGGGCCAGGAGATCACTGAACCGGCGGCGTTCGACCATCAGTAGGCGACCTTGCGCTCGATGTAGCGGAACTGCACCGCGGTCAACGCGACCACGATCACCATCAGGATGACCGACTGCGCGGCCGAGCCGCCGAGATCGCCGCCGAGCCGGCCATCGGAGAACACTTTATAAACGAGCGTCTCGGTGGCTTTCGCCGGACCACCGGCCGTCATCGCATCGATGATCCCGAACGTGTCGAAGAAAACGTAGACGATGTTGACGACCAGCAGGAAGAACGCGGTCGGCGACAGCAGCGGCAGCACGATGGTCCAGAAGCGCCGGGTCGGCCCCGCGCCGTCGATCGCCGCCGCCTCGATCACCGCCTTGGGGATGGCTTGAAGGCCGGCCAGAAAAAACAGGAAGTTGTAGCTGATCTGCTTCCACACCGCGGCCAGCACGACCAGCGTCATGGCGTGATCGCCGCGCAGCAGCGGGTTCCAGTCGATGCCGAGTGCCACCAGCCCTCGCGTCACCACCCCGAGGGACGGCTGGAACATGAACAGCCACAGCACGCCGGCCAGGGCGGGCGCCACCGCATAAGGCCAGATCAGCAGTGTCTTGTAGATGCCGGCGCCACGGATCGACTTGTCGGCCTGCACGGCGAGCAGCAGCGACAGCGAGAGCGACAGCGTGGTCACGAGGCTCGCGAAGATCGCGGTCGTCACCGCGGCGCGAAAGTAGTCGGGCTTGGTCAGCAGCGTCCGGTAATTCTCGAGCCCCACGAACTTGGACGAAAGCCCGAAGGCATCCTCGAGCAGGAACGACGACCACAGCGCCTGGCTCGTCGGCCAGTAGAAGAAAACGAGTGTCACGGCGATCTGCGGGGCCACCAACACCATCGGAAGCAGCCGACCGCCGAATATTGCGCGCTTCTCCATCCGTTCCCCCACAGCGCGCCCCGGCCGGCGCCCTCACGTGAAGGAGCCGGCCGGTCTACTCAGTCTGTCACTCCGTCAGCGGGCGGTCGCGGCCCACCGCGGCAACGTCACTTCGCGGTCTTCTCGAACTGGCGCAGCACTTCGTTGCCGCGACGGACGGCGTCGTCGAGCGCCTGCTGGGGCGACTTGGTGCCGGCCAGTGCCGCTTCGATCTCTTCCGCCCACATGTCGCGCATCTGCACCATGTTGCCAAGGCGCAGGCCGCGGCTGTTCTCGGTCGGCTCCTTGTTGGTGAGTTCGAGCAGCGGTGTCTCGAGGTACGGGTTGTCCTTGTAGAAACCCGAGCCCTTGACCTTCGCATAAGCGGCCTTGGTGATCGGCAGGTAGCCGGACTTGGTGTGCAGCTCGGCCTGCCGGTCGACGTCGGACAGGAACGTGAAGAACTTGGCGACGCCCTTGTACTCGTCCGCCTTCTTGCCACCCATCACCCACAGCGAGGCACCGCCGATGATCGAGTTCTGCGGAGCGCCAGCGACATCCGGATAGTACGGCATCGGCGCATTCGACCACTCGAACTTGGCGTTGGCCTTCACGTTACCGAAGAACGCCGAGGAGGTGAGGAAGATCGGGCATTCACCCGAGGTGAACCGGCCCTCGCCCTGGTTGGTACGCCCGGCATAGTCGAACGTCTTGTCCTTCTGCAGCTCGACGAGGTTCGCGAGGTGCCTGACGTGGAACGGCGAGTTGAACTTCAGCTCGGTGTCGAAACCGTCCATGCCGTTGGCCTTCGAAGCCAGCGGCACATTGTGCCAAGCCGACAGCTGCTCCAGATGCACCCACGTGATCCACGACGTCGAGATGGCGCACTTGTCGTACCCGGCCGCTTTCAGCTTCTTCGCGGCGGCGAAGACGTCGGGCCAGGTTTTCGGCGGCGCATTCGCATCGAGACCCGCCTTCTTGAAGGCGTCTTTATTGTACCACATCACCGCCGATGACGAGTTGAAGGGCATCGACAGCATCTCGCCCTTGGTCGTCGAGTAGTAGCCGGTGATGGTCGGCAGATAGGTCTGCGGGTCGAAGGTCTCCCCGGCCTCCTTCATCAGCGCGTGAACCGGTTTGACGGCGCCGGTGGCGGCCATCATGGTCGCGGTTCCGACCTCGAAGACCTGGAGGATATGCGGCGCGCTGCCGGCCCGGAACGCGGCGATACCGGCGTTGAGCGTGTCGGCGTAGCCGCCTTTGTAGCTCGGCACGACCTTGTATGCGGTCTGTGACTTGTTGAAGTCGTCGGCGAGCTTGACGATGACGTCGTTGTTGGCGCCCGTCATCGCATGCCACCACTGCAGCTCGATTTGCGCGCTGGCATGGCTGGCGCCGAGCGTGAGCAGCGTGGCGGCCAGTGTCGCGGCGCGCGCGAGTTGTCGGAACATGAGCGGTCTCCCTGTTGCAGGCGGCTTTCGATACCGGCTCCTAATGCGCTCTCATCATGAAACTTTTTTCGCGGTCTCAACAGGTCCGTCATCCGGGCTCGACCGCCTGCCGCGCCGCGATCCCGCCGGCCACGATCGTTAGCCCCGCGCCGAACCCCATTCCTCAGGGCCAGCCGGTTCGCTATGCATAGCCGCGAGGGCGCCCAACAGCCCGCAGGCGAGGAACAATGACCATGACGACCAGCCCGGCCGATTACCTCTACGAACTCGAGCAGATCAAGCAGCTCAAGGCGCGCTACTGCCGTTTTGTCGATACGAAACAATGGACCCGGCTGGCGCAGCTGTTCACGTCCGACACCCGCTTCGACGGCTTCGGCTCGGCACCAACCGGCGCCACTGTCGACGATTTCATCGCCGGGATCTCCCGGCGCCTCGCCCACGTGGTCTCGATCCACCACTGCCATACACCCGAGATCACGCTGACCAGCGCGACGACTGCCCGCGCCATCTGGCCGATGGTGGACTACCTGCAGTTCCCGCCCGACCAGCCGCCCCGCGAGGCCCCCGACAGCATCGGCTTCGTCGGCTGGGGCTATTACGAGGAGGAGTACCGCAAGGTCGACGACGGCTGGCGCTTCTCCTTCCTGCGCCTCACCCGCCAGCGCATCGATCCCCTGCCCATAGGCTACCCAGCGGTGCGCCAGGGCTTCCTGCCGCCGACACCCGATTGGCTGTGAAGTCCGGAATCGGGGACCCGACCACATGGATTTCGAACTGACCGAGGGCCAGCAGGCGGTCGTCGACGGGGTCGCCAAAGTGTGCGCCGGGTTCGACGACGCCTACTGGCTGGCCCGCGACCGCGACGGCATCTTCCCGCACGAGTTCCATCGGGCCATGGCCGATGGCGGCTGGCTCGGCATCACCATGCCGGAAGCCTACGGCGGCGCCAGCCTCGGCATCACCGAGACCGCGCTGATGATGAAGGTGGTCGCCGGCAGCGGCGGCGGGCTGACCGCCGCCTCGTCGATCCATATGAACCTGTTCGGTCCTCACGCCATCGTCGTCCATGGCACGCCCGAGCAGAAGAGCCGGTGGCTCCCGCCACTGGTCCGCGGTGAGGACAAAGCCTGCTTCGGCGTCACCGAACCGAACGCGGGCCTCGACACCACCAGCATCACCACCCGAGCGGAGCGCGTCGCCGGCGGCTACATCGTGAACGGCCAGAAGATCTGGACATCGACCGCCCAGCACGCCAGCCGCATCCTGCTGCTCGCCCGCACCACCCCGCGCGAGCAATGCGCCAAGAAGACCCGTGGACTGAGCCTCTTCTACACCGGGCTCGACCGCACCCGCATCGAGGTCCGCGAGATCGAGAAGATGGGCCGCAAGGCGGTCGATTCCAACCAGCTGTTCATCGATGGCCTGTTCATACCCGAGGCGGACCGCATCGGCGAGGAAGGGCTCGGCTTCGAATATCTGCTCGACAGCCTCAACCCCGAGCGGATCCTGGTCGGCATGGAGGCCGTCGGCATCGGTCAAGACGCGGTCCGCCGCGCGGCGCGCTACGCATCGGAACGCGTCGTCTTCGACCGCCCGATCGGCCAGAACCAGAGCATCCAGCACCCGCTCGCCGAAAGCTGGATGGAACTCGAGGCGGCCTATCTGATGGGCCTGCGCGCCGCCTGGCTCTACGACAGCGCCCGCCCCTGCGGTCCCGAGGCGAATGCCACCAAGTATCTCGGCGCCGAAGCCGCCTTGAAGGCCTGCACCAACGCCATCAAGGTGCACGGCGGCATGGGCTACGCGAAGGAATACCACGTCGAGCGACTGATGCGTGAAGTGATGATCACCGTGCTCGCGCCGGTCAGCCCGCAGATGATCCTGAACTACATTGCCGAGCGCGTGCTCGGGCTTCCGAAATCCTATTGATCGCCGGGAGGCACCGCCCATGGACGCCAACACCCTGTCCGCACTTTCTGGCCTCAAGGTCGTGGATCTCACCCGCGTGCTGGCCGGCCCCTCGTGCACTCAGGTCCTCGCAGACCACGGCGCCGAGGTGATCAAGGTCGAATCTCCGCAGGGCGACGAAACGCGGGGGTGGGGGCCGCCGTTCGTCGACGGCTCGGCACCCTATTTCCTGGGCCTCAACCGCAACAAGAAGGGCATCGTGCTGGACTTCGCCAAGCCTGCCGATCGCGAGACCCTGATCCGCCTGCTCGACGGCGCCGATGTTCTCGTCGAGAATTTCAAGGCCGGCACGCTCGAGAAGTGGGGGCTCGGCCGCGACGTGCTGGAGGCGCGTTTCCCTCGCCTCGTCCACTGCAAGATCACCGGCTTCGGAGAAACCGGTCCCTACGGCGGACTGCCGGGCTACGACGCCGCCGTCCAGGCGACCGCCGGACTGCTCAGCGTCAACGGCTTCCCCGACGGGCCGCCGGTCCGTCTCGGAGTTCCGGTGGTCGACCTGTTCACCGGCCTCAACGCCGTCATCGCCATCCTGCTCGCCCTGCAGGAGCGCACCCGCAGCGGCAAGGGCCAACTCGTCGAGACGACGCTATTCGATTGCGCGCTGGCCGCCTTGCATCCCCATTCCGCGAACTACCTCGTTTCCGGCAAGGTGCCGGGCCGCAGCGGCAATGCCCACCCCAACATCACGCCCTACGATACGTTTGCCACCCGCACCGGCCCGATCTTTCTTGCCGTCGGCAACGACGCGCAGTTCCGCAGGCTGTGCACCATTCTCGGGCGCCCCGATCTGCCGGACGATCCGCGCTTCGCCAGCAATGCCCAGCGCAACGGCCACCGCGCCGAGCTCAAGCGCGAACTGGAGGCGGCATTCGCCGACCACGAGGTCGCGACGCTGGCCGACCGGCTGCTCGAAGACGGCGTGCCGTGCGGACCCGTGCTCGATGTCGCGCAAGCCCTCGCCCACCCGCAAGCGGTTCATCGCGAGTCGGTCTGGTCGGCGGACGGCTATCGCGGCATCGCCGCGCCGGCACGTCTCAGCCGCACGCCTGCCCGTTATCGCCGTAAGCCACCAAGCCTGGGCGAGCACACCGAGGAGATCCTCGATGCGCTGCCTCCGAAGCGAGACGAATAGCTACGGGTCGAACTCAGCCGGCCTTCTTGCGGTTGGCGGCGAGCCACCCGTCGACCAGCGCAACCGTCTGGTCGAGAACATCGGAACGCTGCCCCCTTGCGGCGGCGATCGTCTGCACCAAAAGATCGACCCGCTCGATGTTCGGTGCGCCGGCCGCAAGTGCGCGGGCCGCCGACGACGGGCTTTGCAGCGACAGCGCCGCATTGGCATACTTCTCGAACGGCACCAGATCGTCGCGCGACGCACCGAGCGAGACGCACAGATCGACCACCCACTCGTAGACCGCCCGCGTCGCAGCGATGTCGCTGTGCACCGCCTCGCGGATCGGACGCATCTGATCCTTCTGGACGCAACGGTAGTTGCCGGCGATCAGCATCGCCCACTTGGCGAGCGGCACGAACACCGACTCGTGCACCTTGAGCTTCACCGGCAGCTCGATCGGACCGGTGGGCGATGCGAAGCGCGCCGCGTCGACATCCGCTTCGAGCTGGCGCAGGATCGCCGTATCGGCATCCGACTGGAACCGGGCCGACTTGAAATTGGTCGGCAGGCGAACTTGCAGAACGTTGACCTTCTCCTCCGGCGGCCGGAACGCCTGCGGGTCCGGACTGCACAGCGTCATCGTCGCGGGATCGAAGCTGTCCCACACGGTCGGATCCGTATAGGCGACCCGGCACGCCGTAGCGTCGACGCCGGGAATGCGCTTCAGATAAGGCAGCGGCGGCATGTTCATGATCGACATGCACGGCACCCGCGACTTGGCGACGGAGTCGAGCAGCTCGCGCACGCCGGCCGAGCGGTACTGCGGCTCCTGCATGGCGAGCGCGATCAGATCGAAATCACCAGGTTTGACGGCGCCCGGCCCGGCCGCCGAAAGCTTGCCCGGCAACGTGCGCGAATTGACCTCGACCAGCCCCTCGCGGCCCTTGACCGGCATGCGAACGACGGCGCCCGCACTGTTGATGAGATCCGCTTCGGCCGGCAGGCACACCAGCGTCACGTCATGCCCGGCGAGCGCCAGCTTGGTGCCGAGCAGGGACCCGTAGGACGCCCCGAGTATCAGAACCTTGTAAGTCTTCCCCATGGGGACCTCCCTTGTGTCGTCTTGTTTGTGGTGGGCCGGGACGACGAGGCGTCTCGTACCGAGAACCAGCAGATGATGCTAGTGACCTTGAGAGTCTGGCACAACCGACGTTCCCGCAGTCCTGTCCGCGGGTCAGGGCGCTGTCTGGCTTGGATCTTTTCGGGCGATCGCAGCCGGTCTGTGAACCGCGACCGTGGTTGCGTCAGATCGGATGTGCCCCTACCGGGCGCGTTCCGAATTGACCGCACCCTTGAGCAGAGCCGTCAAACCTTCCGAGAGTTGCGACCGGTCACCGGCCGCGACACTCCAGAAGCAGCCCCAAGCCGGCACGAAGAAGTCGGACCGATCGGGCAAGCCCTCCTCCTTGACCCGCAGCTCAACCGCATAGGTCTCGCGATCGATCCAGACGAGCTTGGAAAGCTCCGTCTGAGAACCGAGATAGATCTCGAGCCCGACGCCCAGCGTCGCCGGCCGCCATCGACTGCCGTCCTTGAGATACTCGACCAGCGAGAACGCACGCTCGGTCCGGTAGGCGCCTTTCCCATAGGCGAGCGACCATATGGCGACGATCCGCAGCTGCTGCCCTTTGATCAGGACGTCGCCGAGCACGGTCACGTCGTGCCAGTGCTGCGACGACGTCGCCCCTTCGAGAAAGATGGCAGACATCGTCTCGCCCATCACCTCGGATTTCTCGAAATCACGGGTCACGAGCGTCTCGATGGACCGCCGGATCACCGGCGCCGCCGCGTCGCCGTCCACCCAGCGCCGGTCGTCGATGGCGCCGAACGCCCGCCCCGACCGGTGGCACTTGGAGACTTGCGACTTGAGGCTCTGAGGCATGGTGTACTTCGGCGCACCGTTACCCACGGCGCGCCGGGCATAGGTGATCTGCGGCGCCATTCCGCTGTCGGATGATTGAATGGCGATACCGCCGGTCCGTGACGCGGAACCCTTGCCGCTCTCAGCCGCACTGGCGCCGGCCAGTGGCGCCATCAGAGCGACGAGGATCGCGGCACCGAGCCACCGCCGCCGCCGCGATAATTCGCCATTCGCCATGCTCACCCCCGTCACCCGTCGCCTCGATTCCGGCTAGCTGCCGGCCGCCGTCCAGCCCCGTCCGCCGTCGCCGAGCGCCTCGTAACCGTCGTCGGTGACGAGAACGGTATCCTCGAGCTTGATGAACCCACGCCGCGGATGCTGCATCGTGGTCTCGATCGACAGACACTGACCGGCCTCGAGCGGGCGCTCCATGTCGTAGCCGGTGTAGGACATGCGCTTGTTGTTCATCAGCCGGGGCGCCTCGTGCGAGACGAGACCCATGCCATGCACCTGGAAATGGAGGTAACCCTTGTGGGGCGAGCTTGCGAGGAGCCGCTCGGCCACGTCCGCGATATCGCCGCCACGCGTGCCCGGCCGGATCGGTCCGCGAGCGGCCTGCTGGATGTCCTCGACCACGCCGAGGAGATCGACGAGTTCGTCGTCGGGTGCGCCGCCGACGATTCCCATCCGGCACAGATCGCCGATGTAGCCCTTGAAATTCCCGCCCGAGTCGATCGAAATGATGTCGCCCGAGGCCAGCCGTTGCTCCGACGGCGCACGGTTGAGACTGGTGCCGGCGGTCATCAGGCAGTAATCGAATACGAGCCCGCGCGCGACCTCCTCGCGACGCAACGCCTCTACGACCTGCAGCTTGGTGGCGCCAGCGACGCAGTGCTTCTGGAAGGTTGCCATCATGGCGGCGACGACGCGCTCCGAAGCCTCCCGGAGATACCCCGCTTCCTCCGGCGTTTTCCGTGCCCGCAGCCGCTCCAGGGGAAACACGGCGTCGACGACGTCGACATTGGCGAGAACGGCCCGCAGCGCCTCCTCCCCGTCGGCTGGCAGGAACCCCCGTTCGACCCCGACCCTTCGGACCGCACCGAGTTTCTCGATATGGCGCGCCACCTGCTCCATCGTCTCCCGGCTGCCGAACACCGTGAGATCGACGGCCGATGTCCAGAACTTGCCGAGTTCCCGCTCGTGGCTCTCCATCGAGCAGCCGACGTAGATGGCGCGGTCGGGACGCCCCTTCGGATAGATGACCGCCGGCAGATATCGCGTCGTCCCGAGCGCTTCCATCGTCTCGAAGAAGAAGTACCGATACCCCCCGAGAAGATACTGCACGTTGTGCTTCGAGGTGGCGACGAGCACATCGATGCCCGCCTCGTCCATCAATCGGTCGAGCAGTCCGGCATCGAACGGTGCCTGCCCGACCGCGACGGCTGCATGCGCTGACATGGATCGCTCCTCTTGAAAAATGTGCCGAGCCGTGCCGCCGCTCACAGAGCCTTGAGCCACGTCGCGATCGTCTTCACCACATCCCCGTCCATGCCGAGAAAACCATGATGCGACATCGCCTGACATGGATCGCCACTCCCCGCGCTGCCGCCCTTGAGAAGCTGCACGTCGACTTTGCGGGCACCTGTGAATAGCTTTCGCGCGGGTTCTGCCGATGATGCCGGGGTATACGCACAGCCATCCTTCTCGTGATACACGATCAGGACCGGCTGCTTGATCCGCCCGAGGTTGCCGACGTTGCGCTGCGCCGACGGGTGTTTGTCGTCGAAATGAGCGATCATCCCCGAGGTGATGACGATGGCATCGGGCGCCTCCTCACCCGTCAATCTGGCAGCGGCGTTGGCAACCGACAGCGCCGCGCGGCTGGTCCCCACGATGTAGACCGGCTTGCCGAAACTGCGCAGGTGCTTCACCACGGCGCCGAGATCCTTCGCATGCGATTCCGACCATCGGTAGCCGGATTTCCCACCTTCGCCGTCCTTGAGGTCGGGAGCGACATCGGGCACCGCGGTGACGAAGCCGGCGCCGACGTAGTTGCTGCGGGTGCGAACGACCTGGTTCTTCGCCCCCCAGCCGATCGCGCCCCCCTTGGCGATGGCGAGGTTGCCGTGCCCGCCGGCGAGCAGCACGAGCGATGCGGCCGGCGTTCCGGACGGCTTACCGACCAGGGTGCGCACCAACTGCCTCCGGCTCGGGATCTCGACCACCGCCTCGTCGGCTTTGACGGCCGCCGGCAACAACGCCGCAAGCACGGCTGCAATGCGAAGCAGATTCACGACCGCACCTCATGAAATTGACCAACAGAACTCATGCGCCGGGCAATCCACCCTGCCGCTCGATGAACGCCGCGGCTCCCTCGATATCGGCTTCGAGAGCGCTGCGGGCAGCGACACCATCGCGCCGCTCGATGGCCGCGACAAGATCGCGATGACAACGCGCGGCCCCGCCATCGGCGAGACGCGCCGGGCTCGCCCGCATATCGAGATTGAGAATAGGCCCGACGCGCAGCCACAGCCCCTCGATGATCGGGATCAACGTACCGAGCTTGGCCGCCCGATAGACGGCGAAATGCAGCGATTGGTTCTCCGCGACGGCCACCGATGTATCCGGCACCGTGGCGGCACACTGGGCCGCGAAGGCGGTGGCGTGCCGGCGGACGGCCGCCATGTCCTTGCCATCGTGGGCCAGCGCGGCGGTCTCGGCGGCAAATCCCTCGATCTTGAGCCGGATCAACGTGATCTCACGGAACCGCGCCAGCGTCATCCTGGGCACGCGCACGGCTCGGTTCGGCAGGACTTCGAGCGCCTCCTCGGCAACCAGCCTGGCCACCGCATCGCGCACCGGCTGCATCGATACGCCAAGTTCGTCCGCCACACTGCGCAGCGAAACCTTGTCGCCGGGCGAGAGCCGGCCGGACATCAACCAGGCGCGCAATTCCGAATGAACCCGCCGCCCCAGCGTCCATTCCCGGTCGTCGTCGGGGCTGCTCGAGACGGCCGCCATAGAACCTCGTCGGCTTGGCGCGCAGAACTGGGTCCCACTTGCGCATGTCACGCAGGGACCCCGGGACTGGACAATCGCCGGTCACTCGTGAACATAATTGTGATCACAGATGCGATCAAGAGAAGTCGCAGCTCGAACAACGAAACAAGACCCGTTCGACGGGCAGTGGGTCTGGAAACCGAGGAGAACTGAAATGTCCAAGAAAGTGTCGCTCACGCGCCGTCGCGTGATTCAAGGAGCCGCCGGCACCGCAGCCGTCGGCATCGTCGGCTTCCCGGCGATCGTCGCCGCCCAGGCCGACGTCATCAAACTCGGCCATTTGACGCCGCGGACGGGCTTCCTCGGCACACTCGGCGAGTATGCGGTCATGGCCGCCGATCTCGCAGTCGAGGAGATCAATGCCGCCGGTGGCGTCCTCGGGCGCAAGATCGAGCTGATCAAGGAAGATTCGGTCAATCCGCAGACAGCGTCGACCAAGGCGGAGCGCCTGATCGAGCGTGACAAGGTGGCCGCCATCGTCGGCGAGATCTCGTCGGCCTCCTGCCTGACCATTGCGCAGGTCGCCCAACGCACCAAGAACCTGTTCGTCAATACCGGCGGCAACTCGGACGCGCTGCGCGGCAGCAATTGCAACAAGTACATGTTCCACGTCGAGTCGCAGAACTCGATGTACGTCAAGACGGTCGGCCGCTCGCTGCTCGCCCAGAATCTCGTCAAGGGCAAGAAGTGGTACTCGCTCACCGCCGACTACGCCTTCGGCCACGATCTCCTCAAGGTCGCCAAGCGCTTCATGGAGGGCAATGGAGGGCAGTTCGCCGCCGACGAACTGGTGCCGACCGACGCTGCCGATTTCTCCGCCTTCCTCGTCAAGATCCGCAATGCCAAGCCGGACCTCGTCGTCTCGAACCTCGCTGGCGTCCAGATCACCAACTTCCTCAAGCAGTATTCGGAGTTCGGCCTGGACTTCCCGGTCGCCGGCTTCGGCTTCGATACCGCCGTCGCCTGGGGAGCCGGCAAGGGCAACTTCTTCGGCACCTGGCCGCTCGTCTGGCATCACCTGATCGATACGGCCGGGTCGAAGGCGTTCGTCGCCGCCTTCACCAAGAAGTACGGCAAGCCCCCCGAGAACCAGGCCTGGGGCGACTACATCGCCCTCAAGATCATCGCCAAGTCGATGAACGATACCAAATCGACCGATGCCGTGAAGCTGATCGAGCACTGGGAGAAGGGCGCGAAGTTCGACCTCCTGAAGACGCGCGAAGGCTACTTCCGCGCCTACGATCACCAGCTGATGCACGAAATGTACGCCGTCGAGGCCTTGAAGGCGAAGGATCTCAAGAACCAGTGGGACATCTATAAGCCGAGCGCGCCGGTGCCGGGTCCCAACGAGGATCTGGAGGTCATCGCGTCGACCAAGGAAGAGAACGCCTGTGCCATGCCGGCCTGATGCCGCATGACCGAGTAGCCTGACGCGGCGGCCCCCTCGCAAGAGGTGCGGTCGCCGCCGAACGCTCCGACGGGGCCCGCCCAAGCGCCGGGCCTTTGCCAGTCTCGATTCCCCGGGAGCCGCGCGCCGTGTCATCATTGTTGATCGTCCAGCAGGTTCTCAATGGACTGCTCGACGGTGTCTACTACCTCTTGATCGCGCTCGGGCTGTCCCTGATCTTCTCGCTCGGCGGCATCGTCAACCTGGCACACGGCGCCTTCTACGCGATCGGCGCCTATCTCACGGTCGTGCTCTCGGAGTATTTCGGCTTCGGCGGCGCCCTGCTGCTGTCGCCGATCGCGGTGGCCTGCTTCGGCATCGTCATCGAGCGCTTCCTGTTCCGCCGCTTCTACCGCGCCGACCCCATCCTTTCGCTGCTGCTGACCTTCGGTCTGGCAATGGTCGCGGAGCAGTCGTTACGGATGATCTTCGGCGCTGCGCCCTATTCCTATGGCATCCCGCAGGAACTGCGCGGCCAGGTCTTCATCGGTGACTTCATCTATTCGTTCTACCGCACCATCCTCCTCGGCATCGCCGTCGCCTGCATCGTGGGTCTCTGGTTCCTGCTGAACAAGACCGCATTCGGACGGATCGTGCGGGCCGGTGTTCAGAACCCCGACATGGTCGGCGCGCTCGGCATCAGCCTGCAGCCCTACATGACAGCGGTCGCCGGTCTCGGAATCGGACTGGCCGGCCTCGCTGGCGTCCTGCTGGCGCCGATCTATTCCATTCATCCCGCCATGGGGCAGGAGATCATCACGCCGGCCTTCGTGGTCGTCGTCATCGGCGGGCTGGGCAGCTTCTGGGGGGTCGTGGTGGCCGCCATGCTGGTCGGCCTCGTCAAGGGGCTGACCGTCGCCGCGGGCTACGCGCAGGCATCCACAGCCGTGATCTATCTCATGATGCTGGTGGTTCTTCTCGTCCGGCCGCGCGGCCTGTTCGGCGAGCGCATCCAGCGGTTCGAGTGAGGGCGACAGGCAATGCAATTGGACCGCTCCTCACTGCTCATCGCCGCGCTCGCGTTGATCGCTCTGCCGTTTCTCCTGATGGCGCTCGGCCTTGGCATCACCTCGGCGACCGAGGTCGTCATCTTCGCCATCGCCTGCATGGCGCTCAACATCCTCGTCGGCCATACCGGGCTCGTTTCGTTCGGCCACGGCGCCTGGTTCGGTTTGGCCGCCTATGCCGCCGGCCTCCTGCAACGCAATGTCTTTCCCGGCGGCTTTCTCCTGCCGCTCCTGCTCGGCCTTTTCGTCATCGCGATCATTGCAGCCGGATTCGGCTATCTCATCCTGCGCCGCCGCGGCGTCTACTTCTCGCTGCTCACACTGGCACTCTCCGCGCTCCTTTACACCGTCTCGTTCCGCTGGACGGCAGTCACCGGCGGCGAGGACGGCCTCGGCGGCATCACTCGGCCAGTCGTCCTCGGTCTGAGCTTCGAGACTGCCGCCAACTACTACGCCCTCGTCGCAACGATCGCATTCCTGGTGGTGGTCGGTTTGTGGCGGTTCCACCGCTCGCCGGTCGGCCACGTGCTGGTCGCGATCCGCGAGAACGAGCAGCGCGCCCGTTTCATCGGCTATGCGACCAATCACTACAAACTGCTGGCCTTCGTCGTCTCGGCCACCATCACCGGTCTCGCCGGCATGCTGCTGCTTTACAACAACCGCATGACGTCGGCGGATCCGATCTCCGTCGCATTCTCGGGCGAGTTGCTCGCCATGGTCGTCATCGGCGGCATGCGCAGCTTTCTCGGACCCGCGCTCGGGGCCCTGTTCTTCGTCATCTTCCGGGACTACCTGTCGAGCGTCACCGAGAATTGGCTGCTCTATTTCGGACTGCTGTTCGTCGGCTTCATCGTGTTCTCGCCGTCCGGCCTGATCGGCCTCTACGAGCGCCTGACCGCCCCGTTGCGAAAAACGACGACCGAAGCCGCCGCCATGGCCAGCCGCATGGCCGGCGCCACCGCGCTCCCGGCCTTCCTCAAGCCCGACCGGGGGGCCGCCGGCGCCGTGCTCGAGGCCCGGGCGATCACCAAGAGTTTCGGCGGTATCAAGGCCGTGCAGGGGGTCTCCATCGCGGTGCGCGACCGCTCCTTGCATGCGTTGATCGGCCCCAACGGCGCCGGCAAGACCACCGCCTTCAACCTGATTTCCGGCATGTTCGCGCCCGACAGCGGCACCGTCACGCTGGCCGGCCGCACCGTCTCCGGACTGCCACCCGAGGAAGTGACCCGCGCCGGCATCGGCCGCTCGTTCCAGATCACCAACCTGTTCCCCACGCTCTCGGTCGACGAGAACGTGCGCCTCGCCGTGCAGGCGCGTCACAAGGAGCGCTTCAGCATCCTGACGCCGGCGGAGGATCTGGTCGAGATCGGTCGCGAGACTGGCGAGATCATCCGCGCCATGGGGCTCGGCGGTGTCGAGCGCGCCGAGGCCGGCTCGCTGTCCTACGGCGGACAGCGCCTGCTCGACATGGCACTCGCCGTCGCGACGAAGCCCCGCGTATTGTTGCTCGACGAGCCGCTGGCCGGCCTCGCCGCCGCCGAGCGCGAGCGTGTCGGCCAACTCATCAAGGCGATCTCGGCCGATCTTCCCGTTCTGCTTGTCGAGCACGACATCGACCGCGTGTTCCAGATCGCCGACGCCGTCACGGTCATGAACGAAGGCGAGGTTCTGGTCGACGGCTCCGTCGAGGACGCACGCTCTTCGCCGCGCGTGCAGGAGGTCTACATCGGCTCGGGCTCGCATGCGCTGGCCGAGAAGCCGCGCGCCTCCGCCGCCCGCCCGACGGCACTGCTCAGCCTCACCGATGTCGACACGTACTACGGCAAGAGCCACATCCTGCGCTCCGTGACGTTCGACGTCCGCGACAACGAGATCGTCGCACTGCTCGGCCGCAATGGCGCCGGCAAGTCCACCATGTTGAAATCGATCGTCGGCATCACGCCGCCGCGATCCGGCGCAATCACGCTGTCGGGGCGCAACCTCGCCGGCCAGCCATCCTCGGTCATCACCCGCCAGGGCATTTCCTACGTACCCCAAGGGCGCGGTCTGTTCGCCGGGATGACGGTCGCCGAGAACATGGAGCTCGGTCGCATCAAGCGTCGGAACGGCAACGGCATCCATTGGGACGAGGAACGCATCTTCGCATTCTTCCCGAGGATCAAGGAGCGCTGGCGCTCGCCCGCCGACTACCTGTCGGGCGGCGAGCAGCAGATGGTGGCCGTGGCGCGCGCCCTCTCGGGCGACACACGGGTTCTCCTGCTCGACGAGCCGTTCGAGGGTCTGGCACCCGCGATCATCGAGGAGCTTTTCGAGGCCTTCGATAAGCTGCGCCAGGAAATCTCGATCGTCATCGTCGACCATCACCTCGACCTGGCGCTGGCCCTGTCGGACCGCACCGTCGCGCTGGAACGCGGCGCCGTCACGCACACCGGCCCCTCGCAGGAGCTCAGCCGCGATCTCGACCTGCGCCGCAAGGTCTTGTGGCTGTGAGCCGACGAGCGGGCCGGAATCGACAAACACCGTGCGCGGATGCCAGACTGCGCGCGGCACCCCTGTTCAGCCCGAAAGAGGTCTCTCGTGACGACCATCGCGCCGTCGAGCACCCCGGCAACCGACTTGATCGAGCGGGCCAAGCGGGCCCTTCCCGCCGGATCGTTCGGTAACCTGCCGCCCGACATCATCGTCCGCGAGGGCAAGGGCGCGCGGGTCCGCGACGTGGCCGGCAAGGAGTACATCGATTACCTGCTCGGCTCCGGGCCGATGTTCGTCGGCCATGCCCATCCGGAGGTGGTGGCGGCCGTACAGGAGCAGGTCGCCCGCGGCTCGACGTTCTTCGCCAACAACGAGCACGGCATTCTGTTGGCCGAGGCCATCTGTGCGGCCATGCCGTGCGCCAAGAAGGTCCGCTACACGTCGAGCGGGTCGGAAGCCACGCACTACGCGATGCGGCTCGCCCGCGCCTATCGCGGCCGCGACAAGATCCTGAAGTTCGAAGGCGGCTTTCACGGCATGGGCGATTGGGCGCTGATGAGCATGGCGCCGCGCCAGCCCGGGAACTTCCCGCAAGCAACTCCCGACACGGCCGGCATTCCGGGCGCACTCAAGGGCGAGATGCTGATCGCCCCCTTCAACGACGACGCAACGGCCACCGCCATGATCGAGGAGCATGCCGACGAACTCGCCGGCGTGATCGTCGAGCCGCTGCAGCGGCTCATCCCCCCGAAGCCGGGTTTCCTCCAAGCATTGCGGACCGCCACCGAGAAGGCCGGAATTCCCCTGATCTTCGACGAGATCGTCACCGGCTTCCGCTTCGCCTATGGCGGTGCCCAGCAGTACTACGGCGTCGTGCCGGATCTGTGCACCGTCGGCAAAATCGTCGGCGGCGGCTTCCCCCTCGCCGCTGTCGCCGGCCGTGACGAGATCATGAAGCACTTCGACAAGTCACGCGTGCGCGATGACCAATACCTGCCGCAGGTCGGCACACTGTCGGGCAACCCCATCGCCGCGGTCGCAGGGCTCGCCACACTCGAGATCCTGCGGCGCCCCGGCACCTACGAGCGCGTTTTCGAGACCGGACGGCGACTGATGGCGGGGTTGCAACAAGCCATGAGGGAGGCTGGCGTCGCCGCCCGCGTGATCGGCGAGGCGCCGATGTTCGAGGTCTTTTTCACCTCGGAGGAGATCGCCAACTACCGCGACATCCTGCGCGCCGACGAGAAGCGGCTCGCCCGGTTCAACGCTCTTGTCGTGGAACGCGGCCTCCTGAAAGGGGCGACCAAATACTACGTCTCGACCGCCCACGGTCAGGACGAGGTCGACGAAACCCTGGCGATCTGGAAGGACGCCGCGCGACACCTCTGAATCTGGTCGCCAACCGGCTGCGCGGAGCCCGCGCAGCCGGCAACGGTCATCGGCTCTTCTTCCAGGCCTCGTAGCGCGCCTTGTTCTCGGCATTCGGCGGATAGAGGCCGGGCAGCGCGGCGCCGCCTTGGACCTCGCCCATGATCCAAGCCTCCAGACGCTCCTGCTCTTCGGCGAGTTCGACGATGGCACCAACCAACGCCTGAGGGATCAGAACAGCCCCGTCGTCGTCGACCACCACGACATCGTCCGGGAACACAGCAACCCCGCCACACGCGATCGGCTGCTGCCACGCCACGAACGTGAGCTCCGCGACCGAAGGCGGCGCCGCAGCGCCCTGGCACCAGACCGGCAGACCGGTCCCGATCACGCCGGCCGCATCGCGCACGACACCATCCGTGACCAGTGCCGCCACACCGCGCTTGTGCATGCGAGCGCACAGGATGTCGCCGAAGATTCCGGCATCCGTTACGCCCATCGCGTCGACGACCGTGACACACCCGGCCGGCATGTCCTCGATGGCGGCGCGCGTCGAGATCGGCGACGACCAGGATTCGGGTGTCGCCAGATCCTCCCGCGCCGGCACAAAGCGCAGCGTGAAGGCGCGCCCGACAACGCGCGGCTGCCCACTCCTGAGCGGCCGTGTGCCCTGCATCCAGGTGCGACGCAGTCCCTTCTTCAGCAGCAGTGTCGTTATCGTGGCGGTCGTCACGCCCTTCAGCACGTCGACGGTCCTGGAATCGAGTTCCATCCTGTCCTCCTTCGCGACGGCGCGTCCGTTACGTGCCGTGCCGCACCGAATCCTAAGGCCTGGACCGCGAGCTGTCAGGCGGCCTTCACTTGAAACCTGCTGCGGTCAGCCGTCGCGCACTATCGTCGATCTGCGCATCGGCGTCGGCCGCGATGATTTCCAGCATCGGCGGTTCCCGATGGCCGAGTTCCTCGAGGACCGGCGGCACGACGTGGAACGGCACCGTGCCGAGCCCGACGGCGTCATGGCGATAGGTCGAAAGTCCCGTGTCGGACAGATGCACGAGCGCGAGCCGCGGTGCCGCCTTGCGCAGACCGGCTACGATATCCTCCTTGATGAAGTGGCCGTTGGCCACGTCGTAGACGATCTGCACATCCGGGCTTCCGAACCTGTCGAGCGCCGCCATCAGTTCATCGATCCCGGGCAGAAAAGCGAACGGCATGTTCTCGACGACGATCCGCGTCCCAGCCTTCTGCGCCAGCGGTACCAGCGTCTCGAGCGCCGTCAGGAAATGCCCCATGAGGGCCTCGCGCGGCATCGGGAACAGCGGATTGGACTTGCCGGGTCCGATAATGACACCGGGCACGCCGAGATCGCCCGCCAACTGCACGATGCGGCTGAGGTGATCGAGCGAAAGCGCCCTCATATCCTCCGAGGCCGCAGCGATATTGACGTCGATGTTCGGCATGTTGAGGGTGACGACGCGCACGCCGAGGCTCTCGGCATGCCGGCGCAGCGCACTGCGGTCGGCTGTCGTCATGGCCTTGGGCCACAGATGCCCCGGATAGATCATCAGCTCGAAGCTGCCATAGCCCCGCGCCGCGAGCCGCGTCAGGAACTGCGCGGCCGTCAGGCCGAACGTGTATGAATACGAGTTCATGCCGAAGGCAGCCATCTGTCCCTCCTGGTTCCGAGCCCTGAACGTCACGGCTGCGCCCGGCCGGCGCCGAGCATGTCGCGCCACGTGATCTGCGGCTGGTAGCCGAGCACATCCCGCGCCTTCGTGATGTCGATCACCGACGCCAGCGGATTGGCCTTGTAGTAGTCCGGCCGGCGGATCTCCGGCAGCCGCCCCCAACGCTCGGCGGCGATGTCCAGTGTCGGGCGCGTGTTGAGCCCGTCCGCTGCCGAGATCGTAAAGACGTCGAAACCGCGATACGGCGATTGCAGGGCCAGGTCGAAGCCTTGTGCCACGTCTTCCGGCGCCACATAGGCCCAGAAATGATAGTTCTGCGGATCGCTGCCGCGCTGTCCGAGCTCGGGGTACTCGGCCGGGAAGACGACGTGCACCGGCCGAATTGCCAGCACTTCGAGCTTGCGCCGCGCCGCAAAACTTTCGGCGATCGTCTCGGTCAGATACTTGCTCAGCGAGTAGAATTCGGTCGGCCGGCAGGGGTGCGCCTCGTCCACCGGCAGATACTTCGGCGGCCAGTCCGGCGGGTTGTAGGAAAGTCCGAAGACGGAGTCACTCGACGCGGCCACGAGCCGCCGGATGCCGGCCTCCTCGGCCGCCTGCATGACGACCCACGCACCCTGCACATTGGTATTGAATGTCACCGGCGCCGGCGCGGTGCGCGGGTTCGGAATGGCGGCGAGATGGACCAGCGCGTCGTGACCGCGCAATGCCTCGACCACCGCGTCGTAGTTCGTCATGTCGATCCGTAGGGACCGCGCACCCTTGGGCAACGTGTACGACGGCGCGACGATGTCGAGGCTCGTCACCGCCATGCGCCGGGCCAGCCGCTCCACGACCGCGCGACCCAGTCGCCCCGATCCGCCGGTCACCACAACCCGCTCGTATGCCATGGCGCGTCCTCGCTGTTGTTATCGAAAACTTGCCGCGAGCTTATTTTCACTATTTGCGAAGTCAATCCAGACTGTGAGAAAAGATCCGCCGGCGCACGATGGAGGCGATCCGGAGAGCAGACGGCGCCGACGCCGGAAAAGTAGGCCGCTAGAATTGCAATTCTCCTTAGCGCGGACACGGGACAAGTTCCTATTGACAGCATCGGCACGAGGTCGTCTTATTTTCACCAATAGAGAACAAGTGCGGCGATACTGAAAATGCCGCACGGAGGAAACGCGCACGCAGTGGACGTTTCGGGCCTTCGAGTCCGAGGGTGCATCCATGCGGGGCAGGGAGGCGGGCGATGGCGCTTCTCGTCACTGGCGCAATGGGGCATGTCGGCCACGAGGTCGTCCGGCAGGCGATCCAGCGTGGCCACCATGTGATCGCGGGCTATCGGGGCACCTTTCGGGCGGCCGATGCCGCTGCGGTCGGGGCCGGTGCCACCTGGGTGCAGGTCGATCTCGCCGACCCTGCGGCCATCACCGCACTCGCCGACCAACATCCCATTTCGGGTGCGATCCACACCGCCGCCGTACCGAACGACGCCGTGGCCCGTCCCGATCCGCTGGCCGCCATCAACTCCAACGTCGGCGCCGTCGGCAACCTTCTCGATGCGGCACGGCGCAAGGGCTGGTCACGGTTCCTGTACGTGAGCACCGGATCAGTATTCCAGAACGCCACCGACGTCACCGTCCCGGTTCTCGAGGATCGTCAGACGTCGGTCTCCAACATCTACTCCACGACCAAGGCCTGCGGCGAAATGCTGACCAGCATGTACCGGTCGCAGTTCGGGCTTTCCGCCGCGACGGTCCGCGTCTCCTGGGTCTACGGACCGCCACTGGTGCCGCGCGTGCGCGAGAACCCGCGAGGCCCAATTCCCTGGTTCCTCAAGTGCGCCCTCACCGGCGTGCCGGTCGAGGACGCCAGCGGCGGCGAGTTCCTGGCGAGTTACACCCACGTCGGCGACGTCGCGGCGGGGCTCATCGCCGCCTATGAAGCGAAATCGCTGAACCACGACATCTACCATCTGGGCTCCGGCCGGAACTTCTCGACGGCCGACGTCGTGCGGGCGGTCAAGGCCGCCGTGCCGGGCGCTGCGGTGGCGGCGGGACCGGGTACCGCGCCGTGGACCGATCACACCCGCATGCGCGGACCGCTCGCCGGGCGTCGCCTGTTCGACGACACCGGCTTCGAGGTGCGGTTCAGCCTCGAGGACGGCGTGGCCCAATTCGCCGATTGGATGCGCAAACACCGGGAAACCTGGGCATGAGCCAAGTCGCCGATCATCCGCAGATGGTCGACCGGTCGGTGATCCTCCGCTGGCTCTCCGCGGCGCCCGGCGCGGTCTACCTGCTGGCGGTGCTGTCCATCGGCTTGACGATCATGACACCGCATTTTTTCTCGGTGCCCAATCTGACCAATGTGGCGCTTCAGGTTTCGGTGCTGGTCATCGTCGCACTCGGCATGACGCTGGTAATCCTGACGGAAGGCATCGATCTGAGCCTCGGACCGGTGCTGGGCCTGTGCGGCGTCGTGATGGCGATGATGGTCGTCTCGGGTCTGCCGCTGTGGCTCGCCATCGGCGCCGCGATCGTCATCGGGGCCGCATTCGGCATGGCCAACGGCACGCTGATCGCCTACGTCGGGCTGCCCCCGTTCATCGTCACGCTGGCAACCTTCGGCATCGCCCAATCGCTCGCCACCATGCTGACCGAAGGCAACTCGGTCACCGGCCTGCCGGATATCGTCCGCTGGTTCAATGCCGGCTATTTCCTGGGCCTTCCCGTGCCGCTGTGGGCGACCATCGTCGCCTTCGCGGTGACCTACATTCTGCTCTACCGCACCAAGTTCGGACGCTACACGTTCGCGATCGGCGGCAACCGCCAGGCGCTCGTCCTCTCGGGCAGCAAGGCCCGCGTCTACCAGGTGCTGGTCTACGTGTACGCTGGCGTTCTGACCGCGCTCGCCTCCTTCATCATGACCGCGCGCATGAATGCCGCCCACCCGACCATCGGCGTCGGTCTCGAGTTCGATGCGATCGCGGCGGTGATCCTCGGCGGCACGTCGTTCGAGAAGGGCCGCGGTGGCATCGTGGGAACCCTGATCGGCGCTCTGGCCGTCGGCGTCCTGCGCAACGGCCTCAACCTGATGGGGGTGTCCACCGAGTGGCAGGTCGCCATCGTTGGTCTCATCATCATCGCCGCCGTCGGCGTGGATTCGATCCGGGGGCACAACACATGAGCGTCCAGGCCGGAACATCGGCAACGCAAGCGCCGGCAGGACTCTTCGGACTCGCGCCGGACCGGCTGTTCATCGTCTTGTCCCGCCTCGTCGCCTTGAGCGCACTGGCCATTACGCTGTCGCTGCTGTCGCCGCACTTCCTGACCTGGAACAACACCGTCAACATCCTGCGCCACGCCGCCCCCCTCTTCATCATGTCGGCGGGGCTGACGATCGTCGTCCTCACCGCCGGCATCGATCTCTCGGTCGGCGCCGTTCTCGGCCTGTCGGCCTGCCTCGCCGCGTCCATGATCACGCAGGGCTATCCCGGGCTCGGTATCGCGTCGGCCCTCGGTGCCGGCCTCGCGTGCGGACTGGCCAACGGCGCCCTGGTGGCCTACGCGCGCATCCCCTCCTTCATCGCCACCTACGGCATGCTGTGGATCGCCAACGGCTTGGCCTACGTGTTCATGCAGGGCGAAGTGATCTACGGCCTGCCGGCGAGCTTCCGCTCGATCGGCATCGGCTACATCGGGCCCATCCCGATCCCGGTCTTACTGATGGTTGCAGCAATCGTGATCCTGCAGATCGTGATGCACCGCACGCCGTTCGGAAGAGGCGTCTATGCCATCGGCGGCAACCCGATCGCCGCCCGTCTGTCCGGCATGCCGGTTCAGCGCCGGCTGGTCATCGTGTACGGATTGAGCGGACTGATGGCGAGTTTCGCCAGTCTTGTGGTGATCGCGCGAACGAATGCCGCCGACGTGAGCCTCGGCGAGGAGCAGTTGCTGCCCGCCATCGCCGCCGTCTGCCTCGGCGGCACCTCGCTGTTCGGCGGCGTCGGCGGCATCGCCGGCACGGCCGTCGGCGCGATCATCCTCGCCATGGTGCTCAACGGCATGAACCTGCTCGGCATCAAGACATTCTGGCAGGCCGGCGTCCTCGGCCTGATCATCTTGCTGTCGGTTCTGGCCGACCAACTGGTCGGCTCACGGATCAACCGGTCCACACGTTGAATGACCGGAAAAGAAACGAGCCTGCAAACCCAGAGGAGGAAACCATGAAACTCACGAGACGCAACTTCACATCGAGTTCGCTCGCCCTCGGTGCCGCCGCTGCCATCGGAACACTGCCAGCGGCACCCGTCTGGGCCCAAGGCAAGACGCCAAAGATCGCCTTCTTCGTGAAGAACGTCACCAACCCGTTCTGGAAGGCCTGCCGCATCGGCGCCGAGAAGGCCGCCAAGGAATTGAAGATCGATCTCGAGGTGGTGGCCCCGACCAAGCCCGACAACATCGAGGAGCAGACCCGCCTCGTCGAGGACTGGATCGTCAAGAAGCCCGATGCTTTCGTGTTCGTGCCGGTCGATTACAAGGCGCTCGTGCCGAGCATTCAGAAGGCCAACCAGGCCGGCATCCCGATCATCAACTACAACAACGTGATGACCGACATCCAGAAGGTGACGTTCATCGGCTCGGACGACGAGTTGTTCGAGTACGAGATGTGCAAGTACCTGTTCAAGTCGATGGGCGGCAAGGGCAAGATCGTGCACATCGACGGCGTGCCCGCCGCCATCACCGCGCAGAACCGCAAGAAGGGCTTCGATCGCGCCGTCAAGGAAACCCCGGGCATCGAGGTTCTGGCCTCTCAGCCGGGCCAGTATCGCCGCCTGCCGGCTCAGCAGGTGTTCGAGAACCTGATGCAGCGCTTCCCCGAAATCGACGCTGTCGTATCGGCGAATGAC
The DNA here is from genome assembly GCA_049318625.1 of Hyphomicrobiaceae bacterium. GTDB lineage: Bacteria > Pseudomonadota > Alphaproteobacteria > Rhizobiales > Hyphomicrobiaceae > JBMOGA01. Next base: position 97,390 of record JBMOGA010000004.1, read on the forward strand.
GACATGGCGGTCGGGGTCGTCGAGGCCCTGAACGCGGCCGGCCGCGGCGGCAAGACCAAGGTCGTCGGCATCGACGGCATCCCGGACGCCATCCAGGCCATCGCCGAAGGCAAGATGTTCGCGACGGTGGACTTTTCCGGCCACGACCAGTCCTATCTTGCGGTGCAAGCGGCCGTCCGTCATCTGAAGGGCGAGAAGATTCCCCCGGAAATCCTGCTGCCGGTATTCATCATCGACAAGGGTAACGTCGGCACCGTGGCACGCACGCCGGAGGAGCGCGGCGTTCCCAACTGGGACAAGGTCACCTCCGCCAAGAGCTGAACGCCTGCAAGCGAGCGGCCGGGGCGCACCAGCGCCCCGGTCCCATGTCTGGAGCCGAGGTGGTTATGAGCGCCGGAACGCCGATCGTCGAAATGCGGGGAATTGCGAAGCGCTACGGCGGTGTCCAGGCGCTGTCGGATGCCGGGATCGAGCTTTTCACCGGCGAGGTCCACGCCCTCGTCGGCGACAACGCGGCCGGTAAGTCGAGCCTCATCAAGATCCTCTCGGGGGCCGTCCAGCGCGATGCCGGCACCATCCGATTCGAAGGCCGCGACATCGATATCGACAGTCCGCGGACGGCAAAAAGTCTCGGCATCGAGACCGTCTATCAGGATCTCGCGCTCGCCGACAACCTCGACGTCCCCGCCAACATCTTTCTCGGCCGCGAACTCACCTTCAAGGGCCTCTTGCGATTCTTCCTCGATTTGCGGCGCATGGAGCAGGAATCCCGCAGCTTGCTGGGCCGCCTCAAGATCAACATTCCGTCGATGCGCCAGAAGGTCCGCTCGATGTCCGGCGGACAACGGCAGTCGGTCGCCATCGCCCGCAGCGTCTACTTCAACGCGAAGGTCGTCATACTGGACGAGCCGACCGCGGCCCTCGGAGTCGAGGAGACCCGCAAGGTCTACGAGCTCATACGCGAAATGCGCTCCCACGGGCTCGCCGTCCTGATGATCTGCCACAACATGAACCACGTGTTCGAGCACGCCGACCGCATCACCGTTATGAAAACAGGCCGGATCGTCGGCTCCAGGCGGACCGAGGAAACCTCGCACGAAGAGATCCTGCGGATGATCGTCACCGGATCAATGGAGCCGCCGGCCCCCTCCGATCCGTCGAGCGGACGTCGCACGCTGCGCGCCGTCGGATGAGCGCCGTCGTATCGACGCCATCGCCGGCCAGGGTGGCCGTAATCGCCGGCGCGACCGGGGCTGTCGCATCACGCCTCGTCGAGCACTTGAACGGCCTCGGCTGGACCGTTGTCGGACTTTGCCGCACGCCACCCGCCGCCTCGGGCCGGGTCCGCTACGTCAACACCGATCTCCTCGACGCAACATCCGTGCGTGCCGCACTGGCGGGGGTGCCGGGCATCACCCACATTTTCTATGCGGCGCGGGCCAAGTTCCGCGAGGGCGGGACCGAGAGTGTCGCCGAAAACGTCGCCATGCTCCGAAATCTGCTCGACGCAGCCGAACCGCACGGGGCCACGCTGGAGCACGTCCACCTCGTCGAAGGCGGCAAGTGGTACGGCCAGCATCTCGGGCCCTATCCGACGCCGTCCCGCGAAGACGACCCGCGCCACATGCCCCCGAACTTCTACTACGAGCAGGAGGACCTGCTTCGCGACCGCCAGAAAGGCCGGAACTGGGCGTGGTCGGCGTCGCGACCCAACGCGATATGCGACTTCGCGCCGGACCGGGCACGCAACATCGTCTCCATCGTCGGCGCCTACGCCGCCATATGCCGCGAACTTGGTCTGCGGTTGGACTATCCCGGCCATCCCCTGCAATTCCGCGCGCTCACCGAAGTCACCGACGCCACCCATCTCGCCCGCGCGATCACCTTTCTCGCCACCGCGCCATCGGCCGCCAACACGGCCTTCAACGTCACCAACGGCGATGTCTTCCGCTGGGAGCGGCTGTGGCCGCGCATCGCGGAATTCTTCGGCCTCGAAGTCGGCATCGTGCGCATGATGAGTCTCGCGGACATGATGCGCGACAAGGACGACGTGTGGGCCGCCATCGTCAGCAAGCGGGGGCTTGTGCCGCGGCGTCTGGCGGATATCGCGCAGTGGTCATTCGCCGACGTGTTGCTGCGCCAGACCTTCGACGTGGTTTCGAGCACCACCAAGCTCAGGCGCGCGGGCTTCTCGGAGATCGTGGATACCGAGGAAATGTTCTTGGCTCACCTCGCACGCTATCGCGAGGCACGGATCATCGGGTGAGGGATTGCCATGAAATTCGCAAACGTTCTGGTCACCGGCGCCGCCGGCCTGCTCGGCGACTATGTCGTCAAGGAACTGACCGGCAAGGCCCGGCTGTCCGGACTCGATCTTGCCGAACCCAAGGCGCGCGGTCCGCTGGCTGCCTTCACCACGGCGAGCATCGAGAACGCCGCCGCCGTCCGAACAGCGATGGAAGGCCAGGACGCCGTCGTTCACATCGCCGCCCGCCCGAACATCTGGAGCGGATCGGCAGACCAGATCATCCATACCAACGTCACCGGGACGTGGAACGTGCTGCAGGCGGCCGAGGAGGCCGGCGTCCGCCGGGTCATCGTCACATCGAGCGATTCCGTCGTCGGCTTCACGGTGCTGCAAGGCGCCATGCTGCCGCCGGACTATCTGCCGGTCGACAATCGCCATCCGATCCGCCCGACCGACGCCTACGCCATCAGCAAGAAACTTTGCGAGGAATTGGCTCGCGCATTCCTCGAGCGCGGCAAGCTGGAGGTCGTCGTCCTGCGCCCGGTCTACGTGCTGTATCCGGAGTTCGAGTGCGAGGTGAAGGCACGGGCCGCCGACCCCGACGGCTACAAGGGCCCGGCCGCCGGTGGTCGTCAGCCGGCCGGCGGCGGCCCCATGTGGCACTACGTCGATCCGCGCGATCTCGCGCGGGCCTATCGACTTGCGCTCGAGGCCGCGAGTCCCGGTTTCGGGCCCTATTTCATCAGCGGACCGAACACGCTGGCCCCCGATCCGACGGTCGATCGCCTGGCTCGGCGCATGGGCGGCAAGCGCGTGCCCATCGCCAAGCCGCAGGTCTATGAACGCTTCCCCCATGCCCCCCTCTATGATCTGACCGCTGCCGCCGACGCGTTCGGCTACCGGCCGGAGCACGACCTGCGCCGGTTGCTTCATCCCGGTTGAGCGACGGCGGCACCTGCGACGCGAGGAGTAGCCATCATGCCGAGCCCCACCCCGACGCCACCGCGATTCCTCCCGGTCGACCTGACCGGGGAACGAGTCGTCATCACCGCCGGCGCGGCCGGCATCGGCCACACCATCGCCGAAGCGTTCCTCGCGTGCGGCGCCCGCGTCGCCGTCTGCGATATCGACACGACGGCGCTCGCGGCCGCACAGGCCAGCCTGCCGGGCGCATTGCGGCACGAGGTCGACGTGGCGAAACCGGAGGCCATGGCGGCCTTCTTCCGCTCGGTCGAGCAGGCGTTCGGCGGTGTCGACGTGCTGGTCAACAATGCCGGCATCGCCGGACCGACCGCCAACGTCGAGGACGTGACATCCGAGGGCCTCGACGCCACACTGGCCGTCGACATCGCGAGCCAATTCTACGCGGCCCGCGGCGTCATCCCCGGCATGAAGGCCCGCCGCAAGGGCACCGTCATCAATCTGAGTTCCGTCGCCGGGCGCCTCGCCTTCCCGATGCGCAGCCCTTATGCCGCCGCCAAGTGGGCGGTGGTCGGCTTCACCAAGAGCATCGCGGCCGAACTCGGTCCCTTCGATATCCGCGCCAACTGCATCATTCCCGGCCACGTCCGCACCGAACGGTTCGACCGCGTGATCACCGCCAAGGCCGCCATCGAGGGCATTCCGGTGGAGCAGATGCGCAAGGAATACCTTTCGGTCGTGTCGCTGCAGCGCAACGTCGAGAAGGAGGACATCGCCAACATGGCGCTCTATCTCGCGTCCCGCTTCGGACGCAACATCACCGGCCAGGCCATCAGCGTATGCGGCGACGTGCAGATGATGCGGTGATGACCGCGGCCGAGCGGCGCTCAGTCTCCCGACTGATCAGGCCGCCTGGGCCTCGCCACACGTCACCTCGGCCCGGACCGGCTCGTCCCGCAGCGCCGCGAACGCGACCGCCGCCGCCGCCGGCCTGCCGAAGGCGTAGCCCTGCGCTTCCGAGCAGCCGAGCGCGCGCAGCGCCACGATATCGTCGGCCGATTCCACGCCCTCCGCTGTCGTTGCGATGCCGAGGCTGCGCGCCAGGCCGACGATCGCACTCACGATGGCGACCGAAGGCCCGCGGTTCGCGAGTTGCCGGACGAACGAGCGATCGATCTTGATGCGGTCGAACGGGAAGCTCAAAAGGTAGCTCAAGGACGAATACCCCGTACCGAAGTCGTCGAGCGAAACCCGAACGCCGAGCTTGCGCAAGGCATAGAGTTGCTCGATCGTCGAGGCGTTCTGCTCGAGCAATAGCGTTTCCGTGATCTCGAGTTCGAGCCGCGAAGGCGCAAGTCCCGACCGTTCGAGCGCGTCCTTGACGGTGGCGACGAGCGCGCCGTCGCGAAACTGGGCCGAAGACAGGTTGACGGCGACACCGAGACGACCCGGCAGCCGCGCAACATCGGCGCAGGCGCGTTCGAGCACCCACGCACCCATCGGAACGATAAGCCCCATATCCTCCGCGATCGGCACGAACTCCGCTGGCGAAATGGCGCCGCGCTGTGGATGCGTCCATCTGAGCAGAGCTTCGAACCCTGTGACTTGCAGGGTCGCCACGTCGATTTTCGGCTGATAGTGGACTTCGAGCTGATCGGCCTCGAGCGCCTGACGCAAGCTGCCCTCGAGTTCGCGGCGTGCATCGAAGCGAGCGTTCATCTCCGGGTCGAAAAAGCGATAGGTGCCCCGGCCCTCCGACTTCGCGGCGTAGAGCGCCAGATCGCCGGCCTTCAGAATGGCGTCGGCCTGCTGTCCCGCCGCGCAGGCGATGCCCACGCTCGCGCCGATGTGCACGGGCTTGCCGTCGATCTCGTACGGCTCCGAAAGCCGGCGGCACAGCCGTGCCGCCAGGGTGCCAGAGGTTTCGGGATCGGCCGCACCCCTCTGGATGATCGCGAATTCGTCGCCACCGAGGCGCGCCGCGATATCGCCCTCGCGAATCACGGCCAGGATCCGCTTGGCCACCATCCGCAGCAGTCGGTCACCGACCGGATGACCGGCGGTATCGTTGACGTTCTTGAAGCGATCGAGGTCGAGGCAGTGCACGGCGAACTGATCGGGCGTTTCGATGATCGCCTTCTCCAGCTCCTCGCGGAACACCATGCGGTTGGCGAGACCGGTCAACGGGTCGTGGCGCGACAGGTGCACGATCTGCGCCTCCGACCGGCGCCGCTCGGTCACATCCGTGAAGGTTCGCACGAAGCCGCCGTCGGGCGTATCTGTGGTGCGGATCTCGAGTACGGTGCCGTTCGGTCGCTCACGCTCGAACACAGGAGGACTGGTGCAGCCCGCCCCACGCACGTGGTCGATCACATGCTCGGGGGTTCGCGACGCATCGAACTCGCCGCGACGGTCGAGGTCGTCGAGGAACGCCTTGTAGGTAAAGCCACTGACCCCGAATTCGGGCGGGATTTCCAGCAGTTCGACGAGCCGCTTGTTGATCACGGCCACGTTGCCCTCGGCATCCACCATCAGGATCCCCTGGGTCATGTTGTCGAGCGTGATCTGCAGCTCGCGTGACCGTAAACGCAATTCACCTTCGCTCGCGACCAACGACTGTCGGGCCATCTCCAAGCCGCGCTGATGACGCAAGCTGACGGCGATCGACACCAGAACAGCCAGCGTCAGCACAGCCGAGCCCAAGAGGTAGACCGCCTGGTTGCTGGAGGGCTTCAGCGAGAGTTGTGGTCGCTCCATGGCGACCGCTACGAACAATGGGTAGGCGCCAACCCGACGGAACGACAACAGTCGGGTCGAACCAGGATCCCGGCCCGCGACCGTCAACGTGCCCTGCGAGGCCCCGCGCATCTGCGCGAAAAAGGCCTCTTGCTGGACATCGAACCCCGGGACCGAGGTTGCGTGGATGCCGCCCGCGCGCACGATACCATCCGAGCCGATCAGCGCGACCGAGCCGAGCCGGCCGATGTCGAGCCCTCGGAAGAAATGCGAGATATGAATGGGATCTACCAGCGCGACGACGGCACCGCCGAAACTTCCATCCCTGTTCTGTAGACTGCGGGACATCGGGATCAGCCACTTGCCGGTCAACCGACCGATCATCGGCTTGCCGATGAAAAGACCCTTGACCGAACTCTCGGCATGAACACGAAAATGTTCGCGGTCCCCGAAGTTGGTGTTTGCGCCATTCGTCGTGGACGCGTTCGACGCCGTCAATCGACCGGTGCTGTCGAGAACCGAGAGCTGTAGAATGGAGTCGCTGTAGAGATAGGCCTGGGTGACCATCTCCTTCAGATCGCCCATTCCACCAGATTTGCTGTAGGTTGCCGTCAGGAACAGGAGTGTCTTGTCGACCTCGCCGACGGTCCGTGCCACGCTCTCGTCGAGGACGCGTGACAGGTTCTCGGTCGTCCGCTCGACGGTTTGGAGCGCCTCCTGCCCCTCCACGCTGATCCGCGTGATGGTTACCGTCCAGACCAGACCGATCAGCGACACACCGAGTAGAACAGACAGCGAGAGATGGCGAACCAGCCCGTGCAGGCGCTGCCAGACTGACGCAACCGACATCTCAGGTATCCATCACAACCGACACCTCCGTAATTTAGCTTTGCCGAGTAAAAAAACTTCGAAAGGTATCGCGAAGATTGCACGGAGAAATTGTTTGTTTCTACCAAAAAACCAATCCTGGAAACCGATTGTTTACTTTTGCCCACGGAGTGCCGCCCAACCCTTGCACGTAACGCACTTCCCATGCCGCGCGGCCCGTGGTTGAACGAGCGCGCGACCGATGGCCAGAGCGGAATAGGACAGAACGCATGTTGAGCATCTTCGACTCGCAGGGCCAGGGCTTGGTGAAGCGCGACGGCGGCGACGACAGCCGGCCGACCATCTGGCTCGACCTGCTCAACCCCACGCGCGAGGAGGAGCGCCACGTCGAGACACTCCTCGGCATCGAGATGCCGACCCGCGAGGAGATGAGCGAGATCGAGGTGTCGAGTCGCTTGTACCAGGAGAACGGCGCGCACTACATGACCGCCACGGTGATGTACCAGATCGACGCGCCCGAACCGCAGGTCTCGGCCATCACCTTCATCCTGACCGACACCCATCTCATCACGCTGCGCTACGCCGAGCCGCGCGCTTTTCCGCTGTTCCTGTCGCGGGCCGGCAAGGGCGACACCGTCTACGATGGCGCCATGGCCGTGATGCTGGGCCTCATCGAAGCCATCATCGACCGCGAGGCCGATTTGATCGAGCGTCTCCAGGCCGAGACCGAGAAGCTAGCTCAGACCGTGTTCTCGATGCGTAGCGGAGCGTCGTCGCGCACCCGACGCTTCGAAGCCGTACTGAAACGCATCGGCAAAGTCGGCGAGATCTCGGCCATGGCCCGCGAAAGCCTGCTCTCGCTCGAGCGCGTGCTGACCTACCTCGCACAGGCCGCCAACGTCCGCAAAGAACCGGACACGGTGCGCCGCCGCATCAAGACGGAAACGCGCGATGTGATGTCCCTCTCCGACCACCTCGGCTACCTGAACGTCCGGATCTCGTTCATGCTCGAAGCGACGCTCGGCATGGTTTCCATCGAGCAGAACCAGATCATCAAGTTGTTTTCGGTGGTCGCCGTGATGCTGATGCCGCCGACCCTCGTCGCCTCGATCTACGGCATGAACTTCCGCCACATGCCGGAACTCGAGTGGCCTTATGGCTACCCTGTCGCCATTGGCTTGATGATCGTCAGCGCCGTGCTCCCGTACGTGTATTTCCGGCGCAAGGGATGGCTCTGAGGTCTAAACCGCCCCGAGGTAATGCAGCGCGAGTCCAGCCACCGAAGCCGCAGCCAGCGTCGTCACGATCCCGCGGTGTGCCACGAACAGCAGGATGAAGGCCAATGCCGCCAACCCGGCAGCGGGCAGATGCAGGCTGGTCGGGTCGGGCAGCATCACGTGGATGGGCCCGTACCGGCTCTCGCCGACGCGGGCGAACAGCACGTTGACGCTGAACCACACCGTCAAGTTCAGGATCACGCCGACCACCGCGGCCGTGACCGCCGCAAGGGCCCGCTTGAGGCGCGGTTCGGCCGAGACCTGCGCAAGATACGGCGCCCCGGTGAAGATCCACAGGAAGCAGGGCGCGAAAGTCGCCCAGAGGGTCACGGCGGCACCGGCCACCGCCATTGCCGCAGCCGGCTCGCCGCCCTGCCGCAGCGCCGCCAGGAAGCCGACGAACTGCAGAACGAGAATGAGCGGCCCCGGTGTCGTCTCGGCGAGGCCGAGCCCATCCAGCATCTCGCCCGGCGTCAGCCAGCCGTATTGCTGCACGACTTCCTGTCCCATGTAGGCCAGCACGGCGTAGGCGCCGCCGAACGTGACCACCGCGAGCTTGGAGAACAGCCAGGCGAGTTCGGTCAACACGTGGTCGCGGCCGGCGACCAGCGCCAGAACGATCAGCGGCACGAGCCACACACCGAGCCAGATCGCGGCCGTTCGCGCCGTTTGCAGCAACGGCACCCCGGCCGGGCGGACGCCAGCCCGATCGCCGCTGCCGCCACGAAAGAACCCGAACAGCGCGGCCGCGATGACGATCACCGGGAAGGCGACGCCGAGAAAATAGATACCGACGAACGCCGCGCCGGCGATCATCCAGTCGAGCCGGCCCTTCAAAGCGCGCTTGGCGACCCGCATCAGCGCCTCGACGACGATCGCGAGAACGGCCGCCTTGATCCCCAGAAACAGCGCCGTCACCAGCGGCACCGCACCGAACGCCGCATAGAGGGCCGACAGGACGAGCATAACCAGGGCGCCGGGCAGCACGAACAGCAGACCGGCGGCCAACCCGCCCCGCACACCGTGCAGCTTCCAGCCGACCCAGGTCGCGAGTTGCATCGCCTCCGGACCCGGCAGCAACATGCAGAAGTTGAGGGCTCCGAGATAACTCTCCTCGTCGACCCAGCGCTTCTCATCGACGAGAACCCGGTGCATCAGCGCGATCTGTCCGGCCGGCCCGCCGAACGACAGGCACCCGATGCGGGCAAAGGTCGAGACGACTTCCCCGAACGACGGTTCGACCACTGGGGGGGTAGGGCTCACCGTAGCCACTCCGACGGAACCGCTCATACGACCCTCGCTGCCGCCCCGGCCGTGTTCGGCCAATTGTGGCTTTCGTCTACCGCATCTCGGCACCAGATGTAGAGCGCGTCGTACAACCCCAGCGCCGCATCGAGTTGGCGCAGGTCGTCACCATGCAGTCGCGAAAGGCCGAGTGAAACGGCGAGCAGACCGGCCGCTTGAGGTGCGAGATCCAGCCGCGCCGTATCCGCGCCACGAACGATCGCCGCAAGGCGGTCGAGCGCGGGCGAGCTGAGCCCCAACTCCTGGATCATGGTGTCGAAGCTGCAGAGTTCGCCGCGATGGCTCCAGAACACACCGTCGATGTCGAACGGCGTCGCGCCGAACCGGTCGGCCACGGCGGCGACCTCGGACGCGGCCACGAACAGGAACACGGCCTGCTCGTCGACGAAACGGCGGATCAACCAGGGGCAGGCGACACGATCCACTTTGGGCCGCGACCGCGTCACCCAGATGCTGCGGCCCGCACCATCCCGCGCCAGATCGTGCGCGGTGGAAACGGTCATTCCGTCGGCCGACCGCCAAGCCTCGAAGCCACCCGTTAGAACCTGAGCCGGAACTCCCGTCTGACGCAGCCACGCGGCAACGCCATGACTGAGCTTCAACCCCTTTTGGCAGACCACCACGACCGGCCGATCGGCGCTGTAGTGGTGGGCCCAGGCCGATACATCGCGCCAGGCGCGACGCCGGGACGCCGGAAGCAGACGGGCATCGAGGACGAAGTCCTCTTCCGTGCGCACGTCGACGATGGCCGGAGCAGCACCGGAGCCGATTTGAGCCGATAGATCTGCGACAGAGATTTCGATAGGAGACGGCATGTGGCGTCCTCTTCGGTAACCGAAGGAACGCGAAACTTGGGCTGCCGCCTCGAGGGGTCTTCGCGCTTACCCCTGCACCCTCAGTCGCACAGCCATGTTCGACGCGTCAAGCGGAACCACCCCACGCTTGCCGATCGCGCCCGGCCATGGGAACCATGCCGGCACACTGTGGAGGAGTACAAAAAATGGACTTCGGTATCAGAGGCAAGACCGCCATCGTCTGCGCGGCATCGAAGGGGCTCGGCAAGGGTTGCGCGATGGCGCTTGCACGCGAGGGCGCCAACGTCGTCATCTCGGCGCGCGGCGCGGAAGCTCTGGCTGCAACCGCCGAGGAAATCCGCAAGGCAACGGGCGTGACCGTTACCACCGTCGCAGGTGACGTGACCACCGAGGAGGGACGCAAGGCCCTGCTGGCCGCCTGCCCGTCTCCGGATATTCTCGTCAACAATGCGGGCGGCCCGCCGCCGGGCGACTTCAAGGATTTCTCCCTCGACGATTGGCGCAAGGCCGTCGAGTGGAACATGATCACGCCGATCGCCCTGATCCACGCGACCGTTTACGGCATGATGGCGCGCGGATTCGGGCGCATCGTGAACATCACGAGCTTCTCCGTTAAGGCTCCGATCCCCAGTCTCGAACTCTCGAATGGTGCGCGGGCGGGCCTCACTGGCGCGGTCGCCGTGCTGGCGCGCAAGGCCTCGGCCAGCAACGTCACCATCAATAACCTGCTGCCCGGCCCCTTCGAGACCGACCGGTTGCGCGGCACGACGCAGAAGATGGCGGACGCCTCCGGCCGCACCTTCGACGACATTCATCGGGACCGCATGCGTCAGGTTCCCGCCGGCCGGTTCGGTACCACCGGCGAGTTCGGCGCGACCGCCGCGTTCTTGTGCTCGGCGCACGCGGGCTTCATCACGGGTCAGAACATCGTGATCGACGGCGGCTCCTACCCGGGCACGATGTAACCAGCGCCACCCGCTCAGGGCGCCCCGCGCGGGCCGAGCGCCCTGAGCGCGTTGAGAACCACGGCGACGTCGATCGCCTCTTGAACCAGGGCACCGGCGAGCGGGGGCAGATAGCCCCCCGCCGCCGCGATCATGCCGACGATCGACAACCCCATGCCGATCAGCACGCTCTGCCGCGCAATGGCGCGGGTCTCCTGTGCGATCGCGACGGCGTCGGGCACCCGATCGACGCGGTCCACCAGCAGCACCACATCGGCGGCCTCGGCCGCGGCGGCGCTTCCCCGCGACCCCATGGCAACGCCGACGCTGGCGCCGGCCAGCGCCGCTGCATCGTTGATGCCATCGCCGAGCATCAGCGTCGGTGCCGCCGCCGTCTCCCGCGCGACGATCTCGAGCTTGCCCTCCGGCGAGATATCGGCGGCAATCTCGTCGATCGCCAGCGGGGCTGCGATCCGCCGGGCGACGGCATCCCCGTCCCCCGTGACCAACAGCACACGGGTGATGCCGAGCGCTCTCAGCCGGCGGATCGTATCGGCCGCATCGAGGCGCAGCGGATCGGCCATGGTCAGCACCGCCACCAATCGCCCGTCGATGCCGACCGCCATTTCGACGGCGCCGTCATGCGCTGGCGCCGTGGCATCGATCAAACCCGGCGCGTCCTCGCCGACGAACGAGGAGCGCCCGACCGAGACAGCGCGCCCCTCGACCCGACCCGCAATGCCAGCCCCGGCCGTTTCCGTCACGTTCGACGGCGTACCCAAGGCAATTCCACGAGCCCGCGCCGCATCGACGAGCGCCACCGACAGCACGTGCCGCGATCCCTGCGCCAGCGACGCCGCAAGACGCAGCACCTCGTCTGCGCCGAAGCCGTCCCGGGTGTCCACCGCTGAAAGTGTTGCGGTGCCGTGGGTCAAGGTTCCGGTCTTGTCGACGAGCAGCGTCCGGCAGGCCGCGAGCCCCTCGAGCGCCCGTGCCGACTTGATCAGGATGCCGCGCCGGGCCGCGCGCGACATACCGGCGACCACCGCGACTGGAACGGCCAGGATCAACGGGCACGGCGTCGCCACCACCAACACGGCGAGGGCGCGCGTGAAATCCTGCGAGATGAGCCACGCCCCACCGGCCAGCGCCAGCGTCACGATCAGGAACCCGACCGCGTACCGATCGGCCAGACGCGACATCGGCGCCTTCGACTGGCGGGCCGCATCGACCAGCGCCACGATCCGGGCATAGGTGCTGTCGGCCGCACGGGCCGTCGCGATCAACTGAAAGGCGCCGCCGGCATTCTGCGCGCCACTGTCCACGGCCGCCCCCCGCCGCCGCACGACCGGCACCGATTCCCCGGTCAGCGCCGCCTCGTCCAGCACCGCCGTCTCGTCGGCCACCGTGCCGTCGACCGGAACCACTTCGCCCGGCGCCACCAGAACATGGTCTCCCGGACGGACGTAGTCGACCGCGACCTCGACCAGCCGACCATCGCGCACGATCCGGGCCGTCCTCGGCACGCGGGCGAGCAGCGCGGTCATTTCGCGCGCCGCCCGCGATTGCGCCAGCCCCTCCAGTGCCTGCCCGCCGGCATACATCAAGGCGACGACCGCGCCGGCCAGCCACTCGCCGCCGGCCAGCGCGCCGGCCATGGCGAGCGCCGCGATGATATCGAGTCCGATCTCGCCGCTCCGCAGACTGACGACGATCTGCCGGACCAGGGCGGCGAGCACCACCAGCGTCGCCCCGGCGAGCACCCAACGGCTCGCGCCGGCGAGACCGCCGGCCGCGAATGCCAGCGCCACAAGCAGCGCCGCGGCCGGGATCATGGCAAGCTGCACGGCCCCGTCACGCAGCCACGCGCGGCCTGCGACCCAGATGCCGGTGGTGCGGCTCTCGGCCTGCTGTGCTGTGCTCATCGAAATCAATGTGCTCCGAACCGGCCTGGTGACACTTCTGGCAGGGCACGGGCGGGCTCGCCGATGACCAAGATCAATCCGCCCACCATGACACGGAACGAGCGTCCGCGCCGGGTGACGGCACCCATTGACACCGGAGCATGGAGATCAGCCCGGAAAGGCCTTCAACTCCATCAATTCGCACACTTCGCGATAGCTCGTGACCGGGTGGACGACCCCGTCCGCCATCACATAGACCCAGTCCAGCTCCGTCGACGTCTCGAGGTCGCGCGGTGTCGCCGACAGCAACTCGTCCGTGAATTCCTCGATGAATTCGTCGACGATCTTGACCTGCTCGGCCGGCGAATGCTGCGACCAGTCCTTGGGCAGCAGGCTCGCCAGATCCCGATCGAAGATCACCTCGCGCAGCGCCGAGGCCGGCAGCTGACCGTTGCGGATGAACTCCGCAATGCCGAGCACGAACCCGCGCTGGACGAACCCGGAGCAGATGAATTCGTTCGGGGAGGCGCGACCACCCTTGCGCTCTCGCCGCAGCACCGTTCGCTTGTGCCCCTGCACCATGCTCTCGAGACTGAACCAGAGGCCTTCCGCCATCGCGATCATCAGCGGAAAATTGTACTTGGCCTTGATGTCGCCCAGCGTGCGCCCACGCACGCGCTTGGCGATCTCGTCGGAGAGCCACGCATGCCGAGAACGCTGGATCGCCACCTTGATCCCGCGGTATTTGAAATAGTCGCGCAGATCCGTGACCTCGACGCCGGAGAACACGCTCTCGATCAGGTAGGTCGATTGCCACCCGTACTGATAGTTCGGCGTGATGAAGACCAGGGCCGCGTGACTGAAATTACCCTTGGTCGCCGTACGGATGAGCCAGGAGAGCAGGTTCCCCTTGCGCACCGTCATGAGAACGTCGGCGTGGCGGAGATAGTCGCGTGCCAGGAACTGGTCGACCGGCATCGGCCAAGTATCGGTCGCCGGCTTTGCTTCCATCAGCCTCAGAAGAGGATGCCGGCCAGGCTTGATCATTTCGCTCATGACTGCGCCTCATCGCTCGCCCGGCCCGCCAGGCGCAGCCGCCGCAAGCGCCGCAGAAGGTCGTAGAACTCGCCTTCCGACGCGACTTCGTAGACCCGTCCATTGACGATCGCGTATTTCCACGAAAGCCGCGAACTCTTGGCGATGTCCTCGGCCGTCACGCCGAGCAGATCATCCTCGTCGAAACCGGTGATCTTGCCCTTGGCCCGCTCGTCGAAAAGACGCTCGCGGAACACGACATCGTCGAGCCGCTCGGCAGGCGCCAGCTTATGGTCGACCAGGAACTTCGTCGCTTCCCAGTAGCCCCACTGCACGAGGCCCGGCCCGATGAACTTGTTGAGCCGCTCGGCAGGCCGGCGCTTGGTGATCTGGCGCAGCGCCCAGTGGGGTCCGAGCACCAGCCGCAGCAGAAAGAACTGCGCACCCTTCAGGGACGCCCACAGATTGTCGAACAGTTTGCCGTAGTCATAGTCCGCCTTGATGTAGTTGAGCATAAACCCGCGCACGAGATGCCGGTGCTCGAGATCGAACCACTCGCACTCCACACGCTTCACGGCGATGACGAAGCGCTTCTCTCTCGACAGCACGAACGACTTGAGGTCGGTGAGGTCGACCCCCTCGAAGGCGGCCTCGATCACGAACGGCGTGTCGAAGTCCTTTTCGCGATGCGGCACGAGGAAGACGAGCGCGGCCTTGGAGAAAAAGCTGCCGGTGAACAGGCGAACCAGATTGGCAAAGGTACTCGACCGTTCCCGCATCAACAGAACGTCGGACGGCTCGAGCCAGGGCCCGTTGAAAAAGGTCTCGACCGGCATCGGCCACTGCGGCGCGACCGGACCCGCCACCACAGCCGCGTCACCCGCCTGCTGATTGGTCCCCATGCTCCCTCCACGCCGTCACGTCGGACGGCCTCGGGCGGCCCCGTGGCGCGCCCGTGGTCCAGAAGAGAGCCCTACCCCCCTTCAGCCGACGGCTACAACATCCACACGACAGCAGCGTTAAGCGCTGAGTGCGGCGGCAGCTTGGCCATGGCTGGCCTGCTCACGTTCCTGGCGCAACCGCTCGGCCACCAGGAAAGCCAGTTCGAGCGACTGGTCGGCGTTGAGCCGGGGGTCGCAGTGGGTGTGATAACGGTCCGACAGGTCGGTCTCGGAGATCGCAGCCGCCCCGCCCGTGCACTCGGTGACGTTCTGGCCGGTCATCTCGACGTGAATACCGCCGCCGTGGGTGCCCTCGGCGCGATGAACGTCGAAGAACGCCTCGACCTCGCGGAGAATGCGGTCGAACGGCCGGGTCTTGAAGCCGGAGGCGGCCGAGATCGTGTTCCCGTGCATCGGATCGCACGACCAGACCACCGTGCGCCCGGCCCGCTTCACCGCGCGGATCAGCGCCGGCAGATGTTTCTCCACCTTGTCCGCCCCGAAGCGGCAGATCAGCGTCAGCCGGCCGCCCTCGTCCCTCGGGTTGAGAATGTCGATCAACCGCAGCAGCCCATCCGGCTCCATCGACGGGCCACACTTGAGGCCGATCGGATTGCGGACGCCCCGGCAATACTCGACATGGGCATGATCGGGCTGGCGCGTGCGATCGCCGATCCAGATCATATGGCCCGACGTCGCGTACCACTCGCCCGTGGTCGAGTCGTTGCGCGTCATCGCCTGCTCGAAACCGAGCAGCAGCGCCTCGTGGCTGGTGTAGAAATTGGTGGTGCGCAACTGCGGCGTGTTCTCGGAGGTGATGCCACAGGCCCGCATGAAGCCGAGCGTCTCGGTGATCCGATCGGCGAGCACCTGATAGCGATGCGCCTGCGGGCTGTCCTTGACGAAGCCGAGCGTCCATTGGTGGACCCGCTCGAGATCGGCGTAGCCGCCCATCGAGAACGCGCGCAGCAGATTGAGGGTTGCCGCCGACTGACGGTAGGCCTCGAGCTGGCGAGCCGGGTCGGGAAGCCGCGACTCCGCCGTGAACTCCGGACCGTTGATGATGTCGCCCCGATAGCTCGGCAGCTCGACGCCGCCCTGCTTCTCGACCGGCGAGGAGCGCGGCTTGGCGAACTGTCCGGCGATGCGGCCGACCTTCACGACGGGCGAGCCGCCCGCATAGGTCAACACGACCGCCATCTGCAGGAAAACGCGGAAGAAATCGCGGATGTTGTCGGCGCGATGCTCAAGAAAGCTCTCGGCGCAATCGCCGCCTTGCAACAGGAAACCCCGGCCGGCAGCCACCTGGGCGAGCGTCTTCTTCAGCTCGCGCGCCTCACCTGCAAAAACCAGCGGCGGAAAGGTCGCAAGCCTCTTCTCGACATCGGCGAGAGCGCCGAGGTCCGGATACTCGGGTACCTGGACGATCGGCTTATTGCGCCAGCTATCGGGGGTCCAGGGGCTTGCCATGGCGGGCTCCGTCGGTTCTTTCAAAACGCAAAACGCCGGCCACGCAGACTGCAGCGGCCGGTAAAGGTCTCTCATCGCAGAGAAATCACTGTTGGCGCAAGCCCTTTGGGCGATGCCCTTGCCGCCATAGGCACGGCACAAACCTGTCGCTAGGGTGCACGGAACCGACACGGCAGGATGAACCGATGCTTTCCTATACGCAGAACCTCGAGGACTACCATCTCTGGCAAGCACTCGGTGGGCCATCCCCGGGGTTCTACATCGACGTCGGCGGCGGCCACCCCATCGCAGACAACGTCTCCTTCTGGTTCTATGAGCGGGGCTGGCGCGGCATCATCGTCGAGCCGCAGGCGCCTCTGGCAGAATTGTATCAGCACATTCGCCCGCGCGACGAAGTCGTCGTGGGCCTCGTCGGCCGCGCGCCGGGCGAACTGGATTTCCATGTCTTCGATCGGTTGCATGGCCTGTCCACGACCGTGAAGCAGCATGCCGAGACCGGCGGCGCCCACGAACAGTACCGGGTCGAGCGGCGCCCGGTCACCACCCTGGCGGCGCTGTGCGAGAAACATCGCGTCGAGCGGATCGATTTCCTCAAGGTCGATGTCGAGGGCGCCGAGGCCGATGTTCTGGCCGGCAACGACTGGAAGCGCTTCCGCCCCAAGGTCGTCGTCTGCGAGGCCATCGCACCGCTCTCCAACGAGCCTGCGTGGGACAAATGGGAGCCCTATCTGCTGGCACAGGGCTATCGCTTCTGCCTGTACGACCAGCTGAACCGCTTCTACGTGGCAGAGGAAGCGGAGGACGTTCTGGCCCGTATGCCGCGCGAGCGGGCGCCGTGGGAGAGTGCAACCCACATGTACGAGATCGGCCGAGCGCCCGACAATGCGAAGCACCCCGAACACGAACTGGCCCGCAAGCTGGCGCGCGGTTTCTGGGCGTCACTGCCCGAACTCGACCCGCGCCTCTTGGCCGGTCTTATGGCACGTGCCGATGGTCAGCGCCCGTCAGAGGCCGACTTGCAGAAAAGTGCACTGGCCCTCACTTCGGACGAAAACCGGGCCCGCCTCGGCCGTATCGCCTGCGGTTATGACGGGGGCCAGCTGTTCGACGACTGAAACGACAGAGCCCTCTCCGATTTCGGAGAGGGCTCTGTCGTGACGACCGTGCGGCGGTTGCAATCAGACTTTGCGCTTCGCTGCAGCCGCGCGGAGTTCCTGGAGGTTCTCCTTGGACGGCAGACCGTCCTCGTCCTTCTTGTTCGCCCGCTGCCAGCGCTTCAAAGCTTCTGAGCTGTTCGGACCGAATTTCCCGTCGGTTGCGACCGGATAACCGAGACGAACGAGAAGGCGCTGGATCTCGACCACTTCCTCATTGGTGAGATCGCCACCGCTCTCGACCATCGCCTTGGCGCACGGGAAGCCCGCGTACGAGCAGCGCTTGGAGCCCGCGATCGAGCCCGCCGTGCATTCCGTCTGCGGGCAGGCCGCGTTGTCCCACGTCGTGAAACGCTCGCCGAACTTGTTGAGAACCTCACGCTTCCAGGCTGCCTCGGCCGACTTGCGCGCAGCGGCGTCGCCGAGGAAGCGCAGGCTTCCTGTCGCCGAAATGCGCTCTTTCTGGCATCCGTCCGGCAGCTTTCCGATGCGGGTGTCGTTGCAGGTCTGCGCGAAAGCCGCGCCAGCACCCATACCCATTCCCAAGATCAGCCCGGTCGTTAGGATCGCGGTCTTGAATTTCAAAGCCATTGGTTCCCCCTGGAGGACACTCACCACAATCGATCACTGCAAGTCGTCTGGCACGAGAAAAAGGCAAGCTTTCCGACTCTTACCGGACAATATCGCAAGTTCGCCCGGCCCGGCCAGGATACGCACACCTATTGCCAGGGGACGCATCTTGGCGAGAAAATCAACGCTGGTCGAGTGTCGCGCGAACGCCAGGCGCCGCCAACCGTGGGCACCGGGGTGACGCCGAAGGCGGGCCTCACCCGACCCACTTCTCGCGCATGGTCACCAATTCCTCGGCCGCGCTCGGATGCACGGCAACCGTGCGGTCGAAATCTGCCTTCGTCGCCCCCATCCCCAGCGCGATACCGGCCATCTGAATGATCTCGCCCGCATCGGGACCGAGCACGTGGACGCCGAGCACGCGGGTGCTCTCGCGATCGACGACCAGCTTCATCAAGGTGCGTTCGTCACGGCCGGCGAGCGTATTGCGCATCGGCCGAAAGCGCGCCTTGTAAAGGTCGATGGTATGCCCGGCCGCTCGTGCCGCCTGCTCGGAGAGGCCGACGGTCCCGATCTCGGGCGAGGAGAAAACGCCGGTCGGGATCAGGCCGTGATCGACGGCTGTCGGGCGTCCGCCGAACACCGTATCGGCGAACGCATGCCCCTCGCGGATCGCGCTCGGCGTGAGGTTGACCCGATCGGTCACGTCACCGACCGCATAAATGGACGGCACGTTGGTCTGCGAGAAGCGGTCGACGACGATCGCGCCGGACTTTGCCAACTGCACCCCCGCCCCCTCCAGGCCGAGACCACCCGTGGCCGGCCGCCGCCCGATCGCGAACATGATCGCGTCGGCCTCGATCGCTTGCCCTGTGCTCAGGTGCCCGACGAGCCCGCCGGCCGTCTTTTCGATGCGCGTGAACACCGCGCCCATCGCCAGGCGGATGCCGCGTTTGCCGTAGGCGTCCATCAACCCGTCGCGCAGGTCCTCGTCGAAGCCCCGCAGAACTTTCTCGCCGCGATAGACGAGTGTCGTCTCGGCGCCGAGCCCATGGAAGATCCCGGCGAACTCGACGGCGATGTAGCCGCCGCCCGCAACGACCACCCGCCGGGGGAGCGTGGCGAGATGGAACGCCTCGTTCGAGGTGATCACATGCTCGACCCCCGGCAAGCCGGGATCGACGTTCGGCGCCCCGCCGGTCGCGACCAGGATGTAGCGGGCGGTGAGCGCCCGACCATCGGACAGCCGCACCGCGTTGGGACCTTCGACCACCGCCCGCGCGGCGAACGTCGTCACGCCGCGGCTCTCGAGCGTGTTGCGATAGGCGGCCTCCAAGCGGGCGATTTCCTTGTCCTTGGCCGCGATCAGCCGCGCCCAGTCGAACCGGGGCTCGCCGACCTCCCAGCCGAACCCGGCCGCATCCTCGAAGTCGTCGCGAAACCGGCTGGCGTACACCAGCAGCTTCTTGGGCACGCAGCCGCGGATCACGCAGGTGCCGCCGAAGCGGTATTCCTCGGCGACGGCCACCTTGGCACCATGACCGGCCGCGATGCGCGCCGCCCGGACACCGCCGGAGCCGGCGCCAATGACGAACAGATCAAAATCGTAGCTGCTCATGACCCGCCTCAAAGAAGCTGGAAGATGATCCGCACGTCATCGGCTGACGCTCACAGATCGATGCCGCGCTTTTTCAGCTCGATCCGCGCCTCGGCCTCGACCTCCGCACCGATCCGCTGTCCCCAGACCATGCCGAGTTGCATCGAACGCTGCATGATCTCCGGCTGCACCGCAACCAGTTTACGCCCGACCGGCGTCGCGAAGAAATCGGCGATCGTTTCGAGATCCTCCGCCGTGAATTTCTCCGCCCACAGCGGGGCAATCATGTCGATCATCTCGCCGCTGCGGTCGATGAACTTCTGCTTGAGACTGTCGAAAACGTCGCCGATCGCCGCCCCGTGGGCAGGGTGGCGCTGCCGCACGATGACCGCGAGACCATTGGTCATCGTGTCGACCATGACCTTGTATTGCGCATCGACACCCATCGCCGTGAACAGCTTCTTGGCAGCGGCGATCCGGACCGGATCCGGCTTCGGGGCCGCCTGCTGTGCAACAGCGGCCGTCACCAGCGACCACGACAGCACGAACGCAAGGCAAAGGGCGGCGAACCGGCGCGTCATCGGATGAACTCCTCAGACCGTCTCATCGTCCAGATCAGGCGCCTCGATCTCGATAATGCCGTCGGGCCCGGCGACGATCGCGAGATCCGCGACGCCGAGGAACAGTCCGGTCTCGACCACGCCCGGCACGAACAGGAGGCCCTCGGCAAGAGCTTCCGACTCCGGGATCGCGCCGAACGCGCAATCGAGAATGTAGTGGCCGCCGTCGGTCACGAACGGCTCACCCGTCGCCGCACGTCGCAACGTGATCTCACCGGCGCAAGCCGCATCCCCGGCAACCAGCTCGAGCATCTGCCGCGTCGAGGTCAGCCCGAACGCGACCACCTCGACCGGCAGCGGAAAGCGGCCGAGCGTGCGAACAAGTTTCGAAGGGTCGGCGATCACGATCATCCGGTCTGATGACATCGCGACGATTTTCTCGCGCAACAGCGCGCCGCCTCCCCCCTTGATGAGACGCAACTGGGGATCGATCTCATCGGCCCCGTCGATCGTCAGATCAAGGTTGGGAACCTCGTCGAGCGTCGCCAGCGGGATGGCGAGTTCAGCGGCATGACGGCGCGTGGCTTCCGACGTTGGAACACACACGATGTCGAGGCCTGCCTTCACCCGTGCTCCGAGCAGTTCCACGAGATGGCGCGCCGTCGACCCGGTGCCGAGGCCGAGCCGCATCCCCGGCTCCACGAATTCGAGCGCGCGCTCCGCCGCCTGCCGCTTGTAAGTGTCCGTGCTCATGGCCCCGCCCTTCTCGTCCCCTGCGCGACCTATGACGGCTTCCGCCGCCCGGAGCAAGGTGACAAGACGGGAACAGCCGTCTAGAGCCATGCCAACCACCAGTTCGCCAGAGGCGCCATGCGCGATTTGACCCTCGTCTTCGACCTCGACGGCACATTGATCGACACCGCGCCCGACCTCATCCGAGCGACCAACCATGTCATCGTGGGGGACGGACTGGAGCCGATGCCACCGGAGGCCCTGCGGCCCTGGATCAGCTACGGCGCCCGCCGCCTCATCGAAGTCGCGCTATCGGCTCGCGGCGCCAACCGGTCGACCGCCGAGGTCGATGTCCTGCTGGCCGGTTTTCTGCACCATTACGAGCACAACATTGCCGTCGAGAGCCGCGCCTTCGAAGGCCTCGAGCGTGCGCTCGACGCCGCGACCGCCGCCGGTGCCCGCCTCGCGGTCTGCACCAACAAGCGCGAGCATCTCTCCCGCATCCTCCTGACGGAACTGGGGTTGGTCCATCGCTTCGCCGCGATTGCTGGCCGCGATACTTTTGCCGTCTGCAAGCCGCATCCCGACCACCTCCTGGGGGCCATCCGTATGGCCGGCGGCGATCCTGCCCGGGCCGTGATGGTTGGCGACAGCGACGTCGACGTGGCGACCGCGAAGGCCGCGCGCCTCCCTGTCATCGCAGTAACGTTCGGCTATACGTCGATCCCTATCGCAGAACTGGAAGCCGACGCGGTCATCGACCACTACGACGGCTTCCTGCCGGCCCTCGCCGGTATCCTGGGCTGAGCGGTTTTCGGGTCGCCCAACGCCGGCGCCGGCCCTAAACACCCGT
This sequence comes from Hyphomicrobiaceae bacterium, assembly GCA_049318625.1. Taxonomy (GTDB): domain Bacteria; phylum Pseudomonadota; class Alphaproteobacteria; order Rhizobiales; family Hyphomicrobiaceae; genus JBMOGA01. Next base: position 119,280 of record JBMOGA010000004.1, read on the forward strand.
CGCGACGATAGATGCTCGGGAGCGCCAACGTGTCGCGAAGCCAATGGGTCCTGCTCGCCCTGCTGTCCCTGATCTGGGGCGGATCTTTTCTGTTCGTGACGGTCGCCGTGCGAGAGTTGCCGACCTTCACGATCGTACTCGTGCGGGTTGCACTCGCCGCCGCTGTGCTGTTACCCGTGGTCGTCGCCATCGGCCACCGGTTGCCCGCGACAGCAACCGCATGGCGGTCCTATGCCGTAATGGCCATCCTCAACAATGTGCTGCCGTTCTCGCTGATCGTCTGGAGCCAGCAGCACATCACGACCGGACTGGCCTCGGTCCTCAACGCGACGGTGCCGCTGTGGAGCGTTGTGCTCGCCTACGCGCTTGGCACCGAGCCGTTGTCGCCGAACCGGCTCGTCGGCGTATTGGTTGGCATCGCCGGCGTCGCCATTCTCGTCGGACCAGAGGCATTGGGCGGCAACAGCCAAGGCGTGCTCGGCATGATCGGCATGCTCGGAGCCGCATTTTGCTATGGCGTTTCAGGTGTTTGGGCCAAGCGCTTCAAGGGAACGCCGCCGATCGTGTCCGCGGCCGTACAACTGACCTGCGCGACCGCGATGATGGTGCCCGTGGCGGCCCTCATCGACCATCCCTGGGCACTGGCGATGCCATCCCAGGCGGCCGTCCTCGCCCTGATCGGGCTCGGCGTGCTGGCAACCGCACTGGCCTATGTGATGTTCTTCCACATCATGACCGTCTCGGGCCCGAGTAATGCGATGCTGGTCACACTGCTCATCCCGCTCAGCGCTGCGATCTTCGGCCATCTCGTGCTCGACGAAGAGATACTCGCCCGTCACATCGTCGGCGGGATCGTGATCGGAGCCGCGCTTATCACGATCGACGGTCGGGTGCCCTCATGGCTGTTTCAACGGCTGAGGGTAACATAGCGACCGTCGCGGTAGAGCAGCGGAAGGGCATCTGCGCGCGCCACGCCGCCCACCACCCGGCCCACGATCACCGAATGGGTCGCCAGTGGACGCGCCTCGATCACCTCGCAATCGAGCGCGCACAGGGCGTCTGCGAACACCGGGGCGCCGGTCACCAGCGTCCTCCATGTCAGTCCGGCAAAGCGCTCCTCGCCCCGCTGGCCGAACCGGCCGGCAAAACGCTCACCGATCTGCTCCTGCCCGGCTGCCAGCATGTTCATGCTGAAGACACCCGCCGAAACGATCACGTCATGGGCGCCGGCCGACCGGTTCACGCAGACGAGCATGGCCGGCGGCTCGTCCGACAGCGGGCAGACCGCCGTTGCGGTCAACCCCGTGCGCGCACCGGTCGTGCCGGCGGCGATCAGCCAGACGGCAGCCGGCACATGCCGCATCGCCGACCGGAACTCCGCCGAGTTCATCTCCGTCCGGGCCACGAGGCCACCTTCCATCACCAAATTCTCCCACCGTCCCGCAGCGCAGAGACGCAATCCGTGTCGTGTACGGCCACCTGCCCTGGATGGCTCACCCCCGGCGCGCCCGTCCCAGATCAGCCAGGATTTCGCGTGCCGCGTTGTGGCCGGGCACGCCGGTCACGCCGCCGCCCGGATGAGCACCCGAGCCGCACAGGTAGAGACCCGTCACAGGCATACGATAGTTCGCATATCCGAGCACTGGCCTCAGAGAAAATAGCTGATCGAGCGAAAGCTGCCCGTGGAAGATGTCGCCATCGATCAGCCCGAACCGGCGCTCCAGATCGAGCGGCGATAGCACCTGCCGGGCGACGATGCTCCGGCGGAAGTTCGGCGCATGACGGCTCACGGTGTCGATGACGACCTCGGCAAACGTCTCCTTGGCCTCGTCCCAACCGCGACCGTCGGGCAGGTGCGGCATCACATGCTGGACGAACAGGCTCGCGACGTGACGGCCTTCCGGCGCCAGGCCGGGGTCGACCGTCGAGGGGATCAGCATCTCCACCACCGGCTCGCGCGCCCAACCGTACATCCGGGCCTCGAGATAGGCGCGGTCGAGATAGCCGAGCGTCGGCCCGATCACGATGCCGGCGCCATGGTGGGGTTGTACCGCAGTGCCCGGCCGACACAGGAAATCGGGCAGCTCCGAAAGCGCCACGTTCATGCGGAAGGTGCCTGAACCGGTTTTGATGCCGACGAACCGGGCGCGGATCTCCGGATCCACCGCCTCGGCCGGCACCAGATCGCGGAACAGCAGCTTGGGTCCGACATTGGCCGCCACCGCGCGCGCCGCGATCGTCTCGCCGGAGGCCAGAGCGAGCCCGGCCACGCGATCGCTGGCGACCAAAACCCGGTCCACCGCGGCACCGACGCGAATTTCGGCACCCGCCGCCTGTGCCGCAGCCGCCATCGCCTGCGTGATCGCCCCCATGCCGCCGACCGCATGGCCCCAAACACCGGCCTTGCCGTTGACCTCCCCGAAGCAGTGATGGAGCAGCACATAGGCCGTGCCCGGGGTGTGCGGCGAAGCCAGCGCACCGACGATGCCATCGAACGCGAAGGCACCCTTGACGACGTCACTTTCGAAGTAGCGATCGAGGAAATCGGCCGCGCTTTTGGTGAACAGATCGGTCACCAGCCGCTGGTCGGCGAGCGACAGACCAGCCAGCCGCCACGCGAGCCCGGCATTGCGTGCGAGTTCGACGAGGCCACCGCCCGCGTTCGGCGGCGTCCGCAGCACGAGATCCTTGAGCACGGCGGCCGCCCGCTCGATCGCCGCATCGTAGGCCGGCAACTGCGCGGCATCGCGCGTCGAGAACGCGGAGATGGCGGCCTGACGACCCGCCAGACCGTAGGGCATGACGAGCCCGCGCTCTCCATCGACCGGCCAGAAATTGGCAACCGGCCGCTCGACGATCCGCAGCCCATGACGATCGAGATCGAGGTCGCGGATCACTTTCGGGTTGAGCAGGCTCACCGTGTAGGACGCCACCGAGTTGCGGAACCCGGGCGCGAACTCCTCCGTCACGGCGGCGCCACCGACCTGATCGTTTTTCTCGAGAACGACGACGTCGAGCCCCCGACGGGCCAGATAGGCGGCGCAGGTCAACCCGTTGTGGCCCCCGCCCAGCACGGCGACGTCATAGGTCCGGTTGGCTGTCATGCGGGCTTGTCTCGCAGGTTCCGAGCGGAGGCAATTGCCATTTGAGACTTTCGTTGAAGTTCCGGACGGCGAGGTGCTACGAGCAGACAACCGGACCTTGGGAGGAACAAATGAGCAAGCCGCCGCTGCTGATGACAGGCACCATGATGCCGCTGATCTCGGATCAGCTCCACGCCGCCTTCGATGTCGTCCGTTTCTGGGAGGCGCCGGACCGCGAATCCTGTCTCGCAACGCATGGCCCCCGCATCGAGGCCGTCTGCACCGGTGGCCACACTGGCGTGAAGTGCAACGAAGACTTGTTCGCGCGATTGCCGAAGCTCAAGGTCATCTCGAATTTCGGCGTCGGCTACGATTCCGTCGATGTCGTGGCCGCCGGACGGCGCGGTATCGTCGTCACCAATACGCCGGACGTCCTCAACGAAGAAGTCGCCGACACCGCCATCGGACTTCTGCTGATGACCGTCCGCGAGCTCGGCATGGCCGAGCAGTATCTGCGCGCCGGCGACTGGGCCAAGCACGGCGACTATCGGCTGACCTCGTCGCTGCGCGACCGCAAGATCGGCATGGTGGGGCTCGGCCGGATCGGCAAGGCGATCACGAGACGCATCGAGGCCTTCGGCATGCCGATCGCCTATTTCGGGCGTCGCAAACAGGACGGCGTGAACTATCCGTTCTACGACGATATCGTGGCCATGGCGCGTGACGTCGACACCCTGATCGTGATCACGCCGGGGGGCGCCGCCACCAAGAACCTGATCAACAAGGCCGTGCTCGAGGCTCTCGGTCCGCGCGGCATACTTATCAATATGGCGCGCGGATCCGTGGTCGACGAGACGGCTCTGATCGAGGCGCTCCGCAATCGCACCATTCATTCCGCCGGCCTCGATGTCATGTGGAACGAACCGACCATCGACCCGACGCTCATGACCCTCGATAATCTCGTGCTGCTGCCGCACGTCGGCTCGGCTTCGGTCTTTACCCGCGACGGCATGGGCCAGCTCGTCGTCGACAATCTGCTGGCCTACAAGAACCGCGTGCCGCCCAAAACGCCGGTGCCGGAGACCCCGTTCAAGAGCTGGTGAGGATACGGCAGGGGTTGCGGCGTGCAACCTCAACCCCAGGCGCACTGAACCCGGCTGCAGGTGCGCCGCGTACCGTCGATGTCGCAACGCGCCGCCACGAACCGGCAGGCCCGGCAGCTGTAGGCCGACACGCACCCCCGGTAACTGCCGGTGCGCGCGAAATTGCAGAAGCGAACCGTCTTGCAGTCCCGCTGCGGGTTGATGAGGCCGCCGGGACCCACCTGGACCGGTGTCGGTCCCGACTGTGCGAACGCCGGCCCGAACGCACCGAGCGCAACAAGCATGGCAATGAGACGGAGCGTTGGGGCCAGGAAGCGGAGCATGGGCATCCCTCCGGTCGGAACCGATCGACCCGATTGTCCAGCTTTCCGGCCATGCTGGCAATCCACCGTCACCGCCCGCGGGCGGTGACGGCATTGTATGTGCCGAGCGGGCAACGCCTCGTCAGCGCGCGACCGCCCTACTCGGCGGCCTTACGCTGCGGCTGGACAGCGGCCATGTAATCGTTCAGCAGCGTCTCGCAGATCTTGGCCGGCTTGTACGTATGCTCGCCGATCTGCGACACCGGTGTCACCTCGGCCGCCGTGCCGGTCAGGAAGCACTCGGTGAACCCGCCGAGTTCCTCCGGCATGATGGTCCGCTCGATAACCTCGATCCCACGTTTCTTGGCAAGGCCGATCACGGTCTGGCGCGTGATGCCATCGAGGAAGCAGTCCGGCGTCGGGGAGTGGATCTTGCCGTCCTTCACCAGGAACATGTTGGCGCCGGTGCACTCGGCCACATGGCCGCGCCAGTCCAGCATCACCGCGTCGGCAAAGCCGGCCCGCTCGGCGCGATGCTTTTCGAGCGTGCAGATCATGTAGAGGCCAGCCGCCTTGGTCTTCGCCGGCGCCGTGCGCGGATCCGGGCGGCGATAGTGCGCCCACGTCAGCTTGATGCCCTTGAGGCGCTGCTCCATCGGGAAGTAGGAACCCCAATCCCAGGCCGCCACGGCGAGATGGATCTTCGCCTGCTGCGCCGACACACCCATCTGCTCCGATCCACGCCAGGCGATGGGCCGCACGTAGCAGTCGACCAGATTGTTGGCCTTGACCACGTCCCGGCAGGCCTGATCGATCTCGGCAACGGTGAACGGGATCTCGAAATCCATCGTTCGCGCGCCTTCGCTGAGGCGGCGGCTGTGCTCGGTCAGCTTGAAAATCTCGCCGCCGTAGGCCCGCTCACCCTCGAACACCGCGCTCGCATAGTGCAGACCATGCGTCAGCACATGGACATTGGCCTCGCGCCAGGGAACCAGCTTGCCGTCGAACCAGATGACGCCGTCGCGATCGTGATAGGGCATCAGCGCAGCCATGGCCGTCCTCCATTTTGTGTTTGGATCCAAGCCGTTGGTTCGCCTCTCTGCACGAGACGAACGTCCGCCCGGCCTGTTTCGGCGGGCGGGACCGCGGTCGCCGCAATAATGCGCAACAACCAACGCCTGACCGCGAAATCATCTTGTCACGCCTAGCGCCGCCCCCCTAATAAGTCAACATGACTGACGTAAATTCCATGGCGCCCGGCAAGCCTGACTGCGACGGTGGGCCCGACCCCGGCCCCGCCTCGGAACGCCACGACCTCGTGGCGTTCGTGGAACTGCTGTTCTTTGCCTATCGCGACTTCACGGGCGAGGCCGACGCCGTGCTTCAGCACTACGGGCTCGGCCGCGCGCATCATCGCGTGCTTCACTTCGTCAACCGGCACCCCGGCCTGCGGGTCATCGATCTGCTCGAGATCCTGCGGATCACCAAGCAGAGCTTGGCGCGCGTTCTCAAGACGCTCGTCGACGGCGGCTTCATCGAACAGCGGGCCGGCGAGATCGACCGGCGGGAGCGTCTCCTGTTTCCATCGGACAAGGGCCACGCCCTGGCCGAGCGCCTGGTGCGCATCCAGGTCGAACGGGTCGGGCAGGCGCTGTCGTCCGCGGGCCCGGCCGGATCGCAGGCCGTGCGCCGCTTCCTCGCCGCAATGGTGGCAAACGCCGACCGCGAGGCCATCGAGGCGATGCTGCAAGCGGCCTCGGGCCGTCATGAGGATTGAGCCATGGAACAGGAAGCCGGGTCACGCGGCGCGCCGCCCCCGCCCGACAACGCCGCCCATGTTCTCGTTGTCGACGACGATCACCGCATTCGCGAACTGCTCTCGCGTTATCTGGTCGAGCACGGCTTCCGTGTGACCCCGGCGGCAGATGCGAGTTCGGCCCGCGCCGCCATGCGCGGGCTCTCGTTCGATCTGGTCATTCTCGACGTCATGATGCCGGGGGAGACCGGCCTCGAACTGGCCCGCGATCTCAAGGCCACCACCGGAATCCCGATCTGCATGCTGACCGCGAGGGCCAACCCCGAGCATCGCATCGAAGGCCTCGAGGCCGGCGTCGACGACTACCTGCCGAAGCCCTTCGAGCCGCGCGAGTTGCTGCTGCGTCTGCAAAACATCCTGCGCCGCGCCCGTGGCATTGCGCCCCCGCAGGACGAGATCCGGATGGGTGATTTCACGTTCAATCTCGGACGCGGCGAACTGCGGCGCGGCGACGAAGCCATCAAGCTGACCGAGCGCGAGCGCGACCTGCTGCGCCAGTTCGCTCAACGACCGGGCAGCCCGGTGGCACGCCACGAACTCGCCAACGACGAATCCACCGGCAACGAGCGTGCTATCGACGTCCAGATCAATCGCCTGCGCCGCAAGATTGAGATGGACCCGTCGAACCCCGTCTACCTGCAGACTGTGCGCGGCAAAGGTTATATGCTCTACATCGATTGAGGCGGTAAGAGCGAATGGTCGCCGCACACGAGGAGAGACGACTTGCCAGCGACTTGCGCCCGCTGCTGGCAGTGGTGCGCGATCGCTTCCGGCGCGTGACGGGTTGGATCCTCTCTCAGATCGCCAACGTGATGCCGAAGGGCCTGTACGCCCGCGCGCTCATCATCATCATCACCCCGATCGTGCTGCTGGAGGGCGTCGTCGCCTTCGTGTTCATGGAGCGCCATTGGCAATCGGTCACGCGCCGCCTGTCCGAGGCGACCGCCCGGGACATCGCCGCCGTAATCGAACTCTACAAGGTCGACAACCGGGCCGACGATTATCGCCGTCTGATCGACATCGCACGCGACAATCTCGACCTCTCCATGCAGGTCTTGCCGGCAACGGACCTTCCGACCGCCCAGCCCAAGCCGTTTTTCGCACTGCTCGACCGGACCCTCTCCAACGAGATCCGCAAGCAGATCGACCAGCCCTTCTGGATCGACACGATCGGCGCCTCCTCGCGCGTCGAGATCCGCGTCAAGGTCGACAATGCGGTGCTGCGCTTCATCGCAAAGCGGAGCGCAACCTACGCCTCGAACTCGCACATCTTCCTGATGTGGATGGTGGGCACGTCGGTCGTCCTGCTGACCGTCGCCATTCTCTTCCTGCGCAACCAGATCCGGCCGATTCAGAAGCTCGCCGACGCTGCTGACGCGTTCGGCAAGGGCCGCCCCGTGCCGCCGGACTTCCGCCCGCGCGGCGCCCGCGAAGTGCGCCAGGCGGCGCAGGCGTTCCTTGAAATGCGCGATCGCATCACCCAGCATGTCGAGCAGCGCACCCACATGCTGGCCGGCGTCAGCCACGACCTGCGCACCGTGCTGACGCGCTTCAAGCTCGAACTGGCCCTGCTCGGTGACAGCAAGGACATTCGTGCCCTCAAGACCGACGTCTCTGAAATGCAGCACATGCTGGAGGATTACCTCGCCTTTGCGCGTGGCGACGGCGGCGAGGAGGCACGCCCGACCAACCTGCGCGTCCTGCTCGAGGAGATCCACGAGGAAAGCCAGGTCTTCGGCGTCCAGATCGAACTGAAGATGCGCAAGCGCCGCCGCGACCTCGTGCTGCCGCTGAAGCGCCAGGCCTTCAAGCGCGCCATCACCAATCTCATCAGCAATGCCGCCCGGTTCGGCGATCTCATCGTCATCCGCGCGGCGACCGAAATGGGCTGGCTGCGCATCGAGGTCGACGACAACGGCCCGGGCATTCCAGCCGCCGAGCGCGACAACGTCTTCCGGCCGTTCTACCGCCTCGACCACGCCCGCAATCAGGACGGCGGCAATACCGGCCTCGGCCTCGCCATCGCGCGCGACATCGCCAAGAGCCACGGCGGAAACATCGCCCTCGGCGAAAGTTCGATGGGCGGCCTGCGGGCGGTCATCACGGTACCGCTTTGAAATCCCGACCTTGGCCCCAGACAGCAAAAAGCCCCCGACGATAGGGTCGGGGGCCTTGACGGCGATCGGACGTGACCGCCCGGCACATCAGGCGCCGGCGGCCTCGGCGGCCTTCTTCTCTTCCTCGACGCGGGCAAGATCCTCCTTGCCCTTCGCGGTCTCGTCGCGATCGACCAACTCGATCACGGCGCGCGGAGCGCTGTCGCCATAACGGAAGCCAGCCTTGAGAACCCGCGTGTAGCCGCCCGCACGGTCCTTGTAGCGCGGTGCCAGCACGTCGAACAATTTCTTGGTCATATCGTCGTCGCGCAGCCGCGACGCCGCAAGCCGGCGCGAGTTGAGATCGCCACGCTTGGCCAGCGTGATGTACTTTTCAACGACGCGCTTCAGATCCTTGGCCTTGGGCAGCGTCGTAATGATCTGCTCGTGGCGAATGAGGGCCGCCGCCATATTGGAGAACATAGCCTGGCGATGGCCGCTGTCGCGGCTGAAACGCCGCCCGAGTTTCCGGTGTTGCATCTCTCGTTACCCTTACGTTGTTGCCTGCGGAGTTCTTCGGCTCCGCGTTGTCGGACCTCACGACGGTTGGGCCTCGGGCTCAGCCCTCGGACAACCTGCGCGGGTGCGGCGCATGCGCCGGGAGCCCTTCGCTCCTCGGCCCTTACGGGCCGTTCGCCTTCCCTCCCCTGGCAAGCAGCGAAGGAAAATCAGTCCTCGGAACCCCGTTGCTCCGAACGGCGCCCGGCCCGAGGGTCGCTCCCGTGGCCCCCCACCGGCGACTGTGTCACCGTGGCCGCCGCCGGGAGCGAGAAACTCAGTACTGATCCTCGAACCGCTTCGCTAACTCCTCGATGTTGTCCGGCGGCCAGTTCGGGACCTCCATGCCGAGATGCAGGCCCATGGACGCCAGCACCTCCTTGATCTCGTTGAGCGACTTGCGCCCGAAGTTCGGCGTCCGCAGCATCTCGGCCTCGGTCTTCTGGATGAGGTCGCCGATGTAGACGATGTTGT